>JBBSRA010000004.1:0-131385 GCA_038243515.1 Caryophanales bacterium
ACAAAAACCGTCTCAGAAAAAAATCAATCAAATGATGTCTCAAATGAATAAAGCATCAACTAAACCAGAAAAAAAAGCAAAAAAATAAAAAGTACTCTTCGGAGTGCTTTTTTTATTTTGTCTAGAATTAGCAATTAGAACTTAGGATAAGGGGTATTGTCTTTATAAGAGTTACTTTATAGCTTTGTAAGCTTACTGCAAAAGGAGGAATCAGCAATGGACGAACGCCAAGAGTTGCGTTTTTATTTACCTGTTATAGAAGAAGATGAAAAAGAAGCCGGAAAGTTTGATTTAGAGAAAACAAACATGAAAAAGTCGTTTCCGATGTCTATAGACAAAATTCAAGAGCTGGTAAAAGACATGACCGATTATAGTCTAGATACCATTGAACTCCACGTGACGGGCATTGTTAAAAGTGGGCCGATTACGGAATTATTTATTGGTGTAGAAGGAGAAGCAGGTATGAAACTTATCTTAAACAAAAAGAAAGAAACATAAAAAAGCACTCCGCAAAGTGCTTTTTTATGTTTGGAGTAGAAGCTAATGGGTTTCTTTTTGTTTAGCTGTTAGTAAATCATACTTCATTAAAAACTCAGCAACAATTCTTTCGTACTCTTCAGGATTCATATTAAAAGATTGAGCATGAGTTCCTTCTTCAAACATTTTCAATTCTTTGGGACCTTTTTTTAGTTCGTAAAGTTCTTCGCTCATTTTAGGTAAGACAAACTCATCATCAAGGCTATGGATAAAAAGGACCGGGCTTTCGATGTTTTGAATCGTTTCTCTGGGTGAAACCGTAGACATCGAATACCCATCACGCATTTTCATAAATAGACTTGCGAGTCGAAGTGCCAATGTAGTCCGGAGTGGTGTTGTCGTTCTCATGACGTGTAGAACTTGCTCGTAAATATCAGAATACGCACAATCGGAAATATAGAAATCAGCCGTATCTTCCATGCCGCCATAAAGAAGGGTTGTAGCAGCTCCCATGGATTCACCATGGATGCCATAAAACAAGTCAGTTCCGACATGAAGTTCAAGTGCTTTGACGACAGCTTTTAAATCAAACTTTTCGAAATGACCAAAGCTGGTCGTTTTGCCACCTGAATCACCATGTCGCCGGTGGTCATAAACGACTGAGTTAAATCCTAAGCGCTCAAACATGCGCGCAAATCTAAAAGAATTCACTTTTGATTCTGTCACGCCGTGACAAATAATTACATAGCGATTTGTATTATGAGGTTCTAAAAATATAGCCTTAATCGGATAGCCATTTTCAGATTCAATCCACTGTTCATGTTTCAGAACGTTTGTGTACCATGCTTCGTTATAACGTTTTGCGCTAGTTTCTCGTTCTAAAATAAGCTGGTCATCTTTTTTCTTAACATACATCAATCGATTACTGGCCACAATGCCAACAACAGTAGCCGATGCAGTGAGAACGCTAGAAGCAATAGCTGAAGTCCAAATCAATCCCTTTTTCATAACTCAAACTCCTCAAGACCGATTTTTATATAAGGTGTACATACCCGTTGTCACAGGATTTGTCACATGCGGCTCGATTGTTTCGATTGCCGCGCATAAAAGATCTAAATCAATTCCTGTTTGAACATCCATGCGGTGGAGCATATTTACTACATCTTCTGTCGCTACATTGCCCGTAGCGCCAGGAGCAAAAGGACAGCCGCCTAAACCGCCAGCTGAAGCATCAAATCTCGTAACGCCAGCTTGTAGAGCTGAAGCGATATTGGCTAATGCCATTCTGCGTGTGTCATGAAAATGAGCGGTTATCAAAATTGTAGGGAATTCACGAACGAGTTGTTTGAATAAATCATAGCTTTCTTTTGGGTTCGCCATACCAATGGTATCTGCCACACTCAATTCATCAACTCCCCAATCGACAAATTCTCGGCAAAGAGCAATGGTTGCTTCTGGAGCAATAGCGCCTTCAAACGGACAATAAAACGCAGTAGAAATACATGCACGAACAAAGATACCTTGGTTTTTCAAATCAAGAATAAGTGGTTTTAACGCTTCCATGCTTTCTTGTGTTGTTTTATTAATGTTTTTTTTGTTAAACGTATCAGAAACACCTACAAAGACAGCGAGTGATTGTGCGTCTGACTCGATAGCTGTATCAATACCGTGTTTGTTTGGTGTTAAAACAAATTGACGACCCAATTTTTTGGTTCCGGCCACAATTTCTTTAGCATCAGCCATTTGTGGTACCCATTTGGGTGAGACAAAAGATGTTAACTCCATTTCTTGGATTCCAGCCTGCTGCAAAGCATCAATAAATTGAAGTTTGTCTTCTGTTTTAACAAGCTTTCCTTCATTTTGGAGACCATCTCGTGGTCCTACCTCGATAATCGTTGCATTTTTTGGTAAACTAAACATAGTATCCCCCCTACTTTCCATTGTATAGAGGAGAGGGATAAAAGAGCAACTAACAAACAATCAAACAAGGGGGAAAATTTCATGTCACAAGAAATTGTTATTGTAAGTGCTGTCCGAACAGCAGTAGGTTCATTTCAAGGAGCTCTTAAAGATGTTCCAGCAACAACTTTAGGGTCAATCGTTATAAAAGAGGCACTTAAACGCGCAGGAGTACAGCCAGAACAAGTATCTGAGGTTATTATGGGGAATGTACTACAAGCGGGACTAGGCCAGAACCCAGCGCGTCAATCATCTATTCATGCGGGCTTACCAGAAACAATACCAGCTATGACGATCAATAAAGTCTGTGGTTCTGGATTAAAATCTATTCAGCTTGCTTTTCAAGCAATTTACGCAGGGGATGCAGAAATTGTAGTAGCTGGCGGAATGGAAAATATGAGTCGTGCTCCTTATTTAATGGAAAATGCCCGTAGTGGTTTCCGCATGGGAGATCAAAAACTAGTAGATAGCATGTTGGTCGACGGGTTAACGTGTGCATTCAATGATTACCATATGGGCGTTACAGCAGAAAATTTATGTGATCGTTACGATATAACGCGCGAAGAGCAAGATAAATTTGCAGCGCGTTCACAAGCACGTGCAACGGCTGCGATTGAATCGGGTCGATTTGATGATGAAATCGTGCCAGTAGAAATTCCGCAACGTAAAGGAGATCCAGTTGTCTTCCAAACAGACGAATACGTGAAAAGTAGCTCTAATGAAGAAAAATTAGGGAAATTGCGTCCAGCGTTTAAAAAAGACGGAAGCGTAACAGCAGGTAACTCGTCAGGTATTAATGATGGGGCGGCAGCAGTTGTAGTGATGTCAAAAGCTAAGGCAGATGAATTAGGATTGACACCACTCGCAACAATAGTAGCAAGCGGTACTGCTGGAGTAGATCCTGCTGTAATGGGAATCGGTCCAGTACAAGCTGTGAAAAATGCTTTATCTAAAGCGCATATGTCACTTGGCGATATCGAATTGATTGAAGCAAACGAAGCATTTGCAGCTCAGTCAATTTCAGTTGACCGTGAATTAGAATTCAACCATGACATTTTAAATGTTAATGGGGGAGCGATTGCAATTGGTCACCCAATCGGTGCAAGTGGGACACGTATTTTTGTGACATTGTTGCATGAAATGATCAAACGTGATGCCAAGACAGGTCTTGCGACTTTGTGCATCGGTGGCGGTCAAGGAATTGCGACTGTTATTAAACGTTCATAAGGAGAGAAAATTCGTGGCTAAAAGAAAAGAAGAAGCTAATGGTCTATTTTCTGATGACATGTTATCGAAGTTAAAAGAAACAAAAAAAGAATTGCTTAAAGAAGAGCAAAAACTAGAAGAAGAAAAAGAAGCACAACGCATATCTGAGCGCAAAGAACGCGAGAAAAACTTATCTTTCGCTGAACTGTTGGAACGTCATGGAGACAAAGGGAATAAGTTTTAAACACCGCATTATAGAACATTAAAAAGAGCTTGCAGTTTATAACTGCAAGCTCTTTAGTTTATTCTTTTTCAATATATTTGAGTGATCTGTCCATAAAGACAGCAAACTCAGCTCTCGTTACATCTGTTTTTGGATTAAACTTACCATTAGGTGATCCGATTGTAATTCCTGCAGCATACAATGCATCGATATACGGATCTGACCAGCCATTTGGATCAACGTCTGGGAATTTATGTGTCCCTTTTTCTTCGATATCAAATGCGATTACTAGTACTTTTGCCATTTCTTGGCGCGTTAACATACCAGCAGGACGGAATTTGTTTTGATACCCTTCAACAATTCCTGCTTGTTGAGTTGCCATAATAGGTTCGAAGTATTTGTGATTTTTTGGAACATCACTAAAATATTCATAGGGTGCTTTGCTTTTCAGTTCTGGCAACGCGCGAGTAAACATCAGCGAAACATGTTGTCTTTCAATGCTGTTTCTCCACTTGAAGGTTTTATCCGGATAGCCTTCAATTATGCCTCTTGCAGCCATTCTTTCAATCGCTTCGTAAGCCCAGTCTGGTTTTTCTGGTGTTACGTCTGGGAATGTCGGCTCTGTTGGTTCTGGCTCTGGATCAGGTTCTTTAAGTCCAGTCGTAAATTGATAAATCGCTGATTTTTCACTTTCGTCAGAATCATTGGTGATGTTCATATACCATTGGTAAGTTGTTTTTTCGGTAAGGTCTTTCCACTGAGTAGAAGCAATTTCACCAGATTTCAAGTTAGTGTCCTGACCGATTAATTGGTCAGTGTAGATATTAACAGCCATATAATCTGTCTCAATTTGTCTTGGATTTGGTTTTGCTTCAACATCAGCTAAGTCAAAGTTTGCGGTAAAGCTTTCTTTAGCTTGATCAAACTGATCAAAATCGAAATCATTAAGGTAAGGTGAGTACGAAACAAAATCAAGTGTTTCGTCGGTAGGATCAAACGTCAACAAGCGCAAATAACCTTGTCCGCGATCATCAGCGAGATTCCCTTGGTAATTCCCTAAGACTTCTAACACTTCACGATCGGTACCATCTTCATTTTCAACTTGTTTCACACGATAATTTGACCCGTGGTGGTGTCCACTAAGAACCATTTTGACATTTTTATTAGGATTAACAATTTCTCTGTTCACAATTCGGGCGCTTTCTGTCACATATTGAGCCAAAGAGTTAATATTTTCGTGCATACCAAGAATTGCGTTACGGTCAGCATGCTGTTCTAACACTTTATTAGCCCATTCAACGGATTCAGTAGTACCGTCTTTTCCGAAACCAAGATAAAGCATAATGAAGTCATGGTCTCCAAAAGAGAATAAATCATAATGGTTTTGGTTTTGTTCGTTCATCGCTTCGCCAAACCAAGGTTTGTCTTTAAAACGATCTACACCAGCATATTTACCGAAAAGTGTATAATCGTATATTTTTTGTGTTCGATCAGGCAGAACATCACGATTTCCAGCTAATACGCCGTAGGGAATGTTAGCTGCGTCCATACGATCTAGATTTTCTTTTGCGACTTCCCATTGCTCTGGTTTGTTGTATTGATTGACGAGATCTCCCGTATGCATTGCATATTCATATTTTCCTTTTTTGAATTCCTCGATCATCCAGTCTGTCATAGAAGTCCAGACTTCTGGATAATCCTCTGCATAGTATTGTGTGTCTGAAAACCATAGCATCGTAAAGTCTTTGTCTTTAGAATCGGTAAGTGTTCCAGAGTCGTGAACCATTGCTTGAACTTGACCGTCTTTAACAAATCTTTCAGGATCAACTTCAGCAGATAAAACAATTTCATCATTGTTGTTATTTCCTTCGACTTGACTTAACGCAATCCAGGTGTTGGCTTTATAATCCCATGCGGATAAGTTAGCAAGTCCGCTTGATAACGTTTTACCTTTCCAGTAAAGCTCAATGTCATGGCCAACTGCCATGTCTTTAGAAACATCCACTACAAAGCGTTGAGAAGGAAAGCCGTTGCTACTTTTAGTAATTGCAGTTTTACCGTCATCGGCAGCAATTGCATCAATTTCTTGGTCTGTTAACTGAGTTCCATTTTGAATACCAACAGAAATTGGGTTGTCCACAGAGTCGTTTGTAAAACCAGACATATTTTTGCTAGCTGCAAAATCGTATTTAACTCCTTGTTTAAAGTCGACTGTTTTAATAGCAGATCCCGTAGAATCTTTTACAAGCGCTTTTAACATGGGACTTAAATTGATGTCTTTTGCATAATCAGCAGGCTCAACATTAGTAGGTTTTTCTACGTTTGTTGCGGCTAACGGCATTAAGTTTGCACTAGTTAAAACTAAAGCGAATGTGGCTGCAGTGGTAAAAAATTTTTTTATCATTTTTCGTCCTCCTTTATTGGGTATTGCAGACAATACTTAAAAACTATTTAACCTCATTAAAAATAAGTATAAAAGACTATTAAAGTCCTTTCTATTTTTATTTAATAGTTAAAAAGTAATTCTATCTATACATATTAACAAAGAAAATTAAAAAAACAACTAAATTTTCCGTATTTTTAGAATACTTAATAAATTCGTGCCCGGTAAATAATTCCTGGTCTTTATTAATATAGTATTTTTTATTAAAAAATATTGTTTTCTAGCTATCTGAATTGATAAATTATATTGTAAGGTATAGTAAGTGCTTACTATTTTGATTAATCAGAAAAAAATGATATGGTAAATATGAATTTGTTAGTTATGAAAGAATCAGGAAAGCTTAAGAATATAAAATAAGTCGAAACGGAGGTCTTTACATGGCTGATGAAAAAAGTGTGGAACAAACATATTCAAGCAGAGCTGAAAGAGAACGGATTGGACGTCAAACTAATTCAGGATTTGCACGTGTTGAACGTGCAGAAACTGAAAATGGATCTACGGATATTCCTACAGGTCCAATCGGCAGTAAATTAACAGAAGAAGAGGTTCGTAAAAGAGTTGGGCAAGGGAATTTTGATTCTGCAAAAGATGATAATCAAACAGGATCTATTAATAGTTAAGCACAAAAAACAAGCCGCATTTTCAATTACGAAAATGCGGCTTGTTTTTGTTTTACAAAGTTATTTATTGAGCATTTATCGTTGGTGCTAAAAATGTCCATATGAGGCTTGCTTCTTCAGGAGAACGCGGTGTTATAACTACAGACTTTGGATAAGGGACTGCAACATATCCTTTTTCAATGTATTTTTTCACATATGGATTTTGATCTACAGCTTCTACATAAAGATTCTGAGTTGCTTGAGAAAAAATGGTCTTTTTTCGTTCAATTGACCACTTAAACCAGGCATAGAAAGCATTATCGCTAAGCTCTTCTTCGTAATGACCAATCAAGCTCTCAGCTTCTGCAAGTCGATCAAGTGCGATCAATGTGGAAACAGCTAAATAACGTGCACCTTGATGATCGCCAGGATTTAAACGTAACAGCTCATAGTAAACAGGGAAAGCTTCTTCAAAACGACCTTGTTCCCAATAAAAATTTCCAAGCAAGAATAACGACCGCAGATACGACCGGTTTGGCACATAAAGCCAAGCTACATCCATTGCAGGCTCAAAACGTTCTTTTCCGCTAACGAGCGCTCTTTGAAGTAGTAGTTCTTTTTGTTTCAAATCGGTTACTACTTCAGCTTCTAGTAGTAAAGCATCCGGATTTTTGGGATCAAGTTGCTGAATTTTTTCTAAATCCTCAGTACGATTGCTGCTTGTGTATGCAGCGTAAGCAAGTAGCTGAGCATTTTCGCTTTTCGTTTTCGGTTCATAAGATTTACTGTGATAATACTCCATTTGACGTTTTAATTCATTTTCACTCGAAATGGTGGCATTTTTTAAATGCATATACAATTGCCAATTCTGCAACTCATTGCCTTTTGGATCTGTTCCCACTTCAAATGCATAAACAGCTTCTTTTTCTTCGCCATCATCTTTATTGCGCATAGCTGCATGATAAAAAGAGCCAAGTTCATCTTTAAAAAGCGTTATGTTTTCGGTATTTACCGAAAAATAGTGAGCTGTTTTTTCGAGATTCCAATCTAATTGAACCAATTGATGATCGATAGCGAATTGAATTGCTCCTGCAATAGCTTCTTGAGGAATTTCTGCAAGAGGCTCTACGTAATGGAAAAAGACTTCGATTAATTCATCGTTTTTTAAATCATGTTCAATAAGAAAATTCTCCAGGTCTTTAACCTTTTCAAGAACTGTTGAAGACACTTGCTCAGCGCCGAGAAGACCACTACTTAAAATTTGATAAACAGCGAGTATATTGTGTTTATAAAAATCGGGTGCTGTACTTAGTTCAGAGCTTTCATACATTTCATTGAGTTTTGAAATGCTGTCATTTTTCACTTCAACTGCAATAGTTAAGCTGTTTAGTACCATTAAAAATTGACTTCCGACTCGAACATCCGGTAAGTAAAATCCAGTAGCAATATTTCCGACTTCTACAGAGAACGATTCGTTCACTTCAATTTCCATAACTTCTTCAGACAATAAATCGCGAACTTTCGCACGATAATTAGAAATAGAAAGAACTTCTCCTGCCATAAACAAAGGATTGATCCAAGAGTTGAGAATTTGTTTTATCTGTGTTCGTCTTTCTTTAAGGATTTTCCGTTCGATAAAGGAATTCCAAATATCAACATGTTCTGAAAAGAAAAAGATGTCTCCAATGATTCCATTTGCTTTGTCTTCTCCATATAGTGGAACAAGAATATTTTCCACTCGATCTTTCCACTTCGCTAACTCTTTTTGTTCAGAGGGTCGTGGATGATTTTCGAAAAACTCCTGTAACAATCCTTGTAGCACTTTATTTTGTTCTTCAATCATTAGTTTTGAGGAATGGTTTGCTCCACAACATTTTTTATATTTTTTGCCGCTATTACAATGGCATAAGTCGTTTCTTCCAATTGTTTTGATCATACCGAAGGCTCCTGAAGCAACATACGCTCTTCTTCTCGGCTATGAATGGCATTTACTACGAGTAGTGCGTGAAATTGTTTCATAACTTCATAGCTAAGCCCTTCTTCGACAAGTAATTGTTTAATATCAGCTGCAATGATTCGCAAAATATCGTGATCACGCGTTAAGTCTATAACAGCTTTCTCGAGTTCTGGTTTTTGTTGGAGCATTTCTTGATAAAATCCTTCTTCTTCTGCATCAGCATGGCTAATGATACGCGTTTCCCAAAACTCCAATAAATGATCTGCTGCTTGACGTGCAACTTCAAATTCCTTAGCTCTCAACAAGTCTTCCACTTCTTCAGTTTTAGTTAATGCTCCAGATAAGGCGCCTTGATGAATAGCGTGATGAGCATGTAATTGGCGCAAAGATGGTCCTGACATAATCATTCATTCCCCTCATTTTTTTTCAGTATAACATGATAAAAACCATTGATTTTCCAGCTAGGGCATTTCCTTTTACGAAAGAGGGAACTCCCTAATCGGGCGCTAAAAATAGGGAGTTAAGCGATAAGGGCTTCTTGGAAAAATAAGTATTCTGTAATTTGAACCTCATAAAAGTGTACAACTAGTTTAGTAATGCCGTTTTCTAGTTGTAACTGAAGGTAGAACTGAACACATGACTCAAAGCATTTTCTTGGAAATCGTCGAAAATTAGCAGATGAATAATGAAAAAACAAAATAGGGTTGTTTCAATTTTCAATGAACAAGGGAATTCCAGTAGTTCTATAGGACATTCCCTAATGTGAACTTTTGTGGGTGACTAACATAATAAGGGTATACGAATGAAGTTTTAATTGATTCCCTTCAATGTCTTTCATTCTGAGAAGGAGTGTGTATAAGCGATGAAGAAAAAATTCGGATTAAATTTCTTTAAACCAGTGGAAAGTTACTCGGGCAGTTGGTCTATCTTGGAGGAAAAAAGTCGAGATTGGGAAAATATGTACCGCCAAAGATGGTCACACGATAAAGTTGTACGCACAACGCACGGCGTAAACTGTACCGGATCGTGTAGTTGGAAAGTATTTGTGAAAAATGGAATTATTACTTGGGAAAACCAGCAAATCGATTATCCTTCATGCGGGCCGGATATGCCGGAATTTGAACCACGCGGCTGTCCAAGAGGCGCTACGTTTTCTTGGTATGAATACAGTCCATTGCGCGTAAAGTATCCTTATATGCGCGGTAGACTTTGGAGACTATGGAAAGCAGCGCGTGCTAGTCACTCAAATCCGGTAGAAGCTTGGGCAAGTATTGTAGAAGACCCTGAAAAAGCTATGTTCTACAAATCTGCACGCGGAAAAGGCGGCCATATCCGTGTCAACTGGGATGATGCGTTGGAATTAATAGCAGCACAATTAATTTATACGATTCAAAAATACGGACCAGATCGCGTAGCTGGATTTACACCAATTCCAGCGATGTCCATGGTCAGCTACGCATCTGGAGCACGTTTTATCTCGCTTTTAGGTGGAGAAATGTTGAGTTTTTACGATTGGTATGCCGATCTTCCACCAGCCTCTCCACAAATTTGGGGAGAACAAACAGATGTTCCAGAATCATCAGATTGGTATAACGCAGGTTACTTAATGATGTGGGGCTCAAACGTACCAATGACACGAACGCCAGATGCGCATTTCATGACAGAAGTTCGCTATAAAGGAACGAAAGTTGTATCTGTTGCACCTGACTATGCGGAAAACGTAAAATTTGCGGACAATTGGCTAGCTCCTCACCCTGGAACAGATGCTGCTTTGGCACAAGCCATGACGCATGTTATTTTGGATGAGTTTTATCAGCAACGTCAAGAACCGATGTTTATCAATTATTCAAAACAATTTACAGACATGCCTTTTATGATTCTATTAGATCCGCATGAAGATACGCTGAAAGGTGGACGCTTTTTGCGTGCTAGTGATTTAGGCGACACGTCACAACATGCAGAATGGAAACCTGTCATCTTTGATGAAGCTGCTGACAAATTGGTTGTTCCAAATGGAACGATGGGGCAGCGCTGGGAAGAAGATAAAAAATGGAATTTAATTCTTGAAAATGAAGATGGTTCGAAAGTAGAACCAGCGATGAGTGTCGAAGGACATCAAGAAGAATGGAAAGAAATTGTTTTCCCATACTTTGATAACCAAGGAAACGGTGTCTTCAAACGTGTCATTCCAACAAGAAAAGTACAGTTAGCTGACGGAACAGAGCGTTACGCAGCTACAGTTTACGATTTAATGTTAAGCCAATACGGGATTGTTCGTATTGAGAGTGAATATAACGCAAAAGGCTATGATGACGAAACATCTCATTATACACCGGCTTGGCAAGAAAAAGTCACTTCTGTTAAAGCATCAATCGTGACACAAATTGCACGTGAATTTGCGCAAAACTCACTTGATACAGGTGGGCGCTCCATGATCATTATGGGCGCAGGAATCAACCACTGGTTTAATAGTGATACGATTTATCGTGCGATTTTAAACTTAGTTATTTTGACAGCGTCTCAAGGCGTCAATGGCGGGGGGTGGGCTCATTACGTTGGACAAGAAAAATGTCGTCCAATTGAAGGCTGGTCATCAATTGCTTTTGCAAAAGATTGGCAAGGCCCAGCAAGATTGCAAAATGCCACTTCTTTCTTTTACTTTGCAACTGAACAATGGAGATATGAAGAAAGTGGCACAGATGCATTAACATCACCACTTGCAGAAAATGTTGCGTATCAGCATCCAGCAGATTACAACGTATTAGCAGCAAGATTAGGATGGTTGCCTTCTTATCCACAGTTTGATAAAAATAGCTTGCTGTTTGCAGAAGAAGCTGCTGAAAAAGGTGCTAAAACGAATAAAGAAATTATCGATTATGCGGTTGAACAAGTGACATCACGCAAAACAAAATTTGCAATAGAAGATCCAGGAGCACCGGAAAATTTCCCAAGAACGTTATTTATTTGGCGCTCAAACTTGATTTCAAGTTCTGCTAAAGGTCAAGAATATTTCATGAAGCATCTTTTAGGCGCTTCAGATGGCTTGTTGGCTGAACCGAACGTTACTGAAAAGCCAGAAGAAATTGTGTGGAGAGAAGATGTAGAAGGTAAATTAGATTTGATGGTAGCACTTGATTTCCGTATGACGTCAACACCGTTATATGCTGATATTGTCTTACCAGCAGCAACTTGGTATGAAAAAACGGATCTATCTTCAACTGATATGCATCCATTTGTTCATCCATTTAATCCTGCAGTAAATCCACTTTGGGAATCTCGTTCTGACTGGGACATTTACGCAAAATTAGCTGAAAAATTCTCGGAAATGGCAGGAACGCATTTACCTGGTGTTTACAAAGATGTCGTGATTACGCCTCTTGCACATGACTCAATCAGTGAAATTTCACAGCCTATGGGAGTCGTGAAAGATTGGGCTAAAGGAGAAATCGAAGCGATACCAGGGAAAACAATGCCAAACTTCAGTATCGTAGAGCGAGACTTTACGAAGATTTATGATAAATACATTACACTTGGACCGAATTTATCCATTGGAAAAACCGGTGCACACGGTGTTAGTTTTTCTGTAGCAGAAGAATATGAAGAATTGAAACATATTAATGGGACTCATTTCGATGACTCAATCAAAAACGGCTTGCCGAAAATCCAAACAGCCCGTCAAGTGGCAGATGCTATGTTGAATCTATCTTCAGCAACAAATGGCCGAGTTTCACAAAAAGCGTATATTGAAGCTGAAAAAGATACAGGTGTCGAACTGAGAGATATTTCTGCTGATCGTGCGGCAGAGAAAATCACATTCCAAAGTATTACGGTTCAACCGCGTGAAGTTATTCCAACGCCTGTGTTTAGTGGATCAAACAAAATGGGCAGACGTTACTCACCATTTACAACCAATATTGAACGGTTAGTGCCTTTCCGAACGTTGACAGGCAGACAACATTTTTACATCGACCATGAAATTTTCCAACAATATGGTGAAGCGTTGCCGATTTATAAGCCGACCTTGCCGCCAATGGTTTTTGGGAAGAACGATAAAAAAATAAAAGGTGGCGTAGATTCACTTGTCCTACGTTATTTAACACCTCACGGAAAATGGAATATCCATTCTACTTACCAAGACAATCAGCATATGCTGACATTATTCCGCGGAGGACCAACAGTTTGGATTAATAACGAAGATGCAAAAGCACACGATATTGATGACAATGCGTGGCTCGAAGTTTACAACCGAAACGGTGTAGTTACGGCTCGTGCTGTCGTCAGTCACCGCATGCCAAGAGGCACGATGTTCATGTACCATGCACAAGATAAGCATATTCAAGTACCTGGCTCTGAAATTACAGATACCCGAGGCGGCAGTCATAATGCGCCGACACGCATCCATATGAAGCCCACTCAAATGGTCGGCGGATATGCTCAACTCAGCTATGGTTTCAACTACTATGGACCCATCGGCAATCAGCGTGATGAATACGTAGCAGTTCGAAAAATGAAGGAGGTTGACTGGCTTGAAGATTAAAGCACAAGTAGCGATGGTGATGAATTTAGATAAATGTATCGGTTGTCATACCTGTAGTGTCACGTGCAAAACCACTTGGACCAACCGTAAAGGTGCTGAGTATATGTGGTTTAACAACGTAGAAACAAAACCAGGTATTGGTTATCCGAAGCGCTGGGAAGACCAAGAACTTTATAAAGGCGGTTGGCAACTTCGAAAAGGGAAATTAGAGTTAAAGTCAGGCAATAAATTATCGAAAGTCGCATTAGGAAAAATCTTTTATAACCCCGACATGCCAGAAATGAAAGATTATTATGAGCCTTGGACCTATAATTATGAGCACTTGACCAATGCCGGTGAATTGGAACATTCACCGGTAGCACGTGCGCATTCAGTCATCACTGGAAAAAAGATGGACCTTGAATGGGGTCCGAACTGGGAAGATGATTTAGCAGGAGCGCATATTACAGGACCACTCGATCCAAACATCCAGAAAATCGAAGAAGAAATTAAATTCAATTTCGACAAAGCATTTATGGTGTATTTGCCAAGACTTTGCGAACATTGTTTAAACCCAAGCTGTGTCGCAAGTTGTCCTTCTGGCGCAATTTATAAGCGTGATGAAGATGGCATTGTGTTAGTCGACCAAGAAGCTTGTCGAGGCTGGCGCTATTGTATGACAGGTTGCCCATACAAAAAAGTATACTTTAACTGGCAGACCAATAAAGCTGAAAAATGTACATTCTGTTTCCCACGTATTGAGTCAGGATTACCAACAGTGTGTTCGGAAACGTGTACAGGACGGATTCGTTACTTGGGAGTTCTTCTATATGATGCAGACCGCGTTTTAGAAGTGGCTTCTACACCAGATGAAAAAGATTTGTACAAGGCACAATGTGATTTGTTTATCGATCCGTTCGATCCGGAAATGATTGCTGTGGCTAGAAAAGATGGCATATCAGAAGATTGGATTGAAGCAGCTCAGAACTCGCCTGTTTATAAACTAGCGATCGAACATCAATTGGCTTTTCCGCTTCACCCTGAATATCGTACGTTACCAATGGTTTGGTATGTGCCACCACTTAGTCCAATTATGAATTATTTTGAAGGAAAAGATTCAATTAAAAACCCAGATATGATTTTTCCTGCAATTGAAGAAATGCGGACACCCATTCAGTATTTAGCAAACATGCTGACAGCTGGTGATACTGAAACGGTGAAGAAATCACTGCAACGTATGGCAATGATGCGTTCTTATATGCGCGCTAAAACAACAGGGAAAGATTTTGATGAAAGTCGCTTAGAGCGAATTGGCATGACGGCTCATCAAACAGAAAAAATGTATCGGTTATTGGCAATTGCAAAATACGAAGATCGTTTTGTTATTCCAACAACACATCGTGAAGGTCGCGTAAATCCATATCGTGCTCAAGGTATGGAAGGCTATGACACAGAAGGCATGGGAGGATGGGGAACTGACTCTGGTGGTTCTTGTGATAGTTGTGGTCCTGCAACTTCAAGTCCGACTGGCACAGCTACGAAGACGGGGAAAGAAATTTACGAAGAAAACTTCTACGGAGGTATATGGCGTGATTAATTTAGAGAAACTATATCGCTATAAACAGTCATTCGGTTTTGTTGCTCATCACTTGACCTATCCCGAGAAACTCGATTTTCACCCGTCGCAAATCGAGGAATCGTTTGATGTAGACCATCCAGCATATGAGCATGCCTGGAGATATTGGAACTTAATACATGACATGAGTTTAGATCAAATTCAAGAAATGTATACTGATATTTTTGATTTTGACAAAGATAGTACCTTGTTTATGACGTATTTTAAATTTGAAGATGCTAAAGAACGCGGACAAATGCTAGCAAAATTAAAAGTTTCATATGAAATGTTCGGCCTTGAAATGCCAGATTCAGAGCTGTCGGATTTTTTGCCTTTAATTTGTGAATTTTTATATGCAGCAGAGTGGATAGGAGACCCCCGTGCACCTCAAACCTTTCATATTTTAATTGCTGTATTAGAAGACGGAACATACCATTTGTTAAAATCATTAGAGAAAAAAAGTAGTCCTTATTTCCATCTCATTAAAGGATTACGCGAGACCTTTAAGGTATGCATCGAGCAGGAGGTGCCTGTAGATGGAAACGCTAGATAAGTTTATTTGGGTGGTCTTTCCCTATCTTTGTATAGCCATCTTCATCTTTGGACATCTTTACCGATACGGTATTGATAAATTTCACTGGACAGCTAAGTCCAGTGAATTTATTGAGAAAAAGCAGTTAATGATGGGGAGTCTCTTGTTTCACATGGGTATTATCCCTGTTATTTTTGGTCATATTGGAGGATTGGTTATTCCGATTTCGTGGATGAATGCGATGGGGGTTAGTCCCCATCTTTACCATATTGGTGCCATCTATATCGGAGGAATTTTCGGTTTTATGACATTGATTGGCATGTTTATTTTAACATTTCGTCGATTTACGATCTCGAGCGTTCGGAAATTAAGTTCTTTTTCTGATTTAGCAGTTAACGCACTTTTATTGTTTATCGTTTTTATCGGAATGTACGCAACTTTAGTGACAAATGTTGTACAACCTGAATTTGATTACAGAATGACAATATCTGTTTGGTTCCGCGATTTGTTTTTGTTTAACGCCAATCCAGCTATTATGGCAAGTGTGCCATTGTCTTTTAAAATTCATGTATTAACAGGCTTTGCAATATTTGCGTTTTGGCCATTTTCACGTCTCGTACATGTATGGAGTGTTCCGTTGAATTATGTAGGCAGAAGTTATATCCTATATAGAAGACATAAACCAACAAACTAAAAGAAATTCTCTTTTAGTTTCATAGGAGACCAAAGTATGGATACCAACAAAGATTATCAAGTGCAGATTGAAAAAATAAGAGAAGCTCTCCATTGTGATATTATTGCGCTTGCTTTAGTCGAATCGGCGGAAAATATGCATGTATTAAAATGGCAGTATACCTCAGGTACTATAAGTGAACGGATCAAAAAAGTAGTTTTGCAATCAGGAAAAGGAATTGCTGGAGGCGTATTTAAAAACGGCAAACCGTTGCTGATGGCAGATGTAGAAGAATTTACTGTACAAAATGATTTGTTCAATTATCCAATTTTAAAATTAGAAAAACTTTTGAGTATAGGCGCTACGCCTTTATGGCATAGCGGAAGAGTGG
The DNA here is from genome assembly GCA_038243515.1 of Caryophanales bacterium. Classification (GTDB taxonomy): domain Bacteria; phylum Bacillota; class Bacilli; order Bacillales_A; family Planococcaceae; genus Planococcus. Next base: position 16,592 of record JBBSRA010000004.1, read on the forward strand.
TAGGGGTTCTCTTAGCTGGATTTCGGGAACCTCATTTGATGACACCAGAAAGATTAGACATGTTGATTAGCATGTCTAAATCTGATATAGGCACGTTGGATGGAAAGGAGTTGATGTGGAGTTGATTTCTAATGAAAAAGATCAATTAGTTGACCTGATGCTAAAAATGTATGAAAACAGTTCAGAAGCCATTTTGTTTTTTTCAAGTGAAGGTAAAACCATATCAATGAATCCTGCCGCAGAAAAAATCATGGATGTTCAAGTGTTGGAGCAATTGAAAAAAGGGGCAGAAGATGCTCTATGTATGGTCTGCAGAGGGTATACGAGTGGAAAAAAACTGATGACTTGTGAAGGTTGTTATTTTACTAGTTTTAATCATTCAGATTTTTCTTCTTTTCAAGTATTTTTAGAGACTGTAGGAAAAGGTACTATTCCGTATTCTGCAACATTCCATGTCATCGATCCTGAAAAAGGAACAAGGGTATTTATTTTAAGAGATTTATCCATTAAATTTGAAACGCAAAACAAACTTCAACAAAATACAATGATGAAAAATGTCATTAAAGCACAAGAAAATGAACGGAAAAGAATCTCACGAGAGCTGCATGACAGTGTAGCTCAAGAGCTATTAAGTGCGGTTGTTGATTTGCGTGCTTTAAAGTATATGACCAACGATGAAGATGTATTAAATAAAACAAGTGAAAGCATGTCAACTTTACTTCGTTTAATGGATGACATTCGGAATTTATCAGTCGAATTACGTCCTTCAGCTCTCGATGATTTCGGTTTAGAAGCAGCTTTTCGTTCTCATTTTAAACGATTAGAAGAAAGTTTTGGATTAACTGTTGATTTTATATCGACTATTAAAAAAACACGCTACGAAAATGAAATAGAGACGGTGTTATACAGAGTCTGTCAAGAAGCAATTTTCAATGCCATAAAATATGCGCATGTTGAAGCTGTTGAAGTTCAATTGTTTGAAGAAGTAAATACCTTACGGTTAGTCGTGAAAGATGCTGGTGTCGGGTTTAAGCTTGGATCTAATCCTATTGGCACAGGTCTTGGCTTATTTGGTATGAACGAACGTGCTGAATTGGTACAAGGCAATTTAACCATCAGTTCTGAAATTTCTAAGGGAACAACTGTGAACTTGCGTGTACCTTTAAATGAAAAGCGGGAGGCGGCGAAATGAAAATCGTCATAGCCGATGACCATGCCATTGTCAGAAGTGGATTTTCAATGATCCTTAATTTCCAAGAAGACATGGAAGTTATCGCGATGGCAGCAGATGGAATCGAAGCTTACCAAATGGTAGCAAAACACCAACCGGATGTATTATTGTTAGATTTGAGCATGCCCCCAGGAGAAAGCGGATTAGTAGCAACTGGAAAAATCAAAGAAGACTTTCCTGAAACCAAAATTCTGATTTTGACGATGCATGACGATGAAGAATATCTATTCCACGTATTAAAAAACGGTGCTTCTGGCTATATGCTAAAAAGTGCACCAGATGAAGAACTACTTCAAGCGATTCGAGTCATCCATAGTGGGGGGACTTATATTCATCCGAAAATGGCCACGTCTTTAGTTCGTGAGTTAGTGAACAAAGATCATAAAGTAAAAGAATCTGATCCATTCGAGTTATTGTCTAAACGGGAAATTGAAGTGCTTCCCCTGGTAGCCAAAGGATATGGAAACAAAGAAATTGCTCAAAAACTCTTCATTTCTGTGAAAACAGTAGAAGCACACAAAGCCAAAATTATGGAGAAGTTGCAGTTAAAGAGTAGACCTGAATTAGTCGAATACGTATTAAAGAAAAAATTATTAAATTTTTGACGAATAGCTAGGAGTTGATCTTTTGATGGCAGAAAAATCGGAGCTTCGCTTTAAAGAACCTGGTATGAGGTTATTGGAAAATGAACATGTATATTTAAGTTTTTTAATGAGCGAGTGGCATGCACTTGTTTTATCGTTTGAAGACGACAGCTTGAGCCTTGAAAAGGGCCGTGAAAACATGAAACTTTTGCGGCAAAAGCTTTTTGAATTTATTGAGCCTTTTAAAAATCATACGGATAAAGAAGAGGAATTCTTTTTTCCGGCTCTCGGAAATTACATTGGATTCGAACAAGGGCCTTTAGTTGGTATACAAGAAGAACATCAAGAAATAGACGCATACATTGGCCATTTCTTTCATCACACACGCGACAATATTGACTTGTTAACATTAGAGCAAATGAAAACAGTTTCTCAAGATGCTGCAGAAGCATTTGAGGTTTTGACGGTTCATTTTATGAAAGAAGAAACGGTATTGTTTCCAATGGCTGAAAAAGCAATGAAAGCCGTTGATCAAGATGAGTTATACAAAAAAATGAATACCCTTATTACTTAAATAGATCTAGCTGCTTCCTTTGGAAGTAGCTTTTTTTATTTTAAGGGTTTCCCCTGCCAGCTGAAGGGCACTCCCTTATTAAAATAGATACACTCTCAAGATACAATGGAAGTAGGAAATGAATGCGGAAGTTATAACTAAAATTTTAATGGAAAAGGTGATTTTGATGATTAAGAAACTGCAATTGCCCCTTCAAACGATGAACTTGGTAGTCGGCTTTATGGTGTGGGTAATAATATCTTCTCTTATTCCCTTTATTAGTGAAGACATTGCCATCGCACCAGAGCGGCTAGCGATAGTTACAGCTGTTCCAGTTGTTTTAGGCTCTATTTTACGAATTCCATTGGGTTATTATGCAAATGTCTTTGGAGCACGAATTATATTTTTAGTCAGTTTTATTTTGTTATTGTTTCCGGTCTTTTATTTAAGCGAAGCTTCAAGTTTTTCGGATCTTATTATTAGTGGATTGTTTCTAGGAATCGGGGGAGCTGTATTTTCTGTAGGGGTTACGTCTTTGCCCAAATACTATCCAAAAGAAAAACATGGATTTGTTAATGGGATTTATGGTGCAGGGAATATCGGAACAGCAATCTCTACATTTGCTGCTCCATTAATCGCAACGCAAATTGGTTGGTCCGCGACTGTCAAAGTTTACTTAATCTTATTGTTGCTTTTTGCAGCTTTAAATTTCTTTCTAGGGGATCGTCACGAACCAAAAGTGAAAACCCCTATTATTGAACAAATTAAAAGTGTCTATAAAAATGAGAAACTTTGGTTTTTTTCGCTATTTTATTTCATCACATTTGGATCGTTTGTGGCGTTTACAATTTACTTGCCTAACTTTTTAGTCAGCAATTTCGGACTGGAAAAAGTGGATGCTGGTATGCGTACAGCTGGCTTTATCGCGCTTGCTACTTTTCTTCGACCGATAGGCGGATGGCTTGCGGATAAATTGCAACCACTGTTGTTATTGATGGGTACGTTTTTCATTTACACGATAGCTGCGATTGTTCTGGCTTTCTCACCAACTATTGGACTTTACACAGTTGGCAGTTTAGCAATTGCTGTAAGTGCCGGTATTGGGAATGGTGTTATTTTTAAACTTGTTCCGTTTTATTTCAATAAACAAGCAGGTATTGCAAATGGAATCGTTTCGATGATGGGCGGGCTTGGAGGATTTTTTCCGCCCATCATGCTATCCGTAATTTTTTCTATCACTGGGCAATACTCGATTGGTTTTATGTTGTTGTCTCAAGTCGCTCTAGCCAGTTTGGTGCTAGTTGTTTGGATGTATTATCAAGATCGACTGCAACTAGCAGGTGAAGTATTTAACTCAACGGGTCAAGGGATTTTAGTTACCGACACTTCAGGGAATATCAAAAAGGTTAATCCAGCTTTTACTAAATTGACTGGATATGAAGAAGCGGACGTCGTTGGGCAAAATCCAAGCATTATGAAGTCTGGAAGACAGCCCAAGAATTTTTACAGAGATATGTGGCAGGAAATTGAGCAAAATGGCATGTGGCAAGGAGAAATTTGGAACTTGCGTAAGAATGGAGAAGAATATTTACAGTGGTTAAATATTAGTGCAGTAAAAGATGATACAGGAGAAGTTGTTCGTTATGTTGGAACGTTTACAGATATTACTTCTGAATACCAGAAAAAAACGCACGTTCCAGAATTGCTGCCCAATTAACTTATTAAAGACGAACAAGAAGTTCTATTTTGATATAAATGTTTACAAGAAAGGTGGATTTGGTGATGACAAAACAAGCATTGACGGATCAGTTAGGACGTCCAATGAGAGATTTGCGTATTTCTGTTACAGACCGATGCAATTTCCGGTGCTCTTACTGTATGCCGAAAGAAGTTTTCGGCGATGATTACGCTTTTTTACCGAAACAAGAACTTCTGACATTCGAGGAAATCCACCGACTCACTGAATTGTTTGTTTCAATGGGTGTTAAAAAAATTCGGTTAACTGGTGGAGAGCCCTTATTACGTAAAGGATTACCGGAATTAATTAAACTAATTTTTTCAGTCAAAGGCGTAGAAGACGTCGGATTGACCACGAATGGAGTTCTTCTTAAAAAACACGGTCAAGCTTTGTATGACGCAGGATTGAGAAGGCTGAATATTAGTTTAGATGCACTCGATCCTGAATTGTTCGGCAAGCTAAATGGAAGAGGAGTCAGTTCAGAGCATATCTTGGAACAGATTGACTACGCAAAAGCACTTGGCTTTAGTATTAAAGTGAATATGGTTGTACAAAAGCATGTTAATGACGTTGAAATTATTCCGATGGCTGCTTACTTTAAAGAACGAGATATTACGCTACGGTTTATTGAATTTATGGATGTAGGCAACGATAATAATTGGAGTTTTAAAAAAGTTGTGACCAAAAAAGAAATACTGGAAAAATTAAAAACTGTGTACACATTAACACCTGTTGACGAGGATTATTTTGGAGAAGTAGCAAAACGCTATCGTTATCAGGATAGCGATGCTCAAGTAGGCTTTATCACTTCTGTTTCAGAATCATTTTGTTCGTCGTGTACAAGATCTAGGCTATCTTCAGACGGAAAATTCTATACTTGTCTTTTTGCTACAGAAGGATTTGATGTTCGAGAACTTCTTCGAAATGATTGGAACGATGCGCAACTTCTAGAAGCCATTGGTGCAGTTTGGAACGGAAGAAGTGATCGTTATTCAGATGAACGAACTGAAGCAACGGCGAAAAATCGCAAGAAAATTGGCATGTCCTATATAGGAGGCTAAGTTTAGGGTATAGTAAAGAAAAGAATGTTCTATATAGGAGGTAAATTGTGGGGGCTAATGGAACAGAAGACTCATTTTCAGCACATAAGCATTTATGTGTTTCCATCGTTCCAATTTTTAATCATCTGGAACAGAACGAACTAAAAGAAATTGCCAATACGACACAACACAGAAATTTGTCAAAAGGTGAAATTTTATACCGTGCCGGAGAAAAATCTGATTCTTTGTACATCATTCACAAAGGCAAATTAAAAACTTACCGTCTAACTGAAACAGGAAAAGAACAAGTTATTCGTATTCTCTATCCCGGTGATTTTACAGGCGAGTTGGCTCTTTTTACCGATGATGTTCATGACTCATATACAGAAGCAATGGAAACGACTGCTTTGTGCATGATAAGCAGTAAAGACATTCGCGCGTTATTCTTGAAATATCCTCAAATATCATTAAAAATTCTCAAAGAGTTTTCAATAAGATTAGGTCAGACCGAACATCAAATGACTAGTTTTACAACAGAAGACACGGAAACAAGAATTGCCCTTTACTTGATTCAACAAACAGAGCTAGAACAAAATCAAGAAATTCAATTGCCCATGTCACGTAAAGATCTCGCATCGTTTCTTGGAACTACGCCAGAAACGATCAGCCGAAAGCTAGCAAAGTTTGAAGATGAAGGATGGATACAGCAAGCAGATCAAAAGACCATTCGTATTGTCGATATGGCCTCGTTATCTCTTTATAAATAAAACCCAGCAACAATCCGTTTAGCAGCGGAATTGTTGCTGGGTTTTATTATTTTCTATGTTCTTGGTAAGTATCTTGTCGAGTTACTGTTTTGGCTTCTTTGATTTGTTCAGTTGAAACAGGTGTTTCATAAGCGGCAATGGTTGATTTGATCTGTTCTGCAGAACTAGCACCTACTACAACAGAGCTAATGGTTTGATGATGCAAGACGCTTTGTAAGGACAATGCATGCAAATTATCATGGACTGACATTAATTTTTGCAACGTAGTTTTTAGTTCGAGTGCATCATAAGTCAAGTAACCATCCATTTTTTCTGCGCGTTCGAGTCCTTCACCTGTCAGTAACCCTTTTGCGAGTGAACCGCGTGTAACGACAGATTTCTCAGCTTGGTGAATCGAGTCTAGCCATTCTTCTGGTCGACGATCCAATAAACTATATTGCATCATAATAGAAGAGATATCGCTATTTTTCAAAAAACGATTGATGACGTTCGGACGAATCGATGAAATTCCATACGCGCGAATCAATCCTTCTTTTTTCAAGTCTTCAAAAGCTTCAATGGTTTCTTCAGCGTTATCGTCGATTGTACCACCATGCAATTGATACAATTCGATATAATCAGTTTGCAGTCGTTTCAAGCTTGCGTGAATTTGTTTTTTAATATAAGCCTTGCTTGGATTCCATTGTACTTCGTCTGTTTGTGGGTCCCACTCGTTTCCCACTTTAGTGGCAAGAACAACTTCTTTTCGGTGCTGTTGTAAAATTTTTCCGACAGCTTCTTCATTTGCTCCTTTATCATATAAGTCTGCTGTGTCGAAATAATTAATACCTTGTGCAATCGCTGTGTTGACAATAAGCTCAGCTTCGTTAACGTCAGTTGGTAAAGACATACAACCAAATCCGATTTCACTTACTTTAATACCGCTTGTGCCCAATAAATTTTTCTTCATCTCTCCACCTCATTTAGTCTATCGTATCTCTTATGGTATACTCTTTGTCAGATAAACCACAAATGAAAAGAGGGTTCCTATGAAGAAATTTGAAGAAAAAACAATCCAGTCTAATCGCTTGTATGAAGGAAAAGTCATTAATTTAAAAGTTGATGATGTATCTCTTCCGAATGGTGGCACGTCAAAACGCGAACTGATTGAGCATCCTGGAGCGGTTGCCATAATTGCGATTACCCCTGATAACAAAATCATTTTAGTAGAACAATACCGTAAAGCGTTAGAACGCTCACTTATTGAAATTCCAGCTGGTAAATTAGAACCGGGTGAAGCGCCTGAAACTACAGCAATGCGTGAATTAGAAGAAGAAACAGGGTATACAGCAGAAAAACTAATTAAAATCCAAACTTTTGCCACGTCCCCTGGATTTGCCAATGAAGTGATTCATTTATTTGCAGCAGAAGGGTTAAGCAAAGCAACCAATGGTGCGGTCTTAGATGCTGATGAGTTTGTGGAACTTATGGAAGTAACTCTTGAAGAAGCAGAGCAAATGGTTAAAGACGAGAGAATTTATGATGCTAAAACAGCATTTGCAGTTCTATGGGCCAAACAGCAATTATCAATTGAGAATTAAAACTGTTATTACTTTGTAACGATTATAAATAAAGAATGGATAGTATTGTTGTAATTGAGAACTCCCTTTTGATATAATAAAGACAGTTTGAGGGAGGGCGTCGCATGGAGACCAGAATTGACCGGATTAAAAAACAACTACACGCTGCGAGTTATAAACTGACGCCACAGCGTGAAGCGACTGTTCGGATTTTGTTGGACCATGAAGAAGACCATTTAAGTGCGGAGGACGTCTATCTTTTAGTAAAAGACATTGCACCGGAAATCGGATTGGCGACTGTATATCGGACATTAGAACTTTTAACAGAATTGAAAATTGTCGACAAAATAAATTTTGGTGATGGCGTGTCGCGTTATGATCTACGTCAAGAAGGAGCAGCACATTTCCATCATCACCTCGTTTGTCTGGAATGTGGAGCAGTAGATGAAATACAGGAAGATCTTTTGGAAGATGTGGAAAACATAGTAGAGAAACGCTGGAATTTCCAAATCAAAGACCACCGTCTTACATTCCATGGTATCTGCTGGCGCTGCAACGACAGCAGTTCTCAAAATCCATCAGAATAACTGATGCCAAAGGACGGCCCATACAGGTCGTCCTTTTTTGATGGAAAAATGGATTCTTGATGGAATGTCTTAACCTAAAACACAAGGAGGCAGACTTATGAATTTTGGAAAAGATGCACTCGACGATTATGTGCATTTTCTGCGTGTTGAAAAACAGCTTGCGGATAATACATTAACCTCTTATAAAAGAGATTTGAACGTCTATCTTCAATACCTAAAAGAAGTTGAACAATTAGAGTCTCTGAAAAAAATTGAACGCGTGCACATATTGAATCATTTGCGTCATTTAAAAGAGACCACAAAAACACCGCGAACCATAGCGCGCCATATCTCGTCGATACGATCTTTTCATCAATTTCTTATTCGTGAACGAGTTGTTGAGACCGATCCAACTGTTCATTTAGAAATGCCGAAAATGGATAAAAAGCTACCCAATATCCTTTCAATTGAAGAAGTTGATGCACTTATTCAAGCACCGGTCACTAACAAAGCTAATGGACTACGTGACCAAGCAATGCTAGAACTGCTATACGCCAGTGGCATGCGTGTAAGCGAATGCATCAACTTAGATATAGAAGATGTTCATTTAACAATGGGGTTTGTCCGTTGCACAGGTAAAGGCGGGAAAGAACGAATTATTCCGTTAGGGCAATCAGCGTTAAAGTCGTGTCAAACTTACTTAGAAAAAGGACGCATGGATTTAGTAAAGAGTGGCGAAAAAACAGATGCCTTGTTTATCAACCAACGGGGTAAAAGACTGACGCGGCAAGGATTTTGGAAATTACTGAAACAACATGCTCAAAAAGCGGGTATACAAAAAGAATTGACGCCACATACGCTTCGACATTCATTTGCGACACATTTACTAGAAAATGGTGCCGATATACGAGCGGTCCAAGAAATGCTCGGACATGCCGATATTTCAACAACGCAAATATACACACATGTCAGCAAAACACGATTAAAAGATGTATATTCTCAATTTCATCCACGCGCTTGAAATAGGTCTGACTTCCGACGAGAACAATACATGTGGTAAAATAAGAATAATATAAAGGAGGAATTATTTATGACAATTAAACCATTTAAACGTGTTCATTTAGTAGTATTGGATTCAGTAGGAATCGGTGAAGCGCCAGATGCTAGAACTTATGGAGATGCAGGTTCAGATACACTTGGGCACATTGCAGAAACAGTTGGCGGATTAAACATGCCAAATATGGAGAAATTAGGACTTGCGAACATCGTTCCTGTTAGAGGACTGGTAAGCACAGAAATACCAACCGCTTTTCATGGTAAATTACAAGAAGCGTCTGTAGGAAAAGATACAATGACTGGTCATTGGGAAATTATGGGTTTGAACAACGATACACCATTTAAGGTTTATCCAGAAGGTTTTCCGGAAGAGCTGATTAAGCAGCTTGAAGAAAAAACGGGTCGCAAAGTTTTAGGGAACAAACCAGCAAGTGGGACTGAAATATTAGACGAACTTGGTCAACAACATATGGAGACAGGCGCGATTATCGTTTACACGTCCGCAGATCCCGTTTTACAAATCGCAGCGCATGAAGAAGTAGTTCCGTTAGAAGAGCTATATCGCATTTGTGAGATCGCTCGTGAATTGACATTAGAGCCTAAATATTTAGTAGGGCGTGTGATTGCACGTCCATTCCTCGGAGAACCAGGTGCATTCAAGCGCACATCAAACCGTCATGACTATGCCTTAGCACCATTTGATCGTACCGTGATGAACGAACTAAAAGATGGCGGTAAAGATGTTATTGCGATTGGCAAAATTGACGACATTTATAATGGTGAAGGCGTGACAAAAGCGATTCGCACGAAAGATAATATGGACGGCATGGACAAGCTAGTAAAAGTTGTTGAAGAAGACTTTCACGGACTAAGCTTCTTGAATTTAGTGGACTTTGATGCCCTTTACGGCCACCGTAGAAATCCACAGGGGTACGGCGATGCGTTAGAAGCATTTGATGTTCGTTTGCTGGAAGTGATGGAAAAAATGAAACAAGATGATTTATTGATCCTGACAGCGGATCACGGGAATGACCCAACTTTCCCAGGAACTGATCATACTCGTGAATACGTTCCACTATTAGCTTATTCGCCTCGTTTCTCTGGCGGTGGAGAACTAGAAACAGGTAAAACATTTGCAGACATCGGTGCGACAATCGCTGAGAACTTTTCAGTAACCATGCCTAAGTTCGGCAAGAGCTTTTTATCTCGTATAAACGAATAAGCTACCATCTTGATAAGCAAGTTCAGCTTTTTAAAATTAAACTGAGAAGGCGGTAGTGTTCATGAGAATGGTAGATTTGATAGAAAAGAAAAGAGATGGCCACGAGTTAACAACAGAAGAAATTAATTTTGCAATCACTAATTATACAAATGGTGACATTGCTGATTATCAAATGAGCGCGTTTTTAATGGCTATTTATTTTCAAAACATGTCAGAACGAGAACGCGCAGATTTGACTTTAGCTATGGCTGAATCAGGTGACCAAATCGATTTATCAGCAATTGATGGCATCAAAGTTGATAAACATTCTACTGGTGGCGTAGGTGACACAACAACTTTGGTTCTTGGACCCTTAGTTGCTGCATGTGGCGTTCCAGTTGCGAAAATGAGTGGACGTGGACTCGGTCATACAGGAGGAACCATTGATAAATTAGAAGCAATTGATGGCTTCCACGTTGAACTTTCAACAGAAGATTTTATCAAACAAGTAAATGACCATAAATTAGCAGTAATTGGTCAAAGTGGTAACTTGACACCTGCGGATAAAAAATTGTATGCCTTACGTGATGTAACAGGAACCGTTAATAGCATTCCGTTAATTGCTAGCTCGATTATGAGTAAGAAAATTGCAGCTGGAGCAGATGCTATTGTTTTAGATGTTAAAACGGGTGAAGGCGCATTTATGAAAACGCCAGAAGATGCCAAAGAATTGGCACATGCAATGGTCGGAATTGGAAACGCGACAGGTAGAAAAACAATGGCGATTATTTCAGACATGAGCCAGCCGCTTGGATTTGCGATTGGTAACGCATTAGAAGTCAAAGAAGCAATCGAAACTTTACAAGGCAAAGGACCAGAAGATTTGACGGAATTATGCATGGTGCTTGGCAGCCAAATGGTCGTTGTTGGTGGTAAAGCAGAAACGTTAGAAGAAGCGCGAACAATGCTAGAAAAGGTAATTGAAAATGGTCAAGCTTTGGAAATTTTCAAGCAATTTATAGCGGACCAAGGCGGCAATCCAGCTGTAGTGGATGATGTCACATTATTGCCACAAGCTAAATTTGTTACAGAAGTCTCTTCAAAAGAAGAAGGCTATATATCATTTATGGAAGCAGATGAAATTGGTACAGCTGCGATGGTGTTGGGTGCTGGTAGAGCGACAAAAGAATCGATCATCGATTTAGCGGTAGGTATTGTTCTTCACAAGAAAGTTGGAGACTTTGTAAAAGCTGGTGAGTCGATTGCAACGATTTATTCCAATACAGAAGATCTCGCAGAATGTTCTAAAATGATATATAATAGTATCGAATATACAAGTAACCCGGTTGAAAAAATTAAGCTGATCTCGGCTTTGATAACCGATTAACAAAAAATCTTGCTGGGTAATTGCTCAGCAAGATTTTTCATATCTAGCTATTACCAGGAGGGGCTTCAAATGCATTTATATGGTACACAAACGATTAATGAACAAGGTCACTTGACCATTGGGGGAGCTGACTCAGTCGATTTAGCTGAAACGTACGGAACACCTCTTTACGTTTACGATATCCAATTGTTTCGAGAACGCGCGAAAGCTTTTCAGCAAACATTTGAACAAGCTGAAATTGGCTATCAAGTCGCTTACGCCAGCAAAGCTTTTTCAACGATTGCTATTTATCAAGTCGCAGCAGAAGAAAACTTGTCACTAGATGTGGTTTCGGCTGGAGAACTTTACACGGCTGTTCAAGCAGGATTTCCCGTTGGAAAGATCCATTTTCATGGCAACAACAAAAGTATAGAAGAGTTGCAGATGGCGTTTGAAGTAGGAATTGGTTGTATCGTTGTAGATAATTTTCATGAAATTGATTTATTGAAGAAACTTTCCGAGCAACTGGAACGACCAATGAATATCCTGTTGCGAGTAACTCCTGGTATTGAAGCTCACACACATGATTACATTACGACGGGTCAAGAAGATTCTAAATTTGGCTTTGATTTGAAAAATGGTCAAGCAGATCGTGCATTTGAACAAACATACAACCATGATTATTTAAAATTAATGGGTCTACACTGTCATATTGGCTCACAAATTTTCGACACGGGTGCATTTCAACTAGCTGCTGAAAAACTTATACAGAAAATGGCTAGATGGAAAAAAGAAGTTGGATATATATGCACAGTACTAAATCTTGGCGGTGGATTTGGTATTCGTTATACAGAAGAAGACAAACCGCTTGAGCCTGCAGTTTATGTTGAGCAAATGATTGAAACCGTCAAACAAACCACAGAAACTTGTGGATATCCCGTTCCTGAAATTTGGATTGAACCGGGTCGTTCATTAATAGGTGATGCTGGAACGACGCTTTATACCATTGGATCGACAAAAGAAGTTCCAAACACTAGAAAGTATGCAGCGGTTGACGGAGGCATGTCGGATAATATTCGACCAGCTTTGTATAGCGCTAAATATAGTTCGCTCGTCGCCAATAAAGCGAATGCTGAAGTCACTGAGCAATACACGATTGCTGGAAAATGCTGTGAGTCTGGCGATAAACTGATTGAACAAGCCGAACTGACTGCTGTTGAAGCAGGGGATCTGCTAAGTATTTTTTGTACAGGAGCATATGGTTATTCGATGGCTAGCAACTACAACCGAATTGCACGACCCGCAGTTGTTTTTGTCGAAGATGGCGTATCTCAGCTAGTTGTAAAACGCGAAACAAATGAAGATTTGGTCAAACAAGATGTATCTTATTCACGAAAGGCTGTTAAAAAATGAAAAAAGCAAACATAATGCTGTTGTTATTTATTTTAGCGATGGCTATAGCGTGGGGAATTGTTTATTGGATTTTCTTTGCAGAAAATGTCATTAACGGTTAAAAAAGGCTCTCTTGAGTTATTAATCGATTTATAGTAGTATGGTAAAAGCCGCTTTTAGACGAAAATGAGGGATTTAACTATGTTGTATAGATATAAGAAATCATTCGAAAAAATAGCTATGGGGTTAATGTCGTTCATGCCAAAAGAACGAGAGTTAAAAAAACTTCAACAAACCATGCACATTTATGAAGAAAATCCGGATTGGCAGTTGTTTTTGTGGAAAAAAGAAGATGATTTTGTAGGTTTACTAGGAATTAAAGTAGACGAAACATCTTATACAATTCATCACATATCCGTAAATCCATCGCATCGTGGTGAAGGTATAGGTCACGAAATGATTGTTAAAATCCAGCAACTTATGCAGGATCGAGAAATGATTGCAACAGAAGAAACTGCAGCGTTTCTAAGAAAATGTCCATTAAAAAAAGGCGACCTTTAGTTAAAGGTTCCGCCTTTTTTTTTGTTCACGCAAACTAATAATCGAAGATCGATCACGAAGTCTATGTTTGTGCATGAGGAAATAAGCATCTTGTTGTGTTGCTGGATTTTCGGAACGGTAGCATCTAATTGCAGATTTCAGTTGTTCATCAGTAATTGGGATATCTTGATTCCAAAATGGTTGACGCTCTGTGACAGCTTTAATCGAATCGCTTAAGATACCAATTAGTTTCTCATGGTCAACTCCATCAACCCAAATACCACCGTCTGAGAGCTTTACCTTGGCGCGTATAAACGACCGCAGTGCGCCTTGATAATTGCTTCTGCGCCAATGATACATTCCAACAGCTAATTGGATCCAACCGGTTAAAGGATGCATTTTATCTTTAGGTGCAACAGATTTCCAGTAATCCTCACCAACTTCATGGCACTCAAAAAAATCTTTTTCATAATTAAAATTAACAATGTACTGAATAAACAGTGGATGATGAAGTGGATGCATTTTGATCTCCTTTCTACTATAATAAAGAATAATTGCCCATTAATCGGGATGAATGAGTATTTTAACAGTTAGGTGGTACAAATATGTCATACGAAGTGAAAGTAGAGGCTTTTGAAGGTCCTCTTGATTTATTATTGCATTTAATCCACCGTTTGGAAATTGATATTTACGATATTCCCGTTTCTCAGATTACTACACAGTATATGGAACACATACGAGCGATGCAAGTCTTGGAGCTAAATGAAGCAAGTGAGTACCTTGTGATAGCCGCAACCTTGCTGGCGATTAAAAGTAAAACGCTCTTACCTGTTCATGAAGGAGAATTGGATGAAGTAGAATATGAATTTGAGGAACAAGACCCACGTGAAGAATTGGTATCACGTCTGGTGGAATATCGAAAATTCAAGGAAGCTTCTGATAGTTTAAGAAAACTAGAAACAAATCGCTCTGCAATTTTTACAAAGACACCCATGAATTTAACTGAAATACAGTCAACAATGACTTTTGAGGATGTAGACCTTAATGCGAATGCCTATGATATGCTCGCCGCTTTTCAAAAAATGCTTCGTCGAAAGCAATTGAAGACGCCATTATCTGCGCGTATTGCAAGACAAGAAATTTCAATCAAGCAACAAATGACGCGTATTGTTGAGCAGTTAAAGTTGTTAAAAGATCCTACTTCGTTTAGTGATTTATTTCCATCAAATGATAAGAGTGTTTTAGTGGTGTCATTTTTATCAATACTAGAGTTAATGAAACGACAAGTCGTAGCAGTAGAACAACAAAAGAACTTTACAGATTTAATGGTAGAACTCAGAAAGGACAAGTGGGAATATGAAGACGAATCTTTCGAGTGAAATAGAAGCACTTCTTTTTGTAGCAGGAGATGATGGGTTAACATTCAAGCAGTTGCAATTTTTGACGGAATCTGAAAAGGAAGAATTACAATCAGCAATCAGTGAATTAAGTCAGCGATATACTTTTTCTATAAGTGGAATTGAGTTGAAAGAATTAGCTGGAATTTTTCAATTAGTGACAAAACAAGAAGTTGCTCAAACCATTCAAAAACTAGTGGAAAATCCGCCCGTGCAAGCTTTGTCGCAAGCTTCTTTGGAAGTATTAGCAATCATTGCTTACAAGCAGCCAATTACACGCGTCGAAGTGGAAGATATGCGCGGAGTCAAAAGTGAGAAAGCTCTTCAGACGCTATCAGCTAAAGGGCTAGTTCAAGAAACTGGTCGTGTCGAAGGAACAGGTAGAGCCATATTATACGGAACGACGAATGAATTTTTAAATTATTTCGGGCTAAATAATTTAAATGAACTTCCTCCGTTACCAGAAGAGGAAGAAACTGATTCAGACGAAGATGCAGATTTATTTATGACCAATTTTCAGCAAACCTTTAAAGAAGAAGTGAACGTGTGAGATTGCTGTAAGGCTGCATGATTGCCAGTCTTCTTTTCTTTTAAGCTTAGTACTTTCGCTTTCGAGAAAAATGTGACATAATTCCGAGAGGAACGAACGGCATATCAAGTTATTGTAATACATTTGCAGTACTCAGCAGGGCATGTCCGAAACTAGGCGCTTGCGCTTTTCGGTTTGTCTAGCTGCAGCACCTGAGACTCAGGAGCGTACGCTTTTCGAAAAAAATACTAATGAGGTGAACTTATTTATGGAAAGATTACAGAAAGTACTTGCACATGCAGGCGTAGCATCAAGACGTAAGTCAGAACAATTGATTTTGGACGGTAAAGTAAGAGTCAACGGAAAAACAATTAAAGAACTGGGCGTAAAGGTAACAAACTCCGACAAAATCGAAGTAGAAGGCGTTCAGCTTGAAAAAGAACAGAAAGTCTATCATTTATTATACAAACCACGCGGCGTTATTTCAGCTGTTTCTGATGACAAAAACCGGAAAGTTGTAACAGACTTTTTCGAGGGCATAGATAAACGAATTTACCCAGTCGGTCGCCTAGATTACGATACATCTGGTTTATTAATCATGACAAACGATGGCGAATTTGCCAACATGCTAACACATCCAAAATTTGAAATTGATAAAACGTATGTCGCTCGTTTAAAAGGCATTCCAGAAAAAGATGATTTAAGAAAATTAGAGCGTGGCATCAAATTAGAAGATGGCATGACAGCACCTGCTAGAGTAAAATTTTTGTCAGGTGATAAAAAGACAGGGAAGGCGATTGTTCAAATTACGATTCATGAAGGAAGAAATCGTCAAGTGAGAAGAATGTTTGAAGCCATCGGATATCCAGTCCAAAAATTGAGCCGTGAGCAATTTGCATTTTTAACATTACATGGTTTGAATGCAGGCGAATCGCGTGAGCTTTCTGCCCACGAAATAAAATTATTACGCGTACTAGCTGAAACGGGCAAGCGTGTTTAATTGCTTAACGTTCACAAACCCTTCAAAACTCTAAACTTATGACTGTTTAAACTTTGATATAATTAGGCTTGCATAATAAACCTCGAAGGAGGAAAAGATTTGGACAAACAGCCGAAAGCAAAAAACAATAACAAGAAACGAAAAAGAGCTGTGATGAGAACAACCATCCTAGCAATTTTAATAGCTGCCATTGGCTATACGGTTTATAACAGCGCAACGGCAAAAGATGTGACGGTGTTAGAAGTTGGGGACAAGGCGCCTGATTTTTCATTGGTAGACCTAGAAGGCAATAGCCATAAATTATCAGATTACGAAGGACAAGGCGTCTTTTTAAATTTTTGGGGAACATGGTGTAAACCGTGTGCAAAAGAAATGCCCGCTATGGATCGGCAATATCAAGCTTTTTCAGATGAAGGTGTTCAAGTACTTGCGGTAAACATTGCCCAGTCGGATTTTGAAGTTCAATCTTTTGCAGATCAATATGGACTGTCTTTTCCAATAGTAATTGATAAAACAAAAAGTGTAATGACTGCTTATAATATAAGACCATTGCCAACGACAATACTGGTCAATCCAGAAGGTGAAATTCAACGTGTTATTACAGGTGAAATGACTGAACAGGATATTGAAGGGTTTATGGAAGAAATCAAACCTGATTAAGGAGATTTTTGAATGGAAAACTTGCAATGCCAATGCGGTCACACAAATCCGCCCGGCACAAATCTCTGTGAGTCATGCGGGCGGTCTTTGACTGAAAAAGAACAAAATAGCAAACTAGTCGATATGCGTTACGAAGGAACAGCTAGACGTTCTCAAACTTATAACAAATCCATCATTGATAAAGTATGGAATTTTTTCTCGAGTGTTAAAGTGGGCGTTAGTATTATCGTTATTTTGTTAGTAGCTGCAGCAATCGGAACCATCTTGCCTCAGCAAGCTTTTGTTCCAGCAAATACAGAAGCGACGATTAAAGATTATTACGCTGATACTTACGGCATCATTGGAAAAATTTATCACGGACTTGGCTTTCATGATTTATACAGTTCATTTTGGTTTATTATTCTAGTCGGAATGTTAGCTATTTCCTTAATTATTGCCAGTCTCGATCGGTTTATACCTCTTTATAAATCTCTGAAAAACCAACGAGTGCTTCGCCATCCAAGCTTTATGGAAAAACAGCGTATTTATGCTGAAGGGCCAGGAACAGAAGACACGTTGAAAAAAGCAGAAAAAAAATTAACAGAACTAAAGTATAAAGTTCGTACAGATAAAAATGGATTATTGGCTGAAAAAGGTCGCTTTGCTAGATGGGGTCCTTATGTCAATCACATCGGACTTATCATCTTTTTGTTTGGTGTAATGTTGCGAATGATGCCTGGATTCTATATTGATGAAAGTCTTTGGATTCGTGAAGGTGAAACAAGAGCCATTCCAGAAGTGCCAGGCTATTACCTTGAAAGTGAAAACTTTGAACTTGAAAATTATTCAGGTGAAGGTGGCGAAGAAATCTTTGGAGAAGCGTTGGATCGTGTGGGGACAGTCGCTAAAAACTACCAAACAGATATCGTCTTGTATCAGAAAAAAGAAGACGCATTGCCAGGAGCAGAAGATGGACGCGAAGTTGTGAAAGAATTTCCGATTCGTGTCAATCAGCCGCTGAAATTTGATGGTTATGCGATCTATCAAATGGATTATCGTTTAGATGAATTAAAAGCGATGACTTTTGCATTAACCAACAAAAAAACTGAAGAATCACTGGGTGAATTGACCGTTGATTTAATTAATCCAGCTAAAACATATGAACTTGAAGGCGGTTCTTCTGTTGAGTTGCTTGGGTATTATCCAGACTTCTCAGGATTTGATGAAGGTGAACCACAAACAGCTACACCGTTACCAAATAATCCTGGCTTTTTAGTAAAACTATTTACTCCTGAAACACCAGAAGGAGAAACAAGTTTTATTACGATTCAAAACACTATTGAGCCCCTAGGTGAAAATGATTTCAAACTAACCTTCCAAAAAGCTGATACACGTGATGTCTCAGGTTTAACGGTTCGCAAAGACAGCACATTACCGATTCTTGGTCTTGGTGGTTTAATCTTTATGATTGGTGTAGCACAAGGGATGTATTTTAATCACCGCAGATTCTGGATTCAACAAAAAGCTGATGGTACGATTTTATTAGCCGGTCACACCAGTAAAAACTGGTTTGGTTTGAAAAAAGATCTCGATAAAGTTGTTGAATATGCCGCATTACCAGCCTACACAGATCAACAAGACGAAATCGACAAACAAGAAAAAGCGGAAAAGGAAGGTGAAGTATTGTTATGACATTAGCCGATATTAGTTCAAACCTATTATACGTAGCCTTTATCGCTTATCTAATTGCAACATTTGTTTTTGGCGGAGCAGTTAAAGGCAATAAAGAAGGAACATTTAAGTCGGAAAAACGATGGGGCAATGTTGCGATTATCATCACACTTGTCGGATTTGCTGCAAACCTTGGCTATTTCTTCACGCGATGGGGAGCAACTGGTCATGCACCACTTAGTAATATGTTCGAATTTACCACTGCTTTTGGAATGACTTTAGTTGGTGGATTTATTATTTTGTATTTCTTATACAAAACGCCAGTCCTCGGTATGATTGTATTGCCTGTTGCTTTACTGATCATCGCTTTTGCTAGCATGTTCCCGAGTGAAGTTAGTCCGCTTATTCCAGCTCTTCAGACAAACTGGTTGGCTATCCATGTCAGCACAGTTGTTATTGCAGAAGGTATCCTGGCCATCAGTGCTGCAGCTGGTTTAATTTATTTATTAAAAGTTGTGGATCTTACAAAAAAATCTAAACAACGTTTTTGGTTAGAAGCGATAATGTATTCGTTAGTACTAGTTGCTGGTTTTGTATTAGCAAGCTCGTTCTTCTCACTAACAGGCTATGAAGCTGAATTTACTTATGTAGACAAAGAAGATGCAGAAGCTGCAATCACATATGCAATGCCTCCAATTTTTGGGATGAATGAGTATGTTGCGTTAACAGAAGATGCAATGACTCCGCTTATTGAAACACCTGCGATAGTTCACGCTGGAAAATTAACGACTGTTGTTTGGTCCATTTTAGTCGGAACTATTCTTTATTGGTTGATTCGCTTAGTTTCGAGAAAGCGCATTGCAGCCATTCTAAAGCCATTTGTTAAAAATGTTAATTTGCAATTGATGGATGAAATTGGTTATCGTGCTGTTATTATTGGATTCCCAGTATTTACATTGGGTGCATTAATTTTTGCAATGATTTGGGCGCAAATTGCTTGGTCCCGCTTCTGGGGCTGGGACCCGAAAGAAGTATGGGCATTGATTACATGGTTATTTTATGCAGCATACTTGCACTTGCGTTTAGGCAAAGGGTGGCAAGGTGAAAAATCTGCATGGCTGGCCGTAATTGGTTTTGTCATCATTATGTTCAACTTGGTAGCAGTTAACTTAATAATCGCCGGGTTGCATTCTTACGCATAACAAGCAGACCTTTTCCGGTAACGGAAAAGGTCTTTTGTTTTTTATTTGAACTTTGATGTGAACTCACACTTTTCTTTATTTTTAACAAGGTTATCGGTACAATGAAACATAACAGCAGAAAGTTGGAGGGGTTAGCATGTCTGAAGAAATTACGATTTTGGTTGTAGATGACGAAGAGCGAATTCGGCGATTGTTGAAAATGTATTTAGAACGTGAAGGCTATTTAGTAGAAGAAGCTGAAAATGGTGTTCAAGCATTAGAGATGGCGTTGGAAAAAGATTATCACTGTATTTTGCTTGATTTGATGATGCCAGAAAAAGATGGTGTTGCAGTTGCTACAGAACTCCGTGAAACAAAAATGACTCCAATTATCATGCTTACTGCTAAAGGTGAAGAAGCTAACCGAGTAGAAGGTTTTGAATCTGGAGCAGATGATTATATTGTTAAGCCATTCAGTCCAAGAGAAGTGGTGCTGCGCGTCAAAGCAATTTTAAGACGTTCATCTGCTTATTCACCAATTTCAAATTCAACGGCTTCGAAAGACTTGGTTGTTTTCCCGCACTTGACGATTGATCACGATGCACATCGTGTGACAGCAGATAATGTTGAAGTAAATTTAACACCAAAAGAATATGAGTTATTATACTTTTTGGCAAAAGCACCAGATAAAGTTTTTGACCGAGAGCATTTACTAAAAGAAGTTTGGCATTATGACTTTTTCGGCGATTTAAGAACGGTTGATACGCATGTAAAGCGTTTACGTGAAAAGCTGAATCGCGTATCAGAACCAGCTGCGAAAATGATTGTCACCGTATGGGGCGTAGGTTATAAATTTGAGGTTGGCAATGAATAGAATATGGAATAGTGTCGTCGGGAAGCTATGGATTACGATCCTGCTTCTCGTTTCCTTTGTCCTTTTTATTGTGACGGTTCTTCTTTTGGAATTTCTTGGGAACTATCATAGTCAAACGGTGGAAGAAGCGTTGAACAGTGAAGCAAACATGATTGCCAATATATTCAATGATCATCAACAAGTATCAATCTCATTAGAAATTATTGAGGATATCATTGGACCTGAAACCAATGCAGTGATCGCTGAAAAACCCTATGATAGTAGCTATTATCTTCACGATGGATTGAATGGGTCAGAAACAAGAGAAAAAATATTGAATGAGCCAGCATTCCAAAAAGTATTCGAAACCAATGAAACCGTCATGAAAGATATGCTGTTACCATCACTAACAGAACAAAATCGTTTAGAATCGTATATTGTTTTGGCTAGTCCGCTAAAAACAGGAGAAGAGCAACACGGTGTTGTCTTTATTTATCAATCATTAGAAGTTATGGACCGTACTGCGGAACGAACGACTAATATTGTTTTTCTATCCGCATTTATCGCACTTTTATTAACGACATTTTTCGCTTTCTTTTTATCGTCACGAATTACATCACCTCTTCGAAAAATGCGTGAAGGCGCATTCGAGCTTGCAAAAGGCAATTTTGACACCAAAGTGAAAGCGACTTCAAGCGACGAAATTGGTCAATTGGCGACTGCATTTAATCAAATGGGTCGGCAGCTCAAACATCATGTTGAAGTAATCAATCAGGAAAAAGAGCAATTATCAAGTATTCTAACATCAATGGCAGATGCTGTTATTACATTTAATCAGGATAAAACCATATTATTAAGTAATCCACCTGCAGAAAAGCTATTGCAACAGTGGATATTTAAAAATGGATCAACAAAAGCACAACCATTGCCACCAGAAATGCTTCACATGTTGGATCACGTGCTCGGGTTTGAAGAAGAGCTCGAAGAAGAATTAGAAATTGAAGGGGCATATTATGCTATCAATTTTAGTCCTCTATATAGTGGAGAATCAATTCGTGGAGCCGTTGCAGTGTTACACAACATGACTGAACAACATCGCTTAGAGAAGCTTAGAGAAGACTTTATAGCCAACGTTTCTCATGAGTTAAGAACACCAATTGCGATGCTTCAAGGCTATAGCGAAGCCATTTTAGATGACGTTGGAGCGACAGAAGAAGAACGTCGTGAAATGACAAGAATTATCTATGAAGAATCACAACGAATGGGACGTTTAGTTACGGATTTATTAAACCTAGCACGAATGGAATCTGGTTATATGAGACTATATAAGGAAGTTGTTCAATTAAACAGTGCTATTGAACGCATGACTCTTAAGTTTACTCAAATCGCAAAAGAAAATGAGGTCCACTTATCATTTGAAACGAAACTCGATGATTGGGCAGCTAGCGAAATGGATGAAGATCGAATTGAACAAGTGATGACAAACCTCATTGATAACGCCATTCGTCACACGCCGAAAAACGGAAAAGTAGTGGTTCGTGTCGAACAACAGCAAGGATATGCTAAGATTTCAATTAATGATACGGGAGTCGGCATTTCAAAAGAGGATTTAGAATTTGTTTTTGAACGATTTTATAAAGCGAACAAAGCAAGAACTCTTGGCAAAGGCGGGACTGGTCTTGGTTTAGCAATTGCCAGTAATATCATTCAAGCTCATGAAGGCAAAATACACGCAGAAAGCCTTGAAGGACAAGGAACATCTTTCGCCTTTTTACTGCCTTTGAAAAACATGTAACTATTTGAAAGCGGGGACGACTAATCTTAAGAACGGAGGGAGTATATTGAATGACTCCGTTTTCCATCGGCTGTATGATGAGTATCACCAAGATGTCTTTCAATTTTTGATTTATCTTGTGAAAAATAGGCATTTAGCAGAAGATTTAATGCAGGAAGTATATATTCGTGCTTTCCGTGCGTTTGATCGTTTTGAAGGACGAAGCTCTGAAAAAACATGGCTTTTTTCCATCGCTAAAAATGTGGCAATTGATCATTTTCGAAAAACAGCTGTACGCACAAAGCATTCGATGGAATATTTTGATTGGGAAACACAGCAATTGGTGTCGTCTGAAAAACTTCCAGAAGAAGTTTCATTGTTAAATGAAGATAAAGTATTTTTGTATAAAGCCTTAGATACATGCACTGGTGATCAAAAAATGGTCATCATCATGCGGTTTTTTCAAGATTTGTCGATTGCGGAAACTGCAGAAATTTTAGTTTGGACTGAAGGAAAAGTAAAGACCACACAACATCGTGCAATTAAAGCTTTACGCGAAAAATTAGTAGCTAGAGAAGGGGGAGATGACAATGCCGAATAACAAATGGACCGATGACTCTATCGAAGATTTGTTAAAGGATTTCCCCGCGATAAAAGATGGCCGACCAAAAGAAAGAGTTTATAATCAATTAGTTCAAACAAAGCCAACGAAAAAACCTCGGAAACCTTGGTTACCAATCTTGATAGCGGCATTGGCCTTTATTGCTGTGGGCATTTTAGTCTCTTCTATTATTAGCCAAAATGGAATTGACTTTGCTCAAACTAGAGACGATTCTAGTAATGCGGCAGAAGAGTCATCGACAACAATGAAGGAAAGCAACGAATTGTCAGAAGCTGAAAATTCTACCTCAGGTGAATCAGATCAGTTTTCTGCAGCACAAGTAGAAGATATAGTAAGAACTGCAGTTTATGAAAACATGATTGGTGATCAAACTGTTATGACCATTGGGCTGACCGCAAAAGCAATTGTAGTGCCGGTGACTTTTTTAATTCCGGCTGAAGAAATTGCGAGCGATTTTAAAAGTTTGGTACCAACATCTTTAGAGTTGTACCAAAAATACGCTGACGATATCAACGAAAAAATACTCGGTTTTGATAACTATCATCCCTATATTGGAACATTCGAAAAAACAGCTACAGGAATTCGCCATGTATTGCCGCAAGATCATCAATATGATAAGGCTTCTGCAAATGTAAGCGTTTATTTCAATACACTTTCAGCAAGTTTTAATAACGTGGATCAAATCGAAGTGTCCAATGAAGACGGATCAGCTGCAGAGTTTTCTCAAATTGGTCCTGTCGAAACTATAGTGCCCATTCAAGAAAATCTTGCTTACTACTCATTTGCTATAGAAAACGGTGATGTTTATCTTGCACCAGGATACGATATGCCGTTTGCTTCAGCGAGCGAAGCTATTAGTTCACTTACTAGTAGTCCAAGTGATTTGTATGGCGCAACAATTCTTGAAGACTTAGTTTTTCAAGTAACTGAAACTGATGAGCTGGTGTCAGTTCGATTTGAAACAGAAGTTGACTTAAATGCTGTCAATCAGTTAGATGCTGTCCGAATGATTGAAAGTCTGACACTGACAGCTGGTTCATTTGGTAAAAGAGTTAAAGTCGAAGGGTTACAACCAGTCAATTGGAACGGCTTTGACTTTAGTTTACCTTTGCCAATTCCTATAGCACCAAATCTACTAGAATGGCCAGCACAATAAGAAAAGCAGCGTTATAAACAAATTTGTTTACAACGCTGCTTTTTTATACTACGATTACACTATAACAAAATATCGATTCATCTTCGGGGCAGGGTGCAAGTCCCTACCGGCGGTAATTGAACTCTGTTCATAAGCCCGCGAGCCGTAAAACGCAGGATTTGGTGAGACTCCAAAGCCGACAGTATAGTCTGGATGGGAGAAGGTGAAGGTGCGGACGTTTGTCGTTTACATGTAGACGGAACGCTTATTAAGTGTGCCTTTTCTCCCTTAAGTAATTAATGCTTAAGGGTTTTTATCTGTAAATGCGAGGTCCAAACTTTTCTTCTGGTGAATCACTACAAGGAGAGAGGAATATGAAGAACAAAAAGTTACAAACGATGATCGTCATTGGAATGTTAAGCAGTATTTCTTTTATATTAATGCTTTTTAACTTTCCATTGCCTGCGCTACCCGCTTTTTTAAAAGTGGATTTTAGTGATGTGCCTGCATTAATCGCAGCAATTACGATGGGGCCAGTAGCAGGAATATTGGTTGCTTTTTTTAAAAATGTGCTGGATTGGCTTTTTGCAGGAAGTCCTACGGGAGTACCTGTTGGTCACATGGCAAATCTAGTGACGAGTTTGTTGTTTATTTTGCCAGTTTATTACATCTATCAAAAAGTGGCAACTAAAAAAGGAATGGCATTCGGCTTAGCAATAGGTACACTGTCTATGGCGATTGGTATGAGTGTTTTAAATTACTTTGTCTTCTTGCCAATGTATACGTACTTTCTTAACATGCCTGCAGAAACAGGTAATGCATTATTCGGTACAATCGTTTTAGGGATCTTACCATTTAACTTAATTAAAGGCGTTCTTTTAACGGCAGTCGTCTTGCTAATGTTTAGTAGCATGCACACCTGGATCGAAAAACAACGCACCTATTATTTATCATAGATAGAAAAGCGAAAGTGCCTGGTCAGCTCTGACAGGCATAAGGTGACCCAGCAGTGTAGCGTCCTTTGCTACGCAGCTGGGTTAACTTATGACCCGAAGAGCTAGGCACTGGAGGCGCGTACAAATTTAATTTTATAAAAAACAAGGCGTTCTGGATTGATATCCAGAACGCCTTGTTTTTAATCAATCTTCATATTTTAACGGATCGCCTTCAAAAGAGCTATCTGCTACTTTGATAGAATCTGTTGGACATCCTTCAAATGCATCTTCCATGTCTTCTTCGAGTTCATCTGGAACTTGTTCTGTTCCCGTGTTATTATCTAAAATAACAAAAGCGATTCCTTCGTCATCGTAATCATAAACATCAGGTGCAGCAGCTCCACATGCACCGCAAGCGATGCAAGTATCTTTATCAACAATGGTATACTTAGCCATATTGTTTTTCCTCTCCTTTATCTCCGAACAAGTTCAGTTATGCTATCGTATTTATTCTAAAGGTGTTTGAGAACTTTTTCAACCTAAAACCGCTAGGGGGTACAAGCTTGTTATTTAATGAACTTATTTTAGCCATTATGAAGACCGTCAACCGGCAACGGACCATTTCTTCTCCTTATCATTTAATCAGAGGAAAGAAGTCCGGGCAAACAATTCAGGATATTGGCTATTTTGGCCTTTATCCTTATTTTAGTGTTTTGCCAAAATTAGATAAGAAAGCCTATGACCAGGTAGTTCAAAGCCTGTTTTCACAGGGCTATTTACTAGTTAATGATCAAGTTATCGAGCTTTCCAAAAAAGCGTTAGAGGTTAGTTTACCCTCATCTCCATTGAATGGTTGGAAATATAGAGGCAATGAGACACTCTTTTTTAGCCGTTTGTCACTAATTGTTCAAACTTTGTCTCATGTTAGCCAACAGGTAAAGACCTTCGATCCCGTTGTATACAATGAAGAGGTGCAAAGCTGGGTGAAAAAGTACTTACAGCAAATTCAGTTTCGCGAAATTGCCGTATCTCAAGCTTTTAAAAACGAGCTTATGACTACTTTAACCAATTCCAACGTTTCTGAAACTCATAAAATGATTTTAATGGAACGTTTATCCGGCTTTGCATGGGGTGGCTTGACCTGGCAACAAATCGCTACATCCAAAAACCTTCATATTTTAGATGTACAAGTAATGATGGTTGAAACCTTGCATGCTTGGATGGCTTTAATTGAGCAAACGAAACCTTCTTTGCTTATAGGTTTAATGGAAGGGATTATTCAAGAGTCTTCTCTAACAGCGACTGCTGAACGGACAGAAAAGCTATTTGATAGAGGATTTACTTTAGAACAAGTGGCTTCTTTACGTCAATTGAAAACCAGTACTATTGAAGATCATGTAGTGGAGTTGGCGATGAACAATCCGTATTTTAACTATGAGCCGTTTGTTCTTCCAAGTTTATACAAAGAAATTATTGCTGAAAGTCGCCGTTTAAAATCAAAAAGATTGCGTGAAATAAAAGAAAATTTGCCAGAAGCTAGTTATTTTCAAATTCGATTGGCGCTTGCGATTAAGGAGGAGCAACAATGAATCTAGAAAATTTATTGTACACAACTTATGGGTTTTCTTCTTTTCGTCCAGGACAAAAAGAAATCATCGAACGCGTCTTAGGTGGTGAAGATGTCATTGCACTATTGCCAACGGGAATGGGTAAATCCATTTGCTATCAATTACCTGCGAAAGTCTTACCAGACTGTGTATTAGTCGTTTCTCCTTTATTATCATTAATGCAAGATCAAGTTGCCCAGTTAAAAAAGATGGGAGAAAAATCTGTAGTTGCTATCAACTCGTTTTTAAAGCCAGAAGACAAAGAAAAAATCATGAATAGTCTTGGGTCTTATAAGTTTATTTTTATCTCCCCCGAAATGTTAGTTCAACCTTTCATCAAAAAAAGTTTGGGAAAAATTCGAGTTTCCTTGTTAGTAGCAGATGAGGCTCATTGCATTTCTCAGTGGGGATTTGATTTTAGACCGGATTATTTACGAATTTCCGAAATTTTACCGACGTTAAATTTTCCGCAAATTTTGGCACTCACTGCGACAGCTACTGATAAAGTGACCGAAGAGATTAAAGAATACTTGTCTTTGATAGAACCGTATATTTATTGTCATCCAATGGATAGAAAAAATATTGTTTATGACATAAAAAAGTTTGAAGATCGACACGAAAAACTCGAATTTTTAAAAAAATTTATCCATCGTTTTAATGGTCCCGGAATTATCTATGCAGGAACTAGAAAAAAGTCCCAAGAGTTATCTGCTCTTTTAACTGAACAAGGGATTTCTTCAGCTTTCTATCACGGAGGAATGGAGCATCAAGACCGCATCTTTGTTCAACAACAATTTCAAAATGGAGAAATACAATGGATTTGTTCTACCAATGCATTTGGAATGGGTGTTCATATTTCTAATATTCGCCAAGTTATCCATTTTCAACTGCCTACTTCAATTGAAGGATACGTGCAAGAAGTTGGAAGAGCCGGAAGAGATGGGCAACCGGCTTTGGCTACACTACTGTATGCACAAGGAGATGAAGCCTTGCTTGAAAGTTTAGTTATGGATGATTTGCCAACTCGATATGAAATAGAAGAAGTCTATCAAAATGGAGCGGCGGCAACTTCCCTGATTGATCAAGGAATCGTGCGAGAAACTGCTTTTCGTGTGATTTCTTATTGGATGACAAAATTGCCATTAGAAGGTGTTATTCGCCAAATGGAGTTGTTGAGTAATGGCAAAAAGCAGCAAGCAATGAAAATCCGAGAATTCGTTTCACTTCAGGATTGTCTACGGACTTATCTAATTGAAAGTTTTGATCAACAGCTAATTGCTAAGCCTGATAATTGTTGTGTGAATGATGGAATTGATTATGAGGATTTCGAAGCTTTTAATTACTCAGAAAAAAACAAATTACCTCTTGAATGGAAAGACCGTTTACGTGTAATATTACCTATGTAAAGTTTTAATTAACTGTCATTTACAAATGAGCCTTTTTTCGTCATAATAGATACATACGCACAGATAGGGGTAGTCAAGCATGGGGAATAATAGTTATCATGAATCGATTGAAAAGAATCGACAAGAAATTTCGATGGACAAAAATTCAGTGCTGTCTAGAGCAGCTCAGAGGCAAGCTCAAAAGCCTAAAACAAAGAAAAGTAAAGGTCTCTTGTTGCCTGCATTATTTTTTATCTTTATATTTATTCCGATTTCGATGCTGATTTATGTAGCTTTTATATTTGAACCCGATGATTCATTGACAGCCATATCTGCAGAAAACGAAGTGAGTTTCGAAATGAATTCCGAGCCCTCTGCGACTTCTGTTGCCCTCGCTGAAAAAGAAAAAGAGGAAAAAGAAAAGGCTGAAAAAGCAAAAGCAGAACAACAAGCAAAAGCAGAAAAAGCAAAAGCGGAAGAGCAAGCAAAAGCTGAAGCAGAAAAAGCTGAAGCAGAAAAAGCACAAGCTGCTGAACTAGCACAAGCAGAACAACAAGCTAAAGCAAATGCAGAAGCACAAGTGAAAGCAGAAGCAAAAGCAGACGCACAAGCTAACGAAAACGCGGCAGCTAAAGCAAAAGCTCAAGCTGAAAAAGAAGCGGAAGCAAAAGCAAAAGCTAAAATGGAAGAAGACAAAAAAGAAGGAATTCCGAGTGCTAATGGTAAAACCTACGTTGTTCAGTCTAGTGAAACACTTTACCGTATCGCTGTGAATAACTATGGAGCAACGGGTGCAGCGGTAGCAGTTGAAAAAATCAAACAGGCAAACGGTCTAAGCTCGAACAGCATTAGTCCTGGACAAACCTTAACATTACCGTGAATTAGTGGATTAATTTAAATCTAGATAGGGAATAACTTAAAGATAAAAGAAAGTAGGCGAGCAGATGTTTGTTAAAAGTGTAATGGTTGGAAAAGAAAAGTGTTATACGGTTAAAATGGAAGATTCAGTACAAGTAGGATTTGATTTGTTAGATAATTACACAATCGATGCTTTACCTGTAGTTGAAGGAACTGAATTTAAAGGGATTTTTACTTGGTATCATGCATATCGTGCATTTTTCTATTCAGGTAAAACAAAAGCTGAGTTTATCAGTTCGACTAAAGTTAGTGATGTAATTGTCAATCAAGATGTTTATTTGAATATTAACGATGTTTACGAAAAAGCTTTAGTTAAACTAGCTGACTTCCCGATTATTGCAGTAGTAGAAAACAATCATTTCTTAGGGATAGTTACACGTTTTGATATCGTCAATCAATTGCAAAGCGCTTTTGGAATGAACGAACCAGGCTACCGCATCACGGTTACTTCTGTTGAATCAGAAGGACGTATTGGCCGTTTAGGAGAAATTATTGAAAAACATAAAGAATCTGTAATTTCTCTTGTCACATTTGATGAGAGCAATAAAATGGTTCGACGCATTGTTTTGAAGGTTGAAAAGAAAGGCAACATTGACCGCTTTATAAAAGAACTTGAAAAATCCGGTTTCCGAGTGTTAGATATTGCTGAAGATTAATAGAAGTGTAAAATAAAAAACATAAGCCTCGCTTATGTTTTTTTCTTCGTTATGAAAGGAATCCCTTTATGATACATTTAATGCGAATCGTCTTGGCTGCAATTGCATTGCTGCTTTTTATGGTAAGAAATGCTTTTTCAGAAACACTGGTGAAAAAAACCATTAAACTGCCAACACAAAAAAAATTTAGACCATTTAATCTGCTTTTTATTGCTGACGTTCATCGAAGAATAATTAAAGCTGATTCGATTGATTTTCCTGTTGATATCATTATTATAGGGGGAGATTTGGTTGAGAGAGGTGTACCTCTTGAAAGAGTCGCGAATAATATCAAACTGTTAAGCACTCATGCACCCGTATATTTTGTATGGGGTAATAACGACCGAGAAGTAGATGAAACTTCTCTCAGAAAAATCTTCGATTATTATGGAGTCGTCGTAATGGATGATTTATCAGTACCACTCTTTGGCAACGATCAGTTAAGGCTAGTTGGACTTGATCATTTCGCTTATAAGCCTAATGGATTTGAAAATGCTTTTCGAGATGTTAAAAAACAAGATACCGTTATATTTGTTTCTCATACACCTTTCGATTTTTGGAAAGTAAAAGATCCTTATTTTGCTGATTTACTGCTTGCAGGTCATACCCACGGTGGTCAAATTCGAATTGGGCCTTTTGGAATGTTTAGAAAAGGTTCGATGACATGGAAAAGAAACCGAGTCGAATTGATTAGTAATGGATTTGGGACGACCACATTGCACCTTAGACTTGGTGCGCCTGCGGAATTTCATTTACTGACGATTACATCTTAAATCGATGCGGTCGAATAAAATTGATGTAAAAAGAGCTGCTTTTTCTACAGAGAAAAGCTTAAGTACAGGAGATGTTTTACAATGGAGAAAGTAGATGCACTAATTATCGGAGGCGGTCCTTGCGGCTTATCGGCTGCGATTGAACTAAAGAAAATGGGTCTACAAACAGTAGTTATCGAAAAAGGAAATATCGTCAACGCTATCTTCAAATATCCGACACATCAAACTTTTTTTAGTACAAGTGAAAAATTATCGATTGGCGACGTGCCTTTTATCATAGAAGAACGTAAACCAAAGCGTAATCAAGCGTTGGTTTACTACCGCGAGGTCGTTAAAAGAAGTGGAATTCAAGTGCGCTCGTTTGAAACTGTTGAACGAGTGGAAAAAAAAGAAATTTTTACGGTTACTACAACAAAAGGGCAATACCAAGCAAAGTATGTAGTCGCTGCAACGGGCTATTACGATCAGCCAAACACACTGGATGTGGAAGGAGCAAATTTGCCGAAAGTCATGCATTATTTTAAAGAAGGTCATCCTTATTTTGATCAAGATGTGTTAGTAATTGGTGGTAAAAATTCTGCTGTTGATGCTGCTTTAGCATTGCATAAAGCAGGCAGCAGAGTAACAGTTTCTTATCATGGAACTAGCTACTCAAAAAGTATTAAGCCGTGGATCTTACCAGAATTTGATGGGTTAGTGAGAAAAGGAGAAATCACTATGCTTTTTGACTCGATGGTGGACTGCATTACCGATGATAGCGTTGAATTGACTGTAAATGATCAAAAAGAAACCGTTCCAAATCAGTTTGTTTTTGCTATGATTGGCTATCATCCAGATCATGTGTTTTTAACATCAATGGGTATTACAGTTGAAGAACATTCGGGAAGACCAACGTTTAATGAATTATCAATGGAGTCTAATGTAGAAAATTTGTATATTGCTGGAGTTATTGCAGCAGGCAATAATGCCAATGAAATTTTCATAGAAAATGGTCGGTTTCATGGCCATCAAATTGCAGAAGCAATTGCTAAAAAAGAGCAATTTATTTAAGAAAGAATGGTTTTTAAAACCTTTAAGTAGAATGCGTTTAGTCCAGCAAGAAAGGAAGTTTTTAAATGAAAAAGAAAGTATCATTAATCACAACAGGCGGAACGATTGCCAGTCGAGAAATTTCAAATGGACTATTAAAATCAGGAGCGATTTCAGGAAAAGAATTAGCTGAACTTTGCCAACTTCCTGGAGATATTGAAGTAAAAGTAGTGGATGTTTTGCAGTTACCAAGTATGCATATTGGTTTTGATCAAATGTTGCAAATTAGACAAGCAATTCTCAAAGAGTTAGAAGATCCAGAAGTCGAGGGTATCGTTGTAACTCATGGAACAGATACATTAGAAGAAACATCTTACTTTTTAGATTTAACAATTGATGATGACCGTACAGTAGTAATAACAGGCTCACAGCGGTCTCCTGAAGAAGTCGGGACAGATGTCTATTCCAACTTGCAAAACTCGATCTACGTAGCTGTAGATGCGAATCTACGAGGGATAGGTGCCGTTGTAGTCTTTAATGAACGAATTTATAGTGCGAAATACGTAAAAAAAGTTCATTCTAGCAATTTGCAAGGCTTTGATTCATTTGGGCACGGCTATTTAGGGATTATTGATAATGATACGGTACGGGTTTATCAGAAGCCGGTCATGCATGAAGTGCGTGTCATTAAAGAGACCTTGCCGCGTGTTGACATTATTAAGTGTCATTCAGGGCAAGATGGTTATTTAATTGACCAATTGGTCGCAGGTCCCTCCAAAGGAATAATTCTAGAAGCTGCAGGCCGGGGACAAGTATCTCCACACATGGTAGAAGCGATTGACCAGGCAGTAAAAAAAGGCGTGCCGGTTGTGTTAACAACGAGCGCCGAAGAAGGAAATACGTATCCAGCTTATAGTTATCCAGGGAGCGCGCATGACTTGATGACACGTGGCGTAATTCTCGGAAGTGATTACGATAGCAAAAAAGCACGTATTAAACTAGCGGTATTGCTATCTGCCGGGGTAGATGTGCCGGACAATGCCTTCCACCGATAAGAAGTAATGCGCGAGCTGAAAACAATAGAATAGCATGATACAAT
Organism: Caryophanales bacterium; assembly: GCA_038243515.1. Taxonomy (GTDB): domain Bacteria; phylum Bacillota; class Bacilli; order Bacillales_A; family Planococcaceae; genus Planococcus. Next base: position 49,427 of record JBBSRA010000004.1, read on the forward strand.
GGGAACAATTCAACTAAAGGGGTAAACGTATGATCATTTTATTAACTGTAGCAATAGCCCCGGGTCTAGCGCTTTTCAGTTATTTCTATTTACGTGATCAATTTGCTGGTGAACCATCAAAGCTACTGTTTCAAAGTTTTATATATGGAGCGGTTTTGACGTTTCCAATTCTTTTTGTTCAATATGTATTTGATGCTGAAGGTGTTTTTGCGAATAGTTTTTTACAAAACATTGTGTTTTCCAGCGTGATTGAAGAGTTTTTCAAATGGCTCGTATTGTTGATTGCGATATATCGTCACGTTGACTTTGAAGATCCGTATGATGGGATTTTATATGGTGCCAGCATTTCTTTAGGATTTGCTACTGTCGAAAATATATTATACATACTAGAGTTCGGCCTACAGACTGCATTTATCCGTGCATTTTTACCAGTTTCGAGCCATGCGTTATTTGGTGTTGTTATGGGTTATTATTTTGGTATAGCCAAATTTAGTAAAGATAATAAGCGCAGACGGTGGATAGGATGGGCTCTTTTGAGCTCTGTTATTCTCCATTTGGCCTATAACACAAGTCTATATATATACGATAATATAATGTACGGAGCAATTCCGTTTATGTTGTTTTTATGGTGGTTCGGTCTCCGGAAAGTTAAACAAGCTCATTTACTTTCCGTGTCACATTACGTGGAGCAAAGTTCAACAACGCAGTCAGAGAAATAAATGCATACTAAAAAGTCTTATACATAGAGACTTTTTTTTTATGTTAAAATGTGATGAATCCATAAGATGAGGTGACTATTTTGACAAAACCAATACAAATAGCAATCGATGGTCCAGCAGCAGCTGGAAAAAGCACAATAGCAAAAATAGTAGCAGAAAAATTAGACTACATATACATCGACACCGGTGCGATGTACCGGGCTATTACAATGAAAGCTTTATCAGAAGGAATTAATATGGCCAGCAATGAAAAAGCTGGAAAATTATTGGAAAAAACAGAAATCGACTTACAACCATCAGAAAATGGCCAGCTAGTATTTCTTGATAAGAAAAACGTGACAGAAGCCATTCGATCTCAACACGTAACAAAAGCAGTCTCGGAAATGGCGGCACATGAACTAGTACGCAAGCGTATGGTTGAATTACAACAGCAGCTAGCTAAAGACCGTGGAGTGGTTATGGACGGCCGTGACATTGGAACGCATGTCTTAACAGACGCTGCATTAAAAGTATTTATGTCTGCATCTGTTGAAGAACGAGCTAGAAGAAGATTCGAAGAAAATAAAAAACGTGGTATTTTAACATCACTTGAAGAGTTGCAAGCTGAAATTGCTGAGCGCGATAAAATGGATAGTGAACGTCAAGTATCACCATTGCGTCAGGCGGAAGACGCTGTGTTTTTAGACACAACAGCTTTAACCATTGATCAAGCAGCACAGAAAATTTTGAAATTGGCTGAAGAGAGGATGATTTAAATGAATTTATATGCTTTTGGCAAAGGACTTGTAAAAACAGTATTAAGTCCTCTTTATCGTTTTGAAGTAATTGGAGCTGAAAATTTTCCGAAACAGGGAGGGATACTTCTTTGTTCGAATCATATTCATGCGCTCGATCCACCTGTAGTTGGAATGACTGCACCTCGAACAGTTCATTTCATGGCCAAAGAAGAGCTGTTTAATGCGCCGATTCTTAGATCAATATTACCAAAAGTAAATGCTTTTCCTGTAAAGCGCGGAATGAGTGATAGAGAAGCTCTTCGCACAGCGTTGAAAATATTAAAAGGTGGAGAAGTGGTTGGCTTGTTTCCAGAAGGAACTCGCTCTACGGACGGAGTTCTGCAAAAAGGACTTAGCGGAGCTGGCTTTTTTGCGCTACGAGGAAATGCGGATGTTATGCCATGTGCCATCATCGGGCCTTATAAGGCATTTCGCAAAGTACGAGTTGTTTACGGAGAGCCAATCTTAATGGAGCCGTTTCGTGAGCGAAAAGCTTCAGTGGATGAAGTAACTGAAGCCATTATGGAGAGTATTCAGAAAATTCTAGATAGCTATGACAGTAATAAGTGATAATTTTTGTTTTTATTAGAGAATTCGAATAAAATAGAAGATGGATAGTTTGTGAAGGAGGGCTACTTATGTCAGAGGAAACGAACATGTTGGAAAACCGTGACTTCCAAACAGGAGATCGCGTCAAAGGGGTAGTATCAAAAATAGAGGAAAAAGCTGTTACGGTAACGATTGAAGGAGCGCCTTTTGATGGTATTATTCCAATCAGTGAGTTATCAAGCTTGCATATCGAAAAAGCATCAGATTCTGTTGAAGTTGGAAACGAGTTAGAACTGATTATCACTAAAGTCGAAGATGATAACTTTGTTTTATCCAAACGTAAAGTAGATGCTGAACAAGCATGGGACGATTTGGAAAAGAAATTCCACTCAGGAGAAATTATTGAAACAGAAGTAAAAGACGTTGTTAAAGGCGGTTTGGTCGTCGATTTGGGCGTGCGCGGATTTGTTCCGGCTTCTCTTGTGGAAGATTACTTTGTCGAGTCTTTTGAAGACTATAAAGGCAAAACATTAACATTTAAAATAGTTGAGATGGAAAAAGAGAATAATCGTTTAATTTTGTCTCATCGTGCAGTTATTGAAAAAGAAAAAGAATCACAAAAAGAGCAAGTAATGGGCCAAATCCATGCCGGAGATGAATTGAGCGGAAAAGTTCAGCGCATTGCTTCTTTTGGTGCTTTTGTTGATATTGGAGGAGTAGATGGCTTAGTCCATATTTCTCAATTGTCGCATGAACACGTGGAGAAAGTTTCTGACGTTGTAACAGAAGGTCAAGAAGTAAAGGTAAAAGTGCTGTCAGTTGACCGGGATTCAGAACGTATTTCATTGTCTATTAAAGATACATTGCCTGGACCATGGGATACAATTGATGAAAAAGCACCTAAAGATTCTGTGCATACCGGAACGGTTAAGCGACTGGTTAGCTATGGTGCATTTGTCGAAGTATTGCCAGGTGTTGAAGGGTTGGTTCATATTTCGCAGATTGCCCATAAACATATCGGAACGCCGAACGAAATTTTAACAGAAGGCGAAGAAGTGCAAGTGAAAGTATTAGAAGTGAACAAAGCTGACAAGCGATTGTCTCTTAGCATTAAAGACTTACAGGAAAAACAAAACGATCAAGACTTCTCAAGTTATGATATTCCTGAAGAGTCTTCTGGTTTCTCCATCAGTGACGTCATCGGTGATAAATTAAAAGGATTTAAAACCGAATAATATGTCGAGAGCCGAACGGAAAATGGATCATATACAATATGCTTTATCCACGGGACAAAGTAGTAAAAATATGTTTGATGATATTCGGTTTGTGCATCAGGCTTTGCCTGATGCAGCGGTATCTGATAGTTGTATAAACCCCGAAACAGGTGATTTGAAGATGAAATCACCTGTTTTTATTAATGCAATGACTGGTGGCGGTGGACACGATACGCAAAAATTAAATGGTCTTTTAGCACGTGTTGCAAAAGAAACCGGAGTCGCTATGGCTGTTGGATCGCAAATGGCTGCTTTAAAAGATGCAAATGAACGCCGTACCTATGCTGTCGTCAGAAAAGAAAATCCAAATGGTATTTTCTTTGGCAATCTTGGCAGTGAAGCAACTGTGCAACAAGCTCAAGATGCAATTGAGATGATCGAAGCCGATGCATTGCAAATTCACTTGAATGTTATTCAAGAGTTAACCATGCCCGAAGGAGATCGAGATTTTCGTGGTGCACTCGAACGTATAGAAGCTATTGCTGAACAAGTAAAGGTGCCTGTAATTGTAAAAGAAACGGGATTCGGTATGTCTCGAGAAACAGCAGAAAAATTAAAACAAACTGCTATAGCAGCAATTGATGTCAGTGGCTTTGGTGGAACAAATTTTGCACAGATTGAAAATGAACGACGTCGAAAAAAATTGGCTTATTTTGAAGACTGGGGCATTCCGACAGCTGCTTCAATCGTAGAAGTGAAAAGTGTATTTGATAAAACTGTGCTTGCATCTGGTGGAATACAAGATGCACAAGACATGATTAAAGCATTTTTACTAGGCGCTGATGCTGTAGGTTTAGCCGGTTCGTTTTTAAAAACTGCGATGCAACAAGGTGAAAAGCAATTAATTGCCGATATCGAATCATTGTACGAAGATTTGTCGATGATGATGACTGCGCTTGGTGCTAAGAAATTGATAGATTTGCCGAAATGCCCTGCAATTATTACTGGAGAATTAGCCCAATATCTTTCTATGAGAGGCTTTGATCCAGCAAGCTATGCAATTATGAAGGATAACTGAATATTGCACATATAAAGGGGATGGACATTTAACAGATGCCATCTTCTTTTTCGTGTATAATAGGCATATCAGAAGTGGAAGGATGAAGTTATTATGTCAAAACCGGTAGTAGCAATAGTTGGCCGGCCGAACGTTGGTAAGTCCACGATTTTCAATCGCGTGGTAGGAGAACGGGTTTCAATAGTGGAAGATATTCCTGGAGTAACGCGTGACCGTATTTACAGCTCGGCAGATTGGTTAACACACGAATTTAATATTATAGATACAGGAGGCATCGATCTTAGTGACGAGCCATTCCTTGAACAAATCCGTCAGCAGGCAGAAATTGCTATGGACGAAGCAGATGTTATTATCTTTCTTGTAAATGGACGCGATGGTGTTACAACACAAGATGAGCAAGTAGCCAAAATTTTATATCGAACAAAAAAGCCAATTATTTTGGCTGTCAATAAAATTGACAACCCTGATATGCGTCATATGATATATGATTTCTATACACTAGGTATGGGCGAACCTTTTCCACTTTCAGGATCACACGGATTGGGACTAGGAGACTTACTGGATGAAGTGGCTAAAAACTTCCCAACAGAAGATGACGAAGAATATCCGGACAATGTCATTAAATTCTCATTGATTGGTCGTCCAAATGTCGGCAAATCTTCTCTTGTAAACTCATTTTTAGGAGAAGAACGTGTTATTGTCAGTGAAGTAGCTGGAACAACGCGCGATGCTGTCGATACGCAGTATGAATACAATGAACAACCATATGTCATCATTGATACCGCGGGAATGCGCAAAAAAGGAAAAGTTTACGAAACAACAGAAAAATACAGTGTTTTACGTGCTTTACGTGCAATCGAGCGTTCAGATGTTGTTTTAGTCATCTTGAACGCAGAAGAAGGCATTCAAGAACAAGACAAGAAAATTGCAGGATATGCGCACGAGGCTGGTAAAGCAGTTATTGTTATCGTAAACAAATGGGATGCTATTGAAAAAGACGAAAAAACGATGAATGTTTTCACACGTAAAATTCGCGAGCATTTCTTATTCCTTGATTATGCGCCAATCATGTTTGTTTCAGCAATCAGCGGCAAACGTGTGCATAATATTTTAGAAATTGTCAACAAAGTGAACGATAATCACTCAAGACGTATCCAATCGAGTATTTTAAACGAAGTAATCGAAGATGCAGTAGCTATGAACCCTGCACCATCAGACAAAGGCCGTCGTTTACGCGTTTATTATGCAACACAAGTCGCGATCAAACCACCAACATTTGTGGTTTTTGTTAACGAGCCAGAAATAATGCATTTTAGCTATGAACGTTTCTTGCAAAACCGGATTCGCGAAAGTTTCGATTTTGAAGGAACTCCTCTTCGTCTTATAACGAGAGCTCGTACTTAAGATAAAAAGGTGGGTTTAGCTTATGGAAAAAGTTTCAGTTTTTGGAGCAGGAAGTTGGGGGACCGCGCTGAGTTATGTACTTGCTCAAAATGGTCATGATTTACTTCTTTGGACACATCGGAAAGAACAAGCCGATGAAATCAACCAGCACACAAACAAACGTTATTTAAAAGATGTGAAATTGCCAGAAAGCTTGAAAGCAACAAGTGACTTACCTCTGGCGGTTGCACATAGTGATGTTTTTGTATTAGCTGTACCAACAAAAGCGATTCGTGAAGTATGCCGAGATATTAAAAAAAATCTTGATCGAAAAATACTGTTTGTTCATGTTTCAAAAGGAATCGAACCAGACTCCTTAAAGCGGATTAGTGAAATGATTCGCGAAGAAATCCCTGAACAATGGATTGAAGATATCGTAGTGTTGTCTGGACCGAGTCATGCAGAAGAAGTAGTTCAAGAACATCCAACTACTGTCACAGCAGCTTGTCAGAACACTGAGTCGGCTATTCGAGTCCAAGATCTATTTATGAATCAGTATTTCCGTGTTTATACGAATACGGATGTCATTGGTGTAGAAATTGGAGGAGCTTTGAAAAATATTATCGCTTTAGCTGTCGGAATTACTGATGGGTTGGAGTTTGGTGATAATGCAAAAGCTGCCATTATGACACGAGGACTAGCAGAAATTGCGCGTTTAGGCGTTAAGATGGGTGCAACACCTCTGACTTTCTCTGGATTGACCGGAGTGGGTGATTTAATTGTAACGTGCACAAGTGTCCACTCGCGCAATTGGCGAGCAGGAAACATGCTAGGCAAAGGGAAATCGTTAGATGAAGTACTGGAAGAAATGGGGATGGTCGTCGAAGGAATTCGAACGACTAAAGCCGCTTATCAGCTTTCTAAAGCATACGATGTACCAATGCCAATTACAGCTGCGCTTTACTCAGTTCTATTTGAAAATGTATCAACTGGACAAGCAGCGGGAAGCTTAATGGGACGGACTAAAAAGAACGAAATGGAAGATTTAGTCGACTTGCTTTAATTGTCACAAAAGAAGAGGAAGCTTAATGCTGACTCTTCTTTTTTTATGCTATACTATGGACTGAAACACTATGAAAGGCGGGCAATTATGAGTTCTTTAGACAAAATGTGGGTATCATTTGCTGGAATTGCTTTTTTGATGATTTCTATGGGTATGATTTACTTGAGCAGATATAAACTAAAGAATGGCATCCTTAAATTCACTTTTGCGTTAGTTGCTTATATCTTGCTAATTCTTGGGTTTTTCATCATGATATTCACAGTATTTAGCGGCCCTACAGGCGGCGCGTGAGGTGAGAAAAATGAAAAAAATATCAATACTAAGTTTGCTTTTATCAATAGTTGTTCTTCTGAGTGCTTGTGGTTTTCCACGAGATGAGAGAGCTGGAAATCAAGTTCCTTATGAAGATCAATTACTCACTGTTCAAAATGCAGTAAATCAATATAGAGATGAAACGGGTGGACTGTTACCAATCAAAACGAGAGATATGGATATTGATCAATACATCAAATATCCAATAGATTTTTCGAAAATTGTACCTCAATATACTGCGGAGATCCCGTCCAATGCGTATGAAACAGGCGGTGTTTTTCAGTACGTATTAATAGACGTTGAAGAAAATCCAACGGTAAAATTAGTGGATTTAAAAGCTGCTGAAGCGATTAGGTCTGTAAACGTTCGGAAAAGTGCTAACGGCGGACAAGCGCCAATCGTAGAAATATTAGCGGATAACGTCTACAAATTTAATCACAAAGCAATGGGTTTCTCAGAAGAACCGACAGTAGTTAGCCCTTATAGTGACCGAAATTTGCCAATGGTGATTACCGGAAGCGGAGATGTTTATGTTGATTACGCAATGGATCTTTATACAGCACTTCAAGAATATGAAGGCGAGTTAAAACCTGGCCAAGATATTCGATTTATCCTATATGAAGACTTCCCAGTCTTGCCAGCGTACTCACTTCCCTACACAATTAACGAAGAAAATGAACCGATATTTTTAGAAGAGCAGAAACCTTGATTTAATGCGTTTTAGCAGAAATAGCTTCTTTTTAGAAAATTATGTCAGTATTTGAAGGTTTTATTGGAAAAGAGAGCTGTTTGTTGTTGCTATGCAATTTTCGATGTGATACTCTTTTTACAGGATTGATGGTTGCATCCCCTTTGAGAGGAGGTGAATAGCATGAACAAAACAGAATTAGTGAACTCTGTTGCTGAAGCAGCTGAACTTTCTCGTAAAGACGCTGCCAAAGCAGTTGACGCTGCATTTGAGACGATTCAAGACGCTTTAACTAAAGGTGAAAAAGTACAGTTGATCGGATTCGGTAACTTTGAAGTACGCGAACGCGCGGCCCGCAAAGGACGTAACCCACAAACTGGTGCTGAAATCGAAATCGCTGCAAGCAAAGTTCCTGCATTTAAGCCAGGTAAAGCGCTTAAAGACGCAGTGAAGTAAGCTTCGGCCTCTGTACATAGGATGACTTTTGCGAGACACAATCTTGCAAAAGTCATCCTTTTTTTGAGCCAACAATTTTGCGAAACACCTGTGCGTGTGCTACGATTCATGTGAGAAAAGCAGAGAGAGCCGTCAAGATCCGACAGGCAAAAGACGCCCTGACGAAGCGACGTCTTTTGCCACATAGGTGAAATGGCTAGGGTCTGAAGAGAAGCTTTCGAAACTGAAAATATAGAGATAAAAAGACTAGATAGGGTTTCGTTAAGAGGCGAATAACAGTAGCCGCTAGCATCCTGCTATAAAAAACGATTCGTCTTCAACGGGAGGAAGCAGAATGATAGATGTGAATGCACCAAAAGTAGACCTTGATAAAATAGAACAAGCAGTCTCAATGATTCTAGAGGCGGTTGGGGAAGACGTAAACCGAGAAGGATTAAAGGATACGCCTAAAAGGGTAGCTAAGATGTATGCGGAAGTATTCTCCGGATTGAAAGAAGATCCAAAAGAATATTTCAAAACGATTTTTCATGAAGGACATGAAGAATTAGTGCTCGTCAAAGATATTCCTTTCTACTCGATGTGTGAACATCATCTTGTGCCTTTTTTCGGTAAGGCCCATATCGCCTATATTCCGCGCGACGGAGTTGTGACAGGATTAAGCAAACTGGCTCGTGCTGTAGAAACAGTCGCTAAGCGACCGCAACTTCAAGAACGCATTACTTCGTCAATTGCAGATTCGCTAATGGATACTTTAAATCCATATGGCGTTTATGTCATGATTGAAGCGGAACATATGTGCATGACAATGAGAGGAATAAAGAAACCAGGAGCGAAAACGGTAACAGCGGTTTCGCGTGGCATACTTGAAACCGATGCTGTAAAACGTTCGGAAATTATCACATATATCAATATGAACTAAAATTGAAAAAGTAGGTGCGGAAATGGCTCAGACAGAATATATTGTAATTCGCGCCCAAGAAGATGGCGTAAACGTAATTGGATTGACTCGCGGCAACGATACAAAATTTCACCATACTGAAAAATTGGATAAAGGCGAAGTGATGATTGCTCAATTTACAGAGCACACTTCAGCTATGAAAATTCGCGGAAAAGCGGAAATTCATTCTGCTCATGGTATCGTTGAAAGTGAAGCTAAAAAATAAACGATATTGATGAAGGCAGGGCTTTGCCTGTGATATACTAATGCAGTATGGCTAAATCATGAATGGAGCAAGCGGTATGAAGGGACATCAAATACAATCGAAAATACTCTCCATGGAAGTCGAGATCTTGAATGCTGTGCATCAGCGGACACTCGATCAATTTACAGAAGGTCCCTCTGTCAAAGAGTGCCGTTTGTTTTTTTTGCTACTGCCTTTTTTTAGCGGAAAAACTTGGTCGACGGAAATTGAATCCTCTGCAAAAACAGTTGCAATCGTCTATGCAGCATTGCACTCACATGATCAAATTAGAGAAGAAACTCCCATTGTTAAAGAACAGCAGTTAACAGTTTTAGCTGGAGACTTGTACAGCGGTATTTATTATCAGATGCTTGTTAGCACAAAAAACATTGCCATGGTCCAACAATTGGCAACGGCTATTATTCGAGTGAGTGAAAGTAAAACTTCTTTTTTTGAACAGAAATCTCGAACGATGGATGAAATCGAAAAAGCAATAATCGTTATTGAAACTGAACTTTTAATGTCATTTTATACTTTTTATGGGTATTCTGAATATGTTCAACTTGCAAAACAGGCATTGCTTTACTTGCGGTATACCGAAGAACTCGAGCGATTAGAATCTGAAAACTACACGCATTTCATACATGAAGCGAATACGATTTTACTCAATAAAGATTATATAAAATATTGGTTGATGGAAAAACTAACTAGTTTACATGAACAAATAATCATGTCCATCACGGATTGTGAACTCGATTACGAATTAGAACAGTTTTTGCTCCATCAAATAACCCCGCACCAGCATAGAGCTGAGCAGCTGACTCGAGAAGGATGACTGATATGCCTAAAACGAAAGAACAAAGAGTCCATGAAGTATTTGAAAAAATTTCTGAAAACTATGATCAAATGAATTCAGTCATCAGTTTTCAGCAACATAACAAATGGCGCGAAGATACGATGTATAAGATGCAAGTGCCAAAAGGTGCCGCAGCTATCGATGTTTGCTGTGGAACGGCTGATTGGACCATTGCACTAGGAAAAGCAGTTGGAGAAACAGGACAAGTCATTGGGCTCGATTTCAGCCAAAATATGCTGAATGTCGGACATGATAAAACACAAGATATGCCGCAAATTCAATTAGTACAAGGAAATGCGATGTCTCTGCCATATCCTGACAATTCGTTTGATTTTGCGACTATTGGATTTGGGTTGCGTAATGTACCTGATTATCGTCAAGCGCTTACTGAAATGCACCGCGTGTTAAAGCCAGGTGGAATGATTGCTTGTCTAGAAACATCACAGCCTGAAAATATTATATTTAAACCGTTTTTTAGAATATATTTCCGTTTTATCATGCCAGTTTTTGGTAAACTGTTTGCAAAAAGTTATAGTGAATATTCATGGCTTCAAGAATCGGCTAAGTCATTTCCCGGAATGAAACAATTAGCGAAGTTGTTTGCAGAAGTCGGCTTTGAAAAAGTGAAATACAAACCTTACACTGGAGGCGCCGCAGCCCTCCATTTAGGATTAAAAAAAGTAAACTAGCGGGAGAAGGATTTTAAGTGGAAAAGATGAAGTTGAAATTGCTCTATTCCGACCTTAAACCGGAACTAGAAATGATCGAGAAAGAATTGGAACAGGCAGTGGATTCCGAGTCGCTCCTTTTAAATGATGCGTCTCTTCATTTATTGCAGGCCGGAGGGAAAAGAATCCGACCTGTTTTTGTTTTGCTTGCTGGAAAATTTGGTGACTATAACATTGATGTGATGAAACAAGTGGCTGTGCCGCTAGAGTTGATCCACATGGCGTCTTTAGTCCACGATGACGTCATAGATGACTCAGAAATTCGTAGAGGAAAACCCACTGTTAAATCACAGTGGAACAACAGTGTGGCTATGTATACCGGCGATTTTATTTTGGCGAGAGCACTAGAGAGAATTACTGAAGTAGAGTCACCTCGCGTACATGAAATTTTATCCAAAACATTAATTGAAGTTTGCCGAGGCGAAATTATTCAAATTGAAGATAAATACAAATTAGATCAAAATTTGCGAGATTATTTACGACGCATCAAACGAAAAACGGCATTACTGATTTCATCAAGTTGTGAATTGGGTGCGCTTGTCTCAGGTACGGATGAGAAAACCGCAGCACATTTACGTCGATTTGGTTATTTTATCGGAATGTCTTTTCAAATTATTGATGACATTCTTGATTTTACTTCAACAGATGAAGAATTAGGTAAACCCGCAGGTAGCGATTTTATTCAAGGGAATATTACGTTGCCCATTTTATGTGCACGAAATGATTCTGAAATATATGCTATGTTAAAAGCCAATTTGAACAAAGAATTAACAAATGATGAGCGATTGAAAGTTGTTAGTACAATACGCAATAGTTCAGGAATTGAAGAAGCTAAAATAATGAGCGAGCGTTACCTTCAGAAGGCTTTGCGTGAACTGTCCTTTTTACCAAAAGGCCAAGGCGTAAAAACGATGCGTAAAATTGCATTCTTTATCGGCAAGCGAAATTTTTAAGTTGCCGGTTGACAAATGACTCGACAATGATAGTATTTTTTAAGGTGGGCAAAAAGCCCGAGCTTTTAATAGAGGAGTGTTTACATTGGAAAAAACATTTTTAATGGTTAAACCAGATGGCGTTCAACGCAACGTAATCGGAGAAATTGTCGCACGTTTTGAGAAAAAAGGATATCATTTAGCAGGTGCTAAATTGATGCAAATTCCAACTGAATTGGCTGAAGAGCATTACGGCGAGCATAAAGAGCGTCCATTCTTCGGCGAATTGGTTGAATTCATCACTTCAGGTCCTGTATTTGCAATGGTTTGGGAAGGCGAAAATGTTATCTTGACAGCACGTCAAATGATGGGCGCTACAAACCCTAAAGATGCAGCTCCAGGAACTATCCGCGGAGACTTCGCAGTCACTGTTGGCAAAAACATGATTCACGGTTCGGATTCTGCTGAAAGTGCAGAACGCGAAATCGGCTTGTTCTTCAAAGAAGAAGAATTGGTATCATACGAAAAAACAATGAATAACTGGGTTAACTAATTTACCCGATAAAAAGGCTGTCCCAAGCGGGGCGGCTTTTTTTTTATGGAGAATAATGATGTAATGATAGTAAAGATTTTCAATTGATTGAAGTTTCGCTTTATCTACTTTTTGTATGGAATTGAAGAAATGTCTTATGGTATAGTGGTATATAAATACTTTAGCACGTTGAAGGGAGAAAGTGTAAATGCGTTATTTAACAGCAGGAGAATCACATGGTCCACAATTGACAGCCATTATAGAGGGGTTGCCAGCGCAGTTACCTTTAACGGCAGAAATGATTAATAAAGAATTGAAAAGACGGCAAGGTGGACACGGACGTGGCAGAAGAATGCAAATAGAGAAAGATACAGTCGAAATTGTTTCAGGTGTCAGACACGGCAAAACATTAGGGTCTCCTGTCGCTTTAGTCGTTAAAAATGACGATTGGAAACATTGGACTTCTATTATGGGAATAGAACCAATTGAAGAAATAGAAAAAGTGAAACGCCAAATAGCACGCCCACGTCCTGGACACGCAGACTTAAACGGAGGCATGAAGTATGGTCACCGCGATCTTCGGAATGTCTTAGAACGCTCGTCAGCGCGCGAAACAACGGTGCGAGTAGCAGTAGGAGCAGTAGCCAAGCAATTACTCGCTGAACTTGGCATCAAAATTGTTTCGCATGTTACAGAAATAGGCGGCATTAAAGTAAATCCTGAAAGTTATCTTGGAAAGTCCGCTGATGAAATCAGAGGAATTGTTGAAAATGATGCCGTATATTGTGCAGATCCATCGATAACGAAAAAAATGACAGATTTAATTGATGAAACAAAGAAAAATGGCGATTCTATAGGTGGTACAGTCGAAGTGATTGTAGAAGGTATGCCAGCAGGAATTGGTAGTTATGTTCATTACGACCGAAAACTTGATGCTAAAATGGCAGCTGCCATTATGAGTATTAATGCTTTTAAAGGTGTCGAATTCGGTTTAGGATTTGAAATGGCCAGAAAACCCGGTAGTGAAGTTCATGATGAAATTTTATGGGATAAAGAAAATGGGTACACGCGTAAAACTAATAACCTTGGCGGATTCGAAGGTGGCATGACGACGGGTATGCCAATTATTATAAGAGGAGTAATGAAACCTATTCCAACTTTATACAAACCACTGAAAAGTGTTGATATCGAAACAAAAGAACCTTTCCAAGCAAGTATTGAGCGGTCAGATAGCTGTGCCGTGCCGGCGGCTTCGATTGTTGCAGAGCACGTTGTCGCTTGGGAAGTAGCAAACGCATTATTAGAGCAATTTGATGCAGATCAAATGCCGCGCTTGGTGGACAATTTGAAAAACTATATGGATTACACGAAGGAGTTTTAAATATGAAGCAATTGTGGGTCGAAGCTGATCATCCCTATAACGTTCATATTGGTTCTGAAGTATATGAGTTGTTTACGGATACTTATCGGCCTTTACTGGATGCAGCCGATCAAATTGTGGTTATCGCTGATGAACGGGTCGCGGAGCTTCACTTAGACTATTTGATGAATTTTTTATCAAATTGGGAAATTGCTGTTTTTACAATTCCGTCAGGAGAAAGCGCAAAATCTGTGGAAACTTTTATGGCTTGCCATAGCTTTTTGCTAGCTGAAGACTGTTCACGAAATTCTTTATTGCTAGCATTTGGTGGAGGCGCTACAGGAGACGTTGTTGGGTTTGTCGCTTCAACATTTATGCGCGGTATTTCATTTATACAACTACCAACAACTATTTTGGCCCACGACAGTGCAGTAGGTGGAAAAACGGCCATCAATCACGAGCTGGGAAAAAATATGATTGGGACGTTTTATCAGCCAAAAGCCGTTTTGTATGATAGTTCATTATTAGCCACATTGCCCCTTAGTGAAGTTCGTTCAGGTATGGCAGAAGTGATCAAACATGCTTTTATATCCAACGAAGGTTGGCTAGAGGAAATATTGGCTATCAAGGATTTTAAGCAACTGACTGAAACAGACTTAACTCATCATTTAGAAAAAGGCATTGCTGTAAAAGCGGCGATTGTTGAAGAAGATGAATTTGAAGGCGGCGTCCGGAAATATTTGAATTTTGGACATACATTAGCCCATGCTATGGAAGGTTATCTTGGCTATGGCAATGTTACGCATGGTGAAGCGGTAGTGGTTGGGATGACGTATGTGTTGCTTTTGTCCAATCATGATAAATTAGACGAATTTATTCAATGGTCTGTATTTAATAACTACCCACTTTATTTACTTAAAGAACTATCGTTTGAAGCATTACTGCCTTATATAAAAAAAGATAAAAAATCGTCTAAAGGGAAATTGAATTTTGTTCTTCTCGAACAAACAGGACAACCATTTGTAGAAGAAATAGATGAAGAACGTGCGCGTTCAGCTTATGAGAAACTAATTTTGCGGATAGGAGAAGTGATTTCATGATACGTGGAATAAGAGGTGCAATTACGGTTTCTGCAGATCATGCGGATGAAATCCAAAAAGAAACACAACGTCTTGTTTTGGAAATGGCCAAAGAAAACAATGTTGAACCTGATGATGTCGCATCTGTCATCATTTCGACAACTACAGATATTTCGTCAGCTTTTCCTGCTAAAGCAGTACGAACTATTGAAGAATGGAATTATGTACCTGTCATGTGTACGCATGAAATGGATGTTCCAGGCAGTATGCCTTTATGCATTCGTGTCATGATGCATGTCAATACAGAGTCAGGTCAAAAAGAAATTCATCATGTTTATTTAAACGAAGCGAAAAAATTACGTCCGGATTTATCAGCTAAAAGCCAGGTGAGTGAAAAGTGACTAAGCATATTTTAATTATTGGATTGGGATTGATTGGTGGATCTCTCGCAAAAGCGCTTCAGCGTAATAGCGATATCCATGTGGCAGGCTATGATTCTAGTGCGTTGACTTCAAGAAAAGCCTTTAAAATGGGTATTATACATAGTTCACCGCCATCACTTGAGCAAGCCGCCTCGGAAGCGGATGTTATTGTTTTTGCGACGCCTGTAGGTGCTACGATCAAGTTAATGGAACAAAGCAAGTACTGGAAATTAAAAGATGATGTAATATTAACGGATACAGGCAGTACAAAAACACAAATAATGGAAGCTTCTAAAAAGCTAAATCACCTATTTATCGGTGGTCACCCTATGGCTGGATCGCATAAAAGTGGTGTAGAAGCTGCAAAAGAAGTTCTGTTTGAAAATGCGTTTTATATTTTAACGCCAGACAATCAAACAGATGAAAAGCATCTGCAATTTTTAACGGATTTATTGTCTGTTACGAAAGCCAAAATCAAAGTGTTAACTGCTGAAGAACATGATCACATGACCGCAATTGTGAGTCATTTTCCGCATTTAATTGCGGCGTCGCTCGTTCATCAACTTGACCACGAAGAGAAATTCCCATTCACTCGTCAATTAGCGGCGGGTGGTTTTCGGGACACTACACGTATTGCTTCAGCAAATCCAGAAATGTGGCGAGATATTACGACTCAAAACAATACGATGATTGTTCAGCAATTAGACAACTGGATGGAGCAAATGGAAGAGTTAAAGCAAATGCTTCAAAAAAATGAACCAGAGCCAATTCAAGAATATTTTACACACGCCAAAATGGTTCGAGATAAATTGCCGATTTCTGGACATGGTGCTATGTTTTCAGTGTTTGATTTATATATTGATATACCTGATGTGCCAGGAGTTATCTCGGAATTGACAGGTTATTTGGCAGAAGAACAAATCAGCATTGTCAATTTGCGAATTTTAGAAACACGTGAAGATGTCTTCGGTATTCTAATAATTAGTTTTCAAACTACTGAAGATCGCGCACGCGCACAAAAATGCATTTCAACGCGCACGATTTACGATACATATATTTCTTGAGAGGATGGATGACTCCATGGCTTTATCGTTATCATTTAACAAACCAAGCTTAACAGGCAGCATACAAGTTCCGGGAGATAAATCAATTTCTCACAGAGCAATTATGTTTGGTTCTATAGCGACGGGCACGACGACAGTCGAAGGCTTTCTTATGGGAGATGACTGTTTGAGCACAATTTCCTGTTTTGAAAAGTTGGGCGTAGAAATCGATGTGACACACGATTTAGTGACCATCAAAAGCCAAGGAGACGATTTTTGGAGAGAGCCTTCCCAAGTTTTAGATACAGGAAACTCAGGTACGACCACACGTCTAATGCTCGGATTATTAGCGGGAACTTCCTTTCATTCAATCATGGCTGGAGATGAATCAATTGCTAAACGTCCAATGAAGAGAATCATCAATCCGCTTCGTGAAATGGGTGCGGATATTAGAGGGCGTCAAGACGGACAATACACACCGTTAGCAATTCAAGGAACACAGTTGAAAGCAATTGACTATACGTTACCGGTTGCTAGCGCACAAGTGAAATCAGCTGTGTTATTAGCTGCCTTAAAAGCAGATGGCAAAACCATTATCCACGAACCGATTGTATCGCGTGACCATACAGAAATTATGTTGGAACATTTTGGCGCAACAATTATACGCGAAGATCATGTCATTAAACTTGAAGGTGGTCAAAAGCTCACGGCGGCTCATGTCCAAGTTCCTGGAGATATTTCGTCTGCAGCTTTTATGATTGGAGCTGCTTTAATTACGCAAGACAGTAAAGTAGTATTAAAAAATGTCGGTATCAACCCAACACGTACAGGAATTTTAGATGTTGTTAGACAAATGGGTGCGCATATTGAAATAAAAGAAAATGACGCACAAGGTGAACGCTCAGCTGACTTGACAATTTACTCAAGCGTATTGACAGGAATCGAAATTGGTGGCGAGATGATTCCCCGCTTAATCGACGAACTTCCTTTGATCGCATTGATTGCTACTCAAGCAGAAGGAACGACCGTTATTAAAGATGCTGAAGAATTGCGTGTAAAAGAAACAGATCGTATTGCGGCAGTTGTTAAAGAATTGTCAAAAATGGGCGCGAATATCGAAGCGACAGAAGACGGCATGATTATTCACGGTCCAACAAGTTTAATAGGTGCTGAAATGACTTCCTACGGGGATCATCGCTTAGGAATGATGGCGGGCATAGCTGCTTTAGCAGCGACGGGAGAAGTTGTGATAAATGATGCCGAATGCATTTCAATTTCCTATCCAAGTTTCTTTGAACATCTCAATTTACTGACAAAATGACTCTCCTAATGGAGAGTTTTTTATTATGATAATAACTGCTTTTCGTGTAGGATGATAGGTAGAATGTGAAGGAATAGGTGATTGTATGGCGACTATAGAACAAATACAAAAAGCGGTTGAGCAAGGAGATCCAGATCTTCTAAATACTTTACTCGATGATTATTTACTTAAAGATGATCCTGATGAGCAATACGGTTTGTCAGAGTGGCTAGCAGAAATCGGATTTGTGGAAGAAGCAATCAAAGTAATCGAACATCTTGAGTTTATTTTTCCAGAAGAAGCACAGCTCATTATTGACCGAGCTAATTTATTAATTGATGCAGACCGAGAAGATGATGCATTAAATGCTTTGATGGAAATTCCAAAAGACGATGAATTATATGCTCAAGCACTTGTAACATTAGCGGATTTGTTCCAATTACAAGGCTTGATCGAAGCTGCGGAAAATCGGTTAAATGAAGCAATTGAATTAATGCCAGATGAACCACTTTTGCAACAAGCAAAAGCAGAATTATTATTAGATTCTGGACGTTACCTAGAATCTGCGACAATATATCAACAGCTCGAAGCACAGCAAATTGTTATTGAAGGCGTCAATATTTCTGAGAGACTTGCTGAAGTATACAGTGCAGGAGCAGCTTATGAAGAGGCCTTACCTTATTATGAAAAGGCTCTAGAGGGTCAAGCTTCGCCCGACGTTTTGTTCGGAGCAGCATTCGCAGCTTTTCAAACGCGTCAATACGAGATGGCTGTTCGCCGTCTTGACGAATTAATTGGAATTGATTCAGACTATTTTTCCGCTTATTTATTAAAAGCTCAAAGCTTGAATATGTCGGAGGATTATCAAGCTGCATATCAAGCAATAAGTGAAGGCATCGTAAGAGACGAATTTGATAAAGAGCTGTATCTGTTTGCAGGAAAACTTGCGTTGAAACTGGGCAAGCCAGATGAAGGCGTCCATCATTTGCGACAGGCAATCGCGCTAGACCCAGAGTATATGGAAGCGATCTATACGCTGATATCTTATTTCCATTTACAAGAGCAAGATGATGACGTACTAGAGCTTGCGAAAATGGTCATTGAAAGTGGAGATGACTGGTCTGGATTGTATCCCATGATTGCAGAAGCCTATGAACGTACGGAAGACTATACACAAGCAATGGTTTATTATGAAAAAGCTTATAGTTCTTTTAAAGACGACGTTGTTTTTCTAAAGAAATACGCTTTATTTTTAATAGAAGAAGGAAAAAGAGAAGCTGCTCTCGAAATTATTAAAGAGTTGCAAGTACTAGAACCAGAAAATCCCGAATGGTTCGATTGGCAACAGTCTTTCGATTGAAAGGAGGAAATCTCATGACCGCTTCAATATCATTAGGTGAAAAAAAGCAATTTGTCCGTTGGTTCTTGCAATCATACAAGATGAAAAGACGTGAATGCATTTGGATTCTGAACTATATGCTAAGTAACGAAGAGCTACTCGATAAAACCCATTTTGTTGAAGAAGCGCATTATTGTCCACGTGCGATGGTCATGTCCTCAACTGAGTCGAAAGAAATTCCATTCCGCTTTTACAAAGGGAATTTAATGACAGCAGATGCGGAAAAATCATTTCATGATTTGCGGTTAAATCCAGAAGAACATTTATATATTCAATTAAACTTTCCAAACATTCCACCACCGGCATTATATTTATCGGTGCTAGAAGAAAATCCATATATACCTGAAGATGCATCTATTGATGAAAAAGATCGTCAAACTGCTGAAAAAATCCTTGCAGAGAGCATATCGGTTTTTCAAGAAGAATCTCTTTATAAACAAATTGATAGAGCTTTAGATGCTAATAATCGTGACCGTTTCTTTGAACTTTCAGCAATGTTACAAGCCTTAAATTCTATTAAAAAAGACGGAGAGTGAAAAGCGACTATGCATTTTATCGGAAAAGAAATTGATCAATATTTAAGTCAGCAGGACTATATCGATACAGTAGTAGTTCCCCTCCTTCAATTAGATTTGAGCGAAACAGGAATGAAGTCAAGTGCAGGAGCTTCTGAATACTTGCAAAATTTAACGGCCTTATTAGAAAAGCAATTTAAAGGACGAATTCTTTTGCTTCCGCCTATTTCTTACGGAAAAACGGCAGATCGACAACGTATAGCTGATGAACTGACAAAAGAAGTAGAGCATACAAAATTCAAACATATATTTTACATGACTACTGATTCTGAATGGCGGACACTCGATAGTTTGAAAAATGTTTTATGGTTACCGGCGATTCCAATAGAAGATATGGATCAATCGTTTAAAAATTCGGTAATGGAAGATCAGTTAAGGCAGGTATTGCCGCTATTTACAAAAGAATGGGCACATCATTCATGAAATGTTCACAAACTGCTTGAATAGCCTCTTTGCGATATTGACCTACAGAATTGATTGATATATCATTAGGTTGTCCTAGTAATTATATTTGAATGAGTATGTCCATTGGACTGACCTTGAATGTTAGAGGGGGGAAAAGGATGAGTAATAATCGTGTATCACGACGTCAATTTTTAGGCTACACATTAACAGGTGTAGGTGGTTTCATGGCAGCAGGTATGTTGATGCCAATGGTTCGTTTTGCAGTAGACCCGATTCTTCAACAACATGAAGGCGGAGACTACGTTTTAACTGATCAAGCTGTAGCTGATATCACAGAAGAGCCAGTACGTGTCGACTTTACATTTGAACAAACAGATGCATGGTACAAATCTGAAGTGACGAATTCAGCTTGGGTGTATAAAGAAGGCGATAAATTAATCGCACTTTCACCAGTTTGTAAACATTTAGGTTGTACAGTGAACTGGGCCGGAAGTCCAGAACACCCTTCACAATTTTTCTGTCCATGTCACGCTGGCCGTTATGAAAAAAACGGTCAAAACATTGCAGGAACACCGCCGCTTGGACCACTCGATGAGTATCAAGTTAAAGAACAAGATGGTTTTGTTGCAATCGGCGCAGTAAGACCAAACACACTAGTTTAATAGTTAGGGGGTACGACACCAGTGCTAAACAAGTTATATGATTGGGTTGATGAGCGATTGGACATTACGCCTATCTGGCGTGATATTGCTGACCATGAAGTACCTGAGCACGTAAACCCCGCACACCACTTTTCAGCATTTGTTTATTGTTTTGGGGGACTTACATTTTTCATTACAGTGATTCAGATCTTATCCGGTATGTTCTTAACGATGTATTACGTGCCAGATATTGAAAATGCTTGGCAGTCGGTTTATTATCTTCAAAATGAAGTTGCTTTTGGAGAAATTGTGCGTGGGATGCATCACTGGGGGGCTTCTCTTGTAGTTGTTATGATTTTCCTTCACACACTACGAGTATTCTTTACAGGTTCTTATAAGAAACCACGTGAATTGAACTGGGTAGTAGGTGTTTTACTATTCGGCGTAATCCTTGGGCTAAGCTTTACAGGTTACTTGCTTCCATGGGATATGAAAGCTTTATTCGCAACAAAAGTTGGAATTGAAATTGCGGCTTCTGTACCGGTAATCGGCGACTCGATCAAAATTCTATTGGCTGGGGATTCAACAATCCTTGGTGCACAGACTTTGACACGATTCTTCGCTATCCACGTCTTCTTCTTACCTGCAGCGTTGCTTGGGTTGCTAGCTGCTCACTTTATCATGATCAGAAGACAAGGTATTTCAGGACCGCTATAAATCATTGCGTAACAAGGATTTTTTAAGGAGGGAACACTTATGCATCGCGGAAAAGGGATGAAATTTGTAGGGGATTCGCGTGTTCCAGGTTTGGAATTCCGTCAGCCGAATGTTCCTAAAGATTACTCCGAATACCCTGGTAAAACAGAAGCTTTCTGGCCTAACTTCCTTTTGAAAGAATGGATGATTGGTTCAGTTTTCTTAATCGGTTATCTGCTGTTGACAGTTGCTCACCCATCGCCTCTTGAAGGCCAGGCTGACCCAACTGATACAGCATATATTCCTTTACCAGACTGGTATTTCTTGTTCTTATATCAATTGCTGAAATACCAATTTGCTTCCGGACCATTCAATATCGTAGGCGCTATCATTGTTCCAGGACTTGCTTTTGGAGCACTTATGTTAGCACCATTCTTGGATCGTGGACCGGAAAGACGTCCTTCGAAACGCCCATTGCCAACAGGATTTATGATTCTTGCTATTGCAGCTATCATTTTCCTTACATGGGAATCAGTAGCAAACCATGATTGGGAAGCTGCTGAAGCACAAGGGAAAATTACAGAAGAAGTGGAAATCGATACAACTGATCCAGGATATGAAGTATATTCTGGCGCTGCATGTATTAGTTGTCACGGAGATAATTTAGAAGGAGCTGTTGGACCAACATTAGTTGGTACTGGCTTGACACCTGAAGAAATCTCTGAAATTGCTGTTAACGGGATTAAAGAAGGTGGAGCTCAAGTGATGCCTCCTTCATGGGATGGAACAGATGAAGATCTCCAAGTCCTAGCTGAATTTATTTCAGGCCTTGAAGCAGAATAATCAATAATTGAAAAAGAGCCGGGAAACCGGCTCTTTTTTTCTACCTTGAAAGGAAGAAAAATGATGCTTTCCTTCGCGATTAAGATTTCAGCTTGGCTAATGTACCGCCCATTTTTGATTTTGCTGTTTTTAGTCAACTTAGGTGGTACAGTTTATGGATACATATGGTATGGCTGGCAGTTAAAAATTACAGAACCCATTTTCTTAATATTTGTTCCGGATAGCCCAACAGCTAGCTTGTTTTTTACAGTTGTACTTGGCTTATGGATTTTTGGTAAGCGTAATCGATTAATTGAAGCATTGGCGTTTGTCACGTTGATTAAATATGGTTTGTGGGCAGTTGTTATGAATTTGCTAACCTTGTGGGAAACGGGTTCAATCGGATGGATTGGCTGGATGTTAATAGGTTCTCACTTTGCAATGGCATTGCAAGCGGTTCTTTATATCGAGCATTATCGTTTTGGATGGCTCTCAGTTGCGTTAACTGCGATTTGGACATTGCATAATGATGTGATTGATTATGTTTTTGACCAAATGCCTATTTATAGCAGATTAAACGAATACAGCGGCCAAATTGGCTATTTTACTTTTTGGCTTTCTATCGCTTGTGTCGGCTTTGCCTTTTATGTAGCTCATTTGAATAAAACACAATCCATTTTAGTTGACCAACATTGACTATTGAAAGTAAAATAAGAGCATCAAATAGAAAGAGGTGCTGATTTACAGATGAGTATAGGCGGTTATATCTTCTATTTTATCCTTTTGTTAATCATCCCATTATGGGCTCAATTTAAATTAAAACGAACATATGGAAAATACTCGAAAATACGTTCAACATCGGGACATACAGGTGCTCAAGTAGCACGTATTATATTGGATGCTAATGGTTTGCGTGATGTTAAAGTTGTAGAAAGTCGCGGCATTCTCAGCGATCACTATAATCCTGTGACTAAAATAGTGGCACTTAGTAGCCATAATTACAATGATGCTTCTGTCGCTGGTACAGCTGTTGCGGCTCATGAAGTTGGTCATGCAATTCAAGATGCAGAAGATTATTCGTTCTTGCGCTTGCGTCATCGTCTTGTGCCAATTGTTAATATTTCATCAAATATGTCTTGGGTTTTTATTATGATTGGATTCTTTTCTGCATGGAGTGGTGCATTATTAATTGGTATTATCTTACTTGCTGCAGGAGTAGTTTTCCAGCTCGTGACCCTGCCAGTAGAGTTTAACGCGTCTAGTCGCGCGATGGATCAATTGTTATCGCATAACATTATTCGCAACGAAGAAGAACGTCACGCTAAAAAAGTGTTGAGTGCAGCAGCAATGACGTATGTTGCAGCTACTGCAGTTGCAGTTCTTGAATTGGGACGATTGATTTTAATCTATACAAGCATGAACCGCTCATAGAAAAACGGCCCGCGTATTGGGCCGTTTTTTTTATACATAATTATTATTCAATTGGGCGTTTTTCATCATCAAGTGTAAAACCTTCACCCATGACATCGTGAACGTCCATCAACGACACGAATGCATGAGGATCGACGGAGTTGATAATGCTTTTTAATCGAACGATTTCGTTTCTTGCGATTACGCAATACAAAACTTCACGTTCTTCTTTTGTGAAATGACCATAACCTCGAAGAATGGTAATGCCACGATCCATTTCAATAGCAATGCGACTGGCGATTTCTTCTTGGGAATTTGAAATGATTAATGCACCACGGCCAGAATAAGCACCTTCTTGCACAAAGTCAATAACGCGTGCACCGACAAAAACAGCAACAAGTGTATACATCATGGAACGGTGATCGAGAAACGTTAGCCATGACAGCATAATGACACCTGCATCAAACAAAAACATGGTTTTTCCCATACTCCACCCAATGTATTTTTGAGCTAAGCGTGCGATTATGTCGACGCCTCCTGTAGTTCCACCGTACCGGAAAATAATACCGAGTCCGATGCCGACAAAAACACCTGCAAACAATGCAGCTAAAAATAAATCATCTTGTAAATTAATTTGAACTTCATAAATGAGGAAAATCTTTAGAAACGCGGAAACGGCTACAGTTCCGATAATGGTATAAAGAAAAACTTTTCTACCAAGAAGTTTCCACCCTATGAAAAATAATGGAATGTTTAAAAGCAAGTTCATTAAAGCAGGGTCCCAATTAAATATAAAGTACAAAATCAATGTAATCCCAGCAAAACCGCCTTCTCCTAATTCATTTTGGATATTAAAGTGAACAAATCCAAAACTGTAAATAGCAGCCCCAAGAATGATAAAAAAGATGTTCTTAAATTTTAGTTCTTTCAATACTGCCAAGCCCCTTTCGTAAATATCAACTTCTGTATTATCGTTTAAATAATGTATTTTGACAACATCCCTTGTTTTCTTTACGATTGACTGAGGAGTGTGATGAAATGAGCGGCGAAAAAACGATGAAACAGTTACAAGAAGATGTGGACGTATATATTGGACAATTTAAAGAAGGTTATTTTCAACCGATGGAACTAATGGCTCGTTTAACTGAAGAAATGGGTGAACTTTCAAGAGAAGTCATGCATCAATACGGACCGAAAAAAAAGAAAAATTCAGAAGACGACAATAGCATCGAAGAAGAAATGGGCGATCTTTTATTTGTCTTAATATGTATGGCCAACTCTATGGATGTTAATTTGGCAGATGCACACGACCGGGTGATCGAAAAATTTAATACGCGCGATCAAAACCGCTGGACGAGAAAGGACGAGCAAAAATGATGATTCGTGTAGCTATTGCAGGAGCAAGAGGCAAAATGGGCAAAGAAGCTGTACATACGGTAATGAATAATCCTGATATGGAATTGGTAGCCGCATTTGACTATAAAGAAGTTGGACGAACCTTAGCAGATACCAATTTATTTCCGTCTAATTTTGATGTACCTATCTTCACAAACCTTGAAGAGCTTTATTTAAAAACAACACCTGACGTGCTCGTCGATTTAACAACACCGGAATTTGTATATGAACATACAAAACATGCTTTAGAATTAAACATACGCCCAGTCGTTGGAACAACCGGTTTTTCAGACGAACAACTTGGTGAATTAGGAGCTCTTTCAAAAAATAAGAAAATAGGATGTATCATCGCACCTAATTTTGCGGTCGGAGCGGTATTAATGATGAAATTCGCAGAACAAGCTGCTAAGTATTTACCAGATGTTGAAATTATCGAAATGCACCATGACCAAAAATTAGATGCTCCGTCTGGAACAGCATTAAAAACAGCACAACTGATTTCACAAGATCGACCGATTCATCCACAAGGGCATGCTCGTGAAAAAGAAATTCTCGAAGGAGCTCGTGGTGCTAATTACGACGGCATGCGCATTCACAGTGTTCGGTTGCCTGGTTTAGTTGCTCATCAGCAAGTCTTACTTGGTGGAGAAGGTCAATTGCTGACACTTCGCCACGATTCTTTTAATAGAGGCTCATTTATGTCAGGAGTTGTGTTATCCATTAAGACAGTAATGGATAAAGAAGAACTTATTTATGGCTTGGAACACATAATTGACTAAAGGGGACGATCTAATGAATATCGCATTAATTGCGCATGATAGAAAAAAAGACGATTTAATCCAATTTGCGACGGCTTATGAGCCGATTTTTGCTCAACACACATTGTACGCAACTGGAACTACAGGACAACGAGTCATTGACGAAACCAATTTACAAGTCAATCGTTTCCGGTCAGGTCCACTTGGTGGCGATCAGCAAATTGGTGCCATGGTTGCGCAAGACAAAATGGACATGGTTATTTTCTTTCGTGACCCTTTGACAGCACAGCCACATGAACCGGATGTAACGGCTTTGATACGTCTATGTGACGTCTATAGCATTCCGTTGGCTACAAATATGGGAACTGCTGAAGTGCTTCTAAAAGGCTTAGAAGAGGGCTTTGTTAATTGGCGTTTACTTGGAGAAAGAAGAGGATAGGAGAGAATCATGTGCGGAAAATGAAAATTGGCATCACCTGTTATCCGACTGTTGGAGGGTCTGGCGTTATTGCCACAGAGTTAGGAAAGATGTTGGCAGAAAAAGGACATGAAGTGCATTTTATTACATCTAGCACACCTTTTCGTTTAAATAAAACTTACGCTAATATTTACAATCATCAAGTAGACATTAATACGTATTCTGTTTTTCAATATGCTCCATACGATATTGCGTTAGCTACCAAAATTTCTGAAGTGATTAAAAACGAAGGCTTGGATCTTTTACACGTTCATTATGCAATTCCACATGCAGTTTGTGCTATTTTGGGACGCGATATGGCAGGGTCAAACATTGGCATTATGACGACTTTACACGGCACAGATATTACGGTGTTAGGAGCAGATTCTTCTTTAAAAGAAGCCATTCGTTATGGCATTGAAAAATCTGATATTGTAACAGCTGTATCGAACTCGTTAAAAGAACAAACACACGAGCTGATTCAGCCTAACAAAACGATTGAAACTGTTTATAATTTCGTTGATGAACGTGAATACTTTCCACAAGATGCGACCGAGTTAAAACAACAGCTTGGTATTGATGCAGATGAGAAAGTCATGATTCATGTTTCGAACTTTCGTAATGTGAAACGAGTTCAAGATGTGGTTGAAACGTTTGCATTAACGCATGAAAAAGTAAAGTGTAAATTATTATTGGTCGGTGATGGACCTGAGATGGGACGCATCATCCAGCAAGTGCGAGAACTCGGACTAGACGAGCATGTCTTGTTTCTTGGTAAACGCGACGGTCTAGCAGAATTTTATAGTATGAGTGATATTAAACTATTGTTATCTGAAAAAGAAGCATTTGGTTTAGTGCTATTAGAAGCAATGGCGTGCGGAGTTCCAGTTATTGGCTCGAATATCGGAGGTATGCCTGAAATTATTGAACCGGGTATTAATGGGTATCTTGTTGAATTAGGCGATACACAAAAAGCAGCTGAATATGCCATTCAAATGCTACGTGACGACTCGCAATTACAAAAGTTGAGACAAGGAGCCTTGAAAACAGTAGCTGAACGTTTCTATTCATCTAAAATTTTAGAACAATATGAAGGATTTTATGAGCAATTAATGGATAAAGGTAACAACAAATGAACACAGCCACTAAAGTCATCAAAATCTTGAAAAAAGCTGGGTTTGATGCATATATAGTCGGCGGAGCCGTCCGTGATTATTTATTAGAAAAAGTGCCTCACGATGTGGATGTAGCTTCTTCTGCATTACCCGAACAAGTCAAAGCATTGTTTACTCGAACAGTAGATACAGGAATCGAACATGGTACTGTGTTGGTGCTACTAGACGGAGAAGGTATTGAAGTTACGACGTTTCGAACAGAAGGTAGTTATTCCGACAACCGCAGACCTGATTCTGTTGAATTTGTTCAATCGCTTCGTGAAGATCTTCAACGACGTGATTTCACGATTAATGCGATGGCAATGACTGAAAGCTTAAAAGTTATCGATCCTTTCGAAGGAAAAAAAGACTTAACAAGTCGAATTATTCGTGCAGTTGGTAAGCCAGACGAGCGTTTTCAAGAAGATGCATTACGCATGCTGAGAGCAATTCGTTTTTCGGGTCAACTAGGTTTTACTATTGAATCCGAGACTTTTACTTCAATACAAAGTCATGTTTCGTTAATTCAATCGATTGCAGTTGAACGGTTAAAATCGGAAATTGACAAAACTTTCACTAATCCGGATGTACAAAAAAGTATGAAGTACTTGAAATGTTCAGGATTGACGAAATTCATACCAGCAGGTGAGCTTTTTGAAAAAGACTGGACACTCTACAGGACAAATGGCCATGCTGTTTTTGGTTGGTTTTATTTATTGCATCAACAAAATCAACCATTTTCAGCTATAAAAGACTACCGCTTTTCCAATGAAGAAAAGCGACTTATTGAAAAATGTTTAGAACTGGCAGCTTTGACTACGTGGGATCGGTGGACAATGTATTCGTATTCGATAGAACAATTGAAAATGGTTGCTCGAGTGAAAGAGGTAAACTTGGAGTTGGAAAAAGAAAAATCCTTGTTACCAATACAAAAAAAATCTGATTTAGCTGTAAATGGTCGAGATTTTATGCAGTGGAGTGGAGAGAACTCAGGACCTTGGCTAAAAGTATGGCTTGAAAAAATGGAAAAGTTAATAGTTTATAGTGAATTAGATAATGACAAAGAAAAGATAAAGGACTGGTTTGTAAATGAATATCACCGTCACGCATAAAATAGCGAAACGTTTGATGGAGTCGAATGGTGAAGCTGTGTCAGGCCAGCAATTAGCAGATGAATTTGGGATTTCCAGAACGGCCATTTGGAAACATATGAAAGAGCTCGAAGAAAAAGGATATGAAATTGAATCTGTCAAAAAAAAGGGCTACCGCATTGTTACAATACCCGATACATTAGAGCCAATTACAATTCAAACAGGATTAAAAACAAAACGAATTGGACAAGAAATGGAATATGTAGAAAGCTGCACATCTACTCAAATCATTGCACATCAATTAGCGCAAGAAGGTGCTCCAGACGGCACGGTGGTACTGACAGAAACGCAGACAGCCGGACGTGGCAGGATGGCTAGAAAATGGGATTCTGCTGCTCACAAAGGGGTTTGGATGAGTATTATTCTGCGTCCTAACGTGCCGCCTCAAAAAGCACCTCAATTTACACTAGTAACAGCTGTTGCAATCGTTCGAGCGATCGAAGAAGTAACTGCATTGCAACCTAACATCAAGTGGCCGAACGATATTTTATTAAATGGCAAGAAATGTACAGGTATATTGACAGAACTTCAGTCAGATGCTGACGGCATACAAGCATTAATTGTAGGGATTGGATTAAATGTGAATCAAGATAAAGAAGATTTTGATTTAGAAGTACAAGATATTGCAACGTCTTTAAAAATGAAAAGTGGACAAACCGTCAATCGGCAAGAACTAGTTCGAGCTGTGTTGTTTTACACAGAACTTTATACGCAAATGTATATTGACGAGGGCTTTGGGATGTTGAAAATATTATGGGAAAGCTACTCGACAACAATCGGCCAGCCTGTGAGAGCAAGAATGACAAACCATACATTAGAAGGTATCGCTGAAGGCATTAGCGATGATGGCGTACTTCAATTACGAACACTTGACGGCAAACTGCATGGTATTTATTCAGCAGATATTGAAATGACCAATTAAGAAAAATATATTTAATTTTTAATTTCTGTTATAGTGTTTTTAATGGGCAGTATCGCTTGCGAACTGTACCAAACAACCGCAATTCCCTAAAAATGAATAAAAAATGTTCTGCCTTGATCAGATTCACGACAGGGACGGAGGAAACCCAATTCACATTTACTGTCCTTCTGTCTTTTTTTCGATAGAAGGGCTTTTTATATGGTTTTCTTCTCGAGAGGAGAGAAAAAATGTTGATTTTACAAACGGTGGCTGAACTTAAAGAATGGGTTCATGAAACCAAAAAAGCAGGTCAGACAATAGGTATTGTTCCAACGATGGGTTTTTTACATGAAGGACATCTATCATTGGTAGAAAAAGCGAAGAAGGAAAATGACAAAGTAGTTATGAGTATTTTCGTCAACCCCGCTCAATTTGGGCCGAATGAAGATTTTGATCGATACCCAAGAAATTTAGCGCGCGATCAACAGCTCGCTGAAAGAGCAAGAACTGACGTGATTTTTGCACCAACTGTAGATGAAATGTACCCACGCGACAGTCAAATTAAACTAACTGCAGGAGCACTTGCTGAAGTACTGTGTGGTGCCAAGAGACCAGGACATTTTGATGGTGTATTAAAAGTAGTTACTAAGTTGTTTCACTTAACAGAAGCAAATATGGCGTATTTTGGTCAGAAAGACGCGCAGCAATTAGCGATTATCGAATCCTTAGTGGCAGATTTTAATTTTCCAATGTCGATACGAAGAGGACAAACAGTTCGCGAACAAGATGGACTTGCTAAAAGCTCTCGAAATGTTTACTTAAGTGATGTTGAGCGGAACGAAGCACCTCATTTAAAAAAGGCATTGGAAATGGGCAAAGCTTTGTTTTTAAAAGGACAAGACCCAATCGAGCCTCTAATTTCTTACTTAACAGAACATACATCTGGAAAAATCGATTATATCGAACTGCTTGGATATCCATCTTTGACAAAAGATATCCAAAACGACGCTATTCTTGCGTTAGCTGTTCAATTTGAAAAAGCGCGTTTGATTGATAATCTTATTTTCAACCCAAAGGAGAACTGACTCATGCTTAGAATGATGTTAAATTCAAAAATTCACCGTGCCACTGTAACTGAAGCAGATTTAAACTATGTAGGAAGTATTACGATCGACCAAGATTTATTGGACGCTGTTGGAATGTTAGCAAATGAGAAAGTCCACATTGTAAACAACAACAACGGTGCACGCTTTGAAACATACATCATCGCAGGAGAACGCGGCAGCGATGTGATTTGTGTGAACGGTGCAGCGGCAAGACTTGTTCAACGTGGAGATATTGTCATTATATTATCGTATGCTTATGTGATGAATGAAAATGCACGTGATCATAAACCAACAGTCGCGATTATGAACACAGACAATCAAATTAAAGAAATCCTCCATTATGAACCTGAAGCAACAATTATGTAAATGAACAGCTCCCCAAAACGGGAGCTGTTTTTCATTGTAAATAAGAAATTGAAAAGAAGATTGAATTTTCATCTTGAAAGCTTAAAGCGATAGGATATGTTACAATTTTTTTAGGCAATCACCTAAGAAAGAGGGGCTAAGATGAATACGCAAAAGTATGTCGTTGTCGATATTGAAACAACGGGCCATTCCCCTGCTAAAGGTGACCGGATTATTCAACTCGCGATGATAACAATTGAAAACGGTGAAATCATCGATACATATACAGAATTTATTAATCCAGGACGTACGATTCCATTGTTTATACAGGATCTAACAAATATTACTGATGAACATGTAGCGGAAGCTAAAGCTTTTGAATACTACGCTGAAACGGTTTATGAAAAGATGCAAAATGCTATTTTTGTAGCACATAATACAAATTTCGATTTGCCTTTTTTGCAAGCTGAGCTTAAACGAAGTGGGTTGCCAAAATGGCAAGGACTTACAATGGATACGGTTGAATTGGTTAGGCTTATGTATCCAACAGCGTTTAGTTTTAAGCTTCAAGACATAACATCAGAACTTGAGATCCCGTTGGAAAGTGCTCACCGTGCAGATGATGATGCAATGGCGACGGCTTTGTTGTTTTTACGTGCCAAAAATGATTTGGAAGCTTTACCGTATGATACATTGGCGTTTCTTCATAAACGATCTTTTCAGTTAAAATCAGATTTGTCTCGTTTGTTTTTTGAGTTAACACAGAAGAAGAGAAATTCACAATCAGATGATTTTGAGCGTTTTAAAGGCATTCCGTTAAAGTCGAGAGAATTTTTTACAGCAGATATGATTAAACCAATTTCCCAATCACGAGATTGGCGAGAAGGACTTGAAACTGTTTTCTCAAACTTCGAGAAAAGACCGAGTCAATACGAAATGATGGCATCCATTGAAAATGCATTGACAGAGAAAAAAGAAATTGTGATTGAAGCATCAACGGGTACAGGCAAAACAATTGGTTATTTACTGCCTGCTGTTAACCACGCGCTCGATAATGGAAAACAAGTGTTGATTAGTACGTATACAACTCATTTACAAGATCAGCTTGTCTTAAAAGAAGGGGCAATGATTGAACGTTTTATTGGTTCTCCTGTACGAATTGCATTGATCAAGGGCTTATCGCATTATATTGATTTAGCAAGATTTGTCGAATTGCTTCAAGGTGATGATGAATCGTATGATGAGACATTCACAATTATGCAAGTGTTGGTTTGGTTAACTGTTACGAAAACAGGTGATTTAAATGAAATCAACGCTTCAAGTGGCGGTCAATTTGTGTTAGATAAAATTCGACGTTCACATATACGCAAACTCACAGCGCAAGAGAAAAAAGTCGATTTTTATGAGTTTGCACTATATCAAGCAGAACACGCTCATGTAATTGTTACAAACCATGCATTTTTATTAAATCAATATTTAAGTAAAAAAACAATACTTGCAAATGTTGATGCGTATATATGGGATGAAGCACATCAAGTTGTTCAAGCCGCGGTATCACAACACGAAAAAACATTTGTTTATACACAGTGGAAGTATATTTTCGGTCAAATTGGTAGTTTAGACGATCAGCAATTAGCGGCAATGCTTTTTGAAACAGCAGAGCGCACAGGATTTTCAAGTGTCCTTGAACAATTAAAGCTTGAATCGTTTTTTTTGAAATTCAGAACTCTTTTTGATGAAATATCAACTCTGATATCAGCCCAATTCGATGCTAAATTTGTTGCAAGTCGTCACAAAAAAAATTCTGTGCTTTTAAGTGAATTGTCACTTGAAGACAGCCGATTTACAGAGATGCTGCATTATTTAAATGAGTGGATTGATTTGTCTCAACTGATTTTACAAAAAGCGGATAAATTAACCGAAAAGACGATTAAAGATCAATTAACAATTGCTGATTGGCGCTATTGGACAGAAGAATTGATGGTAAAAGCAGTCGAATTTAGTGAGATTTTCGTCTTCCCATTATCGGATGAAGTTAGCTGGGTTGAAGGAGACTTAAGAAGTTTGCCTACGAGTTTGTCATTGTATAAACGACCGTTTGCTGTTGCTTCTTTAGTAGATAAAGTTATGGCTTCTGCACGACAAGGAAAGGCCATCATTTGGCTGTCAGGAACAATGACCGTCCCTGCAAATGAGCGCTTTATTGTCAATCAAATTGGGATTCCAGAACATGTCCCAATTTTGAAATTTGAACCACCAAAAGATTTTTATCAAGGTGCTCACGTTTATATCGTGGAAGATATGCCAGATATCCAAAATGTTTCTCAGCACGAGTATATTGAATCGGTTGCAGATGCTGTGGTTCAAACGGTTATTGTGACGGAAGGACGCTGTTTTGTGCTATTTACGTCACAGGATATGTTGCGGAAAACAGTCGATTTAATCCAAGAGACCGGTTTGCTAGATGACTATATGTTGTTCGCACAAGGTATTTCATCCGGCAGTCGAATGAAGTTGTTAAAATCTTTTCAGCGTTTCCAAAAGTCTGTGCTATTTGGTACGAATAGCTTTTGGGAAGGTGTCGATGTTCCAGGAGACGCACTTCGTGCAGTAATTGTCGTACGATTGCCTTTTACGTCCCCAGAAGAACCTATCTTCAAAGCGCGTTCTGAAATTATTACACGTGAAGGTGTCAATCCGTTTTTGCATTATGCATTACCAGAAGCAGTGCTTCGCTTGCGACAGGGATTTGGACGCTTGATTCGTTCAAAAAATGACAAGGGTCTGTTTATTGTGCTAGACCGAAGAATCGAGACCAAATCCTACGGTAAAGAATTTATTAATGCTTTGCCAAAGGTCGAAGTATCTAAAGTGTCTTTAGAAAAGATGGTAACGGATATTGAAGCTTGGTATAATAAGCATTGATAGAACGAAAGGGAGGGCGCATACATGGAGTCGAAAATTGAAGTGATCTCTACAGTAGAACTTGCATATCAATCAGATTTGTATAAAGTAGTAGACGCCTTGAACCGTACGCTAAAAGACAAGAATTTAATGTTTGGACTGGCACTCGATAAAGAAAATGCTGAAAAAGCGATTTTTACAATTTACAAAACATAGGTGATGATATGAGACAATGGTTTACATTCATACTTGGGTTTCTGTCCTTTTTAGCAGTGGCTATCATCATCTTGGTTTTATTTCTTGGCAATAAACCTTATTCTGAAATAGAAGAACGCGCAATTGACCGCGCAAAAAGTGAACAGTTAATTGAAGAAGTAGAACGAGCATATGTATATACAAATGCAAAAGCATCCGTGACAATTCTGGGAACAACGGGTAAAGGTGAGTTAACAGCTGTTTTTGTTCCAGAAAGTGACGGTAAGATGCAGACACTTTCTTTAGTAGATAAAATCACTGCTCAACAAGCACGTGAACTTGTCCTTGAAGAAATGGATGTTAAAAAAATACTGCATACGAAACTTGGTATGGAAAGCGAAGAACCTGTTTGGGAAGTCGCTTTTGTTGATGAAAAAGATACCTTGAATTATGTCTATTTATCAGCGAATGATGGACAATGGCGAAAACGTATTTTGAACTTGTGAAAGGGCGGAAAAAATGTGATTAATTTAGCAAATCGTGTACAAACGTTAACACCTTCTACAACTCTAGCAATCACTGCAAAAGCAAATGAATTAAAAGCTCAAGGAGTCGATGTTATTGGTCTTGGTGCTGGTGAACCGGATTATAATACACCAGCGAACATTTTAGAAGCTGCTTATCAATCGATGCTAGAAGGCAAAACAAAATATACACCAGCAGGCGGTCTTCCGGCATTAAAAGAAGCCATCATTAACAAGTTACAAAGAGACCAACAGTTGAGCTATTCGCCAAAAGAAGTAATAATCGGTATTGGTGCAAAACATGTGCTCTACACTTTATTCCAGGTTTTACTTAACGAAGGTGATGAAGTCATCATTCCGATTCCATATTGGGTTAGCTATCCTGAGCAAGTAAAATTGGCACAAGGCGTTCCGGTATACATAGAAGCGACTGCCAGCCAAGAATACAAGATTTCTCCTCAGCAGTTAAGAGAAGCCATCACAAAGCGGACGAGAGCAATAATTCTCAACACACCGAGTAATCCAACAGGCATGATTTATTCAAAAGAAGAATTAGAAGCACTGGCAGACATTTGCCGTGAATCTGATATTTTAATTGTATCGGATGAAATTTATGAAAAGTTGACTTATGGAGATGTTAAACATACCTCTATAGCGACTCTTTCAGAAGATGCAAAAAACCGCACCATTTTAGTTAATGGCGTATCGAAATCGCATTCAATGACAGGATGGCGCATTGGTTATGCTGCAGGTGACGCTAGTTTAATAAAAGCAATGACAGATTTGGCTAGTCATTCTACATCAAATCCGGTAACAACTTCACAATATGCGGCAATTGAAGCTTATAATGGACCACAGGATGCCGTAGAGGAAATGCGTCAAGCATTCGAAGAACGCTTGAATGTGATTTTCCCGAAAGTCCAAGAGATTCCAGGCTTTACCGTACTACGTCCGCAAGGTGCATTCTATCTACTGCCAGATGTTTCAGAAGCAGCAGAAAAAACGGGCTATTCATCCGTGGATGATTTCGCAACAGCTTTATTGACAGAAGCGAACGTTGCAGTTATCCCAGGTTCAGGATTTGGTGCACCTTCAACGATTCGTTTATCTTATGCAACATCTTTAGAAACGTTGACGGAAGCCGTAAACCGTATTCATCAATTCGTAACATCAAAATGGCAAGATTAATACAACATTATTTTTTGGAGGCTATTGCTGGATGAAAAAAATTACCATTGCCGAAATGGCTAAATATAATGGACAAACAGTTAAATTAGGAGCTTGGATTGCCAATAAACGTTCAAGTGGAAAAATTGCTTTCTTGCAACTTCGCGACGGTTCGGGATTTGTGCAAGGCGTAGTTGTAAAAGCTGAAGTAGGCGACGAATTATTTGCAACGGCAAAAGGATTGACGCAAGAAACTTCAGTTTATGTAACAGGAGAAGTAAAAGAAGACGAGCGCTCTGCATTTGGCTATGAATTAGCAGTGACAGGCATTGAAGTGATCCATGAAGCAAAAGATTTCCCAATCACGCCGAAAGAACATGGTACAGAATTCTTAATGGATAACCGTCATCTATGGTTGCGATCACGCAGACAGCATGCCATTATGAAAATTCGTAACGAAATTATTCGTTCGACTTATGAGTTTTTCAATGACAATGGTTTTGTAAAAGTAGATCCGCCAATTTTAACAGGATCTTCTCCAGAAGGCACATCCGAATTGTTTGCAACAAAGTATTTTGATGAAGATGCTTATTTGTCTCAGTCTGGCCAGTTATATATGGAAGCTGCTGCGATGGCGCTTGGAAAAGTATTTTCATTTGGACCCACATTCCGTGCAGAGAAATCGAAAACGCGTCGTCACTTAATCGAATTTTGGATGATCGAACCGGAAATGGCTTTTATTGAGCATGCAGAAAGTCTTGAAGTACAAGAGCAATACGTTTCTTATATCATTCAGTCTGTTTTGAAAAACTGCAAACTGGAATTAGAACGTCTAGAAAGAGATGTCTCGAAACTTGAAAAAATAAAAGCACCATTCCCACGCGTTTCTTATGATGATGCCATTAAATGGTTGAATGACAATGGCTTTGATGATATCAAGTGGGGCGAAGATTTTGGCGCGCCACATGAAACGGCATTAGCTGAAAGCTACGATATGCCAATATTCATCACTAATTATCCAATTGGCATTAAGCCATTTTACATGCAGCCGCATCCAGAGCGTGATGATGTTGTACTATGCGCAGACATGATTGCACCAGAAGGCTACGGAGAAATTATTGGTGGTTCTGAACGGATTCATGATTATGAGTTGATGAAACAACGCATTCAAGAACACAATTTAGATGAAGATGCATATGCTTGGTACTTAGACTTAAGCAAATATGGTGCAGTTCCGCATTCTGGATTTGGCTTAGGTCTTGAACGTACAGTGGCTTGGATCAGTGGCGTGGAACATATTAGAGAATCGATTCCATTCCCTCGTCTTTTAAATCGTCTATATCCATAAAATCGAATAATAGGAAAGGTGGTTGGGATATGAAACAACCTAATCGACTACAAACGTGGATTGAGCAGGGGAATGTTACCATTTCCCAGCTTTTTTTTCAGTTTTATAAAGAACTGAAGATTACAGATGAAGAAGCGATGTTGCTCATGCATATTCAGTCATTTCAACAAGCTGGAAATCAGTTTCCAACACCTGATGAAGTGGGCGCACGCATGATGACTTCTCAAAAAAGCGTAACAACCATGCTTCAAAAATTAATGCAACAAGGCTATTTAGCAATTGAACAGACAACTGAAAATGATGTCTTGACTGAAATTATTTCGCTCCAGCCTTTATGGGATCGTTTACTAGACTGTGTTTATAAAGAAGAACATGAAACAAAAGAAAATACCCAGAAAGAGCTGGAGGGAGAAATTTTCCAGATGTTTGAACAAGAATTTGGGCGGTTCTTGTCTCCGATGGAAATC
The DNA here is from genome assembly GCA_038243515.1 of Caryophanales bacterium. Classification (GTDB taxonomy): domain Bacteria; phylum Bacillota; class Bacilli; order Bacillales_A; family Planococcaceae; genus Planococcus. The sequence goes on from JBBSRA010000004.1 coordinate 86,918, forward strand.
GAAACTATTTCCATGTGGATGGACCAAGATGGCCACACGCCTGAAGTCATTCGAATGGCTTTAAAAGAAGCAGTGATTTCACAAAAAATTAGTTTGCGTTATGTAGACCGAATTTTATTTGAATGGAAAAAGAAAAACATTACCACTTCAACACAAGTAAACAAGCATGCAAGTCTTTTTAGAGATAAAAATATCCGGATTCAGCCAACAGAAAACGTAGTGAAAAAAGTTCAATTTTACAATTGGCTGGAAGACCGCAATTAGAAGGTGAAGTAACATGATGTCAAAAAAAGAGTGGTTGGCGTGTCTCGAAGAAATGGACCGTATGTTTCCCGATGCGCATTGTGAATTGGTTCACCGCAATCCATTTGATTTATTGATTGCGACACTGTTGTCTGCACAATGTACAGATAAATTAGTGAATCGTGTGACGGCTGACTTGTTTCAAAAATACCGTGAACCAAAAGATTATGTAGCAGTATCGTTAGAAGAATTGCAATTGGATATTCGCTCTATTGGTTTGTTTCGAAATAAAGCAAAAAATATTCAAGCACTTAGCTGGATTTTGATAAACGAGCACGATAGCATCGTGCCAGCTGACAGAGATTTATTAATGACGCTTCCAGGTGTCGGACGCAAAACAGCCAATGTGGTCGTTTCTGTAGCTTTTGGCATTCCAGCTCTAGCGGTAGACACACATGTTGAACGTGTTGCTAAACGTTTAGGCTTGAATCGTTGGAAAGACAATCCACTTCAAGTGGAAGAAACCATCATGAAAAAAACTCCTGCAGACGATTGGTCTAAAACGCATCACCAAATCATTTTCTTTGGTCGTTATCACTGCAAATCACAAAATCCAGGATGTCACATTTGTCCACTTTTTGATAGATGCCGCGAAGGTCAAAAACGTGAGAAAAAAGGACTTGTTAAACGTGAAATCGTCACAGAAATTAACTAAAGAGCAAATAGATCCTTATTTTTTAGAATGGGCTCGACTCTCAGCTGAACTAGCTTATTTGCATGAACGACGTGATAAAGCGACAGTACAAGCCATTCAGTCAGGTATTGAAACTTTTGAGCAGCTGTTGTCACATTGCCGCTTCGCTTTACAAGATGATGAATTTGAACCATTAAACGGTTCAGAGCGATTGTCTTTTATAAAATCTTCTGCTAGAACATATGCTGCTTATCGTCAATTGGATGAATTATTTTCTGAGTTGAAAAAAATTCTTGCGAGAAAACGCATTGAATTCAAACACCAGAGCGAATAAAGCGAAAAACCCCTCGAATGCATTAGCATTCGAGGGGTTTTGTGTTTAATTGTTATTGTCATCTTTGCTATCTTGACCATTTCCAGTACCCTCATCTTTACCACCATCACCATCGTCATTAGCATTGCCGTTTTCATTTCCGGAATTACTACTGCTATTGGCAGGTGGGTTTTCACTTTCTTCTTCTTCAGTTGGATCTTCAGGTACATCAATCGGATCTTTTTCAACTGCCGGCTCTTCTTCCACTAAAGGCTCATCAGCGGGTTCTTCAACGGCTGGTTCTTCTTTAGCCGGCTCTTGTTCTTCAGGTTCTTCAACCGGCTCTTCAACCGGCTCTTCAACCGGCTCTTCAACCGGTTCTTCAACCGGTTCTTCAACCGGTTCCTCTTCTGGCACTTCTTCGGGTTCTTCAGGAGCAGCCGCAACTCTTACTACAGTTGAAGCAGGATCACTTCGTTGTGTGCTATTAACCGCTACAACACGGAAAGTATAACTTTTTCCATCTTCAAGTCCGTTGAAAGTATAGGACTTGCTTGAAGAAGTAGTAAGAACTTGTCTGGATCCATTCACTTCAACGGATACTTCAAATGAAACATCGCTCTCACTTGAATTCCAAGACAGTTGAGCTGAATTACCTGAGACATTTGCTCTTAAGCCAGTAGGCGTAGCTAAGTCTTCAACAATATAACGCTCCGAGACTGAATTTGGTTCTGTACCACGAGCGAATAGTTCAGATTTTCTCATGCTATACGGTGTAAATGCACTTGCTAATTTTAACGGGTCTGAACCAACTTCAATGACTTGTTCAGTTACTGAATCGGGTTGTTCAAAATGAGCTGTTTCTGGAGATGAAATTTCCGACATCACGTCTTTAAACAAGCGCTGTGCAAGAAGTCGTTCGTTTGACGCTGTGTCAATTGGTGTCTTTCGTGTAGGATAGCCACTCCAAACAGAAATAGAATAATCGGTCGTGTATCCTGCAAACCAAACATCCGGTGCTGAACTCGAGTCAAGGTTGTTTTCTGAAAACTCATCTTCAGTATAGTTAGAAGTACCAGTTTTGCCTGCCATATCTAGACCGCTAATTGCCACTTCTTTACCTGTAGATCCTGGTAAGTTGACATCTACGACATCTCTAAGCATATCTGTCACCATATATGCTGTGCTATCTTTCATAGCTTGTACTGGCTCTGGAGCAACAACTTGTTCAGTTGAACCATCACGGAAAACAATTTTATTAATAGTGTGTGGCTCTATGAAAGTTCCTTTGTTGCCGAATGCAGCATAAGCGCCTGCCATCTCAACTGTGGAAATGTTTTTATCAGGAGATCCAAGAACGCTGGATTCAAAAACATCTCCAAAATCTAATCCTAATTTTTTACTAAATTCTTCAGCATTTTCAGTACCTACTTCTTGCAAAGTTTTAACTGCAGGAATATTTCGCGAGCGATAAAGTGCTTCGCGAATGGTCATTGTGCCAAGGAATTTGCCATCAACGTTACGAATTTCTTGTCCACTATCATAAGAATAGGGTTCGTCAACAACGGTATTACCTGTTGACCAGTCCAAATATTCGATTGCTGGACCGTAGCCTAGAATTGGCTTGACTGTTGATCCTACTACTCGATCTCTAGCGATTGCATAGTTGTGGCGAACATCACCTGTATATTCACGTGCAGCGCCTACTGCACTGATGCCACCAGTTTTCGTGTTTACAACTGTCATAGCAGATTCTACTTTTTCATCAAAGAATAGATCTGAAGCCATTGTTTCGTTTACTTTTGTTTGAACATAAGGTTCTAATGTCGTATAAATGGTTAAACCTTCATCAAGCGAATAATCGCCATCTAATGCTTCAAGTTCTTCTACCATCATTTCCATGAACGCTGTATGTTCAGCACTTGCTATTTGAGGTTGGCGCTGATTTTCGGGCACTAATGAATCTGCAAGTACTGCTGCTTGTGCTTGTTTTTTTTCTTCTGTAGTAATTTTTTTGTGTTGTTCCATCAAACTTAAGACCACATTGCGTCGTTCTTCAGCTCGCTCTGGATTTGTAAATGGATTATAGCCATTCGGACTTTGAGGCATTCCTGCAAGCAGTGCTGACTCAGCAAGTGTCAAATCGGTAAGTGGTTTTCCATAAAAATATTCTGCAGCTGTACCGAAGCCGTATATATTACCTGACATTAAAATTTTATTGAAATACATTTCAAAGATTTCTTCTTTTTCGTATTTCTTTTCTAATTTATAGGCGAGATAAGCTTCTTGTGCTTTACGTTTTAAGTTTTTGTCATTTTTTAAAAATGAGTTTTTGATAACTTGTTGAGTAATAGTACTGGCTCCTTGAGAGCCAAAACCGCCGGTAATGTTAGCAATAACAGCACCGCCCAAACGAATAAAGTCGATTCCAGAATGTTCATAGAAGCGGTTATCCTCTGTTGCTAAAATCGCATCTTCCATCGATTTTGGAATATCCTTATAGTCCACATATTCCCGATTTTCGGGAGTAATATAAGGAATTTCTGTTTCACCATCTGCTGCATAAATTGTTGGACTGATCGGATCTCGCAAAAGTTCTTCATCTAGCTCTGGTGCGCTGCTTGCATAATATGCAAAAAGAGAAGCGCCAAATACAATTCCTGCCAAGCCGATAATAACAAATGCAAGAACGATGCGTTTTATCCATACAAATATGGGGGACTTTTTCTTGTTTTTATTCTCAGTTTTCTTTTGGCGTTCGATTGCTTTTCGGCGTTCTTCACGCGATACTTTTTTATCGTTCAAGATTAGTTCCTCACTTTCATATTAATACTGGTGCTTATAAATTCTCTAGAAGAGGCAAGTAGTGAATGCGTGGAAAAGCTCCAGGTGTTATTTCAAATGAAGTTTCTTCTATTTCCTGTAAAGTAATCGATTTCCTTCCACCTTTTATCATGCGGTTCCAAAAAACCTCAAGTTCGTTAAAAGGCATAATAAAATAACGCTGCCAAGATGAAAAACGAATAATCATAAAAGCTGTTCCGTTCTGTTTGACCACTTGGGACATATGAAGAATTTGGTGGTCGTGAATATTTTTTAATGGAAACGATGTTTTATTTTCCGTTTCTTTTGCCTCAAAGTCAATGTATCGACCTTTCCAAACGCCATTATAATCTGTTGTAGAGGGAGCTTGAAAATAGGCTTCTCGAATTACAGCGGCACTTCTCGATGGATATTCGACTTTAACAATTTGCAGAGGCACGGGCTTTTTATGAATAACTGCTAACCCGAGTTGAAGATAGTAATCATTCGTCTCATTCAATTCGTCTTCTAAAGTTTTGCCGCGGTTGCTGAAAGAAAAATTTTCCTTCTTTTTTTTAGTCACGGTTTCTTTGGTAGACTGATCTTTTGGCGGAATGAATTTTTTTCCGTTCGGGTAATTGATTGCCATTGTGATACACCTCGCTTACTCTATCATATCACAAGCTTTTAGACGACTGATAAGATGAAAGGTTTCTACTTTTTTAAACCTGTTATCAGACTCTTATCTATAAGAAAAAAGTCATGTGAAGATGTATTAATAATAGCTTATGTTTTTATGGAATCCAACTGCAGGAATGTCTGTTCGATAAAAGTCGTGTCAATTTAGTGGATATGATAAACTAAAGTCAATGGAGGGATTGCAAAATGACAGTTAGAGAACTCTCTTCTACATTGTATGATGAATGTGGAAAATGCTTGGATCGTTTTTACGAAATGCGTGAACTAGATGCGGTCCCTGACTTTTATGAAGACGTTAAACCGTATGCTGATATTTGGCACGGAAAAATAAATGAATGGCAAACAGAATCACTGCTTTACATTCAACAAGAACGACCAAAATATGTTCACAAGCCGCAAATTGATACGGCGGCAGAAGGCATGACGCAATTTTTTGTTCAAAGCTTTTACAAAGAAACGAGCAAAAAACGTTTTATTCAAACCATTCAAGCGGCACAATACACATTACAAACTTTTATTATCGCAATAGATGAATTGAGTAAACAGCATGATTAAACGAAAAACCTTGCTGGTATTGATGGAAGAATGGAAAACAGAACCGGATATGATGGAACGAATTGTCCATTGGCATACAAAACAAGAAAAACTTGCGCAATACGCTGACTTTCCACCTGAGATGCATAGTAGCTTAAAAGCTGCTCTCCGAAAAAAAGGAATCGAGCAACTATATACGCATCAGCGTGAAGCATTTGATTTGGCGACAGCAGGAAAGTCCTTTACGGCAGTTACACCGACAGCGTCAGGAAAGTCGTATTGTTACCATCTACCTGTACTGCATAAAATTTTAAATGATCCAGGTGCACGAGCGCTTTACTTATTTCCTACAAAAGCGTTAGCACAAGATCAAAAAAGCGATTTGCATGATTTGATAGAGAAAACCGAAGAAGCGATTTTGTCCTACACATATGATGGCGATACGTCACCAGCAATCCGTACGAAAGTGCGAAAAGCAGGGCAAATCGTCATGACCAACCCAGATATGTTACATTCGGCGATTTTGCCCCATCATACTAAGTGGGTGTCTCTTTTTGAAAACCTTCATTATATAGTCATTGATGAACTGCATACTTATAAAGGGATTTTTGGAACTCACGTAGCACATGTTATTCGTAGATTAAAACGGATTTGCGAGTTTTATGGTAGCAATCCGGTCTTTATTTGCACATCAGCGACCATTGCCAATCCAAAAGAACTGGCTGAGAGCTTAACAAATAGTACACATCAGTTGATTGACGAAAACGGTGCACCTTCTGGCAAAAAGCATATCGTGTTTTACAACCCACCTATCATCCATCCAACGTTTGGTGTCCGTAGAAGCGCGATTCTTGAAGTTCGTGACTTGGCCACCCATTTAATTAAAAATGGCATCCAAACAATTGTCTTTGCTAAAAGCCGTGTACGCGTGGAAATGCTAGTAACGTATTTGCAAGCCGTTACAAAAATGAAGCTGCAAGATGATTCGATCAAAGGATACCGAGGAGGCTATTTGCCAACAGAACGACGTGCTATTGAAAAAGGACTTCGCGACGGTTCGATTCAATGTGTTGTGTCTACCAATGCATTGGAACTTGGCGTTGATATTGGTCAGTTGCAAGCATGCATCATGACAGGCTACCCTGGTAATATTGCGAGTGCATGGCAACAAGCAGGTCGCGCAGGAAGACGTCAAGATGAGTCGCTCGTTATTTATGTTGCTCAATCAACAGCACTTGATCAATACATTATCAATCATCCTGAATATTTATTAGATCAATCTCCTGAAGAAGCGCGCATTCATCCTGAAAATATTATTATATTGATGGATCATTTGAAATGTGCTTCTTTTGAATTACCATTCCGTATTGATGATCAGTACGGAGAATTTGAAGTACAAGAACTGCTGCAGTATTTGCAAGAAGAAGGCGTACTAGTTCGCACGTCAGATCGCTGGCACTGGATGAGCGATCGTTTTCCGGCTCACGATATATCGCTGCGTTCAGCTTCACAAGAAAATGTCGTGATTATTGATCAGTCAGTTCCAGCAGATACGCGTGTAATTGGTGAGATGGATCGCTTTAGTGCCATGACTTTACTGCATGAAGAAGCGATTTACTTGCATCAAGGCACACAATTTCAAGTGGAAATTTTAGATTGGGAAGAGAAAAAAGCGTATGTTAGAGAAGTTGATGTGGATTATTTTACAGATGCCAATTTGGCAGTTGAGTTAAAAGTAATGAGCGAAGACAAAGACAAGAAAATGAACGGTTCAGAAGTTTTTTATGGAGATATTGCGGTACTTGCGATGCCAACCATCTTTAAAAAAATTCGTTTTGATTCGCATGATAACATTGGTTCTGGACCGATTTCCTTGCCACCAGAAGAACTTCATACGTCATCAACGTGGCTAAGCTTTACAAAACCAGAAGATTTTTCCGAAGCAGAGTTATCGGATACTATGATGGGTGCGGCATATGCAATCGAGTCGTTTATTCCGATATTCGTTCAGTGTGATAGGCGCGATGTCCATGTCGTGCCTCAAGTAAAGTCACCACATAACGACATGCCTTCTTTTTTCATTCACGATTCGTACCCAGGTGGAATCGGCATTAGTGAACGCATTTATGATTTATGGCAACCGTTGCTCGACAAAGCGCAGCAACATGTCACAGAATGTCCTTGTCTTGATGGATGTCCGTCATGTATCGGTGCACAAGATGCTGCTGTCAGTATGAAAAGTCATGTCATCCGGCTTTTAGATAATCTTCGCAAAGAGAGGTGAAGAAAAATGTCGTTTGAAAGCAAACTTCTCCAAATGAAAGGGATGTTAAAAAACAAACCCACTAGAAAACAACAATCGAAAGTAGCTGAGCGTCCACTCTACGAAGAAAAATGGAGAGACATCGGATTAGAACTTGTTGAAAATAAATTTGGGTTCGTTTTTCAGAAGAAAATTGTTTATCCATATGATACTCGTCACGGTTCGGTCCTATTGAGTAGACTTGATCCTGTGTTAAAAGCATGGGAAAAGACTGATTTTGATCATCCTTTCAAATTAAAAAGACAAGACCCACTGGTTTTTTTCGATACCGAAACGACAGGACTTAGCGGGACAGGCGCATATATTTTTTTAATTGGGATTTTAGTAAAACGCAGCGATCATTTTGAAATGATGCAATACGTTATGCCCGACCCTTCTCATGAAGCGGCCTTTCTATATGAAACGGGATTATGGAAATCGGATGATCCCATAATTTTTTCTTATAATGGTAAAAGTTTTGATTGGCCACAGCTAACATCTCGCTGGACGATGCATCGACAAATTTTGCCAGAATTACCGGTGCCACGTCAAATCGATTTGTTTCATGGCACAAAACGCATTTGGAAAAATGAATTGGCACGAATGAAGCTAAGTACGATAGAAGAAGAAAAACTTGGCTTCACACGCCAAGGAGACGTTCCTGGCTATTTGATTCCGGCTATTTATTTAGATGCGGTGAAAAGTGGCTATCCAGAAGGACTAGCAAAAGTTCTTTACCATAACGAACTAGACATTTTGTCACTCGTATCGTTATATGTTGTGTCTTCTAATTTACTAATGGAAGATATGGAGTCAGAAACGAGCGGGGCATATACAAATATCGGGAAATGGTACGCAGACTTGAAACAATTTGACCAAAGTGCAGCTTATTTAGAGCACGTAACTATTGAAAGAGGCGCATCTTCTTCACTTGCACGTTATTTGCTGGCGATTCAGAAAAAAAGAGCCGGTCAACACGAGGTAGCTGTTCAATTATTTAAAGAAGCTGCGCCTCATTTACGTGGCAGTATTGAAGTAGAAGCTTGGATTCATGCTGCTAAACTATATGAGCATCAATTGCGTGATTTAGACCAAGCAGCGATCATGGCCGGATTTGCGAAAGAAGCCAGCGAACATACGACCGTACGTCACTCGCTTATTGCTGATATTCAGAAGAGACTAACTCGAATAGAAGAAAAAAAGATGAAAAAACGCCCTCAAGTTGTAGAAGACTAAACACGAAAAATCTACCTTATGCTATACTTAGTGTAAGGTAGTTTTTTATGGAAGGGCGATTAAAATGGATAATAAATTTACAGCTAAAGATATACTAGAAAAAGATTTTAAAACAGCAATGCGTGGTTATAACCAAGACGAAGTAGATCATTTCCTTGATGAAGTTATCCAGGATTACGAAGCGTTTTCAAAACGTATCGAGCAACTTCAAAATGAAACTCAACGCTTACGTACAGAATTAGAAAATTCACCAAGAAAACAAGCGACACCAGCTCCAGGAACTACAAATTTCGATATTTTACGTCGTTTGTCTCATTTAGAAAATCATGTTTTTGGCAATAAGCTAGACAATAACTAAATCAATTGTTTTATAGCATCAAATGACGTATACTAGTAAAGCCATTTGAAATTCTGGCAATCGCTCGGGCATTTCGCCTGAGAGGAAAGTCCATGCTCGCACGGTTCTGAGATGACCGTAGTGTTCGCGCTCAGTGAAACAATAAGCTGAGGCAGCTAGTAATAGCTGACGGCGGGTAGAACGCCTAAGTCTTTGGATATGGCCTAAATACCCTGAAGGTGCCACAGTGACGGAGCTGTATAAGAAATTATATAGGTGGAACGAGGTAAACCCCGTGAGCGAGAAACCCAAATTATGGTAGGGGCACTTTTCTGAAGGAAATGAACGGATGAAGAGGCAAGCGAAAGCTTGCAGATAGATGGTTGCTGTCCACTAGTACGAGGTGCAAGCCGTTTGAGTACGTGGAAACAAAACATGGCTTATAGAATTTCACATGGTCTTAAAATGCTTATCAAAGGCTCTCCTGTCAGGGGAGCTTTTCTTCATATAAGAGATGAATTCTTATTAGAAATTTATAGATTTTATTCTATTTAATTTAATGCCTGTTAGAGGCATCTATTTTTAAAGGATACGATAAAAGATAACTGTGTAATTGAAGATTTTAGAAGCACTACTATTTATAGATCCATAACACTGTAATAGTGAACAACTAGAGAGGGAGTCGTTATGACAACATTTAAATTGCTTGCAACAGCCGCAATGGGACTTGAGTCGATTGTAGCTAACGAAGTTAAAGAATTAGGATATGAAACCGAAACAGAAAACGGCAAGGTATTTTTTGAAGGAAATGAGCGAGATATCGCTAAAACCAATTTGTGGTTGCGTACGGCAGACCGTGTAAAAATTATTGCTGGTGAATTCAATGCTTATACGTTTGATGAATTGTTTGAACGCACAAAAGAAATCGAGTGGGAAAAATTCTTGCCAGTCGACGCTGAATTTCCGGTTCAAGGAAAATCAGTAAAATCTACTTTGCACAGCGTGCCGAACTGTCAGTCAATCGTGAAAAAAGCCATTGTTGAACGTTTGAAAAAAGCGTATCATCGCAATTCGTTTTTGGACGAAACAGGACCGCGCTTTAAAATTGAAGTATCGATTTTAAAAGACAAAGTTCAACTTTCTATCGATACGAGTGGAGCAGGTTTGCACAAACGTGGCTATCGTTTAGATCAAGGGGAAGCACCACTAAAAGAAACACTTGCAGCTGCACTTGTAAAACTATCAAGATGGACGCCTGACCGTCCGTTTGTCGATCCATTTTGTGGTTCTGGTACGATTGCCATTGAAGCGGCAATGATTGGGCAGAACTTAGCACCTGGATATAACCGCGATTTCGATAGTGAAGAATGGCCATGGATAGGACAAAAAATCTGGGATGAAGTTCGAGAAGAAGCGGAAGAACTAGCGAATTACGACCAGCCTTTGAATATTTCGGGAACAGACATCGATCACCGTATGTTAAAAATTGCGGAAGAAAATGCCCGTGAAGCAGGTTTTGCAGACTTGATTTACTTTGAACAACGACAAGTAAAAGATTTTGTTGCGACAGAAGAAAACGGTGTTGTTGTGGGTAACCCGCCTTACGGAGAACGTCTTGGAGAAATTGAAGTAATCGAAGAAATGATTGCGGACATGGGTCGTGTTTTTGCAAAACATCCGACTTGGTCTATTTATATGCTGTCATCAATGGGGCGTTTTGAAAACTTATACGGCCAGCCAGCAACTAAAAAACGAAAACTATTTAACGGATTTATCCGTACGGATCTTTTCCAATTCTGGGGAGAACGTTCTAAAAAATAAATGAGACGAAACGGAAGGGCAGCAGCTCTTCCGTTTCTCTGTGAGGAGAATTTATGAGACAACCACTACCATTTCCATTATCGAAAGACAAAACTTTCTTTGAATCACTGAATGACTGGATTGGCGATGTATTTTACGATGAGCTGCCTGAAAAAGGCTATGATTTGCGCGATGAACAAATTTTTATGTCTTTTCAAATCGAACAAGCGTTAAAAGAAAAATCCGTGTTGTTTGCAGAAGCAGGAGTCGGTACAGGAAAAACAATGGCGTATTTGTTGCCGGCTATTGCTTATGCTCGTTATACAGGAAAACCTGCACTTATTTCATGTGCTGATGAAACCTTAATTGAACAATTGGTCAAAAAAGGTGGAGACGTTGATCGGTTGAATGATTTGTTTGATTTAAATTTGGATGTTCGTTTAGCAAAGTCGCGCGATCAATACTTATGCTTACAGCGACTTGAAGGTGCAAAAAAGCGTAGTGATGAAGATTTTTTGTACGATATCGAAGACAGCTTGCCAGAGTTTGTTAATAAAACCTATTCCATGCAAAACACTTATCCTTACGGTGAACGTTCAAGCTATCCAGAAGTTACCGATGAAGAATGGCAACAAGTCAATTACCATCCTATTCAAAATTGCAATGCTTGTGAATTACGAAATAAATGCGGTCAAACGATTCACCGCAATCATTATCGTCAAGCAACAGATTTAGTAATTTGTTCGCATGACTTTTTGATGGAGCATATTTGGACGAAAGAAACACGTAAACGAGAAGGACAAACGCCATTGCTTCCTGAATTTTCTCAAATAGTATTAGATGAAGGCCATCTCTTAGAATTTTCAGCGCAACGTGCCTTAACGTATGAAGTACAGGAAAGTACACTTCAAGATGTTACGGAAAGCGTTCTTTCAGATGGCATGCGAGAAAAAACATTAAACATGATTGAGCAAACAATCGATCTTCACAATGAGTTTTTCCGTCTATTGCGTCTTTATACCGTGAAAAGTGATGAAGACCGTAAGGCAATTACAAAAGATCCAGAGTTAGTAAAGGTGGGCAACATGCTTGTTCGTCATATTGATTTAATGTTGGAAGAATTTGTTTTTGACGGTGAACTATTCACAATCCCTGAATATGAATTGCGTTTAGCAGAAGAGTATTTTGAACAATATATCTTTTCCATGCGTTTATTTGTAGAAGAAGGCGATGCTGTCACGTGGTTAGAAATTAAAGACGAAATCGAGACACTTGTTATTATGCCGCGTCTCGTAACTGATATTTTGGATGAAAAATTATTTGACGGGAAAATCCCAATTATTTTCTCTTCGGCTACTTTATCTATTCAAAAAGATTTTACGTATCTATCTGACAGTTTAGGAATTGACAAATTCCAGTCATTCTCTGTGTCGTCTCCGTTTGATTACGAAGATGTTATGAAAATCTTCAAACATCCATTAAAGCAACAACAGAAATTCGCACGGGTATATGACTTATTTAGTTCAGGAGATCAAACACTTGCTTTGTTTACTTCAAAAGTAGACATGGATAATTTTAAAAAATCTCTTCCGCTCGATCATCAATACACTATTGAGTTTGAAGGCGACCGTGAACTATCGACCGTCGTTAAAGAGTTCCAAGAAGGCAAATTCCAAATTTTATGTTCGTATCACTTATGGGAAGGACTGGACTTACCAGGTGAAGCTTTAACAAAAGTAATCATCGTTGATTTGCCATTCCCGCCAAAAGATCCCGTTTTTGATGCAAAACGCAAATTCAGCAACAATCCATTAGAAGAAATTGATTTGCCTTTCATGCAGCTTCGCATTCAGCAAGGAATTGGACGTTTGATTCGTACTTCAAAAGATTACGGCGAAGTTCATTTATTGTTGAACGAAGAAGAATTACGAGTAGAACATCTATGGGAAACTATTTTACCAGTTCCTGCTAAAAACTTTTAAGCTATAGGTTTAGCTATGATACAATAAGCACATTAAGCATAGGAGGGGTTTTTTTGTCACTTGAAAAGCGTTTTATCGAACACTTTAGTAAAATTAAAGGCTATGAAGAAGCAATTGCATTATTGCACTGGGATTTACGGACAGGTGCACCAAAAAAAGGAGCAGAACTACGCTCTGAAACAATTGGTACATTATCTGCAGAAGTTTTTAGCTTGGCGACTTCGGATGAATTTGGTGAATTGCTTTCTTCTTTAGAAGCCGAAACAACAAATTTGGATCCGTTTATTTGCCGTTCAGTAGAAGAAGCGCGAAAAGAGTATGATTTAAGTAAGAAAATCCCGCCTGAAGAATACAAAAAATTTGTCATTTTAAAATCTAAAGCTGAGTCGGTATGGGAAACGGCAAAAGAAAATTCGGATTTTTCGCTGTTTCTTCCGTATTTAGAAGACTTGGTCAGCACAACTAAAAAAATGGTTGGCTATTGGGGTGAGAAAAACGGCAGTGTGTATAATACACTGCTCGATCAATACGAACCTGGTATGACTACAGAAATTCTTGATAAAGTATTCGGCAAGTTGCGTGAACGCATTGTGCCATTGGTACAAAAAATCGCAGCATCACCGAATAAACCAGAAACAGCATTTTTGTACAAGCATTTCCCGAAACAAGCACAACAAGAGTTTAGTCGTGAAATGTTAGAACAACTGGGGTATGATTTTACCGCAGGACGATTAGACGAAACCGTTCATCCGTTTATGATTTCAATCAATCGACAAGACATTCGTGTGACTACGAAATACGATGAAAGCGATTTTCGGACGGCTGTATTTGGTACGATCCACGAAGGTGGTCATGCCATGTATGAACAAAACCTCGGAAATGCTTTAGCAGGTTTGCCAATTGAAACAGGCGCTTCTATGGGAATGCACGAATCACAATCTCTGTTTTGTGAAAATTTCATCGGTCGTAGCGAGCATTTTTGGCAAGAAAACTTTGATTTATTAAAACAATATGCTCCTGATCAATTTGGGAATGTACAATTGCTTGATTACGTAAGAGCTATCAATGAGTCAAAGCCATCGTTAATTCGAATCGAAGCAGATGAATTGTCTTATGCACTTCATATTATGGTGCGTTACGAGCTTGAAAAAGGCTTGTTTAATGGAGACTTGCAAGTAAGTGATTTGCCTCAGTTGTGGAATGATAAATACGAAGAGTATTTAGGAATACGTCCTACAAATGATGCAGAAGGCGTGCTGCAAGATGTTCACTGGGCTGGAGCAAGTTTTGGCTACTTCCCGTCTTATGCACTTGGTTATATGTATGCAGCACAGTTTAAGCAAGCGATGCTCAAAGAATTGCCGAATTACGACGAACTTTTAGCAAAACGGAACATTACGCCAATTCGCGAATGGTTAACGGCAAACATTCATCACCATGGTGCTTTCAAAAAGCCAATGGACATCTTGAAAGATGTGACCGGTGAAGGGTTGAACCCAGAGTACTTAGCAGATTACCTTGAAGAAAAATACACTAAAATTTATCAACTAAAAGAGTAAGTGCAGACTGCCGTGAACTTCACGGTGGTTTTTTCTTTAGTGGACCGAAGAGGACAAATAGTGAATGTTGTGACTATAATAAAAGCGGAGGCGATGGATAATGTTGAAATCATTCAGTTTAGAAAACAAAACAGCAATCGTAACAGGAGCTGGTAAAGGAATTGGCAAAGCAATCGCGATAGCACTCGCAGAAGCTGGTGCGAATGTCTTGTTAGTGTCACGAACAGAGTCAGACTTACAAGAAACACAGCAACAAATTAATAATAACCGAACCACTTACATACAAGCTGATATCACAAAACGCAGCGACATCCAAGCAGCAGTTGAAAAAACAGTAGAACATTTTGGAGCACTTGATATTTTGGTAAACAATGCAGGAATGAATATTCGTTCGTCATTATCAAATGCGACTGATGCAGAGTGGCACCAAATTATGGACACTAATGCACAAAGTGTCTTTATGTTTTCACAAGAAGCTGTGAAAAAAATGAAGAGTGGCAGTTCAATTATCAATATTAGTTCTGTCGGTGGTGATCGTGCATTAAAAACCGGTGTAATTTATGCAGCTTCTAAAGCAGCGATCATTCAAATGACAAAAGTTATGGCCATGGAATGGGGACCGAAAAATATTCGTGTTAATGCAATTGGTCCGTGGTATTTCAAAACGCCTTTAACCGAAAAGATTTTAAGTGAACCTGCTTATTTAGATTCCATATTGGCCGTAACCCCAATGAAACGTGTCGGAGAATTACCGGAAGTGGCATCACCCGTTGTCTTTTTAGCTTCAGATGCAGCAAGTTACATTACTGGACAAACACTTTTTGTTGACGGTGGTATGTCGATTCACGGATTTTCATAACAATACTGACATCCTTCTTAAAATCAGGAAGGATGTTTTTCGTTCTCCGATAAAAATGATATGATAGAGAACAGTATGCGGAGAAGGAGATTTCTAAATGACAGTAGTTGATCATAAACAAGAATTGCTTGAAACAGCGCATCTTTATAAAATTTTTAAAGATAATGAAGATACCGAAAGAAAAGCAAAAGCTCATTTATTTGCAAAAAAAATATTGAAAAATAATTTTATTATTGGCTTTGCTGGACATTTTTCATCTGGTAAGTCATCTATGATCAACGCATTGACAGGTGAGACTTTGTTGCCATCTAGTCCGATACCGACAAGTGCTAATATTGTTAACGTTCAAAAAGCAGATACAGATTTTGCAATTGTTAATATGCGCAACAAAAAGCCTGTTTATTTTCCAGAGAATTATGATTTTAACGCCGTAAAGGAATTCTGCAAAAGCGGAGATGTTACTCAAATCGACATTGGTCACCAAGCTTCAGTTTTGCCAAAAGGCATAACAGTAATGGATACACCGGGTGTTGATTCTACAGATGATGCCCATCGCTTGTCGACAGAGTCAGCATTACATGTTGCGGATATGGTGTTTTATGTCATGGATTATAACCATGTCCAATCAGAGCTGAATTTCAATTTTACAAAAGAATTGCAGAAATACACAGAGCTATATTTGATTGTCAATCAAATCGACAAGCATCAAAGTAGCGAAATGAGTTTTGAGAATTTCCAACAATCTGTTCACGATTCGTTTGCGGTATGGGGTGTCATTCCAAAAGGCATTTTCTTTACGTCTTTAAAGAACTTTGATTTTCCAGGAAACGATTTTGAACAAGTGAAAACTTTAGTAGCATCAACAATGGAAGACTGGAAAGGACATATTGGCACAGCTTCAGATTCAGCGTTAAATCAATTAAAAGATGAGCACATTAGATTTCTTGAAGATGAAAAAGAAGAGCGTTTGCAGGCATTTTCAACTGTTTTAAATCCAGAAGAATGGGAAATGCGCGAAGATTTGAAAAAAGAAAATGCATTGGTGTCGCGTAGAATTTCTGTGCAAGATTTTGAAAACTGGCAAGCAAAATTTGAAAAAAGCCGCAAAGAACTGCTCGGAAACTCGAATATAATGCCTTACGAATTACGCAGTGCTTTAACAAATTATTTAGAATCTGTACAATCCAATTTTAAAGTGGGCATGCTATTTAGTGGTAAAAAAACAGAAGAAGAACGACAAAATCGAAAACAAGAAGTAGACGAACGCTTAGCGACGACTGTTTCTTCTCAAATAACGAACCACATCAAAAAACTAATGAAATCTTCATTAAAAGATGCTGACTTATTGACGGATAATGAATCTTTGGCAATTGATGATAAGGTATTTGATGTGCCATTTTCAGTTGTCGAAGACCAAACGCCAACAGGTGCTTCTGTAACAGGAGATGCTGTACTAAATTTTGCTACTAGTATTTCAGTGGCTGTACAGCGTTGGTTTATTCGTGAAACAGACGGCTGGAAAAAAGCACAAGAAGAAAAATTCAAAGGCATGACAGATGATGCCAGTACAGAAATTGACATGAAAGCACAAGCCTTGTCACAAAAAATGCTGGCAATTCAAACACTTGAAGAAATGGACGATAAAATCGACAAAGTGAAAAAATCCTATTCAGCTATGCTTCCAAATCAAAAAAAAGCAGCAGAGCAACGAGTCGACCAATGGCTAGGAGAATTTGAAATTTCACTCGAAGATATGACAGAATTCGATCCGTCGATGCTTCAAAAAGATGAACAGATACAAGAACAACAAGATGAACAAGCCCAGTCGATGGAAGTAGGTTCTTTGGATGAGAAAGCCGTAATTGAACGTGCTAACCGGACTGCCGAAGTAGTCGACCCCATTAAAGGGTTTGCGGAAACTGCAGCTTACTTAAAACGCAAAGCAGGTCGTCTAGAAGGACAAGAATTCACAATCGCTTTATTCGGTGCATTTAGTGCTGGAAAATCATCATTTGCCAATGCTCTAATGGGAGAGTCCGTGTTACCGGTATCTCCAAATCCAACTACGGCAACGATTAACCGAATCCGGCCTATCACAGAGCAGCATCCACATGAAACTGCTGATGTTCGTTTAAAAACGCAGTCGCAAATGACTGAAGATGTACAAAATTCTTTCCAAGCTCTAGGTGTTCAAGTTTCTTCACTAGAAGATGCTTTTATTAAATCGGCGAAACTTCCAGAAGATACACCAACAGAACAGCAAGTTCATAAATCCTTTATTACAGCTTTTAATAAAGGCTACCCAGACTTTAAAGGTCGTTTAGGTGAAACAATTCGGACAAATCGTGAAGATTTTGGCTTATACGTAGCTAAAGAAGAAAAAAGTTGTTTTGTTAACGAAATTGATTTTTATTATGATTGTGAACTAACACGTAATGGTGTTACGCTTGTGGATACACCGGGAGCGGATTCAATCAATGCACGTCATACCAACGTGGCTTTTGAGTATATTCGGAACGCGGATGCAATTCTGTTTATCACGTATTACAACCATGCGTTTGCACGAGCAGACAGAGAATTTTTGATCCAACTCGGAAGAGTAAAAGACGCGTTTGAAATGGACAAAATGTTCTTTGTCGTCAATGCAATCGATCTTGCGAATGATAAAGAAGAAAAAGATGCCGTTGTGACTTATGTAAGAGACGAATTGCAACGTTTTGGCATTCGTTTTCCACGTTTGTTTGGCGTATCAAGCTTACTTGCACTGCGTGATCCAGAGTATTCGGGTATGCCACAATTTAGAGATGCATTCCAACATTTCCTAAAAGAAGAACTAAAGGGCATGGCCGTTCAGTCTCTCGCAGAAGAAGAGCAAAAAGCGGTAGATCGTTTTGGCAGCTTGATTGAACATACTGAAACGAATTTATTGAGAAAAGACGAGCGGCTAGAAGAGCTTAAGTATATGGAACAGCAACTGCGCATTCTTTTTGGCACATCAATCGCTAAATTAGTAGAACGTGAAGCGCTTCAAGAACTAGATGAATTGCTCTATTATGTGAACCAACGAGTTTTTTACCGGTTTAATGACTTTTTTAAAGAATCATTTAATCCTTCAATCTTTTCCAATAAGTCAGCACAACAAGCATTAGATACGGCGTTGCAAGATATAAATGAAATGACAGGATTCGATTTTCAACAAGAATTGCGGGTTACAAATTTCCGTCTTGCTCAGTTTATTGACAAGAAACTGGAGTCACGGTTTAAAGAAGATACAGTCAAGTTAAAAGAACAAAATTCTGGTTTTTCATTTACGCCATACGAAGTGCAAGAAGCAAGTTCTATAGACATATCCAAACCATTCACGTCAGCTAATTATTCATCGGTTAAATCATATTACAAAAACAACAAAAGCTTTTTTGAAAAAAATGAAAAAGAAAAGCTGCGTGATGCCTTACAAGCGTTAATGGAACCTGATGCACTGCGTTACTTAGATCATGAGAAAAAAGAATTGACCAATTGGGCAACGTTTTGGATTGAGCAAGAAGCAGAAGGCTTACGTCAACACGTTTTACGTCAAGCTGTAGACCAAATTGATTCGGAACGTACATTGCTTCAGCAATCTGAAAAATTAGTGCAGTGGAAAAAACTATATTCAAATTTGATAGATGAAAGGGTGTAGAAGATGTCAGTATTTGTAGAAACAACGGATACCGAAAACAATAAATGGATTGATGCGCGATTCGATTTAAAAGATTCATCTGCTGGAAGAAAAATGTACGAAAAAGAGCATGTTGCAGGAGCTGTTTTTTGGGATCTTGAAAAAGACATGTCGAATATGGCTGCGCATGAAGGACGGCATCCAATGCCAGCAGACGAACAATTGACACAGTTGATTCAAAAATGTGGATTAAAACCAAGTGATTCTGTTGTGATATACGACCAAGGCGGTGCACCATACGCGGCACGTGCTTGGTGGCTATTAAAATATGCAGGATTCGAAAAAATTTCTATTAGCAAAAAAGGATTTGACGCGTTAAAACAACAAGGCACTTTAGTTTCTACTGAATTGCCAGCTATTCAAGCAACAGAAATAGTGCTTGATTTTAACCATGAACTTTTTGCAGATCAAGCATATGTTAAAAAGTTAATTAATGGCGATGAGCTAGGTGTATTAGTTGATGCACGTTCAGCTGTCCGTTATGCAGGGCTAGAAGAGCCAATTGATCCCGTTGCTGGACGCATTCCAGGAGCGCGTAATCTCGATTGGGCACAATTTGTTTCCAATGGCGAATTCCAACTAGGTGAAGATGTTAGCCATATTGTTCAGCAACACGAACCAGCTGTTGTTTATTGTGGCAGCGGTGTAACAGCAGCTGCTCTTTATGCGATTATGACTGAAAAAGGGTATGATCAGTTGAAACTGTATATGGGAAGTTTTTCAGATTGGATTACAGATGCTGAAAACGTTGTTGAGTTTGATCGCGCAGAGCACCCAGAAGCAGCAGATGATCAAACAAAAGCCATACTTGCAAATTTGATCGATGAAGGCTATTCAGGTGAAATGCTTATGAAAAAATTTGAATACGAAAAGTCATTACTAGAAGAAAAATGAAAAAATCCCCAACAGCTGAAATGCTGTTGGGGATTTTTTCGTTATACTTTACGTGATAACAACACACGAATAATTTGATGATTTTCCATTTCACGAACAGTAATCGTATGATTCGGCAACTCAACCGATTCACCTTCACCAATATCGGTGTTTTTTAATTGAATCCAACCACCGATTGTGTCAACGTCTTCACTATCATCAAACTCAATAGCAAATCGATCTTCTAAATCTGATAAGAGGACGCGACCATTTAATAAATAATTGTTAATATCGACAGCTTTAATTTCATCGCGCTCGTCTTCATCAAACTCGTCGCGAATTTCTCCAACAATTTCTTCTAAAATATCTTCCATTGTAATCACACCAGCTGTTCCACCGTATTCATCTACGACAATGGCCATGTGAACATGTTCTTTTTGCATTTTTAATAAGACATCTTGAATTGGTGCCATATCGTGAACAAAAGGAATATCATGAACAACAATACTGTCATTTAAATCTTGTTGATATGTGTAATTGGTCAGCATTTCCTTGACGTTGATAAAACCAAGAATGTCATCTTTGTCCCCTTTTTCTGTAACAGGGTAACGGGTATACTGATGTTCACGCACAATTTCCATCAAATCGCCATGACTCATCTCAAGTGAAATGGTCTCCATTTGTGTACGCGGTAGCATAATATCTTTTGCTAACCGTTCATCGAAAGAAAAAATGTTCTGCATATACGATAATTCCGTTTGATTGATTTCACCACTATTATAGCTTTTTGTCATGATAATTTTTAGTTCTTCTTCTGAATGGGCTTGTTCATGATCTGAAAGTTCGACACCAAAAGCACGCAACAGTAATCGTGCCGAACCATTCATTAACCAAATGAACGGTGCAAAAATCACGCCAAACAAGTAAAGGGGACGGGCAAAGATAAAAGCCATTTTTTCTGCATATTGAATAGCCAGAGTTTTAGGTGCTAATTCGCCGACCACTACATGTAAAAAGGTAATAACGGTAAATGCAATGACGAAAGAAAAAATAGACGCAGTTGGTTCTTCTATTCCAAAGTTTTCGAAAACCGGACGTAATAGCCGTTCGACAGTCGGTTCACCAAGCCAACCAAGGCCTAGTGCCGTTACGGTAATCCCTAATTGGCAAGCAGATAAATAATAATCCAAATTGCTAATGATCTTTTTCGTTAGAAAGGCATTTTTATTGCCTTCGGAAACAAGTTGATCAATACGGGACTTTCGTACACGGATAATGGAAAACTCCGATCCTACAAATAAAGCGGTCAGCCCAATTAAAAGAGCGACCATAAACAAATTGAGAATGAGTATACTGTCCAATTCGTCCCTCCGACTTGGAGGGTTCACCTCTGCTTTCTATAAGTAAAAATAGTATAACACAAATGAAAGAGCTTTTGCCTCACGATGAATCAATGAAAAATTCAGTCTAAACGTATTGAATGCGGAGGCGAATAAACATATGATGAGAAGAGAGAAAAGGAGTGGTTAGATGAAAGTGTTATGGCATGGAGGAACGATTTATACAATGGAAACCGAAGGTGCTACTGTAGATGCAGTATTGGTGTCGGATGATCACATAGAAAAAATCGGTACATACGATCAATTAAAGCAATTTGCTGATAAAGAAATTAATTTGCAAGGAGCAAGCATGTATCCAGGATTGGTTGATAGTCATATGCACATGATTGGTCACGGCGAAAAGTTAATGCGTGTTGACTTGTCAATTATTGAAAGCTCAGAAGAAATGCGCGAACAATTAATCGAATCAACAAAAGATCTGAAAAAAGACGATTGGTTTATTGGCGAAGGCTGGAATGAAAATAACTTTGCAGATCGCAAAATATTCCATCGCGATGAACTAGATGAAATTAGTTTATCACCAATGTTGTTGAAACGGGTTTGTCGTCACGCCATTTTAGCGAATTCGAGTGCGTTAGCGCTAGCGGGTATAACAAAAGACAGCCCAGATCCTGAGGGTGGTGTAATTGTGCGAGATGCAGCAGGAGAGCCAACAGGCTATTTATTGGATGCAGCACAAGACTTAGTGGCTAACCAAGTTCCAGAAGTGAGCGTGAACTATTTAACACGCGCGTTAAAAAAATCAGTTGATCATTTGCTATCACTTGGTTTAACAGGTGCACATACAGAAGACATGGGCTATTACGGTCATTATTCACGTCCACTTGCTGCGTTTAAAAACGTAATTTGTGGTGATGTGAAGTTCCGTGCCCATTTACTAAGAGCTCATAGTGCTTTTGAAGAAATGATGGAAAACGCATCCTATTTAGAACCGTTTGTCGATCCAGGTCCGATGAAAATTTTTGCAGATGGCTCGATTGGTGGGCGTACTGCTTTGCTGAGCAAGCCATACAACGATGATCCGTCTACTATTGGAGTAGCAATTCAATCAGATGAAGAACTAAAACGATTAGTTTCTATCGCTCGTAAGCACGGCGAGGCAGTTGCGATTCACGTTATCGGCGACCTTGGCTTAGAAATGGCTTTAGATGCGATTGAAGCACACCCAGTGCCCAAAGGTAAACGAGATCGCTTGATTCACGTCATGGTTGTCCGTGAAGATTTAGTAAGACGCATGCAACAAATTGATGTTGCGTTGGATCTTCAGCCAAGTTTTGTCACATCAGATTTTCCATGGGTAGTAGAACGTCTTGGTGAAAATCGTTTGGAATGGTCTTATGTATGGAAAAAACTTCTAAATCATGGTCTTATTTGCGCAGGTGGATCAGATGCACCGATTGAGGAAGCAGATCCTCGTCTAGGCATATACGCCGCTGTTACACGCAGAAAACCTTACGATACACATGAAGGTTTTCTACCAGAAGAAAAGCTAACACGCTTTGAAGCGATTCAGTTGTATACAATTGGTAGCGCTGCAGCAATTGGTAAAGAAAACCAACGAGGTTTAATTCATGAAGGTTTTGACGCAGATTTTACCATTTTTAATCGAGATTTATTTTTAGGAAACGAAGAACAGCTATTAGAAGCTGAGCCTGTAATGACGGTGGTGGCAGGTGAAATCATGTATCAAAAAGGTGGGCAACAATAATGGTAAAAGAAGCATATGTTATTACTGGCGCTTCTAAAGGGATTGGTTTGGAATGGAGCAAACAGCTAACTGAACAAGGCCATCTTGTTATTGGAATTGCGCGTACGAAACCAGAAAACTGGCCAAGTAACCATTTTCTATCTACCGACTTAACACAATTAGACCAAATTGAAACGGTAATCGAGAAAGCATTAGCAAAAGTTACTAAAGATATCGATAAAGTTGTGTTAGTGAATAACGCAGGAACGGTGGAGCCTATTGGATTTGCTCATACTAACAGCACAGCCGAAGTCAGCCAAAGCATTGTTCTTAATTTGACGGCACCGATGTTATTATGTGGTGCATTTATCAATCAATTAAAAAATAACTCGATTGAAAAGAAAATCGTTAATATTTCTTCAGGAGCGGGTCGTAACCCATATGAAGGTTGGAGTGCATACTGTGCAGGAAAAGCAGGACTCGATCATTTCAGTTTGTGTATAGACGCCGAAAATAAGGATGTGAAAGTCATTTCCGTAGCTCCTGGAATCATCGACACGGGCATGCAAGAAACAATTCGCCAAAGCGATGCAGCAGATTTCCCGCTTATCGAAAAGTTTCTGGATTACAAAAAAAGTGGTTTACTGAGCAGTCCGGAAGAAACGGCGCGTTTGTTAATAAAAATGACACAACGAGCAGATTTTACCGAATTGCCGACAATATTGGATATTCGCAACTTACCATAATCAGGAAAGGAGAGGTCTAATTGAGCAAGACACCAGAAAACATCTTGACCATACTCGCAGATGCGAACCAGGCAGGTATTGACATGACTAGCCCTAAAGCTGTTATTACCTTTTTACTAAGCCAAGGTGAAAAAGAATCAATTCTCTTTTTTTACAAACCCAACAGTGTTGAATTTGATTTCGACCAATACAATGAAGCAATCAAAGAAATGAACGAACGAACGAATTAATAACAATAAGAACCGTTCGTAAAGCGCTTTGTCACACTTACGAGCGCCTATTAAGGCTTTTTGGCTGTTGTTGAAGCTTTTGTAAAAAACCATAGATTGATGAAGATAAGAAATGGTCATAGATAGCATTACAAAATATCTTTATATCAAGGACTAATAAAAAGAGAATACTGCATTGTATGCAGTATTCTCTTTTTGCTTAATTAACTTAAATCTCTTCTCCATTTAATCTATAAGATTCTAATAGAATTTTTTTATTCTCACTATCTTTAAAATAAAAGTATGGCTTTTCGTCCTTCTTTGATTTAACTTCTATGAAATAATGCTTATCGCCAGGAAGATTTGTAATGGTAGGTTCTAAAGTGATCATTTCTTCTTCTTGGACAACATTTTCCAATAAAAAATGTTGTACTCTGTTTTTTGACTTATATTTCTTATCTCTCTATATCCCAAAGACTTGCAATACCGATGGTAATAATAAGAAGTGCAATCACTACTATGGTTTTCTTTTTCATATACTTGTATTTTTTGTGTGTTCTCTATAAGTAGATGTAAAAAGAATAGAAATGCAGCCATCAATAGTATAGATAAATATCTAGAGCAAATGAAAAAGAAAAGTGTTTCCAACCAGCAATCAGTTTACGTATCGTGAATTATCAGTGAGTAAATGTTTTTTATAAACGATTTTTCACTCGTGAAACCTACTAAGCGTATAGCGAGTGTGAAACTCTACTTGATGGTGACAGTTAGTTTTTAATCGAAAAAAGTTTCCTCTTTGTCTAGATTTAACGTATGGTTATTGATTGTAATAATATGGTCATTTGTCCAAATTACATCTGCTTCATGCATAGGATCTTCAAAATAGATGTTTCTTTTAAACCAAAGTGGGCCGTTTATTATTCCCACTACACTAATAGAGGTAGCTGCACCACCGTTTAATGTGTAGAAGTCAATTATTGTTTTGGAATTAGGTGATTGGGTTGTCACAATAGGTTCTCTTGCAAATGCATTCGCAACTACCCCTAATAGAAAAATTGCGGAAAGTAGAAATGCAATTAAGACAGTCAACCAACTTCTCCATCTTGCTCTCTTGCTACTTTTGTCTCTAAATCCTAAAACACCCATAAAAAAAGTAATAACAGTAAGCAACCACAAAGCTAAAGCAGGAGGTGCTAGTGACCATGAATGCATGTAAGAAGCAAATAGAGCTTGGAAAGAAAGAGTTGTTATTACTAAAATTAAAATAAAAGACCAAAAGTTAAATTTTGTCCCCATGAAATACCTCCCAAATAGAAGTGTTAAGGTTCTCATAAACCTTTTTCCTCCGACTAAACTACTGCGTTAGTTGATGGAAATGTACCTAATATTGAAACGTTTTAATAATCGGTAAGTTTCATTAGTCAACAATGAATGACTTTCAACAACTCATTTATTTAGAGAACGATAGCTCTGTTTATTTTTCGTCCTTGAATTCACCTCCAAACATTAATGTGTTGGTATCGTCAGCTACATCAAAATGTCAAGAAAAAAGTATAGTATTTTGAACTGCTTCTTCAATTTTTTCGATTAATTTATCGAAATTCATTAAATTATGAAAAAAGAACTTTTGATAAAATAAAACAAAAGGACTAAAGGTATAATTAGTTTAAATAATCTGTTAAACTAAATTGTATAAATAGACTTTAATTGGAAACATAAGGGGAAGTATGGAGGCGGATTTATGATTCAGGAAATGGCATCATTATCTATCGAGAGGGCATTAATGGATGGCATAAAAGAAATGGTTTTTATTGTACGTATTGATGATAGTGGGTTATTTTATGAATTTGTGAATCAAGCTGCATTGAGTAATACTGATTTAGATCAAAATTCAATTGGCAAAACGTTTTTTGAAACGCAAGCTTCCGAGTTAGCTACAATGATTCATTCTCAATACATGAAAGTGCTAAAAAGCAACAGCCAAGTAATATACGAAGACAGTTATGAAGATCCCGAAGGCAAGCGTCGTTATTCAAAAACCTGTCTCACGCCGATGTTCAATTCTTTAGATAAGTGCACACATGTAGTAAGTATTGTGCAAGATATAACTGGTGAAGTCGAAGCAAAGCAAAAAAGTATGGAATTTTTAAAAAGCCTGGAAGAAAGTCGAGCTTATTATCATTCGTTATTTGAGCAAAATGCAGATGCCGTTTTGACATTAGATTTGGACGGTCAAATAAAAGGTGCGAATCCAGTTGGTTTAAAGCTCAGCCAGTTATCGAAGGAAGAGTTGTATAGGAAACGAATTTTGGATTTTGTAGCACCTGAAGATCAACAGATAGCATTAACCAATTTTCAAAAAGCAAAACAAGGAGAATACATCAATTTTCGTATCAACATTAGACAAAAAGAAAACAAGCAACTAAGTGTGTTGGGAAAATTTATACCTATTAAAATTCGGGAAATAACGACTGGCTTTTATGTGATTTTAAAAGATACACGAGAACTTGATCATATGGTTGAACTGTATATAGAAAGCGAAAAGAATTTTCGGATTATTGCGGAAAATGCTCATGATATTATTATTTTAATCAATCGTCAAAATGAGTATTTGTTCGTTTCACCATCATTAGAGGACGTATATGGATTTAGTTCAGAAGACTATCGTCTTAAAGAGCCTTTTTACAATGTACATCCAGAGGATGAGCATACTTTTTATGAAAACCTAAATGATTCGATAAAAAATAAAGAAATTTCTAAAATGCGTATTCGTCTTAAACATAAAGAAGGATATTGGATTTGGTCTGAACTACATGGAACACCGGTCTTTGATGACCAGAACGTCTATAGTCATATGGTTATTATCGTTCGTGATGTTTCACTTCAGAAAGGTTACGAAACTCAATTGGAATTCCTAGCCTTTCATGATACATTAACTACTTTGCCTAACCGTCGATTTTTCCAAAAGTCGCTTGAACAAGCATTGAATGATTATCAGGTAAAAGGATCTAACTTTGCGGTTCTTCTTCTGGATATTGATAAGTTCAAGAGTATCAATGATCAATGGGGGCATGAGACGGGTGATGCAGTTATATGTGAATTTGGAGAGCGTTTAAAGGCACAAATTCGAAGCACTGATTTGGCGGCTCGTTTAGGAGGCGATGAATTTGTTGTTTTATTAACAGGTATAAATCATGAGGAGTCTGCTTTACGAATTATGGACAACATCAGACAGGCAATGGTGCGTACTTGGAGATTCGAAGACGTTACTTTTACTGTTTCAACCAGCATCGGAATGACGATGCCAGATGAAAATTCAACAACGTCTTCAATTTTAAAAGAAGCAGACAAAGCGATGTATGAAGAAAAGGAATTTAAAAGAGGAAACGTAGATGATGATCGCTTTTCTGGTTAACAGCCATAAAAGCGGTTTTTTAAATCAGAAAGTAAAGTTTTATCAATCCATCAATTCACTGTTCATGTGTTTAAAGCTACTACTTCAAAATCGATAGCTAAGATCGTTGAATTCTGTATAGTACTTTTTTTCACAAGAAATCAACATATGGTTTATAGGTGATATTGTAGTTTCCTTAAAGCTGATTGTCAGTATTCATGGAGATTGATTTCCTCAATATAATAAAGCTTATCAAACCAATACTGGCAATTACTGCCCATTTCAAGTTAGAGAATTCTCTTAAAAAAAATGAGAAATAGCATCATATTTTCGAGTGAATTTACACCAAGCCATTTAAGCGAAAATATATTCTCGGTAAACAAATAATGTCAAACCTAAAATAAATATAAAGTATAAAATAGAGCCGATCAGTATATAGGATCTTCCTGAGACATATGCCTGTTGTTCCATTCGAATTCCAGTTTGTCCTTGTATCGACATATCCAAATACCGACTTGTCATGCCCCCTTTGGATTTGAAAAAATAAACGATGCTCAAAGCTAAAATAGCAAATGGGATGGCGATATCAAAAAAAGCAAGCTGTAAAGCAAAAGCAGCACCCAAGTTTCCGAGTGTGAGGACAAAAATCGTCAAACAGATAATCGCTACATTTTTCATCTATGCATACCTCCAGTATAAACTAGTTGAAAGAAGTATTAGTTTTCTTTCTCTATAAAGTATACGCTTGCAAGTACTAAAGGTTTCAAAAAATCCCAACTGAACATGTCGTGTGGAAGTAAAGTCTTTTATTGTAGGATTGTAGGGACGCTAATTACGGTTTGGTCCAATTGGTTTCTACCATAAAAATTACGATTCTATAAAAAAATGATCGTTCTATTGTTTTAATTCTACTTTTAAGTCAACAAAAAAAAGCTGGAAAAAATCCAGCTTTTTCAACAATTAATCTAACTTAATTGACAATGTTTTAACACCACGAACAATCATACCCGGCCGCCATTCTAAGTCAGCACTGTCTACTGCTAGCTTCATTTTTGGAAAACGATTGAACAAACTAGTGATGGCAATTTCTCCTTCTAGTCGTGCAAGAGGTGCTCCTAAGCACATGTGAATGCCTTTGCCGAATGCCAAATGTTGACTTTTTTCGCGCTGAATATCGTATAGTCCTGAATCGGAAAATTTTTCAGGGTCATGATTAGCAGAGTTTAACGCAACAATAACCAATTCTCCTTTTTTAAATTCTTTTCCCTGGAACTCAAAATTTTCGCCTGCCCAGCGAGTTGTACTAAACTCTACAGGTCCGTTAAAACGTAAAGATTCTTCAATGGCTTGGTTGATTAAGTCAGGTTGCTGAGATAAAAGTTGACGCTGCTCTGGATGTTCAAGCAAAGACAAAATCGTATTTCCGATTAAATTAACAGTTGTTTCGTGACCTGCAATAATCAGAAGTGTTACAACGCCATATAGCTCCGATTCACTTAAACGTTCGCCTTGTTCTTCTGCTTCGATCAAGCTACTAATTAAATCGTCACCAGGCTGCTCACGAACAGTAGCGAACCATTGCCCTAAATATTGGATAAAATCGTTCATATGTTCGTAAACTGTAGCATTTGAATCTCCACTAGTTCCTTCAATTAGCGAATTCGACCACATTCTAAATTTATCACGATCAGTCGAAGGAACACCTAAAATTTCACAAATAACAATAATCGGTAATGGAAAAGCAAATTCATCAATGATATCAACTTGGTCTTGACCTTCTATTTTGGCTAATAGTTCATCTGAAATTTCTTGAATTCTGTCACGCATATTTGTAATCATTTTTGGGGTAAATGCTTTTTGAGCGAGACCCCGCAGTCGTTTATGATCAGGTGGATCAGAGAATAGCATATTTTGTGTAAATACACTCATCTGATCCATGCTGCCTCCGTATATTTTAGACATATCTTTGACGAAACGTGGATCTTTTAACACATTTTCCGCATCTTCGTAACGCGTAACCATCCAGCCGCGCTGACCATCGGGAAAAAGAACAGCGTGAACAGGATCTGTTTCGCGTAATTTATGGTATGACGGATAGGGATTCTGTATAAACTCTTTTGTAAACAAGTCTGTATCTTCTTGTCGATTTGCTGTCATTTATAGTCCTCCTTTTTTCTCTATACCCAGTGTGTAGTTGTTTACATCGATTTTTTCATTAAATGTGTAAATCTGTAAAAAAAGAATGTTCTTTAGTAATTGATTTCTGAATAAGAGAAAAATAAACCAAATAAAGAAAAACAAAAAGATATCGGATTAAATACCGATATCTTTTTGTTGTATTTCAAGTACTTATGATTCTTTTTGTACCATACGCAATAGCATATGAGCTAGCATGTGACGTTCTTCTTTTTCACCAACACTCCATAATTGATGTAAAACATACTCTTCACGGTTTTTTGGCTCTTCGTTTTTAGCAAGATAGTTTGCTACTTTTTCAGTGATTTGAGCTAGACGTTCTTCACTCAAGCCCATTTTTTCACCAATTTCTACTTTGCTATTTAAGTATTGTTTAAAGTGATTGAAATTCGCTAAGATATCCTCTTTTTTCTCATCATCAAAGTTTTGCAATTTTTCTTCAACTTTCTTATTCACGTTTTCCATTTTAACACTCTCCTTTTAATAACTTACTAGTTGTTGTATACCACGAGTACCAAAAAGTAAACAAGTTATTTAGATTTGTTTCATTTATTTGAATACGGTTAAAATAAGTAATAGTTAAAGAATATAAATGAGCACCGTATATTGGACATGAGAAAAAAGTGGCAGCAATGTTTTAAAGCCATAAGTGACATTAATGAATAGCAGAGAGATAGCTTCTATAAAATGGTTTATTTATTGCCATACACGGGAAATTCGACTTATAGAAAACTCGAACTAATAGGAGGGCTATATTGACATGAAAAAAATTAACGTTTTCATTCATCCCGTTACTTAGGATTTAAACTTCTTTTTAGTTTAGGATTAGTAGCCTTTTTATGATAAGTCGACACTCGCTATTGAATTGTTCTCAGGTGGCGGTATAGTTTTATAAATCAATCTGTTGTATTAGTCCTGGCTTTAGCCAGGCACAAAATTTTAGCCAAATCTATATATGCAAACCCATTAAGAGGTGTCCCAAGAGCAGAATCAGAATCAGGAGCGATGTGGATGTATTATGGTGGTGACATAATTTAACTCGTCATTATTATCATTCTATGTTATCAATGGTACAAAGCTTCAGCACCACATGACTTTGAATCTGTCAGAAAAGTGTGATAATATATATGTATATCAAATCTATACTGAATAAGAAATTGAATTATCGGTTCTCACTATGAATAAAATCAACTAACTGTTAGGAGGAATTTAGATGAGTCAAGAATCGTGGTTACCCACACTGAAAACTGATACACCTGAAGAAGGATATGAACTAGCTGTTAAATTGGCGAGAAAAGCTGTAGGAATGACGCAACCAGACGAAGACGTGCGAAAAAAATTGCGTCCAGAGTATGCAAATAATGCGGATAGCTTAACCATGGCTTCTCAAGTGGTTGCAATTAATTTTCAAACAGTTGCAGCTGCTAATAATTATTGGAATAATAACTAACTACAAGATGGTCTAACAATTCAATACCTTAACTAAGGCATAGCAAAAAACCTGTCGATTCAAACTTGAATCGACAGGTTTTTTAGTGCAGGTTTATAACAACAAATAAGTTGCTTATATTTATAAATAAGACTAGCAGACTGCAACTAGTTTTCTCCAGGTAATAGCCAATAATAAAAGCAGTTGGTATAAATCCAAGTAAATAGCCACCAGTGGTCCAAAAAAACTAGCTAATCCACCCGACATTTGTGCAAAAATCTGAATACCGATTGCACCTAATCTTAAATACACCAGTGCAGATAAAGTTCTGTATTTAGCTCTTAAAATGGTAGCTGCAAGTCCAATAGCTAATATTTGCCCAGTAATAGGTTAACGGTAATGGAACGATCACTTGCACAAGTATGCCAATTATAGATGCAAATAACGCAGTAACAATCATTATTTTTAATTTGCAATTCGTTGTCGTCATAGTCCAATTCCTTCCGAGTTAATCTATATGGAATTTAAGTTAATTCAAATTTCATCATGACTAAATAAAGCCTGTCAACAACATATTCGAGCTAATAAATAGTTTGTTCGTTTTTTAGAAAAGTGTCTTTTTGTACGATTTGTCATACGAAGGTTGTTCCTTCTTTGAATTGAAGAGAAAAAGTAAAAATTAAACTCTTTTTTAAAAAAATCATAATTATATGTCTAAATTTTCAGAATAGATGGTATCATTGAACTGTATAGATTAAATAGTTGCAGATATTAAACTTAAGCACCCTACATTCAAGGCACAATGGCATACTTTAAGTTAAATGAGTCAATAGTACAAACCCAAGAAAGGGATGGATAGTATGAATATTAAAGGCAAAAAAGTAACGTTAAGAGCGTTAGAAAAAAGTGACATGGAGGAGTTAAGAAGTTTCTATAACGATCCAGATATTGCTCCACTTCTTGGGGGATGGACAATTCCAATTTCGTCTGAACAACAAAATCGGTGGTTTGATCGACTAGATTTTGATAATCGGAATTTGCGTTTAGCGATTGAAACAGAACAAGATGGATTTATAGGTATCTCAAATATTTTAAATATTGACTATAGAAATCGATCGGCTCATCATGGCATTTTAATCGGTAAAAAAAATATGCAAGGTCATGGCTATGGACGCGATACGGTCATGACAACCATGAAGTATGCTTTTGAAGAACTTCAGTTGCATCGTTTAGAAGGAGATATTTTAGAACATAATATCCCATCCTATAATTTGTTTGTAAAAAAATGTGGATGGGTTGAGGAAGGCAAAAAACGTGATTTTGCTTTTCGCAATAACCGTTATTACGACCAAGTGATTGTTAGTATTTTGAGAGATGAATATGAGAAACTTTGTCATGAATTAGGTTATTGGAGCACGAAATAATGACGAATCGATTAGAAGGAAAAGTAGCAATCATTACAGGAGCAGCTGGTGATCTTGGAAAAGCCGTGGCTGAAGTTTTTTTGAAAGAAGGTGCAAAAGTTGCGCTAATCGACCGAGATCGTCAAGCATTAATGTATTGTGAAGAAGAACTTTCTCAATACGGAGAAGTCGTAAGTTTAGTAGCTGATGTGACTTCTGAAAAAGAAGTATCCACATATGTCCAAGAAGTATTAAGCAAGTGGAGTAGAATTGATATTTTCATCAACAATGCAGGTATTATTGGAACAGTGGCGTCTTTAATTGATCAAACTGTCGAAGATTTTGATTTAATCATGAATGTTAACGTCAAAGGCGTTTTCCTTGGATTAAAAAAAGTGTTGCCTGTCATGATTCAACAAAATGCTGGAAGCGTTATTAACACTTCTTCTATTTCAGGGCTAATGGGGAGTGGAGGGAACGCGCTTTATGCAGCTACAAAACATGCGGTAGTTGGTTTAACAAAAACCGCAGCTTTAGAAGTCGGCAGTTATTCAGTCAGAGTAAATTCAATACACCCTGCACCATTAGAATCAGCTATGATGAAGAAAAATGAAGAAGGAATTAATAGTGAAAATCCAGAAGAAGTTCGCAAAAGAATTTCTTCCCGTATTCCTCTTGGTAGATATGGAACCATGTCTGAAGTAGCAAAACTAATGCTTTTTTTGGCAAGTGATGATTCTAAATTCATAACAGGCAGTCAATACCGAATAGATGGAGGTATGGGAGCACGCTAAAACAATTTTCTGTGATCAAGATAAATTATCACTTCCGTAAGATGTATAAAAGGAGATGAGGTTATGAAACTAGGCATTATGCAACCATATTTCTTTCCGTATATCGGCTATTGGCAATTAATTAAAGCTGTAGATGTCTATGTAGTTTACGATGATGTTAACTACAAGAAAAGAAGTTGGATCAATAAAAACAATATTTTAATAAATGGTGAAGCAAAGCCAATTACTTTGCGCACCGTTAAAGTAAGTCAAAATAAATTAATTAATGAAATTACACTTGACAATGATGACATTCATAATAAAAAGTTGCTTAAAACCATTAAAGAAGCTTATAGCAAAGCTCCGTACTTTACAGAAACTTTTGCGTTGGTTGAAAAAATTATCAACTATAAAGAGCCAAACCTGGCTAATTATTTGATGAATTCAATTGTTGAAATAGCTAGATATTTAAACTTTCAAACAGAAATAATCAAATCATCCCAATTAGAAAAAAGAGAAGATCTAAAAGGGCAAGAAAGAATACTAGAAATCTGCAAATTATTCTCAGCAGATCAGTATTTTAATGCTTCAGGAGGAACGTTATTGTATTCTTCTAAAGACTTTCAATTGCAAAATATTGATTTGACCTTTATCAAACCAACCGACATCAACTATCAGCAAAAGGGCCCAGAGAGTTTTGTTCCTAATTTATCAATCATTGATGTGATGATGTTCAACAGCCCAGAAGAAATAAATGCCATGCTGGAAGAGTTTACAGTAATTGAAGATTTCTCCACATTAGCATTTACAAGTCATGAAGTTTAAACTAAAGAAATATTATGTTAACTTAAATCTCTCAATTTATCCTAAAACTTACAGCAAGATTAACGCATGGCCGTATTATATGACGATGGAGGAGGAGTTATGAACAAAGATATTTTAGTGAGCATTGATTGTTTGGCGTATAATCATGAAGCATATATCGCACAAGCAATCGAAGGATTTTTAATGCAAAAGACAAATTTTGAAGTTGAAATTCTTATTCATGATGATGCATCCACTGATGATACTGCCAACATAATAAAGCAATACGAAAAACGGTTTCCAAAGTTAATAAAGCCCATGTATCAAACAGAAAACCAGTTTTCTCAAGGGGTAAAAATGCAACAAAACAATCAACGACGTGCAAAAGGAAAGTATATAGCTGTTTGTGAAGGCGATGACTTTTGGCTAGATCCTTACAAACTGCAGAAACAAATAGATTTTCTAGAGACTAATGAAGAATACAGTTTATGTGTTCATGGAGCTTATAAATTCTCAGAAGCATACCAAAAAACTGTAGGTAAAGTAAGACCAAGTCGAAAAAATAGATCTTTTTCTACAGAAGAGTCAATTGAAGGTGGTGGTGAGCTTTTTCCGACCAATTCAATGGTTTATCGACGCAAGTTAGCAGATGATATCCCGTCATTTTATTTTGATGCAGGAATAGGAGATTATCCGCTTACGATTCACTTAGCACACAAAGGTCGTGTGTATTATATCGATAAAGCTATGTCTATCTATCGTGTGGATGTAAAAGGAGCTTGGTCTCAACAAACCTTGTCGACTATGGAGAAAGCTGTAGAGCACGATAGTAAGACAGCAGAATTACTAGATCAAATAAATGTCCACACAAATTTGCAATATGATAACTCGATTCAGCAAACTAAAAAGAAACAGCGCTTTTATTTATTATTACGGCAGCGTCAATTAACAAAAGCCTTTCGGAAAGAATATACAGAAGTGTATCTGCAGACAGATTTTTTAAGGAGAATGTTAAAAAAATTTATAAATATAAAAATTTATGCTAAAGAAAAAATCATTCATTTTTCCACAAAGTCAAAATAAGCAAGGGGTGAGACCAGTCCATGTGATTGGTCTTTTTCGTTTATTCCATTTGGAAAAGTCTTGTTCCATTCGTTCTAGAAGTAATGCGCTATAATTTTTTTGAATCACGTGAATTCACCTTCTTAAAAAAATATCTAGATACTTCCACTATACTGTATATATTCCTTTAATGGACGACTATAGCTAACTATGTAAGGAGCTGAACATACAGACGATCTTATTTAAAAGACTCTTTCTTTTTTTCGAGTTAAATAAATTCCAATGCCTTGGTAAAATAAGATATGGTAAGTGCAGTGAAAAATTATCATGAAATATGATGCATAGGCACCATATAAAAGTCTTGTGGAAGTCAAACTAGTTAATGCTAAACAGTAGGAGGGAAAACATGAACGAACCAGTAGTTATTGTAGGAGCAGGTTTAAGCGGTCTACATGCTGCCTCACTCTTTACAGAACAAGGAATAAGTTGCAAAGTACTCGAAGCACGAGATAGAATCGGTGGTCGGATACTAAGTGCCTCTATTCCAAATCAAAAACACTTGGGAAGATTTGACCTTGGCCCAACATGGTTTTGGCCACAGAATGAACCCGTAATTGATGAGCTTGTAAAAAGTTTAAAGCTAGAAACTTTTGTCCAACAAACCCAAGGAGACATGTTGATGGAGCGGTTTCAAACAAAGCCTCCAGAGCGCTATGTCATGGAAGAGCATGTTGACGCGAGAGGAGTTCGGTTAACCGGAGGAATGCAGTCGCTAATCGATGCATTGGCAGAGAAAATTCCTTCAGAAATCATCCAATTAGAAACTCGTGTTAAAGAAATTTGCATGGATGAAGCAAGAGAAATCACGGTTAAAGTTGAAAGAGCTGATGGTAAGTTAGAAAACATTAGAGCATCCTCAGTGATTTTGGCCATGCCACCACGTCTAGTAGCACGTTACATCCAATTTTCTCCAGCACTTCCGCTAAATCTTATGGCTAATATTACAGAAAAACCTACATGGATGGGGTCGCAAGCTAAGGCAGTTGCGATTTTCAATCGTCCATTTTGGAGAGACTCTGGATTGTCAGGTTTAGTGATGAGTTCTGTAGGTCCTTTACAAGAAATCCACGATGCTTCTCCTACTAGCGGGTCAGGTGCATTATTCGGATTTTTCGGAATCTCGTCAGAAGTGCGTCAACAGATGGGACCAGAAAAAGTAAAAGAATTGGTTGCAGATCAATTGATCAAGCTCTTTGGCAGTGAAGCCGAAAAGCCTCAAGAAATCCTGTACAAAGACTGGTCTAGCGATGCAGAAACAGCGGTAGAAGAAGACTCTAGTCCGTTTAAAAATTATACGAGCTACGGTCAACCACCATCAGCGGGTGAATGGGAAGAACTGATATTTTTTGCAGGGACTGAAACGAATTCACAGTATAGTGGTCATTTAGAAGGTGCGCTTCAATCAGCTGAACAAGCAGTCGGTAAGATTCTTTCGTTAAATTTTAAGTAAGTTGTAATTGAATATTCCGTGTTGTTCTTTTTATTTGCAAACGAGCTTCAACATTAAAAAACCTTCAGGCATTTAGTTGCCTGAAGGTTTTTATAATCGTGTTATTTTACGTGTTCGCCTTGGACGAACACGGAGACAATATTACGTCGTTGCGTCATGTATAAAAGCTTTTGGAAAATATCTTCGAGTGAATTCATGCCTTCGAAAATGGGCATTGACGCATCTACAATTTGCGTATCGATAATTTGTGCGTCAAAAGCATAATTTTCTGTAAGCCGGCCAACAGGTAAACTAATGCTTTCACCACCACCCGCTGTAGCAAAATAAAATGCTTCATTGGCAGTGATACGAGAATGAGCACGACCACGAGACGCAGCTATTTTAGAAGTATCAACACCTTCTTCTAGCATTCGAGAAGAAATGATCGCTTGGCGAATAGCTGAATAGATTCCTGGGTCGTAGCCTGCCGATAAATCAGTACCAAGCCCGACTTCAACACCCATATCAGAAAAATGTTTGATTGGAATTACACTATTGGCGAAATAAGCGTTAGAAATGGGACAATGGGCGATTGCGGTTCCTTGTTCGATATACGTTTCTGCATCTTCATCGCTCAAGAAATTAGAATGCGCCATAACTGCTTTATCAGTCAATAAGCCAAAACCATTCAAGACTTGTGCATCATTTTTGCCGAACCGTTCTTTCACGTGACTGTGTGCCCAGTCACTCTCGCTGCAATGAGAAGTGATATGAACATTATGTTCATCAGCGATTTTACCTAAACCTTCTAGAACTTCAGCTGTACAACTCGGCACAAAACGTGGAGTTACGACTGGATAAACGCCTTGCTTTGTTGTTTTGTTCAACTCTTTCACTCGGTCAATGAAACGCTCTGTGCCATTTAACGCTTCTTGTACACTAGCATCACGGTAGAAGTCTGGATTTTCAGAAGGGTCGTCCATCACGACTTTCCCAACAAGTCCACGTTGCCCTTTTTCGGCACAGATTTTGGCCAATAGAAAACTTGCATCTTCATGGATAGTCGCAAAGTAAAGAGCAGTTGTTGTACCGTTTCCAAGCAAGGTATCGACCAAGTGGCTATAAGTCTCCTTGGCAAATGCTGTATCTGAAAACTTGGCTTCTAATGGAAATGTATACGTATTGAGCCACTCATAAAGTGGTAAATCGAGTGCTGTACCTGTTTGAGCCCATTGAGGTGCATGGATATGCAAATCAATAAATCCAGGAAGCAAATACTGGCCTGCTGTTAGTTCCAAAAGCGTTTCTTCGCTGCGTGCTTGCTGCAACACCGTTTCATAATCTGCGTCATTAGGTGAAATGCGTTTGGCAATAAACCCGTCATCGCTTATACAGAAAAGATAATCTTCTAATATTTCAATTTCCTGCTGGTTAATACTCGAAAAGCCTGTTCCTTTAATAACTTTATCCATAAAATCCGATGCCTCCATATTTGTTGTTGTGTATATAAGTTATAAGTTTTCATTCATATTGAGTGAAGTTTTCACAATAAGGGCACAACGTTCGGATAAAACGATTTTTTTGGGTGGTGCACAACGAAATGAAAACAACATAGAATGACAAAAGAGTGGGACCCGGTTACGGTCAACACTCTTTTTGAATAGAAACTTTATTTTGCTACTGTCTCCAGTGCAACTTCAATCATATCGTTAAAAGTTGTTTGTCTTTCTTGTGAAGTCGTGTGTTCACCTGTAAGAATATGATCGCTAACTGTTAACAGCGTTAATCCTCTTACACCAAATTTAGCAGAAAGATAATACAAAGCAGCCGCTTCCATCTCAACAGCTAATACACCGTGTTGGCCAAGCTTATTAGTCGTTTCTTGGTCATCAGAATAGAAACTATCAGAAGAAAATACATTTCCTACATGAAGAGTAAGCCCTTTATCTGTTCCAATCTCGTAGGCGTTCTTGACCAAATCAAAGTTCCCGATTTGGGGGAAATCAATTCCTGGGAAATTCTTACGAATCATTGCGGAATCTGTTGCTGCAGCTTGTGCAATGATTACGTCACGGATATTCACATCTTGCTGAATGGCACCACACGTTCCGATTCTCACAAGATTTTTCACCTGGTAGTCATTAATTAATTCGTGGATATAAATAGATGCTGATGGCATACCCATTCCTGTTCCTTGAACAGAGACTCGATTGCCTTTATAAGTTCCTGTGTATCCTAACATGCCACGTACGTTATTGTAGCAAATTACATCTTCAAGAAAAGTTTCTGCAATATATTTTGCACGTAATGGATCTCCGGGAAGTAACACAGACTCTGCTATTTCGCCTGCTTTTGCTTCAATATGAAAACTCATTAGAAAACCCTCCATTATCATTTTAGTTTATTCGCATGCAGTTGCATTGTATACAAAACATAATAGCATGAACAAGATATAGTGGCTGTGAAGGCAGTCACTTTATTTTTGTGAACTTGTTCACAAAACAAAACAGAGAATACAGTATAGTTAAATTTTCTGACTACATGCTATTCCATTTGCGAAGCATTTGTATTTCTTCTGCTTGGTTGCAAATAGATTCAAGTTTTTTCATATCTATTATATAAATATTTTTTTCGCGAATCTCGATTAGTTTTTCATCTTGAAAATCGTTTAGAGTTTTTGACATAGATTCTCGCGTAATGCCAAGCATCGTGGCGAGAAAGGATTGATTGATTTTTAAGTCAACTTTATAGCAATCATTACTTTGTTCGCCAAAATTGAAATAGAAATCTACGAGTAAATTCGCCACTTTTGTCCGGACATCGTACAAACTCAAATAACGGATCAAGCGATTTAATATACGTGTGCGCTCAACAAGTATTCTATAGGCATTTCTCAAAATTGTCGGATATTTTTCAACGATGTCTAGAAAATC
Source organism: Caryophanales bacterium (assembly GCA_038243515.1). GTDB lineage: Bacteria > Bacillota > Bacilli > Bacillales_A > Planococcaceae > Planococcus. The sequence continues at coordinate 126,394 of JBBSRA010000004.1, forward strand.
TTTTTTTCTAATTTGCCAAGCTGTAACATTTTCAAGAGCTTCAATAGAAGAAATCCGGTAATTAACTAAAGATAAAGCTTCAACTTCACCCAGAATTTCTCCGGGTAATGCAAAGCTGAGGACAATTTCCTTATCTTCATGCAGACGGAAAATTTTCAGTTTTCCAGAGCGGATAATGTAAATATCTTCGCTTTCATCATTTTCGAACATCAGCATATGGTTTTTCTTAAATTGACGTTCTTTTAACAAAGGCAGAATGTGTTGCAGATCGTTTTTTGGTATTCCTGAGAAGATGGGGATTTCTGAGAGGTTTGTAATCATGTGGATTCGTCCTTTCAATTTAGAGAATTTAGATAAAAGTCTATATAAATAGAAATTTTTCACTTTTGTACTAGCTATTCTGTTTATTCCTCACTACATGTATAGTATGACGTGAAAACAGATTAATCTCATCTTTTTTAGTAATGATTATTTCTTAAATAATGGACATAGAAAGCAAACAGTTAAAAAGCATAGAGTAAAGCAAGATTGGAAAAACGTCTAGTGCAAGTTATCAATATAGAAATTGAACAGTTTTTTTGAGAACTCAGTAAAACGAGATGTGAAATAAGAGTGAAAAGTAGGAAAAAGGGTAGTTGAATGTAGACGATGCAAATGCTGGACAGAGAAACTTCAGACAGCTCGAATGTTTGATTGTTTTAAGAAGCAGCTAAGTTTTATCAAAAATAGGGGGAATAGATATGAATAAGAAAATGTTGGGAATGACTATGATTGCATCAATTGCTTTATACGGATGTAGCTCGGGAGAAGAAGCATCAGAACCGATAATCATCGGAGGAAAACCTTGGACAGAGCAGTATATTTTGCCTTACATTTTAGGTGAATACATAGAGGCTAACTCAGAGTATACGGTTGAATACGAAGATGGACTAGGAGAAGTAGCCATTTTAACACCCGCTTTGGAAAAAGGCGATATTGATATGTATGTAGAATACACCGGTACAGGTTTAAAAGATGTATTGAAACGCGATTCAGAACCAGGGCAATCATCCGAAGAAGTGCTCGAGGCAGTGAGAGAAGGGTATGAAGAAGAGCTAGGTGCGACTTGGTTAGAACCATTAGGTTTTGAAAATGGCTATACGCTAGCTTATTCTAAAGACAGTGGCTTTGAAGCTGAGACCTACTCTGATCTGGCAGCTATCTCTGCTTCGCAAGATGTTGCTTTCGGTGGACCTCATTCTATTTATGAACGACAAGGTGATGGATATGAAGATTTGAAAGCCACTTATGATTTTAAATTTTCTGCTACAGAAAGTTTTGATCCTTCTATTATGTACGAAGCAGTAAAAAATGGAGATGTAGACGTTATTCCTGCATTTACAACAGATAGCAGAATTGATTTGTTCGACTTAACAACAACAAAAGACGATTTAAACTTCTTTCCAAAGTATGATGCAGCGCCAGTTGTCAGATTGGAAACACTTGAAGAATATCCAGAATTGAAAGATGTTTTAAACGAGCTTGCTGGGCAGATTAGCGAAGAAGAAATGTTAGCAATGAACTCTAAAGTAGATGTCGACAAAGAGCAACCACAGGACGTAGCTCGGGAATTTCTTATCAAAAAAGAATTGATTGAAGAATAAGAGTAAAAGTTGAACTTTACAATTGGTAGAATTTAGCGGTTTCAATAGTTGAGAGGAGTTTTTCGATGAAAACAATAAATGACACATCTATAGCAGCGCGCTTTGCAGAAATAAGAGGCATTACGATGAAACTAATCGAACCTTTAGAAACAGAAGATTTCATCATCCAATCCCACGAGGATGTTAGTCCAGCTAAATGGCATATTGCTCATACGACGTGGTTTTTTGAGCGTATGATTTTAAAAGAATTCAAATCAGATTATCAAGAATTTAATCCGGCTTTCGATTTTTTGTTTAATTCGTATTACAACACGATTGGACCTTATCAACCACGTCATCAACGCGGAGTGCTGTCAAGACCAACTGTAGGTCAAATTATTGAGTACCGCAATTATGTAGATGAACAAATAATTGAATTGCTTTCTGAATTGGCGGATTCCGAATCGAAAGAAAAAGTAGAAGGCTTGATAGGAATGGGTACTCAACATGAACAACAGCATCAGGAATTGATTTTGATGGATATAAAGTACAATTTCTTTGTTAATCCACTTTTTCCTACGTATATACAAACGGAAAAACGTCTAGCAAGTAAACGAGACGATACGCAATTTGTAGAATTTGACGGAGGATTAATCGAAATTGGACATAATGGTAAAGGTTTTGCGTTTGATAACGAAAGTCCACGCCATAAAGTTTGGCTAGAACCATTTAAATTAGCAACAAGCCCTGTGACAAATAGAGAATATCTTGAATTTATTAAAGCGGACGGGTATGAACAACCGGAGTATTGGCTTTCTGATGGCTGGAGTACTGTCAAAGAGCACAATTGGAAAGCGCCACTTTATTGGTTGAAAAACCAGGACGATAACTGGAAAATATTCACTTTATCGGGTATACAAGATATAGAACTTGATGAACCGGTCAGCCATGTTAGTTTTTACGAAGCGGATGCTTTTAGCAGATGGAAAAGCAAAAGGCTGCCTACTGAAGCTGAATGGGAATATGCTTCTCAAAGTGTCGCTATTTGTGGGAATACCATGGATAAAGGAGTTTATCATCCTGTAGCAAATAGCGGTGATTCACAAAGTTCTCCGCTTGTAAAAATGTTTGGAGATGTATGGGAATGGACAGCTAGTGCTTATTCGCCGTATCCGGGGAGTAAGCCATTAGAAGGTGCATTGGGTGAGTACAACGCAAAATTTATGTGCAACCAAATGATTCTGCGTGGCGGTTCGTGCGCAACGCCGTTAGATCATATCCGAGAAACCTACCGGAATTTCTTCCCACCAGAAAAAAGATGGCAATTTAGTGGCTTTAGATTGGCAGAAGACTAAAAGTGATTAGTGCGAAAAGATATTAATCGTTTCATACGTAAAAGCAGACAACCGATTCTAGTCGGATAGTCTGCTTTTTATTTTTTGTAAGAAAAAAGAATAAAAGTTTAACTTTATTATTGCATTTTCATAAAAAAAGAGTAGCATACATAAATAGATATTAAATGTCCATAATGGATATTGGAAGTAGATGATTTAAACTAAAAATTCTTCAACTCAATGAGTAGGATAAAGAAGAAATCGCTCTAGACAGATGCGCTAGAGCAACAGGATGCAAGAGCACGAGTTTCAGGAGTTGGTTTATGGAATATCGATAAGTTGAAATCATTGGTTCAATTTGTAAAATATAGAAAAGAGGTGCTCGACATGCAGTTAACAAAAGGGGTAGAGCAAGCTATTTGTATTATCGTGTTGTTGGCAACACAAGAAAGCAGCGCGCCACTCGCGTCAGATGAAATTAGCAAACGACTGGGTGTGTCTCCGTCTTATATGAAGAAAATAACGAGGAAATTGGTCGTTCAAGGAATTGCGGTTTCAGTACCTGGCAACAATGGGGGTGTGTCGCTTGCAAAACCAGCAACACATATTACAATGCTCGATGTGATTGAAGCGATGGAAGGTCCGATTCAACTATACCCAGATACAGGGTTAATCTGTCTTGCTTTTAAAGATGGAGAGTACGCACAGAAAGGGCAAGAAATTCTCAAAAATGTTTTTTCACAAGGAGATCTGTTATTGATTGAATATTTATCTAAAGTTACTGCTGCAGATCTCTTGAAAGAAGGATTAGGGATGTCGAATTTGCCGACATTAAACTGGAATCGGGAAACGTTAAGTGATGTACTAAAAAATGAATAGGATGGTCAAAAGTGAAAATGTTTAAACAAGAATGGAAACAATTATTTTCAAAACCTCTATTAGTAGGAACAATGATTGTAATGATGTTTATCCCTATTATTTATAGTGGTTTTTTTCTAGGCTCCTCGTGGGATCCATATGGAAAAACAGATCAATTGCCAGTAGCTGTCGTAAACGAAGATGTACCTTCAGATTTCGAAGGGAAAACACTTACCATTGGTAACGAATTAATTGGGAATTTAAAAGAAAATGATACGCTCGATTGGTCTTTTACAGATGCAAAAAAAGCGGAAAATGGAATGGACGAAGGAAAGTACTTCATGACATTAACCATTCCAAAAGATTTCTCGAAAAATGCAGCATCGGTGATGAGCGATAAACCAAAACCAATGAATTTGCACTATGAAACAAATCCTGGTCGAGGATTTTTTATTGAATCTGTAAGTAAACAAGCGACTACTACGATTAAAGAAGAAATCGCCGAAAGTGTGACAAAAGAATACGTAAAAGCAGTATTTTCACAAATTGAAGCGATCGGTGAAGGTATGTCAGAAGCAGCGGATGGCGCTGAGAAACTTGACTCAGGAACTGTAGAACTGCAAGAAGGAAATGCGGAATTGATGGCAGGCCTGGGTACGTTATCAGAAGGCAGTTTAAGTTTTCAAGAAGGTGCTGATAAGTTAGAAGTTGGCGTCAGTCAGTTTGCAACAGGCGCAGCAGATTTAAACCAAGGAGCAAATCAGCTAAACAAAGGCATCATTTCTTATACAGCGGGAGTAGGTAAACTACAAAACGGCATCAATGGACTGGCTGAAGGAACAGCTGAGTTAACTAATAATGGTCCACAACTCGTAAAGGGTTCACAAAAGTTAGCTGAAGGATTAAATTCTTTAGTTCCTGGAGCAGAACAATTGCGTAAAGGACTTTCAGAAACGCAAACTGGCAGTACTAAGTTATCAAATGGTTTGCAAGAACTACAAGCACAAACAAGCCAACTAACAGGCCCATCTTCAGGCGTTCAGCAATTGGCGACAGGACAAGCAGCACTCGGTGATGGACTTTCAGATTTAGCTGCAGGTGGTTCGGCTTTGAAAGAAGGACTCGAGTCGTTAAACCATCAGCTTCCTTCTGCAGACCAAATTGCAAGTTTGCAGCAA
>JBBSRA010000005.1:0-120245 GCA_038243515.1 Caryophanales bacterium
CTCAGAGAAGGTGAACAGCGGCTCACCCGTTGGATTGGCTAAACGGTCCTGCTTTTCCCCATATTCTCTTGACCAGTGCCGCACCCTTGTGGCACTCACACCGATTTCGTAAGCCAGATCTGTGGCTTTCCGACCTTCTTCGATATGGAGCTTGGCGATATATTCCTTGTATTCGGTCGTGTTGTGTTTGCCCATGTTTGACACGTCCTTTTTATTGGTGGTTTCAGTATGTCGAAAACCGTCTGGTCGTGTCCACTTTTAAGTCTAAACCCAGTCTGAACAGTTTAACTTTCGAGTTAAACTGTTTTTTTATGCAGGAACAAAACTGTTTTTTGTCGAATAATGATAAAGACAGTGTTTAACCCTACTACCCTAAGGGTAAAAAGAGGTATAACATATTTCACTTACAAGGAGGAAAAAGTATGGATTGGCAAATTTTGCTTTACATTGCCGCGATTGTAGCCGCAGTTGGATTCTTAATTCTATGCGTAGCGTTGGCAGTGACATTAAATTCGTTAAAAAACACACTAAAGGAAGTTTCAGGTACTGTTTCGGGTCTTGAAAACCAATTGCAAGGAGTGACGTTGGAAACAACAAATCTGTTGCACAAAACAAATGAGCTAGCTGAAGACATTCAAGTAAAATCAGAAAAACTAAATGGTGTAGTTGATGCTGTTAAAGGTGTCGGCAACTCAGTTACTGATTTGAATTCTACAGTTCGCCATATTACGTCAAGAGTTGGCGTACAAGTAGAACAAAATGAAGACAAAATTGCACAAGTAGTGCAGTGGGGTAACGTATTTATGGGGATTCGTGATAAATGGACCGAGCGTAAAATTTATGAAGCTCGTGCAAATGCAACTCAAACTCCTGTTCCAGGACAGAAAAAATTACCACATAGCGGACAATACTAAAGTCTAGTTAACTATTTAATCCATTGGAGGGAATATTAATGAGCAAAAATAATAATTATTACTCACAATCTGACCGAAACGACTATTATACACAAGGCGGACAATATAAAGATAATAATAGCAAAAACTATCAACAAAGCGACTATGTGCCTCAGTCTTACGGAGCTTCGAATCGCTATGATGACCTTTATGATTATGAAGAGTCAAACGGCGGATCAAGTTTCTTAGTCGGTATTTTAGTAGGTGGCGTTATTGGCGCTGCAACTGCGTTATTCTTAGCACCTAAATCAGGTAAAGAATTCCAAGCTGACATCAAAACTCAAGCTACATCGTTGAAAGAAAAAGCATCTCAACAATCAGATGCTGACAACGACGATTCTGGCGGCTTTGCACAGCAGTTAAAAGAACAGTCGACAAAAGTTGTCGATAAAGTGAAAAACATGAAGGCCGGCAGTTCACCAATGGACGATGGTACAGCTTCATCTGAAGGTGAAGAGTCTATCGATATTCATTCGACAGTTCAAAACACACCAAGTCTGACAGATACTAAAGATTCTGATGCTTTTACTTCTACTGCTAACGCTTTAAAAGAAGCTGTTGAAGAAGTCAAAGAAGAAAAAAAATCAATGTCAAGCTCGTCAGCAGCAAACAATACAGCGAGCAACAATAACAGCAATACTGCGAATGCAAGCAAAGGTCCAAATACGACTAGCAGCAACAACAACAGCAATAAATCGTCATCAACTGGCTCAAATACAACTAACAATAATAGCAACAGCAGTAACAACAACAAAAACAAATCATCTTCAAATTCATCAAACAACAACTACACTAAAAAGAACTAATCTGGGAGCGGTTTAGATGAAGAACTTAACGCATGTAGACAGTATGGACAGTCTAAAACAGGCAGTAGGGCATAATCAGCATTACTGGCTCTTTAAACATAGCAGTACGTGCCCGGTATCCGCTAAGGCTTGGGATGAATACAATGAGTACGCTTCGTTACACTCAAATCAAATTTTCCTATACCTTGTTGTGCAGGAAGATCCTGATTTCTCTAAAGCGATTGAAGAAATCACTGGAGTTAAACACGAGTCGCCTCAATTATTTCATTTTACAAGTCAAAAAATGGACTGGCAAGCTTCCCACGGCGATATCAAAAGTAAATCAATGAAAGAATTTATTTTTTAAAAAAGCCGGAGCCCTTGTGCTCTTGCTTTTTTTATGCAAAATAACTTTAACGCGTTGAAGCGCTAAAACTTTTTTCGTGACTTTCCCGAATAGTTTGCTTATAATAGTCCTATCATGATAATATGCGTCACCTGATAAGGGTTATTCGCGAAAGGGGAAGTTATAGAATGAATAATTTAGATTTAGAGCAGCTTAGAGAAAAAGTAGATGCAGTCAACCTGCAGATTCTGTCTCTTATTAATGAGAGAGCTTCCGTAATTCAAAATATCGGAAAATTAAAAGAAAAACAAGGAGTCACTCGCTACGATCCTTTGCGCGAACGCCATATGTTGGATTTGTTAAAAGATAATAATGACGGTCCATTAGATCAAAAAACCGTTGACCATATTTTTAAAGAAATTTTTAAATCTGCATTGGATATGCAAGAAGAAGATATCCGTAAAGCTTTACTTGTTTCACGTAAAAAGAAAGCAGACGACACTGTTATTACGATTAACGGTGAGCAAATAGGCGCTGGAGATCCTTCATTTATCTTTGGTCCTTGCGCAGTAGAATCCCAAGAACAAGTGATGAAAGTTGCTGAAGCAATTGGTGGAAAAGGATTGAAAATGATTCGTGGTGGAGCATACAAGCCGCGTACATCTCCTTACGATTTTCAAGGACTTGGATTAGAAGGATTGAAGATGTTGAAAAAAGCAGCAGATCAATACAATCTAGCTGTCGTTTCAGAAATCGTCACACCTGGACATCTTGAAGCTGCTCTTGATTACGTAGACGTTGTTCAAGTTGGCGCACGCAATATGCAAAACTTCGAATTATTAAAAGCAGTAGGACAGATCAATAAACCTGTTCTTTTGAAACGTGGAATGTCAGCAACTGTCGATGAATTTATACATGCAGCTGAATACATCATCGCTTCAGGAAATGAAAACATTATTTTATGTGAGCGCGGAATTCGTACGTACGAAAAAGCAACACGTAATACATTGGATATCTCAGCAGTTCCAATCTTAAAACAAGAAACACACCTTCCGGTTTTTGTTGACGTAACTCACTCAACAGGTCGTCGTGACTTATTGCTTCCAGCAGCGAAAGCGGCTATCGCGATTGGAGCAGACGGCGTAATGGCTGAAGTTCATCCAGACCCAGCTGTTGCGTTATCTGATGCTCAACAGCAAATGGATTTAGGGCAATTCGACGAGTACTACGATGCTTTGATGAAATTCATGAAACAATACGAAATGAAAGTATAAAAAAGAAAAGCCGGAGTTTATCCGGCTTTTCTTTTTTTAGTTGATATTATTGAAGTTTTTGTCGTATGATTAAAGAAAGAGTGGAAAAGGAGGGCGCACAATGACCGTTACGATATATGATGTAGCAAGAGAAGCAAACGTTTCCATGGCAACTGTGTCACGTGTAGTTAATGCCAATCAAAACGTTAAGCCGGCTACGAGAAAGAAAGTATTGAAAGTCATTGAAGAACTGGGTTATCGTCCGAATGCAGTAGCGCGGGGACTTGCTAGCAAAAAGACAACAACGGTCGGCGTCATTATACCCGATATTTCCAATAGCCTGTATGCTGAATTGGCCCGTGGAATTGAAGATATCGCTACAATGTATCGCTACAATATTATTTTGTCGAATTCAGATCAAAACGAAAACAAAGAACTTCAGTTATTGGAAACCATGCTCGGAAAGCAAGTAGATGGAATTGTATTCATGAGTGATGTCATTTCAACTGAACTTCTAAAAGAAATGAAACGTTCTCTAACGCCTATCGTTTTAGCAGGATCTATTGATGAGTCTGCGACGATTGCTTCGGTTAATATCGATTATTACGGGGCAGCTTATGAAGCAATGAAGAAATTCATTGATAATGGACACAAGAAAATTGCGTTCATTTCAGGACCGTTCACTTCAATGATCAATAAAGAGTATAAACTAAAAGCTTACAAAGAGGCGTTAGCAGATGCTGGATTAGTTTATGATGAAAAACTTGTGGTTGAATGTAACAACTCATACGACGAAGGCATAGCGGCTGCACAAACCTTATCGGTGATGGAGCCAACTGCTTATTTTGTCAGTAATGATGAAATGTCGATCGGTGTAATTCATGCTTTAGAAGAACAAGGCAAAAAAATTCCGTTAGATGTAGAAATCATTAGCTACGAAAATTCCAAGCTAGCGCGTATGGCGCGTCCAATGCTAACTTCTGTCGCGTTTCCATTGTACGACATTGGTGCTGTTTCCATGCGCTTATTAACAAAATATATGAACAAAGAAGAAATTGAAGAAAAGCAAGTAATTTTGCCTTACCGGATTGAAGAAAGACAGTCGACTAAAAACGATTACTGATTTTTTTACAGTACATAAAAAGACCAACCGACAAATTTAGCGGTTGGTCTTTTTCGATGTTTATAAAATAGTATTATTTATTGCGAATCATATACAAAGCCTTGTTGAGCATTTGTGAATTTTTATCGGTAATTTCTGCTTTACGCGGAATGGGTTTGTACATATTAGGCGGGTCTTCCCATGTCTCAATCAATTTCACAGGAGATTCAGGTTGCCATTTTTCTAACCATGATTCTGGCAATTTGCCTGTAGGAGAAGGAATATTATTCATTTCCATCCAAATTAACGACCAAGCTCTTGGTACTACTCGCCAAATATCGTAGCCGCCGCCGCCAACAGCTATCCAACGTCCTTCACAATACTCGTGAGCGAGCTCGTGTGCGATTTTTGGTATCTCCTTGTAAATTTCCATAGTGCCGTACAAATGAGTCAGAGGGTCTAAATAATGGGCGTCCGCTCCATTTTGTGTCAAAATCACATCTGGTTTAAAAAATTCTATAATTTCTCTCATCGATGTTCGGTAAATTTCAAGAAAGGACTCATCTTCTGTAAACGCATCAATCGGGAAATTAAATGATGTGCCATAGCCTTGACCACTGCCACGTTCATTGATATTTCCGGTTCCTGGGAAGAGATAGCGACCTGTTTCATGGATAGACACAGTACACACATCAGGGTCGTCGTAAAAACTCCATTGAACACCATCCCCGTGATGAGCATCTGTATCGATATAAAGCACGCGCGCATTGTAATTCTTCTTCAAGTAATTAATGGCAACAGAGCTATCGTTATAAATGCAAAAACCTGATGCTTTGCCTCTAAAACCGTGATGAAGGCCACCGCCTAAATTTAATGCATGCTGAGCTTTACCTTCCATAACGTAATCTACAGCGGTTAAAGTACCCCCTACTAAACGCGCACTAGCTTCATGCATATTTTCAAAAATAGGTGTATCGTCTGTGCCGATTCCATAGCTTTCACCAGCTTCAGGCGTTATTTCACCTCGACTAGCTTTTTTAACGATGTCAATATAACGTTCATCATGAGCTAATAATAATTCTTCATCGGTCGCAATGCGTGCAGGAACAAACAAATCACTTGAAAGCGCGTTCATTTTTTCTAATAAATCAATCGTTAACACGAGTCTTTTCTGGTTGAATGGATGCGTTTCAGAAAATTTATACCCCAATTGATCTTCTGAAAAGATAAATACTGCATGTTTCATTCGTTCACTTGCGGCATAGTTGGCCATAGAACTTCGAATCCTTCTTTTCTCAGTTCGTTGATGATCGATAACGGATTCATCGTTTGAACGCGGAAAACAAGAACTTTTTGATTGCTGTTTTCTCTATCGGGGTATACGAGCACACTTAGTACATTTACTTGTTGTTGATGGAAAACTTTAGAGACTTCATATAACACACCAGAACGATCTTCAACGCGCACTTCAATTTGTGAACCAGGCTGATGCGCACCTGTCAGTTCGATAAAGGTATATAACAGATCGGTTTCGGTTAAAAAGCCGACAAGTTTCTGATTGCTGACGACGGGAATGCAACCGATTTTATGTTCATAGAAAATCATCGCTACTTCTTCAACAAAGTCGAGCGGGTGAGTGATAACTGGATTTGGCGTCATGATTTCTGAGACTTTCTTTTTGTAAGGTTCTCCTTTAGGAGACACAGTAAATCTAGAAGGAACGGCTTCTTTCAAATCACGATCTGTTACAATGCCGACTACTTTTTCATCATCGACAACCGGTGCATGTCGAATTCGTTTTTCTTTAAACAAATCCATGACATCTTGAACGGTTTGATCAGATCTTAATGTATATATTTCTGTTTTCATAATTTCTTCAACTAACATAGAAGCACCCCTTTAAATTAAATCAATACATATAGCGGTTCATGAAACGCAGTTGATCAAATTGTTGAATGGATTCGTTATCGACACGGCTACCGATTTTGGCCATTAAACAATTGGCTGGATGAGAGCTGATTTCAGGATCATCTGTAGCATAATATTCAAGTCCACCGGCCTGCATCATTTTTTCCATAATCTTTCGGTATTCCCACACATTTAATCCTGTTCCTTTTAAGTCCCAATGCCAATAATACTCAGTTGTTATCACGATGAAATCTTCAAAAGCATCATCCATCATTGAAACTTTCAGCAATGATTTACCGACACCACTTCCTCTATATTTGGGAATGACTTCAATTGCCCCAAGTTCAATAAGATTTTTCATATTGCCTTCTGACCATCGTTCTAGCGGATCAGGATAAAGAAACGTAACATAACCAACGATCATTTTCTTATCACGAACGATGAGAATCCGTCCTTCTGGCAAATCAGCAATTTCAGTAATTGCTTTATGCTGTTGAGCGGGTGGTCTAAAAGCTACTAAATCTTCGTGGAAATCAAGTTCACTTAATTCTTTTCCATAAATGGGTCCTTCAATAACTACAACGCCGTGTTTAGTTTCTAGTTCCATAGAATTATAAGTTTTTTTGTGTTCCACCTTTTCACCGCCTATCTATTGCAATTAGCTATATTATACATGAACATCATCAGATTGGGAAAAAAGCCTGTATAATAAGCAGTGTTTTCTAAATAATTTAAATAATTCGCATTCATTTGTGACAATGTTGTAGAATATAAGTAATCAATGTGAAAGGATGGATAGTATGAGAGTAGAAGCATTGCCAGCAAGAGCAGGAAAACACCAATTACATAATTATGAAGAAGTAGCTGCAAATTTCGATTGGGCTGAAGTGGAGAAAGAATTTAGTTGGTATGAAAGTGGAAAAGTGAATATGGCCCACGAGGCGATTGACCGTCACGCAGAATCTCACCGGAAAAACAAAGTAGCCCTTTATTATAAAGATCAAAATCGAAATGAGTCTTATACATTTTATGAGATGAAGCGCATGACAAATCGCGCAGCTAATTTACTAAAAGAAAATTCGGCTTTGGAAAAAGGAGATCGCATTTTTATTTTCATGCCGCGTTCGCCGGAATTGTATTTCTTAATGTTTGGTGCATTGAAAATGGGTCTGATTGTTGGACCGCTATTTGAAGCATTTATGGAAGGTGCTATTTATGACCGTCTTGACGATAGTGGAGCAAAGTCAATTATTACGACAACTGAGTTATTAGACCGTATTCCATATGACCGCTTGCCTAAGCTTGAAACAATTTTTATCGTTGGTGAAGAGGTAGCAGAACAAGAAGGGCATGTTGATGTACTGAAGCATTTGCCGAGCCGTTCAGATAAATTTGAACTTGAGTGGTTAGACAAAGAAGACGGGTTAGTTCTTCATTACACATCAGGTTCGACGGGCAAGCCGAAAGGCGTTTTACATGCTCAATATGCGATGGTTCAACAATATCAAACAGGTAAGTGGGTATTGGATTTCACTGAAAACGATATTTATTGGTGTACGGCTGATCCAGGATGGGTGACTGGAACGGCATATGGTGTATTCTCCCCATGGTTAAACGGTGTCACGACGGTCATACTCGGAGGACGTTTTTCTCCGGATGGTTGGTATAAAACCATTGAAGATTTTGGTGTAACCATCTGGTACAGTGCACCAACGGCATTCCGTATGCTAATGGGCGCAGGAGATGCGTTAGTAAAAGAATATGATTTATCCACACTACGACATGTGCTATCTGTAGGAGAGCCGTTAAATCCAGAAGTGGTTCGATGGGGAGCCGAAGTATTTGATAAACGAATTCATGATACGTGGTGGATGACTGAAACAGGAGCGCAGACCATCTGTAATTATCCAGCAATGGCGATCAAACCCGGCTCAATGGGTAAACCAGTACCAGGCATTAAAGTCGCGATCGTAGATGACCAAGGAAATGAATTGCCACCAAACCAAATGGGCAACTTGGCGATTGAAAAAGGCTGGCCAGCGATGATGCGTCAAATTTGGAACAACCCAGCTAAATATGAATCTTATTTCTTGAAAGATAAATGGTATGTGTCTGGAGACTCGGCATATATGGATGAAGAAGGCTATTTCTGGTTCCAAGGTCGTGTGGATGACGTGATTATGACTTCAGGTGAACGCGTGGGACCGTTTGAAGTAGAAAGTAAATTGTTAGAACATCCAGCAGTTGCTGAAGCAGGAGTGATTGGTAAGCCAGATCCTGTTCGGGGAGAAATCATTAAAGCGTTTGTTGCGTTGAACGATGGCTATGAACCTTCAGAAGAATTGGTGCAAGATATCCAGCAATTCGTTAAAAAAGGACTGGCGGCTCACGCAGCTCCACGTGAAATCGAGTTTAAAGAAAAGCTTCCGAAAACACGTAGTGGTAAAATTATGCGTCGCGTGTTAAAAGCTTGGGAATTAGATTTACCAGCTGGTGACTTGTCTTCGATGGAAGATTAATTACCGAAAGAGCAACAAGTGAGATTTCCACTTGTTGCTCTTTTAATGAAAAAAAAAGCCCGACTCGCTGCTTTTAGCGAATCGGGCTTTTGCTGTTAGGCTGCATCGTCTTCAGCAGGTTCTTCAGGTTCTACGGGTTCTTCAGGAGCTGGTTCTTCTTCGACCGGCTCTTCAGGTTCTGCTTCAGCAGGTGCTTCTTCTTCAGGAGCAGTTTCGACTTCTTGCTCTTCAGCAGGTGCCTCTTCTTTTTCAGGTTCTTTTTCTTCTTTTTTCGGTTCTTTTTCTTCAGGTTTTGGAGTTGGTTTTGGTTCTGGCTTTGGTTTCGGTTTTGGTGCGGCAATGCTGACGCTGTTGGATGCTGCAGATTGCTTACCGGTAATATCCACAGCTACAACTACATAACTTCCAGCACCGTTTGCCGTATACGAGTTGCTTCTAGATTCTGAAATCGAAGCAACGCGAGACCCGCCTTTATAAACACGATAGCCAACTACATCATTTGAACCAGAATTGGTCCAAGAAATCGTGTTGCCGCTAATCGAAGCACGAACACCACCTGGAGCGGAACTATCTGCGTTGAACGTTGATCCTGCCACAACAGAAGAGAATCTTGAGTTGCCAGGGAACAATTTGCTAGCGTCTCCACCAAATGGAGCCATCATACGATCGATGTATTTTTTAGAAACTCCAATGCCACCGCCTGAAACGAATTCACTTGGCGTGCTAGAGAATGCAGCATAGCGCTTACCATTAATTGTTGTATAAGAACCACTTGTCAAACTGTCGTCTTTTTCTGATGGAATCATAACTTTGGCGTTAAATAAGTCTGAACGCACAAGTCCTGCACTTTGACAGGCTCCACCTGGCGCTAAACCAGAAATTCCACAGAATGACTTGGTAACGACGCCTTTAGGTTGTTTAAAAGTCGACTTCGCTCCAACTAAATTAGGAGCTGTTTGATAAGTTGTGTTCATTAAGCTTGCCCATAGCTGATTTACACGGACAGAAGGCTGTAAATTAGTATTCGGATAAATATCCAGTGAATATTTTTCACTGTCATATCCAAGCCATAGACCCATCGTAATATTTGGATTATAACCAACTAACCAAACATCTTTTGTATCTTGAGTCGTACCTGTCTTACCAGCAAAGTCTGCACCGAAATTCAGTAAGCTATTTGCTCGGTTCGCAGTACCACGATCTGTTTTGAAAACATCTCGCAACATATCAGTTAGAATGTAAGCTGTTTGTGGCGAGTAGATTTCTTTTTCAACCACTTCGTGTTCGAAAATGATATTGCCGTCTGCGTCTTCAATTCGTTGAATCATATACGGGTCCACTTTTTTACCACCATTGGCAACAGTAGCGTAACCACTTGTTAATTCTTCTACAGAGCCTTCAACACCGCCACCTAATGCAGTTGAAGGATAATCATTTGATTTTTCTTCAACACGTGAAAAGCCTGCATTAATCAAGTAATTGATTGGCATTTGTTCTCTAATTTGACCGAATAAACGAAGAGCCGGCAAATTTTGAGATTGTGCTAATGCATCGCGTGCCGACATGATGCCTTGCTCACTTGTTGGAACAAAGTTGGCAGGTGTCCAAGGTTTGCCGTTATCGTTCAAAGTGAATTTGACGTCAACAACTGGGCTACCGGCACCAATTACACCTAAGTCCAGTGCTGGTCCGTAAACCAATAATGGTTTTACAGTAGAACCGATTGAACGATAAGCTTGTGTCGCATGGTTCAATGCTTCGATTTCGTGATCGCGCCCACCGACAAAACTTAAAATACGACCTGTTTTGTTTTCAATCATCATACTTCCAACTTGTACGGGAAGTTTTTTCATGATTTCTTCGCCATCTTTATTGGTAGTAGGAATTGTTAATTCTGTACCGTATTGCGTATAAGCATTTTTAGCTTTTTCATGAGCCAAGTACAAGTCTTTGTTAATGGTTGAGTGAATCCGGTAACCATTTGAACGAACTGCTCGGTCAGCTAAAATTGCATATTTTTCATAAAGTTTGTTGTTTTCTTCTAGTGTTATAGGATCTAACCCGTCTTTTTCAGCGAGAACATCCATAATAATACGCATTGCTCGTTTCTCAAGTTCGTTCGTAACATAAGGGTTGTTATCGCGTGAACGAGGTTCGTCTTTACGGAAGCTTTTCTTAATGTCAAAAGCAATGGCTTCGTCATATTCTTCTTGCGTAATGTATTCTTCTTCTTTCATACGGAAAAGTACGGTTTTCATTCGGTCGAGTCCAGGTTGCAAACCAGCATCATCTTTCACTTTGCCATATGTATTGTATGGCGTGTAATAAAAAGGTGCTTTTGGAATACCGGCAATAAACGCAGCTTCAGGTAAGCTTAACTCTTTTGCCGACTTATTGAATATTCCATTCGCTGCTGTTTCGATACCGGCAATATTTGCGCCTGAAGAATTACGGCCGTATGGAATAATATTGAGGTATGCTTCAATGATTTCGTCTTTGGTCATAAACTTTTCAAGACGCATCGCTAAAAGAATTTCTTTTGCTTTTCGCTCATAAGAAACTTCATTCGTCAAAATTTGGTTTTTAACGAGTTGTTGCGTCAATGTAGAGCCGCCCGTTTGGCTATCAGCGTTTGAGACATCTTGTAATAGTCCGCGGAAAATGGCTTTTGGAACAATACCTTCGTGTTCCATAAAGTACTCATCTTCTGTAGCTAACACTGCATTAATAGCAGTTTTTGAGATATTTTTTAACGTAGTTTCTTTTCGTTCTAAATCTGTTTGGACTTTGCCGATATAGACGTCGTTATCAAAGAACATTTCGGTTGTTTCTTCATAACTATAGATTTCTGCGCGCATTTCATCTTCAGAACGCAGATTTTCTTCATCTACTAATGAAGCAAAATAGCCTGCCCCAACAGATGCAGCAAAAACGCCACCTGTGACTAGCACAATAGCGAGGATCAATGCCAGATTCCATATGACTCCTGTGGTTATACTCATTCGCTTGAACCATGGGGTTGAAGTCCATCTATTAGTAGTTTTCTCAATTTTATCTATCCAGTTTTTAATTTTTTCACGCACGCTATCGCCCTCCTAAAATCTTTTATAGTATATCATATTCTTATAAATGCAACTAAGCTTATTGACAAGTTGGAATAATAAAGTAAACTATTACTATATTTCATATTTAAACAGTGAAAGATCCGAAGTAGAGTGTGTAATTTTGTATAGAGAGCCGGTGGGTGGTGAAAATCGGTCAAAATGCATAGATCGAATTACAGGTCTGGAGTTTACGGAAGTGTCCCGTTTGACACATGATGAGAAGGAGAATCTATTCTCCAAGCTGGGTGGTACCGCGCAATTGCGCCCCTGCATGATTTTTTCATGTAGGGGCTTTTTTATGTGGATTTTTAAAGCACTCATCGGTTTTCAAAATTTGAGGAGGAATTGGAATGGCTAACGAATTAATTGAAGATTTACAATGGCGTGGATTGCTGTACCAACAGACGGACGAAGAAGGCATGGAAAAGTTACTTAACGAACAAAAGATTTCCTTATACTGTGGAGTCGATCCGACTGCAGATAGTATGCACATCGGGCACATTGTTCCGTTATTAACATTACGCCGTTTTCAAATGCATGGCCATCAGCCAATTTTGTTGGTCGGCGGAGCTACAGGAATGATTGGAGATCCTTCAGGACGCAATGAGGAACGCCAATTACAAACAACTGAACAAATTGATCGCAACGTTGACGGAATCAAAGTTCAAATGGAACAAATTTTTGATTTTAAATCTGAAAATGGAGCAAAAATGGTCAATAATCGTGATTGGATCGGTGCGATGAGCGTTATCGAATTCTTGCGTGATTACGGTAAATTAATTTCAGTTAATTACATGCTCGCTAAAGACTCGGTTGCATCACGGCTAGAAACGGGAATTTCGTTTACAGAGTTTTCGTATACGTTGATCCAAGCGATCGACTTTAACCATTTGTACAATGAACACAATTGTCGTATTCAAATTGGTGGATCAGATCAGTGGGGCAATATTACTTCAGGTCTTGAAATGATTCGCAAAACACATGACGAAGAAGTAAAAGCGTTCGGTATCACCATTCCACTTGTTACAAAAGCAGACGGTACAAAATTTGGAAAATCAGCGGGTGGTGCTGTATGGTTAGATCCGAAAAAAACATCACCCTATGAGTTTTACCAGTTTTGGATTAACGCAGCTGACGCAGATGTTATCAAATACTTAAAGATTTTCACGTTTATTAGCCGTGAAGATATTGAAGCGCTAGAAAAAACTGTAGAAACAGAAGCACATTTGCGTAAAGCACAAAAAACCTTAGCCGAAGAAATGACGAAATTGATCCACGGAGAAAGAGCATTGGCTGATGCACAGCGCATTACAAAAGCTTTGTTTAGCGGAGACTTGAAAGCTTTGTCATCTTCAGAGATGAAAGCTGCTTTCAAAGACGTTCCTTCTGTCGAAATGGCAAAAGAAGACAAGTCCATTATTGAGTTGATGGTAGAAGCAGGTATTTCGTCTTCGAAAAGACAAGCACGGGAAGATGTTACAAATGGCGCGATTTCTGTAAACGGTGAAAAAGTGACGGATTTGGAATACATCGTTGATGCGAAAGATCGTTTAGAAGATGCTTTTGCGATTATTCGTCGTGGCAAAAAGAAATACCATATGGTGCAATTTCAATAAAGGATGTTCAAAAGGACAGTCGGATTTTCTGGCTGTTCTTTTTCTATACTGCTGGAAAATAGTAAATATACGTTTAAATAAATTTACAAGGGGTACCAATAAGGGGAACGCGATTGACTTTACTGAAACTTCAAGGAGGCGGTAGAAATGTCAAGAGTAGTTGGATCGTATGAAACAGAAAACGAAGCCATTCGAGCAATTGAAGATTTGCAGCAACAAGGATATAACAATAAAGAAATCTCAGTATTGAGCAAAGATAAGCAGGAAACCGAAACGATTGCCGAAGAGACAGGAACGCATGCAGGAGAAGGAGCAGCTACAGGTGCATTAACTGGTGGAGCTTTAGGGGGAATTGGTGGAGTGTTAGCCGGTATCGGTGCATTAGCTATTCCAGGTATCGGCCCAATCATTGCGGCCGGCCCGATAGCAGCAGGTTTGACAGGTGCAGCAGCGGGAGCAGGTGTCGGTGGACTAGCAGGAGCTCTCATTGGTCTTGGAGTACCGGATAATGAAGCAGAAATGTATGAGACCCATTTCAATGAAGGTAAAATATTGGTGTTGGTTGAAGAAGATAAAAACACCATACCAAATCGCAGTGATCAGGACACGTTTACAACAGAACGCGACCCACTTATTGGCAATGAAAAAGATACGACAATAAGAGGTGAACAAAGACGACTTGACAATGATCCTTTAAACGCAAGTGGACGCGGGCAAGCTGGATTGTAAGAAAGAATAAGTCAAAAAAAGCCATCCTCGATTGGATGGCTTTTTTGTTTGGCTTGTAAAAAGCAGGCAACTATTTGCGCTAACACTCTATTTGTTTTTCTTTAATAAAGCGAGGTAATTCCATATCTTCAAATTGGTCAGGATGAATCAGTTTTCCCAAACGAATGGCGCCTTCAACTAGGCGAGGAGAAGGGCGGCAATATAAATCCTCTTCCATAACATGAATGTGTTCGATAGCTTTCAGGTCATTCCAGCCGGGGCGTTTTTTAATGAGTTCAGGCTTCACTTTTGACGCTAATACGCCAACCCATGCAAGTAAAATATAATCGGGTTGACGCTCTAGTACGTCTGCCCAATCTGTTTGAATATTGGCAGACTTCGTATCATCGAACAAGTTGCGTGCGCCCGTTATGCTGCTAATCTCATTTAACCAGTTAATATTACCAGGAGTGAAAACAGGTTTTGGCCACCATTCCCAGTATAGTGAAGGACGGCTGCTTGCTTTGTTTCCGCGCGATTTGATATCTTCTATAACAGATAAGTATTCAGCGTGGATAGCTGTCGCGTCGATTTCGCAAGCTTCAGCTACTATTAATAAGTCTTGTCCGATTTCAGTAAGTGATTGCGGATCTAGGACAAGATGAGGAATTTCCCGTCGTACTAATTCATCAACGTTTTTCTCCATTCCTGGAACGCTAAGTGAAGCTAATACTAAATCAGGTTTTAATGCTTCTAATTCATCCATGCGAATAGATAAATCTGGTCCGAGTTTTGGCAATGTCGTAATGTCTTGTGGCCAGTCGGAATAATCATCAACACCGACTAACATGTGTTCGGCGTTTAAAAATGCCAATAGTTCCGTATTACTTGGGCAAATTGAAATAATGCGCATTTAGTTCCACCTCCATTTTGTTCAGTTTACCATGACACAAAAGAAGTTTTCTTGCAAATCGACATAATAACTTAAAAACCGTATAGTGAAAGTAAAGAATGATTTGATTTTAAATGTGCTAATTGATTAATAAAGGATAATTGTACACGTTTGATTTTAGCAGAAATGGGTAATTATACATGAATATGAGTTACATATAAGTGAAATTGATAATGAGAGTGGGGTGGGTTATTGCAAAGTCGGACAGGAACTCATAATCGTGTGGTCCTTTTCGATTTGAAGCAATAGCTAGTATATGCTAAACGATCAGGATTTATATGAGTATTTAAGAGAGCGGACGTGGAAGATGACAGATGACTGGTATGATTCTTTGGACAAAAGCAAAGCAGGTGTATACGGTACGACAGATCCAGACCAAATCGCATTGCTAAAAAGTCAAAATCATGAATTTCATCTTCGTTTTTGTCTGATGTTTCAAAAAGACACCACTGATTTTGTCTCGTATTTTCAAGATTGGATAGAGTCTATTGCGAAAGATGAAGCTCATTTGAATACGCCAATTGTCGATGTCATTAGTGAATTTCTTCGAACTCAACAACAATACTTGAACGAAATTGGTGTTTACGCTTTGGCTAACGAAGACAAGGTTAGCTACGAACAATTTATCACTTGGACAAAAACAGTCGTTCAAATCATCAGTGAAGTAATCATTGAATTCACAGATCAAAATTCCAAAGCAGCAGAAAGACGGATACGTATACAGCAGCAAATGATTGTGGAAATGAGTGCACCGGTAATTTTGTTGGGAGGAAAAATTGGGATGTTGCCACTAATCGGTGAGATTACACCGCATCGTGCAGATATTATTTTTGAAAAAACATTGGCTCAAAGCTCCAAGCACGATTTAGAAAAAATATTTGTCGATTTATCAGGGGTACCCATGATTGATACGATGGTTGCGCAACAAGTGTTTCAATTGATCAAAGGTTTGGAAATCATTGGTGTGAATGTTGCATTGTCTGGCATCAGTCCCGTCATCGCGCAAACAGCTGTGCAGCTTGGCATTAAATTTATTGATATTGAAGTATACAGCACACTTGCGCAAGCGTTAAAACAAAATAAAATGGTTTTTCTATAAAAATCTCCAGAACCCGCAATGGTTCTGGAGATTTTTTATGTATTCTTTGATGAGCAAGCGTTTGTTTGCAGAATCGAAAAGTTTGCTTGCGGAATAGAAGACTTTATTTGCGCGATGTGACAGCTTGTTTGCACGATGCAACAAGTTGTTTGCAAACTACTCGAAATCTTTACGAAAAAAGAAAAAACCCATAAAAACCATTGAAAGAACAAGGGTTTGATGGGTTTTTGAAATCAGTTTAAAATTAACGTGAGTAGTACTCTACGATCAACTGTTCATTGATTTCAGCAGACAATTCGCTACGCTCTGGTAGGCGTACGAAAGTTCCTGTTTTGCTATCAGTATCGATAGTTACGTATTCAGGAATAAAGTTGTTTACTTCGATTGCTTCGTTTACTACATCAAGGTTAGTTGATTTTTCGCGGAAAGCAATTGCTTGTCCTGGTTTCACGCTGAATGACGGAATGTCGACGCGTTTGCCATCAACAAGGATGTGGCCGTGGTTTACGATTTGACGAGCTTGGCGACGAGTGCGCGCAAGACCTAAGCGGTAAACAACGTTATCAAGGCGAGTTTCAAGAAGGATCATGAAGTTTTCACCATGTTTGCCTTCCATTTTACCAGCTTTGTTGAACAAAGTTTTGAACTGACGTTCGTTAACTCCGTACATGAAGCGTAGTTTTTGCTTTTCTTGTAGTTGCAAACCATATTCAGAAACTTTTCTGCGTTGGTTAGCACCGTGTTGACCTGGTGCGTAAGGGCGTTTTTCTAATTCTTTACCTGTGCCTGTAAGGGAAATTCCTAAGCGGCGTGACAGTTTCCATGATGGGCCTGTATAACGAGACATATAAGTCTCCTCCTCTGTTTTTGGTTTTTAGAGTAAAATAAAAACCAGATGCATTCATGCTGTAAACCATTTTATATTCTTGTACCTTCGCTCAGCAGCCAAAGAGTTACGCGATACACCTACTATGAGGAACAAAATGGGCAAACACGCACATACAACTGCTGCGATTATTTTACACAAAGCATAGTATAACTGATTTTATAAGCTTAAGTCAACAGCGAGCTATAGAATAAATGGCAGAGGTAGCTTTCTTTTTTTTATTGTTCAAGGTAGAATGGTAGTGAGTATGTATGTAAGCGTTTTCAATAAAAATTAAGGGGTGTAATATATTATGAAAGAAAAAGGTATGAATATTGAAACGGCGGTTATTCATAAAGGCTATGACAGCTCCAAGCATCATGACAGTTTGGTGACACCGCTTTATCAGACTTCAACTTATTCGTTCGCTAATGCAGAGCAAGGAGAAGATCGTTTTGCGGGAAATAGCGAAGGCAATATTTATTCGCGCCTCGGCAATCCGACAGTTCGTGTGCTTGAAGAGCGAATGGCAGAAATTGAGGGAGGCCAAGGGGCGTTAGCTTTCGGATCAGGGATGGCTTCGGTTAGTGCAATTTTGATTTATTTAACAAAGGCAGGAGACCACGTTCTTTGTTCAAGAGGCATATATGGATGTACGTTCGGGTTGCTTGAAATAATGGAAGAAAAATACGGTATTACGCATGATCTAGTTTCGATGACAACAGAAGAAGAAGTAGAAAAAGCAATTCGTCCAGAAACGGTTTGCATTTACGTAGAAACACCGATTAATCCAACAATGGAGTTAGTCAATCTTGAAGCGGTAATGGCTGTTGCGAAAAAGCATAATATCCGTGTCATTGTCGATAACACATTTTGTTCACCGTATTTGCAAAACCCAATCCAAATGGGTGCTGACTTTGTTTTGCACAGCGCGACTAAATACTTGAATGGTCATGGAGATGTGGTTGGTGGCATTTTAGTTGGAAGCGATGCAGAAGAAATGCAGCACATTCGCATGACGGTACAAAAAGATGTGGGCGGCATCATGTCACCATTTGATGCATGGCTCTTGTTAAGAGGATTAAAAACATTACATGTGCGTATGGATCGACACGTCAGCAATGCCAAAACAGTATTGGAATTTTTAAAACAGCAAGAAATTGTTGAAAATATCTATTATCCATTTGATGAAAATCACCCACAAGTTGATATTGCAAAGCGCCAAATGCGCGAAGGTGGCGGGTTGATTTCGTTTGAAATTAGAGGTGGTAAAAAAGAAGCACAAGCTTTCTTGAACGCCTTGTCGTTGATCAAAATTGCGGTTAGTCTTGGTGATGCTGAAACATTGATTCAGCACCCGGCAACCATGACTCATGCCGTTGTGCCTCCTGAAAGCAGACAAGCAATGGGCATTAGTGATTCCTTACTGCGCTTATCGATTGGACTGGAACACACAGATGACTTGGTCGCTGATTTGAGCAAAGCATTCGAGCAAGTAAAACCAAAACTTCAAGAAATCTAATGAAAAGACCTGAAACTCAAAAACTGAGTTTCAGGTCTTTCTTTCTGTTATAAATGTTTCATTAATACGTCTACGAAAAGTTCAAGACCTTGCTGATCTTCTTTTGTGAAACGGTTTGTCTCGGGGCTGTCGATATCTAGCACACCGATTACTTGATCTTCTTTCATCAAAGGAATAACAATTTCCGAACGAGAAGCTGCATCACAAGCGATATGTCCAGGAAATGCTTGAACGTCTTCAACCAACATGGTCTTTTTGTCAGAAACGGCTGTGCCACAAACCCCTTTGCCAACTGGGATGCGAACGCAAGCGGGAAGACCTTGGAAAGGACCAAGAACGAGTTCGCCGTCTTCCATTAAATAAAATCCGACCCAGTTAATGCGTTCTAAAAATTGATTGAGCAAAGCTGAAGCATTACTCAAGTTTGCGATGCTGTTGTTTTCACCTTCTAATAAAGCATCTAGTTGCTTTGAAAGCATTGTGTATTGTTCGCTACTGTTACCGCTGTAACTTGTTTGTGTAAACATAAGAGCTTCCCTCATTTCTAGTTGTTTCTACTACTGGTATAAATCTAATCAAATCTAATCAACTTAAATAAGTATAAATTTTATCGTAATGCTTATGCAAGTCATTGACACTATGAGCGTCTGACCCAAAGACGAGTGGGATGCCTAGTGATTTGGCATATTCAATATAAGAGAGCGGTGGGTATGCTTCTTGGCAATCAGGTTTTGAAAATCCAGCACCGTTGACATCGAGTTCAAAATTATGTGTTTTCATCAATTGCAAGGTTTGACGAATTTGCGCATCGTCATCTTGTAGTTCCCCATGTGCTAATTGAAATTTATGAATCAATGTTGGATGACCGATGCGTTTTGGTTTAAACTCTCCGAGATCTGCGGAGATCGATTTTTCAAGTGTGTCATAGTAGAGTTCATAAGCAGCTTCCACTGAACCACAAGCAACCGTGAGTTCTGCAAATACTTCTTTACTAAAGTCAGCGCAAAAATACAGGTTTGCTACTTTCAGAAAATGAACTGACAAAATGGCGTCGTCGAGTACAGGGCCAATATCATCTAAAAAAGAACGCACTTCTTTTTCAAAACCTTCGATATAATCCACTTCTAATCCTAAACGAATGTGAATATCGTTTTGATACCGTTTTTTTAAGTGTGTTATTTCATCTACATACAACGATAGCTGATTCATGCTCATGCCGCTGTCTTGAGCAGGTGTCGGATCTGTGAAGTTGGATGGTAGGGGAGCGTGTTCAGTAAAAGAAATGTCTGTAAACCCAGACTTTATTGCTTTTTTAATATACAATTCGGTTGAGTCTTTTGTCCCGTGCGGACAAAAGGGAGTGTGAATGTGACCATCTCGTTTCATAAAGGCGCCTCTTTTCTATTTATTAAAAAATATAATCGCTTTTCTTCTAATTTGGCAAACAAAAGAGTAGAATACATGTTAAAATAGATGAATCATGAATACATTTACGTATAACTGGTAATGTGATTTTGGAACAGGGGGCTATGTGACTTATGATGGAGTATATCATCATTGCGGTCATCATTCTATTGGCGATAACAATCATTGGGTTTATGTTTCGTAAAAAACATTTAGCTGAAATTGAACGCTTGGAACAGTTAAAACTGCAAATACAAAACAAACCGATACTTGAAGAACTAACTAAAGTAAAACAACTAAACTTAAATGGCCAGACAGAAGAGATGTTCGAACGCTGGCGCAATGTGTGGACTGAAATTATGGATGTGCATATTCCGAAAATTGATGCTTCGTTATACGATGCCGAAGAGGCAATCAATCGTTTCAGATTTAGCAAAGCATCAAAACTCGAGCAAGATACAGAAGTTAAAATCGATAATGTAGATCAAGAAATGAATACCATATTAGTAGAGCTTGAAGAATTGATTGGCAGTGAAGAAAAAAATCGCAGTGAAATCGATCTTATTCAAGAAAAATATTTACGCGCACGTAAAAATCTCCTAGCTCATCAACAAACTTATGGTGCAGCAGGCGAACCACTCGAGAAAAAAATTGAATCGTTTATTCCGTTATTTGATGAATACGAAAAGTTAACGGATGAAGGCAATTACTTGAAAGCGCGAGAAATCGTTATTAATTTATCATCAGAAGGCGAAGAAGCATTTTTACTCGTTGATGATATTCCACCATTATTGGTGGATGTTCAAACGAAGATTCCTTCTCATGTCGCTGAATTGCGTCAAGGAAAAGTGGAAATGGAAGAGAATTCATATTATCTTGGACATTTAGAGTTAACACTTCAATTAGACGAAATCGAAGAAGAGTTGGAAGTAATAAAAGAAAACATCGCCAACTTGGAAATCGCTCAATCGAAAATAACAGTAGAAAAAATTAAAGACCATATCGACTCATTTTATGAAATGCTGGAAAAAGAAGTTGAAGCGAAGCATTTTGTGGATGAATACTGTATCGAAACTGAACGCCATTTAGAAGTTGTCGCACGCGACACACAAGAAATGGAAGAAGAATCGAGATATGTTCAGCATAGTTACAAAATCAGCGAAAGCGAAGCTGCGATTCCGCAATCTTGTATGGACAAAATGGAGCAATTGGCAAAACGCTTTGAACTGCTCGTGTCACGCTTGAAAGAAGATCAATCTGCTTATTCAAGTCTTCAAGAAGAATTGATTCACATTCGTGAGGATTTATCGATTGTCGACTCGACACAAATTGATTTTATGACAGCACTCAAGAGCTTGCGTATTGATGAGAATAATGCACGCGCGACAGTTGAACAGCTCAAACGCAAACTGCAAGAAACAGACCGTCTTTTGCATAAAGCCAATATCCCTGGAATTCCGGAAGATATGGACGTTCGTTTAGAAGAAGCTGAAGAACAGCTATTTGTAACGATTCAAACTTTGCGCGAAATTCCATTAAATATTAAGCTTGTGGATAATTATTTAGAACAAGCTGAAAAAAGTGTGAATGAGGGCTATGAAAAAGCAGTTGAAATGGTTGAAAACGTTTTGTTAATTGAACGTATCATTCAATACGGTAACCGATACCGCAAATCGGACCTTCAACTAGACGCGAAACTTGAAGAAGCTGAAGAATCATTCAGACAGCTTCGTTATACAAAAGCATTAGAAGAAGCCGCAACAGCCGTCGAAAACTTTGAACCCGGTTCAATGAAACAGATTGAAGTGTTGGTGAAAGAAGACGCTACAGAAATTTAAAAAAATGTAAAACCACCAGCTAACATGCTGGTGGTTTTCTTTTCGGAGGTGGAATAGTGATTTATTTGGATAATAGTGCAACAACAAAGCCTAAAAAAGAAGTATTGGATGCATTTGTGAAAGTAAATGAACAATTTTACGCTAATCCAGCATCTCTACATAAAATGGGTAACCAAGCAGAAGACTTACTAGAATCAGCACGCAGTCAGTTAAAAGAATTACTGCATATGAAAAAAATCGTTTTTACTTCAGGTGGTACAGAAGCGAATAATTTAGCGTTGATTGGTACAGCTCGAAACTATCAACACCGCGGCAAACACATCATCACTTCTGAAACAGAACATCCCTCGGTATTAAACAGTCTTGCTGCTCTAGAACGAGAAGGCTTTGAAGTGACGAAGTTGCCTGTTGGAGATACGGGTGAAATCAGTATCGACAAGTTGAAGAATTCCTTGCAAAACGATACGATTCTAGTATCGCTTATGCATGTAAATAATGAAATCGGAACTATCCATCCAATCGCAGACATAGCTCGAATGTTAAAAAAGCGGCGTATTTTTTTCCATGTAGATGCTGTTCAAAGCATTGGCAAGCTCGAGTTTGATCCAACAGCTATGCCAAACTTATTGTCTGTATCGGGTCATAAAATACATGGACTTAAAGGTAGCGGGTTATTAGCCTATTCAGATGTAGAAATAAGAGCAGTTCAATTTGGCGGAGGCCAAGAATTTGGAAACCGAAGTGGTACCGTTTCTGTTCCAAATGCAGTTGCTTTAGCAAAAGCGCTGCGATTAACGTCGCCCAATCCACTGATTTCGAAATGGAATCAAGAGCTGCGCCAGTTTTTTTGGGAATTTAATGGTGTGAAAATTATTAGTCCGAAACAAGCTGCCCCTCATATTTTGGCAATCGCGATGAAAGGTATTAAAGGCGAGGTTGTTGTATCGGGTTTACAAAAAGAATCGATCATTGTCTCTACTTCAAGTGCATGCTCTTCTAAAAACAATCAAGAAAGTCCGGTTATTCGAGCAATCGGCGTGCCGCGTGAGTTTAAAGATGGTGTGATTCGCATTAGCTTTGGTGAATTTACTACGGAACAAGATATTATCGCATTTAAAAGAGCATTTCAGCGGGTATACCGCATGATTAAAGGAGTTTAACTTTTATGAAAACCAACCAAATTCTCGTGCGCTATGGTGAACTATCAACAAAAGGCAAAAATCGCAGTTCATTTATTGGCAGACTACGGGATAATGTCAGACAAACATTTTCAGATTTAGAGCAAATACGCATAAAAGCAGAACGTGACCGCATGTTTATTACGTCAGACAATGAGCAAGAACTGGCTCAAGTTATTGAGCGCTTGCCCTCTGTATTCGGCATTCAGTCGTTCAGTCCAGTTACTGCTTGTGAACTAGATATGGAAGCGATGAAAAAAACAGCAGAAGCGGTGATTGCTAAATTAGACGATACCGATAAAAGTTTTAAAGTATCGGTGAAGCGACCCTTCAAAGCATTTCCTCATGACAAACTAGAAATTATGAAAGAACTCAGTTCTCATGTATTAAAAAAATTCCCGAATTTAAAAGTTCAAATGAAAAATCCTGAAATTGATTTAAAAATTGAAGTGCGTGAAGAAGCTGTGTACATGATGGCAGAAGTCATTCAAGGAGCGGGTGGCTTGCCAGTCGGAGCAGGCGGCAAAGCGTTATTAATGCTATCAGGAGGACTTGATAGTCCGGTTGCAGGGTATCATATGTTAAAACGTGGCGTTCGTCTAGAACTTATTCATTTTTTCAGTCCGCCGTTTACGAATGACCGAGCTAAAGAAAAAGTATTTGATTTGGCAGAGCGCTTGTCACAGTTTGGATCATCTGTTAATTTACACATCATTCCGTTTACGAAGCTGCAACAAGAAGTTCACAAGCAAGTACCGGATAATATTACAATGACTTCAACACGTCGAATGATGATGCGCGTTGCCGATTTGGTGCTAGACGAGACTAATTGTCGAGCTATTATCACAGGAGAAAGCTTAGGACAAGTGGCGAGCCAAACTTTGGAAAGTATACAAGCCATTAATGCTGTGACCAATACGCCTATTTTACGACCGTTAATTGCGACCGATAAATTGGAAATTATTGAAATGGCTCAACAAATTGGTACTTATGATATCTCCATTCGACCTTTTGAGGATTGTTGCACGATTTTCACACCAGCAAACCCTAAAATTAAACCAAAACTTGAAAAAGTCGAGTACTACGAAAACTTTGTGTCTTTTGACCAATTAATTGAAAGAGCTGTAGCAGAAAGAGAAACAATTAAATTCCCACGCATTAAAGTCGATCAGTTTGAAGATCTTTTATAAATTTGGAGTCTCCTTTTTTCAAGGAGGCTTTTTTGTGTCGTTGTTAAACAGAGACCATTTAAATTGCTCCTTCGAAAAAAAAGTACAATAGCCTAAAATGAAAAAAATGATTAAATTGTATGAATAATTAATCTTTTGCTGTATAATGATACAAGAATAGTAATTACATCTAGAGCAAAGGGGAAATTAGCTTGAAAAGAGAAGAACTACTCGCACCCGAGGCATACAACTTAGTGGAAGAAATTGAACGCTTTGCAACCGGAGACGACAAGCTAGCGATTCTTTGGGAAAATGGTGAAGGAAAAAAACAACAACTAACATATGATGAATTGATGAAACGTGCAAATCGTGCAGCCAATAGCTTTGAAAAAGCAGGACTGGTAAAAGGTGACGTGGTGCTTGTAATGATACCACGCCTTATCGAAGCCTATGTTGCGTATATTGGAGCATTAAAAGCAGGTCTAGCGGTGATTCCAAGTTCTGAAATGCTTCGAGCAAAAGATATTGCTTACCGTCTACGTCATAGTGACGCAAAAGCGGTGATTGCGTATGAACCATTTATGGATCAGTTTGAGGGCGTCAAAGAAATGAATGATGTGGTGAAATTTGTTATTGGCAATTCGGATCAATCGTGGATTTCTTTGCTAACTGAAATGGAAAGCGCATCGGATGAATATAGCGCAGCTGCTACCAAAAAAGACGACATGGCATTCTTGTCCTATACTTCTGGCACAACTGGTAATCCAAAAGGTGTGGTTCACAGTCACGGTTGGGCGTACGCGCATCTTCGCACTTCAGCAGAGCATTGGCTTGGCGCAAAAGAAGGGGACATAGTCTGGGCAACCGCAAGTCCAGGATGGCAAAAATGGATTTGGAGTCCATTTTTAGCGACACTTGGCAGTGGTGCAACAGGATTTGTTTACAATGGTAAATTCGATCCTGCGGTGTATTTAGAACTTTTAGAAACGCGAAAAATTAATGTGCTTTGCTGTACACCAACAGAGTACAGACTAATGGCCAAACAAAAAGATTTAGCGAAATATGATTTATCTGCTTTGCACAGTGCCGTGTCAGCAGGCGAGCCATTAAATGCAGAAGTCATTAATGTTTTTAAAGAACATTTCTCATTAGAAGTACGAGACGGGTATGGCCAAACAGAAAATACATTGCTGGTAGGCGTTATGAAAGGCATGGAATCGCGTATTGGTTCGATGGGCAAACCAACACCTGGCAATCGCGTAGAAATTATTGATGATTCGGGCACGCCGTGTAGAGCGGGCGAAGTCGGAGACATTGCAGTTCATGTTGGAACACCAGCGTTATTTAAAGAGTATTTTAAAGATCCTGAACGTACGAGTATGCAATTCCGTGGAGACTATTATGTGACGGGTGATCGAGCTTCAAAAGATCAAGACGGTTATTTTTGGTTTGAAGGACGTGGAGACGATATCATTATTTCGTCAGGTTATACAATTGGACCTTTTGAAGTAGAAGATGCTTTAGTTAAACATCCGGCTGTTCAGGAATGTGCAGTTGTCGGAGCTCCAGATGAAGTACGTGGTACCATCGTTAAAGCATTTATTGTTTTAGTAGAAGGGCAGACAGCTTCGGAAGAATTAGTAAAAGAGTTACAAAACCATGTGAAAAAATTAACTGCACCTTATAAATACCCCCGTGCGATCGATTTTCTAGCAGAATTGCCGAAAACAGCATCTGGTAAAATTCGCCGCGTGGAACTGCGCCAACAAGAAGACGCAAAAAAATAAATGGAAACAAAATGAAGCGCGATGTATAACCCCAACCGGCCCGGCCACTTCGTTTTCCGTGGGCTCAGCGCATCGTCCGCCTGGAGCGGAGGATCTACTATAAACACGATAAAATGAACTTTCTTTTGTCTACAAGCTGAACAAAATACGGCATCTCTTTTCATACGAAAAGAAATGCCGTATTTTGTTTTGAATTTGAGCAAGAATCGGTAACGAATGTTTCTAGAATTGAGTTTGTCTTTATTTACTTTCTGCAACTAGGAAGCCTATAATGAGACTATTATTTCGGAATATAAAATTTAATAAAGAATGGTGCGCGATGCGGAATGGTAGATTCAAAAAAAGGTGTTTTGGTTATTGTTTTAACGTATACTATGTGGGGATTTATGCCGATTTTTTGGAAGCAACTTTCTCATGTCCCGGCAGATGAAGTATTGGCTGCACGAATTATCTGGTCTTTTTTATTGACACTGGGCTTTATTCTTCTATTTAATGGAGGAGGTCAATTGTGGTTAGATTTAAAAGAGTTATGGTCATCGAAAAAGCAGTTTTTTTTGCTCATGCTGGCGTCGTTCTTGATTTCAATAAACTGGTTTTTATACGTTTTTGCAGTCTCTCATGACAGGATTGTCGAAACAAGTTTAGGTTATTATATCAACCCGTTAATATCTATGTTATTGGGTGCTATTTTTCTAAAAGAAAAATTATCACCAGCTATAAAAATCGCATTCTTATTAGCTGCAACAGGCGTATTGATCTTAACAATTTCTTTTGGCTCGTTACCACTTCTTGCACTTGGTATGGCTTTTAGTTTTGCGTTTTATGGACTGATCAAAAAAACTATTCGTTTAGATGCGCTGCGCGGATTAGCAATTGAAACTTTATTTGTTTTTCCGATTGCAATTGTATATTACTTCTATTTAATGTCGGTTGATCGGATTTCTTTTTTGGAAGTGGGATTGTCGACAGATGTTTTTTTAATTGCTAGTGGTTTGGTTACAGCTTTCCCCTTATTGTTGTTTGCGATTGGCGCTCCACTCATTCCCATGTACATGATTGGGTTTTTACAATACATCGCTCCTTCTTTAATGTTATTAATAGGTGTGTTTATTTACGGGGAAGCCTTTGATACAGTTAATATCATTTCCTTTTCGTTAATTTGGAGTGCCTTGATCTTGTTTACTTCTTCAAAAATTATTGAAGCTCGAGGAGTTCGCAAAGCGAACAAGAAAATTTCAGTTTAAATTTGTTTCAGTGAAACATTTCGGTGTTTATCACGTATAGTAAAGAGTAGTAACTTAGGGAGGGAATGGTGTACATGAATACGAAACGATGGATCGCTTTAGTAGCGGCCGCAGCTGTATTGGGAATTTCAGTCGTCATCAACTCAGCATTTGCTTTTCTTCAAAGTGGATTTACGGAAGGCATTGATGAAATGATGGCAACGACACAATCGAGTGTCTCTGAAGTTGTTCTAGAAAGCGGAGATTTTGATTCTCGTGTTGCTGTTTTAAATGTAGACGGCGTTATCCAAGATACTGGAAGCACATCATCGCTATTTGGAACAAGTGGTTACAACCACTCATTTTTTATGGAACAATTAGAAAGTATTAAAGAAGACCCGTCTGTTAAAGCGGTCGTTCTTGCTGTGAATTCTCCAGGCGGTGGAGTTGTCGAGTCTGCAGAAATTTACGACAAAATCACTGAAATTCAAGAAGAAACAGAAAAACCATTTTACGTGTCGATGGGCGCAATGGCCGCTTCAGGAGGGTATTATATTGCAGCACCAGCAGATAAAATTTTTGTGAATGAAGAAACCTTAACAGGTTCAATTGGTGTTATTATGCAAAGCGTCAATTATGGTGAACTAGCAGAGCGTTACGGTGTGGATTTTGTCACAATCAAATCAGGTCCATACAAAGATATCATGAGTCCAACTCGTGAAATGACAGAAGATGAACGTGCACTGCTTCAAGAAATGTTAGATGATTCGTATGAGTCATTTGTAGACGTAATTGAAGAAGGCCGTGGCATGACGGAAAAAGAAGTCAAAGCTGTAGCAGATGGTCGAATCATGAATGGTCGTCAAGCAGTAGAAGCTAAATTGGCTGACGATATTGGGTTTGAAGAAGATGTTATCGAACAAGTAAAAGCTGATTTTGATTTGGACAACGCAGAAGTATTCCAATACGGAGCTTCTGAAGGTTGGGGCTCTCTTCTATCGATGAAAATGAACTCTTTCTTCGGTAACGATATCGAGACACAAATGATTTCAAAACTACTTACTGAATATAGTTCTCCGCGTATGATGTATTTATACGGTGATAAATAAGGAGGGACAACGATGACAGACCATGAAACAACGAACGTCGCTGAAGTGGAAGTCACACCGCAACTTTCTAAAGCGCCAAGTTACGAAGAAGTTCTTATTTATGAGCGAAAACCAGCAGGGTTTTGGGTGCGATTCTGGGCTTATTTAATTGATTTGCTAGTTGTTGGAGGCTTAACATCTATTTTAGCGAAGCCAGCCTTTGCTTTAATTGGCATGGAAACAACAGGAATTCCATGGTATGCACCGTACGCGATTGTATCTGGTGTCATCTTTTATGGCTATTTTGTATTGATGACAAAATTCCTTGGACAAACTGTCGGAAAAATGATTATGGGCATTCGTGTAATCTCCTTGAAATCGGATAGCCTTTCAATCGGAACATTGCTGTTTCGTGAATGGATCGGTCGCTTTATCTCGGTGACCATTTTACCGCTTTATTGGATTGTTGGCTTTACACCTTTAAAGCAAGGCATTCACGATTTTATCGCTGATACGACAGTCGTACATGAAGAATCTTTCCGTAAAAACCAAGTAGTAAAGAAGAAACTTGTAGAGGGGTCTGAGTTGCAAGAGACCCGAGCCTTTTAGTATGATGAAGATATATTGAAAGGGAGGCGTATTGATTGGTACAAATTACATTTATGAAAAACCCTGTTACTTTACCTAACAAAGAAGTGAAAGTAGGAGATCAGGCTCCTGATTTTACGGTTCTATCAAACGGCTTGGAGCCAGTATCATTAAAAGACACTACTGGAAAAATTCGTTTAGTTAGCGTAGTGCCATCTTTAGATACGGGTGTTTGTTCAGACCAAACGAAGCGTTTCAGCGATGAAGCTACTTCTTTAGGGGACAATGTAGAAGTATTGACCATCTCAGCTGATTTACCATTTGCGCAAAAACGTTGGATGGACGTCAACAAGGTAGATGCCATTACAACTTTGTCAGATCATCGTGACTTATCATTTGGTGAAGCGTACGGAGTGACAATGGAAGAGCTTCGGCTTTTAGCTCGCTCGGTTTTCGTCATTGATGAAAATGATAAAGTGACATACGTTGAATATGTTCCTGAAGGAACGGATCATCCCAATTATGGAAACGCGTTAAACGCAGTTAAAGAATTAACAAACTAACACAAAGAAACCCACTCGAGAGAGTGGGTTTCCTTATTGAGGACGGCGAAAGCATGAATTCAGCAATGGAAAGCACCTTTAATTTTATTGATAATCACACAACGAAAATTCAAAAAGAGCAGGAAAATGCTTATTTGGAAAGCTTGTTGACGACAACTGAAAATTGGTTAGATGGAATTATAAAGCCTGAAGCGGATGCTAGCAAAGAGGAAGTTCGTAAAGCACTTCAGCTAGCAGTGCTAAAAGGCATGAAAGAACACATTCAACCGCATCATCAAATGACGCCTGATGCACTAGGGCTTTTGGTTGGTTATTTGGTTGAATTATTTGTCAAAAAAGAGCAAGCGATAATTTTAGATCCTGCTGTGGGTACAGGGAATTTGTTGTTAACCGTTATGAATTATTTGGATGGTCATATGACTGGAGCCGGTGTGGAACTGGATGATTTGTTAATACGCATTGCTTCAAATGCAGGCAATTTAGTCGAACAACCAATTACATTTTATTTGCAAGACGCACTTCAGCCATTATTAATTGATCCAGTGGATGTTGTTGTTTCAGATTTGCCAGTCGGTTATTATCCTGACGACGAAACAGCAGCAACATACGAGTTAAAAGCAGACGAAGGCATGACCTACGCGCATCATTTGTTTATCGAGCAATCATTAAAGCATACAGCTGAAGGCGGTTATTTGTTTTTCATCGTTCCAAAAGCGTTGTTTGAATCTGAACATGCCAGTCAATTGCATAGCTTTTTGAAAAAGCATGCGCATATTCAATCCGTTATGGAATTGCCTGAAAGCTTGTTTAAAAACTCAGCACACGCCAAAGGAATTCTTGTGCTGCAGAAAAAGAAAGAAGGCATCAAAGCACCAAAAGAGGTGTTACTGGCACGTGTTCCGAATATGTCGAAACCCGAATCAATGTCAAAGTTCTTTTCTCAAGTAACAAATTGGTTTAAAGAAAACAAAGAATAGTCCCCGCTAATTATGTTATACTAAAGCTATTAAATAGCAGATGTATTATTTTAGGACGAAAAGAGGGATGCACAATGACTGAGTCAAACGAAGTGCCAAAAAAAGTCAGCCTTCAAGAAGCAGTAAAACGCCAATTAGAAGCTAAGAAAAATCAATCTTTAGATAAACAAAGTGGTGGCAGTGGTTCACTAGCAACGAAGAAAATGAAAAGCCAACAAACAAAAAAAGTAAGTAATAACCGCCGAAAAATGGGTACATGATCTACACGAGTACTCGATTTTAGAAAGAGACAAGGATTTTCCTTGTCTCTTTTTTTATAAAAAAAATATCTGTTCTTCGGAATTAGGTATACGTTGTTAACTTGATTGTCTTAACATTTTTAAAAGTACCAGCATTGATGACACTTGCGCTGAGCTCGATTTCAGGCATCGCGATTTCTTTTGTTCATCAAATTTCTACAGCTTTTGAACTTTTTAATGTTTTGTTTAGCGGATATGTTTCGACAACGGGCATTGAAGAAATCGATAGCTTGTTATCGCGTGGCGGAATGGAAAGTATGATGTTTACAGTCGCGCTTGTCCTACTAGCGCTGAGCATGGGTGGACTATTGTTCACATTAAGAATTGTTCAATGCTTGTTAGAGAAAGTAGCAAACTTATTGAAAAAAGTTTCATCGGTTATTGCGGCATCTGCGTTAACTGCAATTGGTATTAATAGTTTAATTGGAGAGCAATACTTATCCATACTTTTAACAGGTCAAGCATTTAAAGAGCCTTACGACAAAGTCGGACTCGCTGGCAAAAATCTGAGTCGTGTAATGGAAGATGCGGGGACAGTGGTTAGTCCACTTGTGCCTTGGAGTGTTTGTGGGATTTTCATAACAGGTATAATTGGTGTTCCGATAATTGATTACTTGCCGTTTGCATTTTTCTATTTGCTGTCACCTATTTTGACTATTCTCTTGGGTTTTACAGGGAAAACATTGACGTTTAACTAAAGAAAAGAAGGTATATTCTGTTGGAAGTCAAATAGTGTAAGTGGAGATGATTTTAGTTACGAGGCCACGGAAAACAGTTAAGGGAGTGGATATGAATGTATCAATCAATTTTAGTAGCCACAGACGGTTCAGATAACTCAAACCGCGCAGGTGAACATGCTGCACAAATTGCATCATTAGTAAAAGGTGCACAAGTAACAGTTGTTTATGTTGCAGACTTTGATGAAGACAGCAACGAACAGCGTCATGACGGAGGTCAAATTGAGTTTGAGTTATCACGTCAAAAAAAGATTCAGCCAATAAAAAATGCGTTAGAAAAAAACGAGACTTTTTACAAAATCGAAATTATGAACGGACGTCCAGCACCGGTCATTATCGAAATGGCTAATGACGGAGATTTTGATTTGATTGTGATGGGAAGCAGAGGTTTAAATCCAATATCAAAAATCGTCTTGGGCAGCGTTAGTAGTAAAATTCTTAGTCAAGTAGAATGTCCTGTATTGGTCGTGAAATAAGAGCCATCTATTAGTTCTTTATTCTGGTATAATAGATAAAAAGAGTGGTCTGTAAAGTAGTGATTTTTTGGAAGACCTAGTGGAGGACAAAATGACAACATTACCAAATTGCCCAAAGTGTAATTCTGAATATACCTATGAAGATGGTAGTCTACTGATATGTCCGGAATGTGCACATGAATGGAGCTTAGAGACTGAACCCGAACAGGACGTTAACGAAAAAATTGTTAAAGATGCAAACGGCACCGTTTTAGAAGATGGTGACGCTGTGACAGTCATTAAAGATTTGAAAGTAAAAGGCAGCTCTTCCACTTTAAAAATCGGTACGAAAGTCAAAAGCATCCGATTAGTCGAAGGAGATCATGACATCGATTGCAAAATTGATGGCTTCGGCTCTATGAAACTAAAATCCGAATTTGTTAAAAAAGCGTAATCAAAATCCCTTCTTAACTTAGTATAGTTTGGAAGGGGTTTTGAATTTACTAAGAACAACTAGCAGAAAGTTTGAGTTTGTTGTTATTGCCTAAAAAGACTACACAGTAATGCTAATGGAAAAAGTTTATTTTTGGCATTTTTCTTTTCACCAATGAATACTATTTTTATAAAAAGGGTATGCTTATATAATAGCGAAAGCGAAAGGGGATGACCGGAATGAAAGCGATAGTTATTGACAATTACGGTGGTAAAGATCAATTAAAAGAAAGAGAAGTAGAAAAGCCGGCTATCAACGAAGAGCAGGTGCTGGTTGAAATCCATGCGACTTCGATCAATCCGATCGATTGGAAATTGCGCGAAGGGTATTTGAAAGAAATGCTACCGTGGGAATTCCCGATTATTTTAGGATGGGATGCAGCAGGAGTTGTTGCTGAAGTGGGCGCAAATGTAAAGCATTTCAATGTAGGAGATCGTGTTTTTACTAGACCTGCCACTACCCGTCAAGGAACGTATGCTGAATTTGTTCCCGTAGAAGCAAACTTACTTGCACACATGCCAGAAAGCATGACATTTGAAGAAGGTGCAGCCATTCCATTAGCAGGATTAACAGCTTACCAATGCATCGTTGGATTTGCCGAATTGAAAAAAGGAGAGAAAGTGTTAATTCATGCAGGAGCAGGCGGAGTTGGTAGTATGGCGATTCAGATTGCCAATAGCATCGGTGCGTATGTTGCGACAACTGCGAGCGACAAAAATGATGAGTTGGTTAAATCGTTAGGCGCTAATCGTGTAATTAATTACAGAGAAGAAGATTTTAGCGAATTGCTGGAAGACTTTGATGCTGTTTTAGATACGATGGGCGGAGAAGTGTTAGATAAAAGTTTCAAAGTCTTGAAAAAAGGTGGCAAATTAGTTTCGATTGCAGGACAGCCATCTGAAGAAAAAGCAACACAATACGAAGTTAAAGCCAGCGATTTTTGGTTAGACCCTAGTGGTGAACAGTTACAGCAATTAGCTAATTTGTTCGTATCAGGTGAGCTTAAACCGACAATCGGTCACGTTTTCGATTTTAGCGAACAAGGTTTGAAAGATGCTCACGAATTAAGTGAAACACATCATGCACGTGGAAAAATTGTTATCAAAGTAAAATGATAATAAAAAACCCTTTCACATTTCGTGAAAGGGTTTTGTGTTAAAATTTATAAGTTTTCAGGCTTTCCTGATTTATCTGCTGAATAATATTGGGTTGGTGCATCGTTTTGGGCTTCTTCTGTACGCACAACTAATACGTCACATTTCGCGGAACGGACAATGTGTTCCGACACACTACCGATTAAGAAACGTTCAACAGCATTCAAGCCTGTAGCCCCACAAATGATTAAATCTGCTTCTACTTTTTGAGCCAAATCGCGTGAAATCATTGATTTTGGAGAACCATAATCCACCACGATATTCACTTTTTCAACGCCGCCAGCAATCGCTTCTTTTTTGTATTCTTCTAACAAATCTTCAGCGAATTTTTGTGCGCGGTCAGCAATTGATCGATCATAAGCTTCAATCGCAGCAAAAGAACGAGTATCTATTACGTTTACCAAGTTTAATGTAGCGTTGTTACGACCAGCAATACCAACTGATTTTTTAAATGCCCATTCTGCTTCTTTCGATCCGTCTACAGCTACAAGAATTTGAGTATACTTTAATGTCATCCTACATTCCTCCTTTTGTCTATCAATATACTATTCGCTATAAATGATGGAACTCCTGCTTAATTGACGTTATTTTCGTGATTTTTTGCATAATTAATTATGAGATTTGATTGGTACGTAAATAAAAGCGGCATGGGATTTTTATCCTGTGCCGCTTTTGCTATTAATTATTGATGATTTGAAGCTCTTTCGGATACTTCGTCAATACTTCATAGCCATTTGCTGTAACAACTACGTCATCTTCGATGCGAACACCAACACTACCCGGAACGTAAATACCAGGTTCTAGTGTGAAGACCATGCCTTCTGCCATCTTCATATTGTTTTCTCCGTGAATCGATGGGAACTCATGAACATCGATTCCAAGACCGTGACCTAAGCGATGCGTGAAATACTCTCCATAACCCGCATCTGCGATCACTTTACGTGAAATTTTATCGAGTTCAGCCGCTGTCACGCCAGGTTTAACGGCTTCAAGAGCAGCCATTTCAGAACGGTAAACGATGTCATATACTTTTTTCTGTTCTTCGCCTGGTTCGCCAAGTGCTAACGTACGAGTAATATCAGAGCAATAACCTTTGTGAACAACACCAAGGTCAAACAATACTAAATCGCCTGTTTTGAGTTTATAGTCGCCTGTTTTGCCGTGTGGAGAAGCCGCTCTTGCGCCCGTTAATACGGTAGTATCAAATGACATATGCGTAACTCCACGTTTTTTCAACGCCAATTCGATTTCCGTCATGACTTCAACTTCCGTAATGCCTTCTTTAATTGTGCGCGCAGCTACTTCAATTGCGTAGTCAGCTAATGCTGCCGCCTCGCGTAAAATTTCTAGTTCTGCATCATCTTTAATGACACGCATTGCATTTAATTGATCGTCTAATTGAGCAATTGAAAGTGAGCCAAAAATGGATAACAATGATTCGTAACGTTCAACTGTCATATGAGCTTTTTCAATAGCTAAGCTTTTCAATTCAATCTCGCGTGATTGAGCTGCTTGATACAAAATGTCCATCGAATTTTGTGTATCTTCATGGCCAACGATTTCGCCAGTCCAGCCAGCATTTTTTGCATCCGGCATTTCCATTTTCGGACAAATTAAAAATGATTCAGCTTCAGCAAATACCATAACGCCCAGCAAGCGTTCATGGGGATTACTCTTGAAACCACTCACATAAAAAACGTTATAAGGGTCCGTGATAAAAGCAGCATCGATTGATTGTTCTTTTAAATACTGTTGCAGTTGGTTAATTTTAGTCATATGTATATTCCTCCTCTACATGTGTAGCATATCAAAATTCAGGGTATAATACAGCTATATAAGCTAAATTTGATATTTTCAAAACTCATTGGAGGGATCTTATGCATGTTTCATATCACGGTCATTCAATTGTAAAAATTAAAACAGGCGATTATACAATTTTAATCGATCCATTTATTAATGGAAATGAATTAACGGATTTAACAGCGGCTGATGAAAAGCCAGATGCTATTCTTTTAACGCATGCACACAACGATCACGTTGGAGACACAGTAGAAATTGCAAAACGCAATAAGGCGCAAGTGATAGCTCCAGTTGAACTAGCTACTTATTTGAGCACTCAAGGTGTGGATGCAGTCGGCATGAATTTGGGCGGCGCGCATGAATTTGATTTTGGTGTGGTGAAGTTTACAAAAGCTTTCCATAGTTCCTCTTTTACAACAGAAGATGGAAGAGTAGTCTATGGTGGAATGCCTGCGGGTATCCTATTTAAAGCAGAAGGCAAAGTCATTTATCATGCTGGAGATACTGAAGTTTTTGGGGATATGGAGATTTTAGGGAAACGCAATAAAATTGATCTCGCATTTGTACCAATTGGCGACTTTTTCACAATGGGACCTGAAGATGCAGCTTATGCGGTTGAATTGCTTAAACCAAAAGTGGTTGTGCCTGTTCATTACAATACCTTTCCACCGATCAAGCAAGATCCGGAGCATTTTAAGTCGCTAGTAAAAGACGCTCGAGTAAACATTTTAAAGCCTGGTGAAAGTATCGAACTATAAAATGCAAAACCCACGAAGAGCTCGTTTTTTCGTGGGTTTTTTTGTCTAACACTTGTCGAGCTTGAACGCACCTCTTCACTTTTGGTTACGTCTAGTTGCGAGGACCAGTCTCTCGGGACATAAGTCACCCCGACTGTGTGACAAAGAACGTCACTTCGCCGGTGCGTCTTATGCCTGTCGAGCCTAAACGGTCCTCTTCACTTTTGATTAGTTATGCTACACTAGAAGGTAGAGGAACGTAGAAAGAATGGGTGAAATCATGGCGACAAAGCATGAACAGATATTGGTCTATATTGAGTCTTTAGCCGTAGGTGAGAAAATTTCAGTACGGCGTATAGCAAAAGAGTTGCAAGTAAGTGAAGGAACAGCTTACCGCGCAATTAAAGAGGCGGAAACAAAGCGACTAGTGTCTACTATTGAACGTGTTGGAACGATTCGCATTGAACGCAAAAAGAAAGAAGATATTGAAAGACTGACTTATGCGGAAATCGTTAATATTGTTGACGGACAAGTGCTGGGTGGTAGAGCTGGACTACATAAGTATTTGAACAAATTTGTTATTGGAGCCATGCAACTAGAAGACATGATGCGTTATACGGAGGCAGGCAATTTATTGATTGTTGGAAATCGTTACAAAGCTCATGAGTATGGGCTTCGCGCTGGAGCGGCGGTATTGGTTACTGGAGGGTTTGAAGCTTCAGAGGCAGTTAAAAAAATGGCGGATGAATTCGAACTTCCAATTATTTCGACGAGCTACGATACGTTTACAGTAGCAACAATGATCAACCGCGCTATTTATGATCAATTGATTAAAAAAGAAATTTTATTGATCGAAGATATTTTGATCCCGTTAGAAGAAACAGCTTATTTGAATCTGAAAGAACCGATTAGCCGTTATCACGCGTTAAATGAAGAAACCACTCATGGTGGATTTCCGGTTGTTGACAATGCCAATAGATTGGTTGGGATACTAACGTCTCGTGATGTAATTGGACAACCATCCACTGAATTAGTAGAAAAAGTGATGACGAAGGAACCGATTACTGTTTCGACGCAAACTAGCGTTGCAGCTGCGGGGCATCGAATGATTTGGGAAGGCATTGACTTGTTGCCGGTTTCAGATGATCACGGCAAATTAAAAGGAGTTATTAGCAGACAAGATGTGTTAAAAGCTATTCAAACAGCACAACGTCAACCTCAGCAAGGTGAGACAATTGATGACATTATTAAAAGTCAGCTTCATCAGCAAATAAGTGACCAACTCATATTGGAATTTCGCGTTACTCCACAAATGACCAATGCATACGGTTCGATTTCTCATGGCGCTTATACGATGGTTTTAACTGAAGCTGCTTCTGCAATTCTGAAAACTAAAAATCGCAAAGATAGTGTATTAGAAAATCTTACTATTTACTTTTTAAAACCGGTTCAATTAGATTCACTTATATTAGTGAGACCCTGCATTTTGGACATAAGCAGGAAATCTGCAAAAGTGGAAGTCGAAGTTTCGTTGGACAATGAAACAGTCGGCAAAGCAATGTTGACTTTCCAGTTATTAGATCGTTGACGACGAAAAATTACGACACAAAAAGGCAGCAAGTATACTCGCGAGTATGCCTGCTGCCTCAGTATTCTAACATGTTAAGGATTTAAGTCTGCTTCTTCTTCTAAAAATGCTCGGTAATGTCTTGATGCTTTGTAGTTGTAATACACCAAAGCTAAACCAAGTACAATGAAAACAGCAGAAACGATGTACGTGATGGTAGACTGAAAAATAAATAGTTGGTTAATGCCGAAAAATGCGACAAAACTACCTAAAGCCATAGATGCACGTGCAGCGTACCATTTTTTGCGAATCGGCAAAACAGTGCGTGTACGAAATTGCTTTGTTTTGTTATAAAAATAAATGACAAATGATACAATAATCAAAACCACAAAAATTAACATAAGGACCTCCTGAATTCCAAAACTCATTTCTAATTGTACTGAGAACTGAGCAAAATTGCGAATGGATTTCCTTATAAACGGAGGAACTTGGAAATGAACAGTCAAATCATCGACACAATTAAACAATACAGCACGATTATTATTCATCGTCACGTACGTCCCGATCCAGATGCATATGGATCACAGCTCGGCTTGAAATACATATTGGAACAAAACTATCCACAAAAGCGAATTTTAGCAGCAGGAGTACATGATTACACACTGGATTTTCTAGATTTTCCCGATACAGTTGAAGATCAAGATTTTGAAGGTGCATTAGTCATTGTGACGGATACAGCTAATACAGAACGTGTGGATGATCAACGTTACAACACGGGCGCTAAGCTTATTAAAATTGATCATCACCCAAATGATGACGCATACGGTGATATCGTGTCTGTTGACACGACGGCTAGTTCTGCCTCTGAATTGGTATATGAACTTTATATGGCGGGGCATGAGCAAGAAGGCTGGACCTTATCGGCAAAAGCCGCTCGATTGTTGTATGCAGGAATTATTGGTGACACGGGACGCTTTTTGTTTCCAAGCACAACACAAAAAACTTTTGCCATTGCAGGCGAATTGATCAAATATGATTTTGATCGCAATGCGCTACATAATGGCATGTATGAAATGGATCGTAAATTACTTCATCTACAAGGGTATATTTATCAAAATTTCAAAATGGATGAAAATGGGGCTGCACATGTCAAAATCACAAAAGACATTTTAAAAGAATTTGACGTGACTGCCACAGACACTTCTTTATTGGTGGGTTCTCTCGGAAATGTCAAAGGCATGAAGGCGTGGGTTATTTTTATCGAAGAAGACAAGGAAATTCGTGTGCGTCTTCGTTCAAAAGGACCGATTATCAACACATTGGCGAAAGAATATGGCGGTGGTGGACACCCTATGGCTTCAGGAGCTACAGCTTATTCATGGGAAGAAGCTGATCGTGTAATTGAGCGTCTCGCAGAAATTTGCGCAGCTGCAAACTGAGGAGGAGAGTCTGTTGTCAATGGTTTATCCGCATATAAGCACATCGGCCGATTTGCTAAAAAGCACGGTGCGCCTTGACGAACTTTTCCCGTTAGTAAAGGAACAAGGAGCCATATCGGTCGCAATTGTTAATACAAAACTATATGGCATTCTTCCGTTTTGGGAAGCGTGTCGCCGTGCCGGCATCCATGGGGTTGTCGGCCTTTCGGCTTTTATCGAATATGAAGAACAATTCTATCCGGTTGTTTTATACGCTCAAACAAATCAAGGGTATGATAATTTATTGAAAATCTCGAGCGCCTTATCTACCCGCGATAAACACGCAATCCCTGAACAATGGCTAAAAGCATATCGGCAAGGTTTAATTTGTGTTGTTCCAAACAAAGCAGAATGGCTATTAACGGACCGTGCTCCGGTCGTTGATTACGTAAAACAGCTATTTGGTAGAGCGGTGTTTGGCAGTATCGAACGTCCCGGTGGCATTTTATCTGAATACGAAGCGGCATTTATTGAACTTTGTCAGACAACAGGTC
Source organism: Caryophanales bacterium (assembly GCA_038243515.1). Lineage (GTDB taxonomy): Bacteria > Bacillota > Bacilli > Bacillales_A > Planococcaceae > Planococcus. Next base: position 39,762 of record JBBSRA010000005.1, read on the forward strand.
TGCAGTTGATGGCGTCACACGAAATCCGTTATTTGCGCCAAGAAGACGCATTTGCCTATGAAGTAGCTTCAGCGATTGGGCAAGGGCTCAAAATGAATGATCCTGAAAGACAAAAGCCAGAACACGTGAATGCCTATGTTCCGAGTCAACAAGAATTCGAGTTGTGGTTTGAAGATCATCCGGAATGGCTCAAACAAACTGCTGACATGTTAGAAAGTTGTCATGTGAGCATTTCAATGAATCGCCAGTTGCTTCCTGTATTTCCTTTGTCTGAAAAAGTTGATAAGGCTATTTTTATTAGAGACTTGTGCAAGAAAGGTCTTGAAGAACGGGTACCTAATTTTTCAACGCGCTATCAAGAGCGGTTAGACTATGAACTATCGGTTATTTCTACAATGGGCTTTATCGATTATTTTTTAATTGTCGCTGATTTTATGAAGTATGCAAAAGATCAAGATATTATGACAGGCCCTGGACGAGGTTCTTCAGCCAGTTCACTTGTAGCTTACTCATTAAAAATCACAGATGTTGACCCAATTGAGCACGGCTTATTGTTTGAACGTTTCTTAAATCCAGAACGAGTGACGTTGCCGGATATCGATATTGATTTTGCAGATCACCGGCGTCACGAAGTCGTCGAGTATGTAGCCCAAAAATACGGTGCTATTCGAACAGCGCAAATTATTACATTTGGTACGTTATCAGCTAAAGCTGTTGCCCGTGATACGGCGCGTGTTTTTGGATTTGAATCAGAAGAACTAGAAGCAATCTCAAAAATGATTTCAAACCGTCCTGGAACAACTTTACGTTCCGCGTTGAAAGAGTCTCAAACTTTTACAAACTGGATCATGGAACGAGAAGAACGAAAATCCTGGTTCAAAACAGCGTTGAAATTAGAAGGCTTGCCGCGTCACGCGTCGACTCATGCAGCAGGAATTATTTTAAGTCCGACGCCACTAGTGGATCATGTGCCGATTGAAAAAGGCAGTGAAGGCATCTACTTGACACAATGGCCCATGCAAGAACTTGAAGCTATTGGTTTGTTAAAAATGGATTTTCTCGGATTGCGCAATTTAACAATTTTAGAGCAAATTCGTAGCCACGTGTATTGGGATACGAAAAAGCGAATTGACTACCGCAGTATTCCGCTTGAAGATCCTGAAACCTATAGGTTATTGGCAAATGGAGACACGACAGGTGTTTTCCAACTAGAGTCTGATGGTATGCGCCGTGCGCTTCAACAAATCAAACCAACAGCTTTTGGTGACATTGTCGCGGTGAACGCATTGTTCCGACCAGGTCCGATGGAATTCATTCCGTTGTATGCCCGAAGAAAGCATGGACAAGAAACGGTGAAATACGTACATCCAATGTTGGAACCGATTTTAAAAGAAACTTACGGCGTTATTGTGTATCAAGAACAAATTATGCAGATTGCAGCCAAAATGGCTGGATTTTCTTTAGGAGAAGCCGATTTGCTGAGACGTGCAGTTAGTAAGAAAAAACGGGAAATTTTAGATGAAGAGCGAACACATTTTGTCGGTGGTGCAAAAGCAAAAGGATTTACAGAAGCCGAAGCGACAGAAGTATATGATTTAATCGTTCGCTTTGCCGACTACGGGTTCCCCAAAAGTCACGCAGTAGCTTATAGTTTGATTTCTTATCAGCTCAGTTATATGAAAACGCATTACCCAATTTATTTTTATACGAGTTTGTTAAACAACAGCGCAGGGAACGCGGAAAAAACCAAATTATTAATGCAAGAAATAAAAGAAAAAAACATTCCTTTGTTGCCACCGTGTATTCAAAAAAGTCGTTATTCGTTTTCGGTGGAAGAAAACCAAATCCGTTTTGGATTAAATGCGGTAAAAGGCGTACCTGGATCAACTATTAAAGCAGTGCTTGAGGCACGAGAAAGAGGACCGTTTAGCAGCTTGTTTAATATTGCTGAACGTATTTCAGCGCTGCATTTGAACCGGAAATCATTTGAACCGTTAATAAAAGCCGGAGCTCTAGATGGCTTTGGTCATGATCGTGGTGTGATATTAGCGTCACTTGACAGTGCCATTAAACATGCAGAATTGGTCAAACCAAATGAAGATCCAGGCTTATTTGATGACATGGGATCAAGCTTTATGAAACCGAAATACACAAAGGCTTCAGATATGCCGGAAAGCTTGAAGCTAGAATTCGAAAAAGAAGTGCTTGGCTTTTATTTATCGAAGCATCCAATTGAACGTGAAAAAGAAAATCGAAAAAAAACCTACGATTCACTCAAGTCATTAAAAACTAAACGTGATCGTGAATCCGTGAAAGTGTTGGGTGTATTAGAAGACATTAAACGGATTCGGACAAAAAAAGGAGATGCTATGGCATTTCTAACTGTGATGGATGAAACAGGTCTTGCTTCGGTCACATTGTTTCCAGTTGAGTATGCAAAGTACAATTTATTATTAGAACCTCAAACAATTCTTGAAATTCAAGGGTTGGTTGAAAATCGCAATCAAAAAACGACGATTATCTGTAAAAACATAGAAAGTTGACTGCTTTTCTAAAAGAAAAGCAGTTTTTTCTTTACGTGGACCTCTTTTTTTTGTAAGGTATAGGATATGAGTGGTCAGACCACTTTCAAAAAAATGGGAACTGAGGCATCGTCATGAATCAATCTAAACGATATTTGGATATAGTGCGAGACATTCGTGATATGGTTCGGCAAGAAAAATTAAAGCCAGGTGATCGTATTCCATCTGAAAGAGAATTGGCCGAGAAGATGCAAGTAGGTCGTTCAACTTTAAGAGAAGCATTGCGCAGTCTTGAATTACTAGGATTGATCGAAACTCGTAGAGGAGAAGGCACTTTTTTGTCTGATCATCGAAACCATAAATTGGTTGAAGTTTTATCAACATTCATTTTACAAGACAACCGATCACACGAAGATGTTTGGGAAACGCGTCTGCTCCATGAAATTGCAGCAATTCAAATAATTTGTCAAAACCGAACAACTAGCCAACTAAATGTGTGGGACAGCTTGCGCTCGCGGTTAAAAGAAGACAGTTTTCATCGTGAAGATTTTGTGCGTGAGTTAATGGTGTTATCAGGCAACCGATTGTCATTAAAAATTTGGTTTTTATTGACGCAATACAGCGGTAATCCATACGATGAAACGGTTTCTGTTGAAGAAGTTGACTATATGGACAAAACATTATTAGCAATCGAAAAACAAGATACAACTACAGCCGTACACGAGTTTAAAGCTTGGAGTGACTGGTTAAAAAAGGAGAGAACACGCAATGGCGATCATACGTGATATTTTTAAACGCAATAAAGATAGCAAAGAAGCAACTATGCCATCAAAATCTGCAAAAGACGTACCCGAAGGATTGATGACTAAATGTCCTTCGTGTAAAGAAATTACGTTAACAAAAGATTTGGGAAAAAACAAAAAAGTTTGTCCGAAATGCGATCACCATTTTAAAATGACAGCTTACGAACGAATCAATAGTTTGTTAGACGCTGAAAGTTTTGAATCGATGGATGATCATTTAAAATCAGAAAACCCACTTGGTTTTCCAGGTTATACAGAAAAAGTAGAAGCAGATAGCGGAAAAACGGGTTTAAATGAAGCTGTGTTAACAGGCTCTGGGAAATTGCAAGGTCAAGATATTGTCTTAGCTGTAATGGATTCACATTTCCGAATGGGTTCAATGGGTTCAGTTGTAGGCGAAAAAATCACGCGAGCTATTGAAGTAGCTACAAATCGTAAATTGCCATTTATTATCTTTACAGCAAGTGGTGGGGCGCGTATGCAAGAAGGCGTTTTGTCTTTAATGCAAATGGCGAAAACCAGTGTTGCTTTAAAACGCCACAGCAATGAAGGATTATTGTTTGTTTCGGTTTTAACACATCCAACAACGGGCGGGGTATCAGCAAGTTTTGCTTCCGTGGGAGATATTAATATTGCTGAACCAAAAGCATTAATCGGTTTTGCAGGACGTCGCGTAATCGAGCAAACGGTTCGTGAAAAACTGCCGGAGGATTTTCAAACAGCTGAGTTTTTACTGGCGCATGGACAATTAGATGCAGTTGTGCATCGCCAATCGATGCAACAGACATTGGCGACCATTGTGCGCCTTCATACGAAAGGAGCGGTCACGAATGGTTAAAAAGAATGGCAAAAAAACATTAGCATTTGAAGAACCGCTTATTCAACTACGAGCGAAGATCTCAGAGCTAAAAGAATACACGAAAAATGCTGAAGTGGATTTGAGCTCTGAAATTACTTCTTTAGAAGAACGATTCTCAAAACTTGAAGAAGAAATTTATGAAAACATGAAACCGTGGGACCGTGTTCAAGTAGCACGTCACCCAGAACGTCCAACGACGCTTGATTACATTCCAATGATTTTTGATGATTTTATTGAATTGCATGGCGATCGACTTTACGGAGACGATGAAGCTATTGTTAGTGGCATTGGTTCTTTCCACGGGCAACCCATAACGATTATTGGTCATCAGCGCGGCAAAGATACCAAAGAAAATGTTCGACGAAATTTTGGCATGCCTCACCCAGAAGGTTACCGGAAAGCATTACGCCTAATGAAGCAAGCTGAAAAATTCAAGCGCCCAATCATTTGTTTGATTGATACAAAAGGTGCATATCCTGGTAAGGCTGCAGAAGAGCGTGGCCAAAGTGAAGCGATCGCTCGCAACTTAGTTGAAATGGCAGGACTTGAAGTACCTGTGTTGTCCATCGTAATTGGCGAAGGCGGCAGTGGCGGTGCACTCGCATTAGGTGTAGGAAATCAAATTTTAATGCTAGAAAACTCGACGTTCTCTGTTATATCTCCAGAAGGAGCAGCGTCAATTCTTTGGAAAGATCCAGCACTTGCAAAAACGGCTGCAGAAGCGATGAAAATCACAGCACCGGATTTACTAGAAATGAAGATCATTGAACACATGATTCCTGAAGTTCGCGGAGGAGCTCACCACGATCCGCAAAAACAAGCATCTATTATTTCAGAAGCGATTAGACGTTCATTAGAAGAATTGAATGGCTTATCCGGAGAAGAATTGGTTGATCAACGCTATAGAAAGTTTAAAGCAATTGGTGTATTCAGCGAATAAAAGAAAACCGCCTTGGCGGTTTTTTGGGTTTTAAAATAAACAACAAAATCTTTTTTGAGAAAAAAACAAACGTAAAGTTAATAAATACTTAACATGCTGACTGGCTATTTAGAACTGACAGCAATGCCTTAGCATGGTAAGGTTAGGGGAGTAAATGGACTGCAGGAGGACATATGTAATGAAAAAAATTGGAGTTTTAACTAGTGGAGGAGATTCGCCGGGCATGAATGCAGCTGTCCGTGCAGTTGTCCGAAAAGGAATTTTTCATGGAGTCGAAGTAGCTGGAATTTATTCAGGCTTTCAAGGACTGATTGAAGGCACTATCAAAACGCTAGAGGCTGGAGACGTTGGTGATATTATTCAACGCGGAGGCACTAAATTGTATTCAGCTCGCTGCGAAGAGTTTCGCACGGAGGCTGGCCAATTAAAAGCTATAGAAAATATGAAAAAAGAAGGTCTTGAAGGGCTGGTTGTTATCGGTGGGGATGGATCTTACCACGGAGCCATGGCTTTAACAAAAAGAGGCTTTCCGTGTGTTGGCGTACCAGGAACTATTGATAATGATATTCCCGGGACCGACTATACGATTGGCTTTGATACGGCATTGAATACAGTCATCGAGGCAATCGATAAAATCCGAGACACGGCAACAAGCCACGAACGCACATTCATTATTGAAGTGATGGGTCGAGATGCAGGCGATTTAGCGTTATGGGCTGGTCTTGCAGGTGGAGCAGAGACTATTTTGATTCCGGAAGAAAGTTACAATATCGATGACATGATTGAACGTTTGCAAAAAGGTCGCAATCGTGGAAAACGTCACAGCATCATCATTGTCGCTGAAGGGGTTATGGGCGGCAATGAATTAAAAGCGCTGATTAAAGAAAAAGCCGACATTGAAACACGCGTTTCGGTACTGGGGCATATTCAACGCGGTGGATCACCAACAGCACGAGATCGCGTTTTAGGTAGTTTATTTGGGGCACATGCAGTTGAAGTTCTCTTAGAAGGTTACGGAGGAAGGGCTATTGGCATGAAAAATCACCAAGTGATAGACTATGATATGACAGAGGCATTTACAACTGAACATAAAGCAGATATGAGTTTGTACACATTGTCTAAAGAATTAGCAATTTAAAAAGAAAAATGGAGTGAGTTTATTGAGAAAAACGAAAATTGTCTGCACCATTGGACCTGCAAGTGAATCGCCTGAAATGTTGGATCGATTAGTTGAAGCAGGAATGAACGTAGCCCGCTTAAACTTTTCCCACGGCAATCATGAAGAACATGCTGTGCGCATCCAACGTATCCGTGAAGCGGCTGAAAAAGCGAATAAAATCGTCGGAATCTTGTTAGATACAAAAGGTCCAGAAATCCGTACTCACCAAATGAAAGATGATTCGATTGAATTGGTAACTGGCCAAAACATTGAAATTTCAATGTCAGAAGTAGAAGGTACTGCTGAACGATTTTCTATTACGTACGAACAATTAATCGAAGACGTTCACATAGGATCCGTTATTCTATTAGATGATGGATTGATTGAATTACGTGTTGAAAGTTTAGATACTGCAAATGGAATTATTAATACGATCGTTGAAAACGCTGGAACATTGAAAAGTAAAAAAGGCGTTAACGTTCCAGGAGTGTCTGTTCAATTACCCGGAATCACAGAAAAAGATGCACAGGATATCTTATTTGGAATCGAACAAAATGTTGATTTTGTAGCTGCTTCATTTGTTAGAAGAAGTTCAGATGTAATGGAAATCCGTGGTCTGTTAGAGAAAAACAACGGTTCACATATCCAAATCATTCCGAAAATCGAAAACCGTGAAGGTGTCGATAATATTGACGAAATTATTTTAGTATCTGATGGGCTGATGGTTGCACGTGGCGATTTAGGTGTCGAAATTCCGCCTGAAGAAGTACCATTGGTTCAAAAATCATTGATCGAAAAATGCAACAGTGCAGGTAAGCCGGTAATTACAGCAACTCAAATGCTCGACTCGATGCAACGCAATCCGCGTCCAACTCGCGCAGAAGCAAGTGATGTAGCTAACGCCATTTTTGATGGTACAGATGCGATTATGCTGTCGGGTGAAACAGCTGCAGGAATTTATCCTGTTGAATCTGTTAAAACAATGGACCGCATCGCTGAAACGACAGAAGCTGCACTGAACTATAAGCAAATTGTTTCAAACAGAAGAAAAGAAAAAGAGTCGAATATGACAGAAGCGATTGGCCAAGCAGTAGCTTATACAGCTTTGAATTTAAAAGTTCAAGCGATTATTGCTCCTACTGAGAGCGGGACAACTGCTAAAATGATTTCTAAATACCGCCCAGGAGCACCGATTATTGCAGTAACGTCTGCAGAGCGTCCGGCACGTAAATTAACGTTAGTATGGGGAGTTCAACCAATCATTGGTGCTTCAGTTCACTCAACAGATGAATTGCTAGAAAATGCAGTAGACGAAAGTCTAAAGCATGGCTATGTGAAACATGGGGATCTAGTTGTCATTACAGCGGGTGTTCCAGTAGGACACGCGGGTACAACAAACTTGATGAAAGTTCACGTTATCGGAGATATCTTGGCAAAAGGCCAAGGAATCGGCAAAACCGTTGCTTTCGCTGAAACGGCAGTTGTTCGAAATGCAGAAGAAGCTTTAGCTATCGATACTGAAGGTAAAATTATCGTTACAGTTGGAACAGATCGCGAAATGATGCCAGCCATTAACAAATGTGCAGGAATTATTACAGAAGAAGGCGGACTGACGAGTCATGCTGCAGTAGTTGGCTTAAGTCTTGGAATTCCGGTTATCGTCGGTGTTAGCGAAGCTACTTCACTGATCAAAAACAATTATGAAATAACAATGGATTCAGATTCCGGCATTGTGTATCATGGCCATGCTAGCGTTCTGTAATTCACAAGAAGGAGTCTGGTCAAAATGATGAAATGGATTTTCTTGGCCTTAATTATTGTACCGTCTCTTGAATTAGCTTTATTAATTTGGGCAGGGGGCAAGCTTGGATTTTTCGCGACTATGGCAATCATTGTCGCAACCGGCTTACTTGGTGCTTTTCTTGCCAAAAAGCAAGGCATGAAAGCACTCAGAGATATTCAAAGTGGCATGAATAGTTTTCAAGCTCCTGGTGAACAATTGTTAAATGCAGCTTTTATTTTAGTTGGAGGCGTATTGTTACTAACCCCTGGGTTTATCACAGACGCAGTTGGATTTACACTGTTATTTAGTCCGACGCAGAAAATCTATAAGCCGTTTATCTATAAAATGATTCACAAAAAAATGAAAAACACTCGGGTTATCGTAGGATAATACCGGGTGTTTACGTCATTTTTTTAAGTAAATTTAATTTCTATAATCGTTTTCATTCACAAACTCTACAAAGTTGATTATAATGGCTTAGTAAGGGAAAAACACAGAAGTTCACAAACGCAGATGAACCATCATTCTGTATTTTTTTGGAATGATGAATTATATGGAGAAGGAGCTAATTAAATGACATCATCAAAAGGTTTAGAAGGTGTAGTAGCAACGCAATCCGCGATCAGCTCGATCATTGATGACACACTTACATATGTTGGCTATGATATCGATGATTTAGCCGTCAATGCTAGCTTTGAAGAAGTAATTTATTTGCTATGGCATCAACGTTTGCCAAAAGCTGAGGAATTAGCGGAACTAAAGCAACAATTAGCAGACAATATGGCGGTACCACAAGCCGTACTGGATCACTTTAAAACATACGACATTAAAAATGTGCACCCAATGGCAGCACTTCGCACAGCTGTTTCAATGCTTGGCTTGTTCGATGAAGAAGCAGAAGTTATGGAACCCGCAGCTAACTACCGTAAAGCCATTAAAATCCAAGCGAAAATTTCGACATTGGTTACTGCTTTTGGACGTATCCGCAATGGCCAAGAACCAATTGCACCAAAGTCAGACTTGAGCTTTGCTGCAAACTTCCTATATATGTTGTCTGGCAACGTGCCAGAAGCTATCGAAGAAGAAGCGTTTAACAAAGCATTAGTACTTCACGCTGACCACGAGTTAAACGCATCGACGTTCACAGCACGTGTGGCAGTAGCGACATTGTCTGATGTCTATTCAGGCGTAACAGCTGCAATTGGCGCGTTAAAAGGACCTCTTCACGGCGGTGCAAACGAACAAGTAATGAAAATGCTTATGGAAATCGGCTCGGTCGATAACGTGGAAAAAGTTATCAACGAAAAATTAGCTAACAAAGAAAAAATCATGGGCTTTGGTCACCGCGTTTACCGCAAAGGCGACCCACGCGCGAAGCATTTGCGTGAAATGTCTAAAAAATTGACGAAGATCCGTGGAGAAGAAAAATGGTATGACATGTCAGTGAAAATTGATGAAATCGTCACAAGCCAGAAAGACCTTCCGCCAAACGTAGATTTCTACTCAGCTTCTGTGTACCATAGCTTAAACATTGAACATGATTTGTTCACACCCATTTTTGCATTATCGCGTACATCAGGTTGGCTTGCTCACATTTTAGAGCAGTATTCGAACAACCGCTTGATCCGCCCACGTGCGGAGTACATCGGACCTGGTATGCAAACTTACGTACCTGTTGAAGAGAGATAAGCAATTTTCAATATTAACACCTTATAAAAATACAACTTATAGGGCTTGCACTCCGTGCAGCCCTATGAATTTGACTACAGGAGGAAATTAAACATGACTAACGGCGAAAAAATTTCAGTAGAAAACGGCGTTTTAAACGTACCAAACAATGCAATCATTCCATATATTATCGGTGATGGAACAGGACCGGATATTTGGCATGCAGCATCTCGCGTTTTAGAAGAAGCAGTAACAAAAGCTTATAACGGAGAAAAATCAATTGTTTGGAAAGAAGTTTTAGCAGGACAGAAAGCATTCGACAAAACAGGCGAATGGCTTCCTGAAGAAACTCTTGACGTAATTCGTGAATACCTGATCGCGATTAAAGGCCCTTTAACTACGCCAATCGGTGGCGGAATTCGTTCATTGAACGTTGCTCTTCGTCAAGAATTGGATCTATACACGTGCTTGCGTCCAGTTCGTTATTTTGAAGGTGTACCTTCACCAGTTAAACGTCCTGAAGATACAGACATGGTTATTTTCCGCGAAAATACTGAAGATATTTACGCTGGTATTGAATATGCTAAGGGTTCGGATGAAGTGAAAAAATTAATCACGTTCTTACAAGACGAAATGGGCGTTAAAAACATCCGTTTCCCTGAGTCTTCAGGTATTGGTATCAAACCAATTTCAGAAGAAGGAACAAAACGTTTAGTTCGTGCTGCAATCAACTATGCAATCACTGAAGACCGTGAATCATTAACGCTTGTTCATAAAGGAAATATCATGAAGTTCACTGAAGGAGCTTTCAAAAACTGGGGCTACGAAGTGGCTGAGCAAGAATTCGGCGATAAAGTATTCACATGGAACGAATACGATGCAATTAAAGACGAAAAAGGTACAGACGCTGCGAACAAAGCACAAGAAGAAGCACTCGCTTCAGGAAAAATTCTTATTAAAGATTCAATTGCTGACATCTTCCTACAACAAATTCTTACACGTCCAAGCGAGTTCGATGTTGTTGCAACAATGAACTTAAATGGAGATTACATCTCAGATGCTTTAGCTGCTCAAGTAGGCGGAATTGGTATTGCTCCTGGAGCAAACATCAACTATGATACTGGACATGCGATTTTCGAGGCGACTCACGGAACAGCTCCTAAATATGCGGGTCTTGATAAAGTAAACCCTTCTTCACTTATCCTTTCAGGCGTATTAATGCTTGAACACCTTGGATGGGGAGATGCTGCTACAATGATTACAAATTCTATGGAGAAAACAATCGCTTCTAAAGTGGTAACTTATGACTTTGCACGTCTAATGGACGGCGCTACAGAAGTGAAATGCTCTGCATTTGCGGACGAATTAATCAAAAACCTATAAGAGTAAAAGAGAGGGAGGGATTTTTTCCCTCCCTTTTTGTATCATTTTAAGCATCCATAAAATTGTTTATTGATTAATATGACTGAATAGGCATGGCGCAAAACAACGGAGACTCCCCTGGGATCACGTCGTTGTTTTGCGCAATATCAATATGCTATTAAATTGATGAAAATAATCTACCAAAAGGAGAGATATTTCATGACATTCAAACGCACAAAAATTTCAGTAATCGGTTCTGGATTTACAGGGGCTACGGCAGCCTTCTTGTTGGCTCAAAAAGAATTAGGCGACGTGGTGTTAGTTGATATTCCACCAATGGAAAACCCTGCAAAAGGGAAAGCTTTGGATATGGCTGAATCAGGTCCTGTTCTTGGATTTGATGCGCGCGTAAAAGGTACGGCTAATTACGAAGATACAAAAGACTCAGATTTAGTCATCATTACCGCAGGAATTGCACGTAAGCCAGGAATGAGCCGTGATGATTTGGTTCAAACCAATCAGAAGGTGATGAAAGCTGTGACTGCAGATATTGTGAAATACTCTCCCAATACCACAATTATTGTTTTGACAAATCCAGTAGATGCAATGACTTATACCGTTTTCCAAGCATCTGGATTGCCTAAAGAACGAGTGATCGGACAATCGGGAGTACTAGACTCTGCACGTTTTAGAACTTTTGTAGCCGAAGAGCTAGATGTATCCGTTAAAGACGTCACAGGCTTTGTATTAGGCGGACACGGCGATGATATGGTTCCACTTGTACGCTATTCTTACGCAGGTGGCATCCCGTTAGAATCATTAATTTCAAAAGAACGTTTAGATGAAATTGTGACACGCACGCGTAAAGGTGGAGCGGAAATTGTCAACTTACTAGGTAATGGTTCTGCTTACTATGCACCTGCTGCTGCGTTAGTCGAAATGGCAGAAGCCATTATTAAAGATCAACGCCGTATTCTTCCATCTATCGCTTATTTAGAAGGAGAATATGGAATGGATGGTATTTACCTTGGCGTACCTACTGTTTTAGGCGCAGGTGGCATCGAAAAAATTATTGAAATTGACTTGAACCAAGAAGAAAAAGCATTACTAGATCAATCAGCAGAATCCGTTAAAGCCGTAATGAAAGTATTAAAGTAAGCGAAACGAAAAGTGGGCAGGGAGCGTTCCTGACCACTTTTTTTATTCAGAAAATACTCTCAATTGGTCTTCTATTGCATTTTGTTCGCTCTATCAGAGCTTGCGCTTTCATTGACTAACTTGATACTATAAGGATATCAAGATAATGGAGGGATGTTATTTGTTGCTTGGGAAAAAGCGGGAATTAGGTCAGTGCGTGGAAGATATCAAAATCGGTGAAAACTTGAAGCTGACAGAAAAAGTAGAAGACAAAGATCTTCTCTTGTATCTGGGTTTGACGAACGATAGCAATCCGCTTTATATCCAACATGATTTTGCATTGCAGACTTCTTTTGAGAAGCCCGTAGTGCCGAATATTATGTTGACGGGAATTCTAACTTCTGCGATATCAAAATATATACCGGGTCCGGGATCTTATATTGTTAGTCAGCAGTTAGACTTTTTAAAGCCAGTCTATCATTACGCGACAATCGATTTTAACTTAGAAGTTGTCGAAAAAGATATTGAGCGTAATGAAGTAATCGTCCAAGTTGAAGGAATCGATGAGCAAGGTGAAATCGTAGTACAAGGAAAAATCACGGCTAATCCACCGCGAATCATTGAATAATTAACGGCTCATGCAACAAATAAAGGTTAACGCAGTTTGAGATGGGGGTTTCAAACTGAATGTGGAGGATGTAAAATGCTGAAGAAAATATTAATAATTGAAGATGAACATTCAATTGCGACATTGCTTTCCTATAACCTGGTTCAAGCAGGTTTTGAAACCATCATTGCTCATGATGGCAAACAAGGCTATGAGTTGGCTTTAGAAGATGATCCAGCATTAATCGTTTTGGATCTGATGTTGCCTTCGATGGATGGTGTGGAAGTTTGTAAGTCTTTACGACAGCAGAAAATCAATACGCCGATTATCATGTTAACCGCTAAAGGTGATGAATTTGATAAAGTATTGGGTCTTGAACTGGGCGCCGACGATTATATGACAAAACCATTTAGTCCAAGAGAAGTCGTCGCGCGCATTAAAGCTGTGCTAAGACGTGCGAGTCACGTCCCGAGTCCTGAGCAAGATTCTTCAATGCCGATATCACTCGGTACACTCGAAGTTTATCCTGATCGATTTGAAGTATTTCTTGATAAAAAGCAGTTAGAATTTACGCCAAAAGAATTTGAGTTATTGGTGTATTTGATGGAAAATAAAAACCGAGTGTTAACACGCGATCAATTGCTCAGTGCAGTCTGGAATTACGATTTTGCAGGAGACACGCGTATTGTTGATGTTCATATTAGCCATTTACGCGACAAAATAGAAGAGAATAGTCGCAAACCAATATTTATCAAAACCATACGGGGATTGGGCTATAAATTTGAAGGACCGAAAAAAGTATGAATTCTTTACGGCATCGCCTACTGATCACTTTATTGGTGTGGATAGGGATGATGTTGGCAGCTCTTTTTATCATTGTACTTCAGCTCTTGCCTATTTATGAAAATGCTACAGATAAAACGGATATTTGGTTAATCTTATTCGTTTCATTTGTAGTGGCATTGATTTTATCAGCTATTGTCGGTAGTCGCGTTATTGGTGTTGCAATCAAACCAATTGAAAATGCTACTGAGACTGCTATGGAACTGGTCAAAGGCAATTATCTGGCAAGAGCGTCCGAATCGAATGCTGAAAAGACTGTCGAATTGAGTAGAACGATAAACGTTTTGGCTCGAAATTTGCAAGAAATTACTGCCATACGTGTCATGGAACAAGAACGTCTAAAAACCTTGATCGAAAACATGGGCAGTGCACTAGTCATGATTGATAAGCAAGGTGCCGTTTCACTTGTAAACAAACCTTTTTTAGAAGAGTTTGGATTAACGCCTGAAAGTGTAATGGGTAAATTTTATAAAGAAATTCAAGTTCCTTCAGTAGTAGAAGGATTTATTGAAACCGTGTTTATGACAGAAACGCTCGCACGAGTTCAAATTGAATTTGTATCTGGTATGAAATTAAAAAACTTTACTGTATACGGGGCACCTGTTATTGGAGACCACCAACGTTGGCTTGGAATTGTTATCGTTTTTCAAGACATTACGGAATTGAAAAGGCTAGAACAAATTCGTAAAGACTTTGTAGCTAACGTTTCCCACGAGTTGCGGACACCGGTAACGTCTATTAAAGGGTTTTCCGAAACTTTGTTAGATGGCGCTTACCAAGATACCGAAACTTTGTTATCTTTTTTAGAAATTGTTTATACTGAGAGCAACCGGTTAGAAATGCTTATCAATGATTTGCTTGATTTATCTAAAGTTGAACAAAGCGGATTTAGAGTCAATGCGCATCCAACGGATATGGAAGCTATTATTAAACGAGCGATTGAAATGATTCAACCAAAAATTACTGAAAAGTCTATTCACTTAAAACTTGAAATTCAACCGGTTATGGTTTTAGGAGACCCGAACCGCTTAATCCAAGTGATGGTGAATTTGTTGATCAATGCTGTTACATATTCAAGTAGTCAAACTGACATAACCATACGGCTATTAGTAAAAGACAACCGAGCTATTATACAAGTTGTAGACCAGGGAATTGGTATTGAAGAGACAGAAATCGAGCGGTTATTTGAACGTTTTTACCGTGTCGATCGAGCCCGTAGCCGAAATTCAGGCGGTACCGGTCTTGGACTTTCTATTGTAAAACACTTAATCGAAGCGCATCATGGACAAGTAGAAGTCGACAGCACAGTAGGCGTCGGCACTACTTTTACGATCTATTTGCCTTTGGCTAATTAATCTAGGAGGACAATATGGAAACTAAACACCCATTTTTACCCATTATAATCGGAACAGATATGAACGCCTACAACATGGCGATTTCATTTCATGAAGCGTATGGCATTAAACCAATACTTGTTGGGAAAGAGCCATTATCTTTTACATCGTTAAGCACCATTACAGAAACAATTGAATTACGTTCTGGATTGGCAGATGATGCTCAATTTGCAAATATTTTAATGGATATTGCAGACAAGTACCGATCTCCAGGAAAAACGCTTTTGCTTGTAGGAACAAATGATTTATATGTACGGTTAATCATTGAAAATGCGAAAGTTTTACGCGAGCATTACGTGTTCAATTATATAAACGAAGATTTGATGAACCAGTTGCAAGTAAAAGCGAATTTTTATGAGCTGTGCAAAGTTCATGGCATTGAAACACCAACAACTTTCTTTTATGACTGCAATTCAGATGTTCCGTTTGAAGAAGAAATGATGTTTCCGGTAATTATTAAGCCAAGTAACGGCATTGAATACACGAAAAACAAATTTGAAGGGCAGCAAAAAGTGTATAAAGTAGAAAGCCCGAAAGAAATGCACAAAGTCATTCAACAAATCAAAGCAGGTGGCTACCGCGATGAGTTGATTATTCAGGATTACATTCCTGGAGATGATACGTATATGTGGGATTCGGTAATTTACGCCAATTCTAAAGGCAAAACGCAACTTGTAACGTTTGCTCAAGTAGTCTTGCAAGAACACACAGTCACTGCAATCGGCAACTATACAGCGTTGATTACGCGTTTCGATAAAGACATGATGGTTAAACTACAGAACTTCCTTGAAGCTGTGGGCTACACGGGATTTGCGAATTTCGATTTAAAATACGATTCTCGTGATAAAAAATTCAAAGTGTTCGAAGTAAATATTCGTCAAGGTCGTTCAAGTTATTATGTCACAGCTCTTGGCCATAATATGGCGGAGTATTTCGTGGATGATTTAATTTATCGAACGGAAAAGCCCATTACTTATTTGAATGAGGACTTCTTGTTTACAGTTGTTCCAAAAGCAGTCTTGCGTAATTTTGTTCATAACAAAGCAGTGCTTAAAGATATCAAGCGCTTGATCAAAAAAGGACAATACGGCAACCCGTTATTTTATAAAAAAGACAAACATTTAAAACGTAAACTTTATTTATTAGCACGACAAGTCAACTATTATAAAAAGTATAAAAACAATCAATGGTAAATTTACACTAGCTTCATACTGCCTTCATAGTTGAGTGGTAAGGTTTAGAAGAACCCCCACTCAATCGCATGATAAGAAAAAGGGTCCTCCTCGGGACTCTTTTTCTGTTTTTTATGAAACTATTTTACAATCATTCCGTATTAAGGATATAGAGACTAAAAGGGGGATTAATATGACAACGAAGAAATTACTAGCGGTAATTGGTTTATCCATTGCCGGAATTCTTCTGCTGCTTGCCGTTTTCACTTCTTGGTACACAGTAGATGAATCTGAACAAGCAATAATCATTACGTTTGGGGTAGCCAACGAAACAAATACAGAAGCCGGCTTGCATTTTAAAATGCCTTGGCCAATTCAAAAAACAGAAATCTTATCAAAAGAAACATATAGCTTAAAATTCGGCTATAACCAAAACGATGAAGGTGAAGTTGTCGCATTCGATAAAGAAACTAAAATGATCACTGGAGACGAAAACATCGTGTTGACCGATCTTATCGTTCAGTGGAAAATTACAGATCCAAAAAAATACTTATTCAACGCAGAAGCACCGCAAGATATTTTGCACGATGCTACATCTGCGTCAATTCGTTCGATCATCGGCAATTCGTTAATTGATGATGCCTTAACTTCTGGGAAAGCAGAAATCGAAGCAGAAACCCGTGATTTATTAGCATCGTTAATTGAAAAATACGATATCGGTATTACTGTTTTAGCTGTAAAACTGCAAGACGTAGAGTTGCCAAACGAAGAAGTACGTGCAGCATTCACCAACGTAACAGATGCTCGTGAAACAATGAACACCAAAATCAACGAAGCCAAAAAATACGAAAACCAAAAACGCAACGAAGCGTTAGGTGAAAAATCAGCCATTAATTCACGTGCAGAAGGACAAAAAGTAACACGCATCCAACAAGCAACTGGAGATGTCGCGCTATTTGATAAGCTTTACAAAGAATATGAAAACAACCCGGAAGTAACAAAACAGCGGATTATTATGGAGACGTTAGAAGAAGTATTACCAAATGCCAAATTATACATCATGAATGACGAAGGCGGTACGATGAAATACTTACCGCTTGAAGGTCTGCAAACAACGGTTCCACCAGTAGCTGAAACCGAAGAAGGGAGTGGCGACTAATGGAACCCAATAAACCTTTAGGGGAAACAAAAAAATTCAATCCGTATGAAAGACCTAAAAAAAATGGAGAGCCGAGAGATCCGATTGATTTTAAAAAGTATTGGAAACTAATCGTCGGCCTTGTGCTTGCATTTGTGTTACTTTTAATCGTTGTGACAAATGTCTATATCGTCAAAGAAAATGAATATCGTGTTGTTCGTCAATTTGGTGAAGTGGTCAAAATTCAAGAAGAACCCGGCATTCGAATGAAAATACCGTTTATTCAAAGCGTCACGACCTTGCCGAACTATCAAATGACCTATGATGTATCTGAAGCAGAAATTAATACAAAAGATAAAAAACGCATCATTATCGACAATTACGCCATTTGGCATGTCGACAATCCACTCGAATTGATTTCAAACGCGGGAACAATCGTCAATGCTGAATCGCGTATGGAAGAGTTCATTTATTCAGTGGTCCGCACAGAACTCGGGCAATTGAATTATGAAGAAATCATCAACGATGAAAATTCTTCACGTGGTAGCGTGAACGATAGCGTCACTGCGAAAGTAAACGAATTGTTGAAAAAAGATAAATATGGGATTCAAGTGT
The DNA here is from genome assembly GCA_038243515.1 of Caryophanales bacterium. Lineage (GTDB taxonomy): Bacteria > Bacillota > Bacilli > Bacillales_A > Planococcaceae > Planococcus. The sequence continues at coordinate 57,764 of JBBSRA010000005.1, forward strand.
TGGATGTTCGTATTAAACGAACAGATTTACCAGAAGAAAACGAACAATCAGTTTACACACGAATGATTTCAGAGCGTGAATCTACAGCTCAAAACTATTTGTCTCAAGGGGATGCGAAAAAACGTGAGATGGAAGCGCAAGCTGACCGTCAAGCACAAGAAGTAACTGCAACTGCTCGTAAAGAAGCCGCATTGATCCAAGCAGAAGGGGAATCACAAGCTGCTAAAATCTATAACGAATCCTTCTCAAAAGATCCAGAGTTTTACGAATTGTACCGTTCATTAGAGTCTTATAAGAAAACAATTGGTGATGACACGGTCATTATTTTGCCATCGGACTCGCCATATGCAGATATCTTATCCGGTAATTTCGACTAAGCCCGAGGCCGTCATTTCTCTTATATTTGCCCGCGTGGTAAAATAAAGAGAATGACGGCTTTTTTTATGGAGAGGGGTAATTTTGTGGCAAAGAAAATACTTTTATTAGATGGTAATAGTTTGGCGTATCGCGCGTTTTTCGCCTTGCCGCTATTAACCAATGAAAACGGCATTCACACAAATGCTGTATACGGATTTACTATGATGCTTCAAAAAATAATTGATGAAGAAAAACCAACGCACATGATCGTAGCTTTTGACGCGGGAAAAACAACCTTTCGTCACGAAACGTTTAGTGAATACAAAGGAGGCAGACAAAAAACGCCACCCGAGCTATCCGAGCAATTTCCATACCTGCGTAAATTAATTGATGCGTACGGCATTAAACGCTATGAATTAGATAATTACGAAGCGGATGATATTATCGGAACGTTGAGCCTAGAAGCAGAAAAAGAAGGCGATGAAGTTATAATCATTTCTGGAGATAAAGACATGACACAATTAGTTTCTCCAACGACCACTGTATTCATTACGCGAAAAGGCATTACCGATATTGAAAAATACACAGTTGAGCATATTAAAGAAAAGTATGGCCTAACTCCAAATCAAATTATTGATATGAAAGGCCTCATGGGCGATGCATCAGATAATATACCAGGGGTTCCGGGTGTGGGTGAAAAAACAGCATTGAAACTGCTAGCAGCACACGGTTCAGTCGAAGGTGTGTATGAAGCAATCGAACAGCAAAAAGGTAAAATGAAAGAAAAATTAGTGGCTAATGAAGATCTTGCTTATATCAGTAAGCAGTTGGCAACGATTGAACGACAAGCACCAGTCCAAGTTAAAATCAATGATTTAAGCTATGATGGGCCCAATCAGGATGAGGTAATAAAAATATGGACAGAACTTTCGTTTAAATCACTGCTTCAAAAAATGGACTACACGGCAGAAGAAACTGTAAAAGAAGAATTGCATTTTGATGTATTAACGACGATCGATTCGTCTATTTTAAAAGATGAAATGGCTGTTCATTTGGAACTTTACGATGAACAATACCACAGTTGTGATTTACTCGGTGTGTCACTTGCGACCGAAAGTGAAACCTACGTTATTCCGATGGATGTCGTGGAACAGTCGAAAGAATTCCGTACTTGGTTTAAGGATCCAACTAAGAAAAAGTTTATGGCAGACTCGAAAGCTGCAACAGCAGCATTTCTTCGTTATGGCATTGAATTAGAAGGTGTAGATTTTGATTTAATGCTAGGAGCTTATATCGTCAATCCATCGTTAACGTATACAGATATGGCGAGTATTGTTCAAGAATACGGTCAAACAGACGTTTCTACTAATGAACAAATTTACGGCAAAGGTGCTAAAAAGAAAGTCCCAGAAGACGCTGTTTTGCATGAACACATTGCTAGAAAAGCACGTACGATTTGGAAAGTTCGGCCACTTGTGATGGAGAAACTTGAAGAAAACGAGCAATTCGACTTGTACGACAAATTGGAATTACCATTAGCTACCGTATTAGGGCAAATGGAGTCACTTGGTGTTAGTGTCGACCGAGATCAGTTATCAGAAATGGGCAAAGAGTTGTCTCATAAGCTTGATAAAATTGAGGCGGATATTCACAGCCTTGCGGGCCAAGATTTTAATATTAATTCACCTAAACAATTGGGAGTCATCTTATTTGAAAAACTAGGCTTGCCTGCATTAAAGAAAACCAAAACGGGTTATTCAACAGCGGCTGATGTTCTCGAAAAACTAGAAGGCCAACATGAAATTATATCGCACATCTTGATGTATCGTCAGTTAGGAAAATTATTATCTACTTATATAGAAGGGTTACTAAAAGAAATTCATGACGACGGCAAAGTTCACACACGCTTCCAACAAGCTTTGACAACAACTGGTCGACTCAGTTCAACCAATCCAAACTTGCAAAATATTCCAGTTCGTCTTGAAGAAGGTCGGAAAATCCGTAAAGCATTTGTCCCTTCGGAACCAGGATGGGTAATGGTAGCAGCGGATTATTCACAAATTGAATTACGTGTGCTTGCGGATATGTCTGAAGATGAACGTCTAGTGCAAGCTTTTAAAGATGATCGTGACATTCACACAACTACAGCAAGTGATGTTTTCCATGTTGCTGAAGAACAAGTAACGAGTGATATGCGCCGAGCAGCAAAAGCTGTTAACTTTGGTATTGTGTACGGTATCAGTGATTACGGCTTGTCTCAAAACTTAAACATTCCACGTAAAGAAGCAGCGGATTTTATTGAACGTTACTTTACTAGCTTCCCAGGCGTAAAAACTTATATGACAAATATTGTCGCAGATGCGAAACGCGATGGTTTTGTTACAACTTTGATGAATCGTCGACGCTATTTACCAGATATTACGAGTTCAAACTTTAATTTGCGTAGCTTTGCAGAGCGCACAGCGATGAATACACCGATTCAAGGCAGCGCAGCAGATATTATCAAAAAAGCGATGATTGACATGGATGCAGCATTAGAACGTGAAGAAATGCAAACGCGGATGTTATTGCAAGTGCATGATGAATTGATTTTTGAAGCACCACCCGAAGAATTGGATAAGCTAATGAAATTAGTGCCTGAAGTAATGGAAAATGCAGTGAAACTAGTTGTGCCATTAAAAGTGGACATTGCACATGGTTCTACTTGGTACGATACGAAATGATAGGAGGGCACTGATATGCCGGAACTTCCAGAAGTCGAAGGAGTCGTTCGGCAAATCCGCCCCGTTTCTATTGGTAAAAGAATTGAAGCAGTAACGGTTTCAAATGTGATCCGTTTATCTAAAGAAGATGGCAAAGAAGCTATTATCAAGCGGATGGAAGCAGACCGTTTTATCCATAGTTTAACGGGGGCACAAATTATTCGTGTTGAACGACGCAGTAAATACATTTACTTCACACTGCGAAAAGATAATGAGTTTTTATTGGTTAACCATCTGGGAATGTCTGGAGCTTGGTTTTACGTAGATAGGCTCGAGTCGATTGCCGAAGATAAATTCCGTCGCCATGTTCATGTTACTTTGACACTGAGTGACGGAAATCTTTTAGCGTTTTCAGACATTCGCCGTTTTGGAGAAATGCGTGTGTTACAACAAGAAGGGGATTTCCCACCTTTACTACTGATGGCACCAGAGCCTTTTGAAAAAGGGGCTCTCGAGCATTTTCTAGCTATGGCTGAAAGTCCAAAATATAAAAACAAAGCGATAAAAGAAATTATTATGGACGGACAAATCATTTCAGGCTGTGGCAATATATATGCAACCGAAGCACTTTTTAACATGAAAATTCATCCGAAGCGTTCAGCTAGTCGTATTAGTCAGAAGCGGAAAGTAGAATTATTCGAAGCGATTGTCGCCATTTTGCTCGAAAGCATTGAGGCGGGAGGCAGTACGATTTCAGATTACCGAAACGTTAACGGTGAATCGGGCAGTATGCAAAATCGTTTTGGCATGTACGGGAAAAAACAATGCGAAGTTTGTAACACGATGACGAAAACCTTGAAAATCGGTGGCCGGGCGTCTGTCTATTGCCCAAGCTGTCAGAAATGAGGATAAATCATGATTATTGGATTGACAGGCAGTATTGCGAGTGGAAAAAGTACCGTATCTAAAATGTTGAAAAACGCAGGTTATCCGATTATCGATGCTGATCTTGTGGCACGACTTGTTGTTGAACCAGGTTCTGCAACACTAGAAAAAATCACACAGGCATTTGGAAAGGAAATAATCAGCGAAAACGGTACGATGAATCGTGCAAAAGTTGGAGAAATTATTTTTAATGATCCAGCAAAGCGGAAAATGTTAAATGACATTATCCATCCTGCCATTCGACAAGAAATGCTCAAGCAACGCCAAGAATTTTTGTCACAAGGGCATAAAACTATCGTTATGGACATCCCATTACTATTCGAAAGCCGTCTTCAACGACTTGTCGATAAGATTTTAGTCGTCAGTGTTACAGAAGAAAATCAGTTTAACCGACTAGTAGAAAGAAACGGTTTTACAGAAAAAGAAGCACGTGTGCGTATTAGCTCGCAGTTGCCTATGTCTGTAAAAGAAGATGGTGCGGACGCTGTTATTTATAATAACGGAACAATCGATGAAACTGAAAAGCAATTAAATCGTATTTTAGAACGCTGGCATGGAGACCTTAAAAACAATAAAAGATAGCTTTTAAGGTTCTCTAAATAGCTGATTGTGTTATACTATATAAGAAATTAAAAAAATGAGTATAACTTAATTATAAACGGAGGATTCTTACATGACAGTTTCAATAGCAATTAACGGATTTGGCCGTATTGGCCGTATGGTTTTCAGACAGGCAATTCTGATGGATGACGTAACAATCACTGCAGTCAATGCATCATACCCAGCTGAGACCCTTGCGCATTTGATTAAGTATGACACAAATCACGGCACCTTCTCAGGTGAGGTATCTTCAGAAGAAGATGCATTAATTGTTAATGGTAAGCGTGTTCAATTAGTAAATGAACGTAATCCTCTGAATCTACCTTGGAAAGAAATGGGTATTGATATCGTTATCGAAGCAACTGGAAAATTCAACTCGCGTGAAAAAGCAGCACTTCATTTAGAAGCCGGTGCTAAAAAAGTTATTTTAACGGCGCCTGGTAAACAAGAAGACATTACGATTGTTATGGGTGTAAACGATGAAAAGTTAGACATCGAACAACACGATATCATTTCGAATGCAAGCTGCACAACAAATTGTTTAGCACCTGTTGTAAAAGTACTAAACGACAAATTCGGTATTGAAAATGGCTTAATGACGACAGTTCATTCGTACACAAACGATCAACAAAATTTAGACAATCCGCACAAAGATCTTCGCCGTGCACGTGCATGTGCACAATCCATTATTCCCACTTCTACGGGTGCTGCGAAAGCGCTATCACTTGTGTTGCCAGAACTACAAGGAAAGCTGCATGGCATGGCATTGCGTGTACCGACACCAAACGTATCATTAGTAGATTTAGTAGTTGATTTACAAATGGATGTTACGATTGAAGAAGTGAATCGTGCTTTTAAAGAAGCTTCAGAAAATGATTTAAAAGGAATCTTGAGTTTATCAATGGAGCCTTTAGTTTCTGTAGACTTTAACAGCAACCCACAATCTGCAATTGTTGATGGATTAACGACGATGGTAATTGGGGGACGCAAAGTGAAAGTACTGGCATGGTATGATAACGAATGGGGTTATTCGGCACGTGTCATCGATTTGACTAAAAAGGTTTCAAACGCTTTAGTGCTAGTATCTAAATAAAGAAGCCGTCTCGCACTTCTATTGTAAAGAAGTGCGAGACTTTTTTTATGATAGCCTTTATTAGAAAATTCAAGCTCAATTAGCTATTTATGATTGCAATTCCAATAGATACGTTTTATACTATGAATCGTAGTTAAAAAATAGCTACCACTTCTGACTTTCCATCATGCAACTCGGAATTAGGAGCGTAAGATTTTGTATTCACATGACTGCTTAAAGGGTTAGGACCTCTTTGGACTAACTTTCCCCCGTGGTAGTCAACTTTGAATATTTTGCGCAAAAAACAAAATGATATCAAAGGGGGAAAACGAACCATGGAAACAATGGGACGTCACGTAATTGCAGAACTTTGGCAGTGTGATTTTGACAAATTAAACGATATGGATTATATCGAACAAACTTTTGTTGATGCAGCACTCAAATCAGGAGCTGAAGTAAGAGAGGTAGCTTTTCACAAATTCGCACCACAAGGTGTTAGCGGAGTTGTGATCATTTCCGAATCTCACTTAACTATCCACAGTTTTCCAGAACACGGCTATGCGAGTGTAGATGTTTATACTTGTGGCGATTTAGATCCGACGATTGCGGCGGAATATATCGCAGAGGCATTAGGTTCAACATCACGCGAGCTTATAGAAGTGCCGCGCGGTATGGGTCCAGTAAGTGTTGAGAAATCCAAAGTTTCAGTAACAATATAATCCGTTTAACTAAAAACACGTAAGCAGGGGATGAAATCCTCTGCTTTTTCTATTTTTCTAAGGAATATTTGTTATACTAGATACACTAGATAGAGAAGTTAGGGAGATGTCGAAATGAAATGTCCAGCATGCCAACATAACGGCACACGCGTTGTTGATTCACGGCCAATAGACGAAATGAAATCAATCAGAAGGCGAAGAGAATGTGAATCCTGCAGTTATCGCTTTACCACTTTTGAAAAAGTAGAAGAGATGCCACTGATTGTCGTCAAAAAAGATGGTTCGCGTGAAGAATTCAGTCGTGAAAAAGTATTGCGTGGATTAATTCGCGCGTGTGAAAAACGGCCGGTATCTTTAGAAGTGCTGGAAGAAGTTGTGTTCAATATTGAAAAAGACCTTCGTCGAGAAGGTAATCCGGAAGTGAAATCTGAAGAAGTTGGAGAGTTGGTCATGAACCGGTTGGCGTCAATTGACGAAGTAGCCTATGTCCGCTTTGCTTCTGTATATCGCCAATTTAAAGACATTACCGTTTTTATCGACGAGCTGAAGGATTTGCTGAACAAAAGTCCGGAAGACAAGAAAATCGATTAAGGTGGTGTAGTATGACTGCTTTTTATAAAGAGCTGCAACCAGCAGATGCTTATTGCATTCGGTTGCCGTATCCATTTTCAAATTATGATCGCCAGCTTTTGACCATGCTGTATCAACCGATGATTGGGGCAGAAGCGATTTCGCTTTACTTAACTTTATGGGCTGAAGGTGAAGCATCGACAGAAGAGTCGAGTCATTATACATTGATGAATACTTTAGGAAATCCGATTTCGAAAATTTTCGAAGCGAGAATTCAATTAGAAGCGATTGGGTTGTTAAAAACTTATAGAAGCGATAGCGGTGAACGTTCTTTTATATATGAATTATGTCCGCCACTCGATCCGAAAACCTTTTTCATGGATCCATTACTGTCGATGTTTTTATTTAGTAAAATCGGAGAAACGTCATACCGAAGAGTACGCAAACGCTTTTTAATTGAAGCTGAAATTCCTACTGATTTTAAAGAAGTGTCACGAACATTTACGGATATTTTCCAGCCTGTTCATGCAAAAGTGGGATATCCACCTGAAAAAGAAGATTTTCAAGAACGTAAAAAGGGTAGCTATGTTACAGAGTCAGACTTTGATTTTGATTTGCTTCAGCAAGGTTTATCCGAGTCAATGGTACCGAGACGCGTATTGACGGCCAGTATTAAAGCTTATATTGCGAAATTAGCGTTCTTGTATAGTTGGGGACCGTTTGATATGCAAAGAGTTGTCCTGCGAGCAATTGAAGACAATTATCATTTATCCATCGAAAACTTGAAAAAAGAAGCAACTGAATATTACAAAGCAAAAGTTTCTACAACAGCACCTCAGCTTGTTCAAATGTATAAAGCAGCGGAAAAGAAACCGACGATAGATGAATCTCCAAAAACAAGACAAGACGAATTACTAGTTTATTTAGAGACTGCTCCTCCAATTCAAATATTGCGAGACATCGCTAATGGCAGTGAGCCTTTGCCGGCGGATCTTGAACTGGCAAATCAATTAGTTACAAGCCATGGAATGGAACCGCCTGTGGTAAATGTGTTGCTTCAATACGTATTGCTTCGTACGGACATGAAGTTAACGAAAGCCTACGTGGAGAAAATCGCTTCACATTGGTTACGCAAAAACATTACAACGGCTAAAGACGCGATGGAAATTGCGCGTGTCGAACATACGCAATACATGAAATGGAAATCTGAAGGTTCTCCGATAACTGTGGCCAAGCCATTTACAGGTAATGGAAACCACAAACCAGTCCGCGAAGAAAAATTGCCGGAATGGTTCCATAAAAAAGATCAAGTGCCTGCTCTTAAAGCAGAGCCGAAAAACGAAAGCCTAGAAATTGAGAAGCAAAAGCTTCTTGCGAAACTGGCGCTGAAGAAAGGAAAAGGTGGTTAAATGGAACCGATTAGCGAAACCTTAAAACGCGTAGTCAATGCACCTGCTTTTTCTGAGCGTTATAGTGAAATGCGTAAAGAAGTATTGGCTCATCCAGGTGTTCAAAAATTTCTTGAAGATCATTCAGATGAAATTGACGCACCGACAATTGATAGAGGACTCGGAAAGTTGTATGAGTATATCGACCAATCCCACGATTGCAATAAATGTCCAAGTCTTGATGCTTGTATCAATCACTTGAAAGGCTTTGAACCGAATCTTGTGTTGGAACGTGGCACTATTGGTATTTCCTATACACAATGTCGTTTGAAAGACGTTAATGACAATAAACGTCATGCTTCATCTTTAATCCATAGCATGTATATGCCAAAAGAAGTGATGCAAGCAACGCTTTCAGGATTTGAATTAGACGATAGCCGTATGGAAGCATTTCGGTCAGTGGGTGAATTTCTAGACCAGGCAACAGGCCCAGACAACTTACCTGAAAAAGGCTTATACCTTTATGGGCAATTTGGCATCGGGAAGTCTTATTTGTTAAGCGCAGTAGCTAACGAACTAGCTGAAATCAATGTCAAAACGGTATTAGTGTTTGTACCTGAATTTATGCGTGAAATGAAACAAGCAATTGGAGATCAAACTTTACAGGAAAAAGTGGATTACGTGAAAAAAGCAGATGTACTAATGCTCGATGACATTGGAGCAGAAGCTATGTCAAGCTGGACGCGAGACGAAGTACTTGGCACAATTCTCCATTACCGGATGTCAGAAAAGCTGCCGACGTTTATGTCGTCAAACTTTAGCTACAGCGAGCTGGAATATCATTTAACGTATTCGCAGCGTGGTGAAAAAGAAGATTTAAAAGCGGCGCGCATCATGGAACGCATTCGTGCGTTAACGATACCCGTTATGCTTGATGGACGCAATCGACGAAATTAAGTGCTAGAACTATTGCATTTTGGAACAATTCGGTTTATAGTAATAACAATCGAACCAAGATTTTACATGCAATGACGAGGACATAAACGGAATAAAACGACTTTCAGAGAGAGAAGCCTAGGCTGTAAGCTTCTTAAGTCAAGTTCTTCTTGTTTACCCCCTTCGAGCAGCAGCTGTGAACATTTTTTTAGTAGCAGCTGACGGTACCGGCCCGTTAGCCGATGCAGAGCTTCTTTCAATATGGATCTGTCCATATTGAAGTGAAGAAGGGTGGAACCACGAGCTAAAGCTTCGTCCCTTTTGGGATGGGGCTTTTTTGTGTGGAAAAAAGAAAAGCGGAAGCGGCTGTGTAGAACCGACAGGCTTAAAGCGACCTGCCGAAGCGGCATGTTTTGGCCGCACAGGCAGGTTGACTTAAGACCCCGAGGTTCTAGCCGCTGGAGCTAGACAAGAAAAGCGGAAGCGGCCGTTTTGCTCCGACAGGCATAAGATGGACTTCCGAAGCGGCGTTTTGCCGCACAGGAAGGACAGCTTATGACCTGAGGAGCAGGTCATTGCAGCTGGACAAGAACTAAGACAAGAAAATTGATGAATGTCTACCAGACCCTGTGGCATAGACATTTGATCGAGATCTAACTAAAAGGAGAGATTGGCATGGCAGACATGATTCAACTAAAATTCCCTGATGGAGCAGTAAAAGAATTTGAACAAGGCGTAACTACTGAGGAAATTGCACAATCAATTAGCCCAGGACTGCGGAAAAAAGCATTAGCTGGAAAAATGGACAACAAATTAGTCGATTTGCGTGCACCGTTAAAAGAAGATGGAGATATTGCCATCATCACGCCTGAATCTGAAGAAGGTTTAGAAGTACTGCGCCACAGCACTGCGCATTTATTGGCGCAAGCGATCAAGCGTATATACCCAGACGCAAAACTTGGCGTTGGTCCAGTTATTGAAAACGGTTTTTATTACGATATTGATACAGAGTCAGCGATTACATCAGAAGATTTGCCGTTGATTGAAAAAGAAATGAAAAAAATCATCAATGAAAACGTCGAAATCGTTCGTCACGACGTGACTCGTGCAGAAGCACAAGAACGATTTGCGGCAATTGAAGATCCGTATAAACTGGAACTTCTTGAAGCAATTCCTGAAGATGATCAAGTATCCATTTACGAACAAGGCGACTTTTTTGACCTTTGCCGAGGCGTCCACGTACCATCAACTGGTAAATTAAAAGAATTTAAATTACTAAGTGTTGCCGGTGCCTATTGGAGAGGGGACAGCGACAACAAAATGCTTCAACGCATTTATGGAACTGCTTTTTTCAAAAAAGAAGACTTAAAAGCGCATCTTGAAATGCTTGAAGAAGCAAAAGAACGCGACCACCGCAAAATCGGAAAAGAACTGAATTTATTCATGAACTCCCAAAAAGTTGGTCAAGGCTTGCCATTGTGGCTTCCAAAAGGTGCAACAATCCGCCGTATCATCGAACGTTATATTGTCGATAAAGAAGAACGTTTAGGCTATGAACACGTGTATACTCCTGTACTGGGTAGCGTAGAATTGTACAAAACAAGTGGACATTGGGATCATTACCAAGACGACATGTTCCCAGTAATGAAAATGGATAATGAAGAATTGGTGTTACGCCCAATGAACTGTCCACATCATATGATGATTTTCAAACAAGGTATTCATTCGTATCGTCAAATGCCTGTTCGGATTGCAGAACTTGGATTAATGCACCGCTATGAAATGTCGGGTGCTTTATCTGGACTCCAGCGTGTTCGTGGAATGACTTTGAATGATGCTCACTTATTTGTTCGTCCAGACCAGATCAAAGAAGAATTTAAAAAAGTTGTTAATTTAATCGTTGACGTTTATAAGGATTTTGACATCAAGGACTATTCGTTCCGTCTATCTTATCGTGATCCAGCAGACAAAGAAAAATATTTTGACGATGATGCGATGTGGGATCGTGCACAAGCTATGTTAAAAGAAGCAATGGATGAAATGGGAATCGACTACGAAGAAGCAGAAGGCGAAGCCGCATTTTACGGACCGAAAGTGGACGTTCAAGTGAAGACAGCTCTTGGCAAACAAGAAACATTGTCGACAGTTCAATTAGACTTCTTACTGCCAGAACGTTTTGAGTTATCGTATATTGGCGAAGACGGCAAACAGCACCGTCCGGTTGTCATTCACCGCGGAGTTGTTTCTACAATGGAACGGTTTGTTGCTTTTTTAATAGAAGAGTACAAAGGAGCTTTCCCAACATGGTTAGCACCTATCCAAGTTGAAATGATTCCAGTATCGCTTGATGCTCACAGCGACTACACAAAAAAATTACAAGAAAAACTGCAGTCTCATAAAATCCGTGTCGATATTGACGAGCGTGATGAGAAACTGGGTTATAAAATTCGAGAAGCACAAATGCAAAAAGTACCGTATATGCTCGTCATTGGTGACAAAGAACTTGAAGATGGTTCGGTTAACGTTCGTAAGTACGGTGAACAGAAGTCTGAAAGTATGCCGTTTGACGACTTTGTTAAACTGGTTCAAAGCGAACTTCGTTAAACTGCTTGACAGTAGTATGAGCAAATGATATTATGAATAAGGTTATAGAATACTTATATGTGCAAGCAGGAGCACCCGCTTCTCACCTGATCGACCGATTGTTGGCAGGTATACACGATTGACTTTTACACGCATAAAGAAGCGTGTTGTCATATTTGCGGGTGGACCTCTGTGGTCCACCCGCTTTTGTTTTGATCGGAAGCCTGTAAACCGGTTCGGCCGGTTCACACATTTAAGTTATTCGCGACACTATCCGGAGGTGGATTACTATTAGCAAAGACATTAATGTAAATGACGGTATTCGTGCACGTGAGTTGCGAGTTATTGATCAAAACGGTGAACAACTTGGCATCAAAACACGTATCGAAGCACTTGAAATTGCAGCTCGTGTCAACTTGGATCTTGTTCTTGTGGCTCCTCAAGCTAAGCCGCCGGTTGCTCGAATCATGGACCATGGTAAATTCAAGTTTGAGCAGCAAAAGAAAGATCGTGAAATCCGTAAAAATCAGAAAGTGATTATCGTCAAAGAAGTACGCTTAAGCCCTTCAATTGACGATCACGATTTCAACACGAAACTTCGCAACGCGATCAAGTTCCTTGAAAAAGGCGACAAAGTAAAAGCTTCTATTCGTTTTAAAGGCCGTGCAATTACGCACAAAGAAATTGGACAACGTGTTCTTGAACGCTTTGCAGAAGAATGCAAAGAAGTTGCGACAGTTGAACAGCGCCCGAAAATGGATGGCCGCAGCATGTTCTTGATGCTTGCACCAATCAACGAAAAAGAATAAAAGAGATCATTGTTTAGGAGGAATTCGAAATGCCGAAAATGAAAAGCCATAGCGGCGCATCAAAACGTTTCAAAAAAACGGGTACTGGTAAAGTAAGACGCCACAGCTCACACACTAGCCACTTATTCGCAAACAAATCTACAAAGCAAAAGCGTAAACTTCGCAAAGGGAAATTAGTTTCTTCAGGCGACTTGAAACGCATTAAATCATTGATCTATAACATGAAGTAAGAAAGCGTAACAAAAAATCGAATTTTATATATTCAGCAGGAGGTAATGTGATATGCCACGCGTAAAAGGTGGAGCAGTGACGCGTCAGCGTCGTAAAAAGGTCATTAAATTAGCAAAAGGTTATTATGGTGCAAAGCACATCCTTTTCAAAGTAGCAAATCAACAAGTAATGAAGTCAGGTAACTATGCTTACCGTGACCGTCGTAACAAAAAACGTGATTTCCGTAGACTTTGGATTACACGTATCAACGCAGCAGCACGTATGAACGAAATTTCATACAGCCGTCTTATGCACGGATTAAAAGTTGCTGGTATCGACATCAACCGCAAAATGCTAGCTGAAATCGCTGTATCTGATGCAGCTGCATTCACAGCATTGGTTGACCAAGCAAAACAAGCCGTAACTAAGTAATAAAAGCGGAAGTGCCTGTTCAGACCCGACAGGCTTAAGACAGACCATCGAAGCGACGCTTTTTGTCGTATAGATGGATTGACTTAAGTCCCGAGGGTCTGGGCACTGTAGCTGGACAATAAAAGCGGAAGTGCCTGTTCATTGTGGCCAATAGACCATCACACAACTAGAAAGCGACAATGCTCAAGCATAAAGCGAACAATAAAAAAGACTGACGATTTTTCGTCAGTCTTTTCTTATGGAGGAAAATCTTATGTTTTCGATTATTTTGGGTTATATAGCAATTATATCAGCGATGGCCATGGCTATGATGAAAATAGATAAACGCCAAGCGCAATACCACGGACAGCGCATTCCCGAAAAAAACTTATGGGCTGTTGCGATCGTTGGAGGCGGCATTGGCGCTTATTTGGGCATGATGTTATTTCGTCATAAAACAAAGCATACCAACTTCCGAATTGGCTTTCTCGTTTTGGCCATGCTCGACGTTGCAATTTTAGTATGGAGCTATCAAAATTTCTAAACCGACTAAGTATTTAGCCGTTTTGTGTCATTAATCGTTCAATTGGATTTTGCCAGTTGATTTTAGCATCTGGGTAATTCATTTTAATTTCTTTTTCAAGAAAGTGAAAATCTTCTTTTGTGAAACCTTGCAATTGATCTGGATTTTCAACCCATACAGAAATTGAAACGACTTCAAACGCATTTTCAGTCGTACCTAGGTATTTTTCACCTTCAAATAATACGCCGCGCAATGCAACAAAGAAGTTTTTTCGAACGTTCTTTACGTCATCTAAAAAATAATAACTTCCAGACTCGAGAGCTGTGTCTAACTTCCTTTTTGGGTCGACAACATAACGGATCAAGCGATAGAATAAATAGATGATTAATGCTAGTACAATAAGGCGTATAAGAAAAGCCATTAGAATTACCTCCTGAGTTCCATAGTCCTATACACATTATACGAGTGAAAAGCAGTTTAGTTTCAAGATTTATTCGAAAAGGAGAGATCTTTGTGAAATTACAAGAATTATTCAAAATGCAAGAAGAATTAGACCGTTTTATTCAATCAAATCAGAAAATCACCGAAGATGTTTTTCGCAAAAAAGGTCTTGCATTACTAGTGGAACTAGCAGAACTTGCCAATGAAACACGGTGCTTTAAATTTTGGAGTTCGAAAAAAGCATCCGAACGTTCCGTAATTCTGGAAGAATATGTTGACTCAATCCATTTTTTATTATCACTGGGTATTGAAAAAGATTTAAATACATTAGAAAATTGGCCGGAGCCAATTTCTGGAAATGACTTAACAGAGCTGTTTTTACAGACGCAGCATGCGATTCAAGCATTTCTTGAAAATTACTCGATGTCGAACTTCATGGAAATTTGGAGTTGCTACGGTGGACTTGCAGTCGCTTTGGAATTTAGCTACGACGAAGTGCTCGATGCATACATGAAGAAGAACAAAACCAATTACGATCGACAAAAAGAAGGATACTGATAAACGAATGTTTTGATAATTGATAGAAATTACTTTATACTAAGTTAGCAGTAAACTATTTAGGAGGTCGAAATAATGACTAAGTTGGACGAAACACAATTAATGTTAAAAGAATTAACAGACGCTAACGGTATACCAGGAAATGAACGTCAATCACGCGAAGTAATGAAAAAATACATAACACCATTTGCTGACTCAATCGAAACAGACGGATTGGGAAGTTTGATTGCCAAAAAAGAAGGTTTAGCAAACGGTCCTAAAATTATGGTAGCTGGTCACTTAGACGAAGTCGGTTTTATGATTACGCAAGTAGACGAAAAAGGATTTTTGAAATTCCAACCAGTAGGCGGTTGGTGGTCACAAGTTATGCTCGCACAGCGCGTCACCATCACAACGCGTAGCGACAAAGAAATTACAGGCGTTATCGGATCTAAACCTCCACATATTTTAACAGCAGAAGCACGAAAAAAACCTGTTGAAATCAAAGACATGTTTATCGATATCGGTGCTTCATCACGTGAAGAAGTGAAAGAATGGGGAATCACACCAGGCGATATGGTGACACCGTATTTCGAATTCACAGTGATGAACAACGACAAACTATTGATGGCTAAAGCTTGGGATAACCGTATTGGCTGTGCCATTGCGATTGACGTATTAAAAGGATTAAAAGGCGTTGACCATCCGAACGTAGTATACGGAGTGGGTACTGTTCAAGAAGAAATCGGTTTGCGTGGCGCGAAAACAGCCACTGCTCAAATTCAGCCAGATATCGGATTTGCAGTAGACGTTGGGATTGCAGGTGACACACCAGGAATCACGAGCAAAGAGTCTAATAGCAAAATGGGTGACGGTCCACAATTGTTGCTTTTCGATGCTTCTATGGTTTCTCACCGCGGATTGCGCGAGCTAGTTGTCGACACAGCTGACGAAGCAGGCATTCCGTATCAATTTGAAACGATTGCCGGCGGCGGAACAGATGCTGGGTCTATCCATTTAACAGCAAATGGTGTTCCGGCACTTGCAATCGGCGTAGCAACACGTTATATCCATTCGCACGCAGGTATCTTGCACCGCGACGATTACGAAAATGCTGTAAAATTAATCATCGAAGTGATCAAAAAACTGGATAAAGACACAGTAGCACGCATCACATTCGAATAAAACCGAGAATCCCTTCGCCCTAGCGAAGGGATTTTTTGTGTTGTGCAAACAAAGTGATGTATTGCGCAAACAAACTACGATATTACGCAAACAACTCTATGCGTCCCGCAAACAAAAAAGGTTTTCGCTTTTCGCTCGAGAAAAGCATCCATTTAATGGTTTTGTCTATTTTAAAAAGAACGAGCTAAATGTTATACTCTAATTATTCTGATAGGAGGTGCTCAATGAACAAGAAAGAAATTGTTTTACTGTCTCAAACAGAGTCGCTAGAAAGGTTGTTGTACCGATTGCCTGAACATCATCCGTAACACGAATTCCTTCAAGTTGAATTGTACCGAGCGGCTGCTGGAAAACGTGGAGAAAAAAGACTTGAACAGAAGCTAATTGAATTTAATTGGGATGACAATCATCGATTTGTAAGAAACATTTGCTTGTCACTTGGTGATTGGAAAGTGCAAATGGACGGCTTATTGCTGACAGACCGAGGCGCAATCATCATTGAATCAAAAAACATTAGCGGCCAGCTGTATTTTGATAACCAAACAGGTGAATTTTCCAGAACTGATTTAGCAGGCGTACGAACCGTAATGGAAGACCCGACGAGTCAATTAAACAAAACCATTCGCTTTTTGACAAAATTCGTTAAACTGCATAAAATCAATTTGCCAATCAAAGGCATCGTCGTATTCACATCAAAACAATGTGAGTTTATGACAAAGCCAAAAACGCATTATGTATGCAAAAATTACCAGCTGATCGATTATCTCTTCACGTTACTTCAAAACTTCCCCGAGACGAACACACGACATAACTTAACAAAAATCGAAAAACTTCTTCACAAACATCAAACTCCTTATAAACGAATTCCTTTATGCCAATTGTATTTTATTGAACCTACTGATTTACGGACAGGAATCTTTTGTAGTTCCTGCAAAAGCCATCGCATGAAAAGAAAGTATCAAAGTGGATGGATATGCGAGCTATGCCAAAGTGTAGATCCGTTTGCTTTGGAATCGATTATCCAAGAATATTTTTCACTCGTTCACACGCAGTTAAGCAACCGGCAACTTCGTCAATTCTGTAATCTTGAATCTCCTTACGTCGCATCTCGCTTATTAGCAACTTTCGATTTTGAAACTGCTGGAGCATTGCAAAACCGAACGTATCAATTAAAGAAGAAAGACTAGCTTCTCACTCTGGTGACAAGCTTTTTTTGTGTTTTGCAAACAAACTCAATAGCCAAAAAGTATTCTCACATATATGTTATCTTTAGTTGACTTAATGTTAAGTATAGTATACATTATGTAATATAGACCGAACATGATTTAAGAAAGGATGAAGCAGATGCTCAAAAATCGAGTGAAAGAACTCAGAGCTCGGTACAGCTTCACGCAAAGCGACCTTGGCAAACAAGTTGATGTTACACGCCAAACAATCGCTTTTATTGAAAAAGGAGAGTTTTCACCTTCGATTACATTGTCGTTAAAACTAGCAAAAGCACTGCAGACAAACGTCGATGAATTATTTTGGTTAGAGGAGGACGATGACAATGAAAAATGATTTTCGCTTACACTATCCGTTATGGATGATGGGGTTTATTGTAGTGCTGGGAATATTTTTATTTGGAGTCAATTCACCAACTACAACCGATATTGTCAATACTGAAACCGAACAAAGTGTCTTAGTTGAATACAGCACGGTCGAAGGATTTGTCATTCTGGGTTCAATCATTCTTTATCTTTTAATGTTGCTCGTTTTTTATATACAAATGAAGCGTCATAATAAAATGAATCCTACACAAAAAATACCTTCCTTTGCAATTCGTCCTCCAGAATACTTAGAGCAGGACGAAGGGATGACACATATTACACGAAAAGCATCTCAAAAAGTGTATACGTTTATGACGTGGAGCTTACCGGGATTAGCTGTATTTGCCATGTTTTCACCGTTTTCTCGTATTTACACAGTTCTTGCAATTCTGCTGGTCGCGCTCATCCAGTACGTCATTTACTATAGAGAAATCCGCAGGCATTTTAAGGAGGAACCCGAGTGATCTATGAATATTTTCTGATTTTTCTAGGAGCTGCTATTCCTTGGTTTGAAATTGCATTAGTTATTCCACTCGGCATCATATGGGGCTTATCTCCATTTTGGGTAATGCTATTAGCATTTGTCGGCAATATGGCAACAGTACTCGCGTTGATCATTGGCTTTGACCGTTTCCAGATTTGGTACACAAAACGGCAAGAAACAAAAGGCAAAACCGTCTCGAAAAAAAATGAACGCGCTAAACGAATTTGGAACAAATACGGCTTGCCAGGTTTAGCGATGCTTGGACCTATTTTAATCGGTACACATATCGCGGCTTTTATCGGAATGACACTTGGCGCGACCAAAAAGAACACGACAGTTTGGCTAACCATTAGCATTGCTGCTTGGACATTAGCATTTGGAATTTTGACGTCACTTGGCTTTGATTTTTTCACGGACAAAATCTAAGCTGTGCTATACTTGAGCTATTCTGAAATAAAGGCGTGAAGTTATAATGAAAAGAATTGAATCAAATCAAAACTCACTTGTCAAGCATTGGAAAAAGCTTAGCACAACTCGGAAAGAGCGAGATAAATTTGCAGAATTTCTTGTAGAAGGATTTCATTTGACAGAAGAAGCACTTCGTAAAAAAGACCTTGTAAAATCATTAATCGTGCGCGAAGGAGTGGATATTCCAGAAGACTGGGATATCGAAGGCGTTCCTCATTATTCTGTAACAGCGGCTGTAGCAAAAGAAATTTCTGAAACAGAACACACGCAAGGGATTTTCGCACACTGCGCACAACCGGAATTTACAGAAGGTGAACAAAAATCATGGGAAAAGTTACTGATGATTGATGCAGTTCAAGATCCGGGAAATATCGGCACGATGATACGAACAGCATCAGCTAGCGGCATTGATGCAGTCGTTTTGGGCAAAGGTTGCGCAGATCCATTTAACCCGAAAACAGTTCGTTCAGCACAAGGATCGCATTTTCAAATTCCAGTTGTAAAAGGCGAATTGGTGGAATGGATTGGACAAGCAAAAGCGAGAGGTATTGAAGTTTTCGGAACAGCATTGCAAAACTCAACGCCGGTTCACGAAGCTCAAACGCATGAAAAATTTGTGTTAATTGTTGGCAATGAAGGCAGTGGAGTAGATCCGGTTCTTTTGCAGCAAGCAGATCAGAATTTAATGGTGCCACTTTACGGTAGCGCAGAATCATTGAATGTAGCAGTAGCTACAGGGATTTTATTGTACAGCTTAGTGCCAAAAAACTAAGTTTGATAAAAGCCTGGAACTTTCGTATAATGAGAAAGTAAATAAGTAAAAGCGAAGAATGGGAAAAGTATGTTGCGCCCTTACATTACAGAGATTCTGCACCTTGACTGAAATTGCGGAAATGTAAATGCATCAGAAGTTCACCCCGCGAGCTGCTCACCGGGACCAGTAGAAATACTGTAAAGATGGGCCGGTGAAGAGCCGTTATGTAAACAAGTGATTGCTATTTTGCAATAACTAGGGTGGTACCGCGAATAATGCCTCGTCCCTTTTCTGGGACGGGGCTTTTTACTGTCTAAGGAGGAGAAAAAATGGAAGCACAATTGCAGGATTTGAAAACACAAGCACTCGAAAAGATTGCTGCAGCGTCGACTGTCAAAGAACTAAACGATGTCCGTGTCGCGTATTTAGGGAAAAAAGGACCGATTACAGATTTGTTAAAAGGCATGGGCAAACTCCCAGCTGAAGAACGTCCGAAAATGGGGGCATTGGTGAACGTTGTTCGTGAAGAAGTAACGACACAACTCGATAGCCGTATGGTGCTTTTAGAAGAACAAGCGATCAACATGAAGCTTGAAAGCGAAACAATCGACATCACTTTACCGGGACGTCCTATGAAAACAGGCAACTCGCATCCGTTAACACGTGTTGTAGAAGAAATTGAAGATTTATTTATTTCGATGGGCTATAGAGTTGCCGAAGGTCCAGAAGTAGAAAAAGATTATTATAATTTCGAAGCATTAAATTTACCAAAAGGTCATCCAGCACGTGACATGCAAGATTCCTTCTATATAACAGAAGACATTTTACTGCGTACGCATACCTCACCGGTTCAAGCACGCACCATGGAAGCAAAAGGCGGAGAGCCGATTAAAATCATTTGCCCAGGCAAAGTGTATCGCCGTGATAGTGACGACGCGACGCATTCGCATCAATTTACGCAAATTGAAGGATTGGTTATCGGAGAAGACATTCGCATGAGCGATTTGAAAGGAACACTGTCAGTATTCGCTAAAAAAATGTTCGGTGAAGACCGTGAGATCCGTCTTCGTCCAAGTTTCTTCCCGTTTACAGAACCATCTGTTGAAATGGACATTTCATGCTTTAAATGTGGCGGCAGTGGCTGTAATGTCTGTAAAAAAACAGGCTGGATCGAAATTCTTGGCGCTGGAATGGTGCATCCAAATGTTCTTGAAATGGCCGGCTATGACTCGAAACGCTTAACAGGATTTGCTTTTGGCATGGGCGCTGAACGAATCGCGATGTTGAAATACAACGTCGAAGATATTCGTCATTTCTACACAAACGATGTTCGCTTTATCTCTCAATTCCAACGTACAGAACTTTAAGGAGGAAATAAAACATGCTGGTATCTATTAATTGGTTGAAAGACTATGTAAATACACAACAATTCCCACCCGCAGAATTAGCTGAAAAAATAACACGTTCTGGTATCGAAGTCGATGCAATTATCGATCGTTCGCATGGCATGACAAATATTGTCGTAGGGTATGTTGCATCTTGTGTCAAACATCCTGAGGCAGATAAATTATCAATTTGCCAAGTCGATGTCGGCGAAGAAACAGCGCAAATTATTTGCGGGGCACCCAATATTGCACAAGGCCAAAAAGTAATTGTCGCACGACCTGGAGCGAAACTTCCTGGGGGCATCAAAATCAAAAAAGCAAAACTTCGTGGAGAAGAATCCAATGGCATGATTTGTTCGTTACAAGAGCTTGGCATTGAAAGCAAGCTTGTTCCAAAAGCATACGCTGAAGGCATTTATGTATTGCCAGAAGATGCAGAAACAGGATCGGATGTAATTACAAACTTTCATTTAGATGATACCGTATTAGAATTTGATTTGACGCCTAACCGCGCAGACGCAATGAGCATGATTGGTGTTGCTTATGAAGTTGGAGCGATTTTATCAGAAGACGTTCAGTTACCGGAAATTAGCTATAAAGAAGCAGTAGACAGGGCGTCATCTATGTTGACAGTAACAGTCGACGCACCTGAAGCAAATCCATTATATGTGGCTAAAGTTGTTCGCAACATTAAAGTTCAAGAGTCGCCAATGTGGCTACAACAGCGCTTGATGGCAGCAGGTATCCGTCCTCACAATAACGTAGTCGACGTGACTAACTTTGTTTTGATGGAGTACGGTCAGCCACTTCACGCGTTTGATTACGATTTATTGGAAACGGGTAATATTACGGTTCGCCAAGCAACGGAAGGCGAAACGATTAGGACGTTAGATGATGTTGAACGTAAATTAGCTGCTCATCAATTGGTTATCACAAATGGTGAAAAACCAGTCGCGATTGCTGGTGTTATGGGTGGCGCAAACTCAGAAGTCAGTGACTCGACAACGACAGTTGTCATTGAATCTGCTTATTTTGAACCAGGTTCTGTTCGTCAAACATCAAGAGATCATGGGTTACGCAGTGATGCAAGTACTCGTTTTGAAAAAGGCGTAGATCCAAACCGTGTTATTCCAGCCGCAGAACGTGCAGCGCAATTGCTGTCTCAACTTGCAGGTGGGGAAGTGCTAGCTGGATCTGTCGTATTTGACGAATTAAACAAAGAAGAAAAAATCATTAAAGTATCTCCAGATTTTATTAACAGTCGTTTAGGCATGAAGATTTCCTTTGAAGACATGTGGGATATTTTAAATCGCTTGAAATTTAATACGGAAGCGGCAAATGGGCAATTGGTTATTTCTGTGCCAACACGTCGTCAAGACATTCAAATTCCTGAAGATATCATTGAAGAAATCGCGCGTCTTTACGGATACGATGAAATTCCGGCAACGTTACCAGAAGCAGAAACAACACCAGGTGGATTAACGCCTTATCAAGCGAAACGTCGTATCGTGCGTAACTTGATGGAAGGTGCCGGATTGTTGCAAACAACAACGTACTCGTTAACTTCTGTGAAATCTGCTAAGCAGTTTGCATTAGATGAAACAGAAACCACTCGTTTGTTAATGCCGATGAGCGAAGAACGTAGCATTTTACGTCAAAGCCTATTGCCGCATTTATTGGAATCGGTTACGTATAATACAGCGAGACGTATGGATTCAGTCGCATTGTACGAAACGGGATCTGTCTTCCTAAAAGGTGACGATGAGTTATTGAACGAACAAGAACATTTAGCAGTGGCAATCACTGGTTTATGGGTCGATAATAGCTGGCAAGGTGAGAAAAAGCCAGTAGACTTTTTCGTCTTAAAAGGACTTGTGGAAAGTCTTGGGGAAAAATTAGGCGTCAACTTTACATTCAAGCGTGGTCAAATGGACGACTTGCATCCAGGCAGAACGGCGTTTATTATGCTAAACGACGAACGCATTGGCGTCATTGGCCAATTGCACCCGTCAGAACAAAAAACGCGTGACTTGAAAACAACGATTGTCATGGAATTAAATCTAGCAGCCTTGTTAGATTTGGAAACAGACGCGTTAGTTTACACACCCGTACCGCGTTACCCTTCTATGTCGCGTGACATAGCATTGGTGCTTTCAAAAGACGTGGAAGCTGCAACGATTGAAACGACGATTCGTAACGCAGGCGGCAAGTTATTAAAAGACGTTCGCGTATTCGACTTATACGAAGGTGATAAAATGGAAGAAGGCAAGAAATCAGTAGCCTTCTCGTTAACTTATTTCGATCCTGAGAAAACATTGACGGACGAAGAAGTGACAAATGCACATGAAAAAGTATTAGCGGCTCTGACAGAAGCTGGAGCAGAGTTGAGAAGTTAAAGAAATTTGATAGTAATGCTAAAAAAGGATGAATCCACTGGATTCATCCTTTTTTTTAATAGCCGTGTTTTTTCGCTAGTGCCAATACTTTCCTGGTATTCGCAAAATGTACTTTCGTCAACGTTTTCAAATACTCTTCGCCGTGCTTTAATATAATCCTCGCAGCCACTTCATCAACAATCTTCCCAGCGCCTTTTGGTAAGGTGACGCCAGCGTCTAAACTCATCCGGTCCATTTCCTCAAGAAATGCGACGCGCGCGATAATAGATGCACATGCGACTGATACGTGAAGACTTTCTGCTTTTGTAGAAAACAAGACGTTTTCACGAATAATTTCGGGTTCGTCTTTAACGTGTTTATAGTAAGTTTCGCGTTCTGCGAATTGATCAATTAAAATGGCGTCTGGTTTTTGGGGCGCAATGCTAGCTAACACGTGTTTGAGAGCTTGGTTATGTAATAGGGCTTTAATCTTTCCTTGTGACCAGCCTTGGCTTTGAACTTTGTTGTACTTATCGTTTTTTAAAGTGAGTACTTTATGAGCAAATGCTTGTTTCAAGTCAGGTGCTACTTTGCGCATCCAGTCGTCGGTCAATTGTTTGGAATCTTTAACGCCAAGTTCACGTGCAAGCGCTACTTTGTCTGCAGGGACGTAACACGCAGCGACAGTAATTGGACCAAAAAAATCACCGGTGCCTGTTTCATCGGATCCGAGAACTGAGAGCTCAGCAAATCCTTCAGGCAAGTGATCTCCTTTTGTGGAGACCGTCTTGTCGGTAGCTGATACTACTCCCCATTTTGCTGCTTCTCGGTCAGCTCCGTTTCCTTGGAACATGACTTTTCGAGATGTGTAGACGGTCACGACAGTATCAGGTAGTTTAGCGCTAAAGCGAGCATATGGATTTTTGGAAGTGACCTTGTTTTTCTGGTAATGAGCAATCACTTGGAGAAGACTGTCTTCTGTAAGTTTTAGAACTAAATTTGACATGGATAAGTCACCTTTCTTTGATTCACAATCGGCTTGTGTTCATGGTATGATGGGTAAAGAATTCCAAAGGGGGATATTGCATTGTCTGAGCAACATAAAATTCACACGGTCGTAGACATCTATGGCAACACCTATAAAATGGTCGGTACTGAAACTTCTGGTCATATGCGTCTTGTCGCATCGATGGTCGATAGTAGAATGCGTGAAATTAATGCGTTGAATCCATCACTCGACCAAGCAAAGCTTGCTGTGTTAACTGCGTCAAATGCGATACATGACTATCTTAAACTGAAAGAGCAAGTTGAACAATTAGAGAATGAAATAAAAAAATTGAAGGAATGACGTAAATGCTAAATATTCTTTTACTCATCTTACTAATCGGTGGCATCATCGTGGGCGCCAAAAGAGGATTTATCGTCCAGTTGATTCACATGGTTGGATTTGTTATTGCATTAGTCGCGGCTTATAAATATTATAAACCACTGTCTGAATACTTCGTACTGTGGATTCCATACCCAGCCATAAATGAAAACTCCCAGTTTACGCTTGCTGTAGACAAATTGGATTTAGATCAAACTTTTTATCAATTATTGGCATTTGCACTTATTTTCTTTGTCGTTAAATTTGCTTTGCAGTTGCTTGCATCGATGTTTGATTTTCTAAAATTTTTGCCAGTACTTGGCTTTTTCAGCAAAATACTTGGTGCTGTTCTAGGATTTGTTGAAGCATACATACTGTTATTTATTTTCATCTATGTATTTGCGCTACTTCCAGTGGACGTTGTGCAAAACCAGTTAGAGAATTCCAGTATTGCTCAATCGATGATTGAGAATACACCTTATTTCTCTGAGAAAGTAAAAGAATGGTGGTATATTTATATGTAGTAGGAACTTCTCTCTTACGAGGGAAGTTTTTTTAATCGAAACGAGGAGGGCTTTTGGTGAATAAGAAGATTATCATCAGAACACTTGAAAAAATTGCATTGTATATGGAACTTAAAGGGGAAAACCCGTTTAAAGTATCGGCTTTTCGAAAAGCCGCTCAAGCGCTTGAACTCGATCAGCGCAGTTTAGACGAAATTGAAGATGTCACCAAACTAAAAGGTATCGGAAAAGGAACAGGAGACGTTATACTCGAATTGATAAACGACAATAAGTCAACCGTTCTCGAAGAGCTTCAAGAAGAAGTGCCAAAAGGGCTGATTCCAATGATGAAACTTCAAGGATTAGGTGGCAAGAAAATCGCCAAACTTTACAAAGAATTGGGTATTGATTCGATGGAAACTTTAAAGGCGGCTTGCTTAAATGAGGAAATCCAAAAACTTCCGGGATTTGGTCCGAAATCAGAAGAAAAGATATTGAAAGAGATCAATGACTTTGAAACCAAACCGGATCGTCAGCCGATTTGGAAAACGGAAGAAACCGTGGCGTTTATTCAAGATGTCTTAACATCAATTGCGGAAGTCACTGAGTTTTCAGTAGCTGGAAGTTTTCGACGGACGAAAGAAACGAGTAAAGATATAGACTTTATCATCGCAACCGCTGAACCTGCAAAAGTAAAAGAGCAACTTTTAGCAGCGTTGCCTGTGAAAGAAACTATTGCATCTGGAGACACAAAAGTATCCGTGACTGTAGAAGTGTTAGAACCAATCGATGTGGATTTCCGTTTAGTGGCTCCTGAAGAATTTGTGACAGCGTTACACCATTTCACAGGATCAAAAGATCACAATGTGAGAATGCGTCAATTGGCAAAATCACAAAACCAAAAAATTAGTGAATATGGCGTTGAACAAGAAGATGGCAGCGTTAAAACGTTTTCAACAGAAATCGATTTTTTCGCTCATTTTGGTTTGCCTTTTATTCCACCATCGGTTCGTGAAGATGGACGAGAACTGGATCGATTAGAAGAATTGCCAGAACTTGTGGCGATTGAAGATATTAGTAGTGATTTGCACATGCATACAACTTGGTCAGATGGTGCCAATTCATTAACTGAAATGATCGAAGCGTGTGTGGCAAAATCGTACGAATATATGGTCATCACCGATCACTCCCATTATTTAAAAGTGGCAAACGGTTTAACACCTGAACGTTTAATCGATCAAAATGGTCAAATTCGGGAATTGAATAAGAAGTATGATGCTATCGAAGTATTGTCAGGCACGGAAATGGATATTTTGCCTGACGCAACATTGGATTTTGATGACGATATGCTCAAAAAATTAGACTTTGTTATTGCCAGTATCCATTCGAGTTTCCAGCAACCGCAAGAACAAATTATGGACCGTATTTTGACGGCTATGAAAAATCCATATGTCCACATGATTGCGCATCCGACCGGCAGAATTGTTGGCCAGCGCGATGGGTATAATCCGGATGTGGAGCAAATTTTAGACTGGGCAAAAGAATACGGCAAAATTGTCGAGTTAAACGCCAGTCCGTATCGCTTAGACCTAGCTGTTCCTTACTTAATAATGGCTCAAGAAAAAGGCGTGCCGGTCGCAATTAACACAGACGCCCATGCTATTGAAGGTTTAGAAGTTATGGAAACAGGCGTCAAACATGCTCAAAAAGCATGGCTAAGAAAAGACACAATAGTTAATACATGGTCACTTGAAAAATTCAAAAAATTTATTAACAAATCGAAATAAAAACTCGTGGTTTTAACTTGCGACATCTTGTCGCCTTAGCTTTCGGATCTACATCCTGTTGGCCCAAAAGCGCAGTTGACCTGCGGAATATCGATATTTTACTATATATCCAAAGTTAGGAGGTTCTTAAATGATCGCAGAACGCGCATTAAGAACACTTGAATTTTATAAAATTCGCGATGAAGTGGCACGTTACTGCACTTCGTCACTCGGAAAAGCACATGTAGATAATTTATTGCCATCTACTGATCTAAACAAAGTCAATCAGCTGTTAGAAGAAATGGATGAAGGCGCGCAAGTCTTGCGCGTCAAGAACAATGTGCCAATGGGCGGTATTTTTGATGTTCGACTTCATTCTAGAAGAGCGCAAATTGGTGGAAGCTTGAGCCCGATAGAATTAATGGAAGTGTCATCGACGATTCGTGCAAGTCGTATTTTGCGTCAATTTTTTGAAACCATTCAAGAAGAAGGCGTCGTGCAGATTCCTCATTTCTTAAAGAAAAAAGAATCGATGCCAATTCTGACAGCACTAGAACACGCTATTAATATTTGTATTGATGATAACGGTGCTGTTTTAGACAGTGCAAGCACTGAATTGCGTTCGATTCGCCAACAACTACGAACACAAGAAAGTCGTGTTCGTGAGCGGTTGGAAAGTTTAGTTCGTGGCAAAAATGCTTCCAAAATGTTATCAGATTCGATTGTAACGATTCGGAATGACCGTTTTGTTATTCCAGTCAAACAAGAATACCGTAATCATTATGGCGGTATTGTTCACGATCAATCTTCTTCAGGTCAAACTTTGTTTATCGAACCAGATGCTGTCGTACAAGCGAATAACGAAGTGCGTCGTTTGAAGATGAAAGAAAAAGAAGAAATCGACCGAATTTTATTGATGCTGTCAGCGCAAGTTCAAGAAGTTGCTCATGAGCTTTTTGTATTGGTTGATGTACTTGGTGAAATTGATTTAATATTAGCAAAAGCAAAATATGGTGTAGCTCATAAAGGCACAAAGCCCATAATGAATACAGAAGGTTATATTAAGTTGAAAAAAGCGCGTCACCCAATGATCTCTAAAGATGAAGTTGTGCCAAATGATATTGAGTTTGGACGAGAGATTACAGCAATCGTGATTACCGGTCCGAACACCGGAGGGAAAACCGTAACTTTAAAAACCGTAGGACTCGCAACATTAATGGCTCAGTCTGGTTTGCCAATTCCCGCACTTGACGGCTCTGAACTTGCAGTATTCGACCAAATTTTTGCGGATATTGGCGATGAACAATCGATTGAGCAAAGCTTGAGTACTTTCTCGTCGCATATGGTCAATATAGTTGATATTTTGACGAAGTTTGATGAAAACTCACTGGTTATTTTTGATGAGCTAGGAGCAGGTACTGACCCTCAAGAAGGAGCGGCTTTAGCGATTTCTCTACTAGATGAAGTTCATGGCAGAGGCGCACGTGTTATCGCAACAACACACTACCCTGAGCTTAAAGCATATGGTTACAACCGACCTGGTGTTGCAAATGCGAGTGTCGAGTTTGATGTGGAAACATTAAGTCCAACTTATCGTTTACTTATTGGAGTGCCAGGCCGAAGCAATGCTTTTGAAATTTCAAAGCGTCTTGGATTGCCAGACCACATTATTAGTCATGCAAAAAGTTTTACAGGGACAGATAGTAAAGCAGTGGACTCCATGATTGCGTCTCTTGAAAAAAGTCGTCGTGAAGCTGAAGCAGATGCAGAAAGTACGTTGGAAGTACTAAAAGAATCTGAGCAATTGAAAAAAGAATTGGCTCAGCAACTAGCAGAATACGAGCAGCAAAAAGAACGAATGGAAGAAAAAGCGAAAGAAAAAGCTCGGAAAATTGTGGAGCAAGCAAAAGCAGAAGCAGAAGCAGTTATTTCAGACTTACGTAAAATGCAACTAAACCAAGGATCAATGGTCAAAGAACATGAATTGATCAATGCAAAAAAACGATTGGAAGAAGCAACGCCTCAAAACCGCATTTTGAAAAAAGCCGCAAAAGACAATGAAGTCAAGCCGTTAAAACCAAATGATGAAGTAAAAGTGATTTCATTTGGTCAAAAAGGCACATTGGTCGAAAAGGTTTCAAAAGATGAATGGATTGTTCAAATCGGTATTTTAAAAATGAAATTACCTGAATCTGACTTGTCTTATACAAAACCAGAAAAACAACAAACGCGCACAATGACCACATTAAAAGATCGAGACAGTCATGTGAAAATGGAACTCGATTTACGCGGTGAACGATACGAAGATGCACTTGCACGTGTTGAAAAATACCTGGATGATGCGTTATTATCAAATTACCACCAAGTATCAATCATTCACGGCAAAGGAACAGGTGCATTGCGCCAAGGGGTTCAGCAATACTTGAAAAAACATTCACGTGTAAAGAGCTATCGCTTTGGTGAAGCAGGTGAAGGTGGCTCGGGTGTGACAGTCGCTGAACTAAAGTAAGTTTTTGTAGAGGAGTATAAGAGATGACGGAATCGGGATTTTGGACACATCCGCTGGTCGAATCGGCCGGCTATTTCAGTGTTGTAGTGTTGTGTTTGGTTGTCGCTATGGTTATTTTCGAAATTGTGACCAAATACAATAACTGGGAACAAATCAAAAAAGGGAATTTAGCTGTAGCTATGGCTACCGGTGGAAAGATTTTTGGTGTGACCAACATTTTTCGTTTTTCTATCGAGCAGCATAATTCCTTATTCGAAATGGTTGCATGGGGACTATTTGGATTTACTTTACTAATTTTCGCTTACGTATTGTTTGAATTCCTGACACCGAAGTTTAAAGTAGATGAAGAAATCGAACAAGATAATCGATCAGTTGGTTTAATTTCAATGGTTATCTCTGTCGGGCTATCGTATGTTATCGGAGCTAGTATTCAATAGGAGTTGGATGTTTTGGAAAACCTTATTAAAATCTTGTTTGTGTTTTGCGCGGTTTTTGTAATCGTAGGGATCATTTTTCTGTTTGTATTTTGATAAAAAAGGTCAGCTGTTGAGCTGGCCTTTTTTTATAGGGCAAGAAATGTAAAGAATAATTCAATTTCTTCTGAGTTAATAAAATAAAGTTTGAAAGCGGTATCATTCTTGTCTATACTAAAAGTAGGAATATTCGCACGATTCAATTAAAAATTAGGAGGTCAAAAGGATGACTGAGAAGCCATGGCTTGCACATTATCCGCCTGAAATACCCCATACGCTAACTTATCCAAGTATGCCCGTTCAACAATTTTTAACGCGTGCTTATGAAACGTATCCAAAAAAGACAGCGATTCACTTTATGGGGAAAGAACTTTCGTACGAGGAACTTTACGAGTCTTCTATGAAATTCGCAAATTATCTTCAAAAACTAGGCATTCAAAAAGGTGATAGAGTTTCCATCATGTTGCCAAACTGTCCACAAGCTGTTATTAGTTTTTATGGTGTGTTATATGCAGGTGGAATTGTGGTAATGACCAATCCTCTTTATACAGAACGAGAAGTTGCCTACCAAATGAAAGATTCTGGCGCAAAAGCAATTATTGGACTAGACATATTGTTTCCAAGAATTTCAAAAGTTATTAAAGAAACACAATTAGAAAATGTAATTGTTACGGGAATCAAAGAGTATTTGCCATTCCCGAAAAATCTTGTTTATCCATTTATCCAGAAAAAACAATACGGCATGACAGTCAAAGTTGAGCATAGAGGTATCAACCATTTGTTTACCGAAGTTATGAAAATTGCTCAGCCAACTGTTGTGGAAACACCGTTCGATTTTGAAGAAGATTTAGCATTACTGCAATATACGGGAGGCACAACAGGTTCTCCCAAAGGCGTCATGTTGACGCATAAAAACTTAATTTCCAATGCGACAATGTGTGATAGCTGGCTGTATAAATGCAAAAAAGGTGAAGAAACGATTATGGGAATTATTCCGTTATTCCATGTTTATGGCTTAACGACGGTTTTAATCCTATCTGTCATGCTTGGTGATAAAATGGTATTGTTACCAAAATTTGATCCGGAAACGGCTTTAAAGACGATCGATAAGCAAAAACCAACTCTTTTTCCAGGTGCACCAACTTTGTATATTGGATTAATGAACCATCCGGATATCGCTAAATACGACTTGTCTTCAATCGAAGCTTGCTTAAGTGGATCTGCGCCTCTGCCAGTAGAAGTACAGGAGAAATTTGAAGCGCTGACAGGCGGTAAATTAGTAGAAGGTTATGGATTGACTGAAACAGGGCCAGTAACACATTCCAACTTGGTTTGGGGAGAGCGAACAAAAGGATCAGTCGGTATGCCATACCCGGATACGAATTGTAAGATTTTCCAAACAGGTACAACAATCCCAATTCCAAATGGCGAGATTGGGGAAATCGCAATTCAAGGACCTCAAGTCATGAAGGGGTATTGGAACAAACCTGAAGAAACGGCTGCAACCATTG
Organism: Caryophanales bacterium; assembly: GCA_038243515.1. Classification (GTDB taxonomy): domain Bacteria; phylum Bacillota; class Bacilli; order Bacillales_A; family Planococcaceae; genus Planococcus. The sequence continues at coordinate 88,935 of JBBSRA010000005.1, forward strand.
TTGATGGCTGGTTGTTAACAGGAGATCTTGGTTACATGGACGATGAAGGACATTTCTTTATTGTCGATCGCAAAAAAGATATGATTATCGCAGGTGGTTTTAATATTTACCCGCGAGAAATTGAAGAAGTGCTATACGAACACGAGGCTATTCAAGAATGTGTAGTTGCGGGCATACCAGATCCGTATCGCGGAGAAACTGTAAAAGCTTATATTGTCTTGAAAGAAGGTTATACTGTAACTGAGGAAGAACTCAATGCGTATTGCCGAGAGCAACTGGCTTCTTTCAAAGTGCCGCGTGTTTATGAATTCCGTAAAGAACTTCCGAAAACAGCAATCGGGAAAATCTTGCGTCGCTCGTTAGTAGACGAAGAAATTGCTAAACAAAAAGAATCGGTCCCTTCGTAAAAAATTCTATAATAGCTGGGATTACACAGCTCGATAAAACTTGACACTTTGCTAAATAAACTATAATATGAAAATATGAATGAATCGCCATTCATATTTTCATATTTTTTTGGGTGGTGACATTATGGTGAGAAAAGACAAGCCGAAATACAAACAAATTATTGATGCTGCAGTTATCGTTATTGCTGAAAATGGCTATCATCAAGCGCAAGTTTCAAAAATAGCAAAACAAGCTGGCGTTGCTGATGGGACAATTTATTTGTATTTCAAAAATAAAGAAGACATCTTGATTTCTGTTTTTCAAGAAAAGATGGGTGTGTTTGTCAGTAAACTAGAACAAATCATCGCACGCGACTTGACGGCATCAAGCAAGCTAGGACTTATGATTGAAAGTCATTTTGAACTTCTAGCTAGCGATATTCATTTAGCGATTGTAACGCAGCTTGAATTGCGACAGTCAAATCCTGAACTCCGCACAAAGATCAATGACGTGTTGCGTGAGTATTTAAAATTGATGGATCAAATTCTCGTCAAAGGAATGGAAGATGGGGAATTTGATGCAAAAATGGATATTCGTTTAGCAAGACAGATGGTTTTTGGTACAATGGATGAGACCATTACGACCTGGGTCATGAATGATCATAAGTATGATTTAATCGAACTCGCACCAAAAGTTCACTGTTTGCTGCTAAAGGGTATGCAGGCTTAAAGAAAGGGGCTCATTAAATGGAATTTATTAGTTGGAAAAAAGAAGATGGCGTAGCGATTGCGACGATCAATCGTCCACCGGCAAATGCGCTATCTCGTTCGCTTATTTTAGAAGTCGATGAATTGCTGAACCAAGTGGAAAATGACGAAGAAGTTCGTGTCATTGTTTTGCACGGAGAAGGCAGATTCTTTTCTGCAGGAGCTGATATTAAAGAATTTACGCAAGTATCTTCAGGCGAAGAATTCTCAAAGTTATCAGCGAGTGGTCAAGAAGTTTTCGAACGCGTTGAAACTTTTCATAAGCCTGTAATTGCAGCGATTCACGGAGCGGCTTTAGGTGGCGGTTTAGAATTGGCAATGAGTTGTCACATGCGATTTGTCACTGAAAATGCTAAACTAGGATTACCGGAACTTCAATTAGGTTTGATCCCCGGTTTTGCAGGAACACAGCGTTTGCCAAGATACGTAGGCGCAGCGAAAGCGGCTGAGATGTTGTTAACGAGCGATCCGATTTCTGGAACAGAAGCCGCGCATTATGGGTTGGCTAACCGCGCATTTGCAGAAGAAGAACTTCTTTCGGAAACGCTTTCAATCGCACGTAAGATCGCGAAAAAAAGTCCGGTTTCTGTAAAGGCAGCGATTCAAATGTTGCAATATGCAAAGCCCGCGTCGTATTATGAAGGCGTAAATGCTGAAGCTCAATCTTTTGGAACTGTTTTCGTTTCGGAAGATGCAAAAGAAGGAATCCAGGCATTTCTGGAAAAACGCGAAGCACAATTTAAAGGGAAATAATACTTGGGAGGTTTTCGTTCATGAACATTTATGTATTAGTAAAACGTACGTTTGACACAGAAGAAAAAATCGTAATTTCTGGTGGACAAATCCAGGAAGATGGAGCAGAATTTATCATTAATCCTTACGATGAATACGCAATTGAAGAAGCTATCACAGTCCGCGATGCACATGGCGGCGAAGTAACAGTTATTACAATCGGTAATGAAGAAGCAGAAAAACAGCTTCGCACAGCACTTGCAATGGGTGCAGACAAAGCCGTATTGATTAATACAGAAGATGATGTTGAAGAAATGGACCAGTTTACTTCTGCATACATACTGGCTGAATATTTGAAAGACAAAGAAGCTGATTTGATTTTGGCTGGTAACGTTGCAATTGATGGTGGATCTGGACAAGTTGGACCGCGTGTGGCTGACTTGCTTGGTATCAACTACGTAACAACAATTACAAGCTTGAGCATCGAAGGCGAAACAGTTACCATCGTTCGCGACATCGAAGGAGATGCGGAAGAATTAGAGACATCGTTACCGCTTCTTGTAACGGCTCAACAAGGCTTAAACGAACCGCGCTATCCATCACTTCCAGGAATTATGAAAGCGAAGAAAAAACCGCTTGAAGAATTGGAATTGGATGATTTAGATATCGAAGAAGAAGACGTAGAAGCGAAAACAGAAACAATCGAAATCTACTTGCCAGAGAAAAAAGCAGCTGGTCGCATTCTTGAAGGTGATATTTCGAACCAAGTAACAGAACTTGTCGGCTTGCTACGCAATGAAGCAAAAGTAATTTAATCTAAAAAAAGTGGAATTGTCTGTTTTAACTCTTACGGGCATAAAGTAGATCAGCAAAGCTGGGTTGCCTTATGACCCGAAGAGCTGGGCACTTCTCAATTAACTAAACGCGAAGAAACATTCCATATATTTTTCACATCTACTTAGGGGGTAAACAGATTATGGCGAAGAAAGTATTAGTTTTAGGCGAAACGCGCGAAGGTGCTTTACGTAATGTTTCATTTGAAGCAATCGCGGCTGCTAAGAAAATCTCTGGCGGTGGTGAAGTAGTAGGTGTTTTAATCGGAGATGCAGTTGCTGAATTTGGAGCTGAACTTGTGGCGTACGGTGCAGATCGTGTCATCACAGTTGAACATCCACATTTGAAATCGTATACATCTGACGGCTATGGTCAAGCATTTATGGCTGTTGTTGAACAAGAAAAGCCTGAAGGTCTTGTTTTTGGCCATACATCAGTCGGCAAAGACTTGGCACCAAAAATCGCTTCTAAATTACAAGCTGGCTTAATTTCAGATGTAACGGACATTGAAGGTGAAGGCGATGACGCTGTCTTTATCCGTCCAATCTTTTCTGGTAAAGCATTTGAAAAAGTAAAACTTAAAGGCGGACTTACTTTTATTACAGTTCGTTCAAACAATATTGCGCCACTTGAAAGAGAAGAACGTTCAGGTGATGTAAGTTCTTTATCTGTTGATATCACAAACTTGCGCACGATTATTAAAAATGTTGTTCGTAAATCAACTGAAGGTGTCGATCTCTCAGAAGCGAAAGTGATCGTTGCTGGAGGCCGTGGCGTCAAAAGTACAGAAGGATTCGAACCATTACAAGAATTGGCGAACCTTCTCGGCGGAGCTGTAGGCGCATCACGTGGAGCGTGTGACGCAGATTATTGCGATTACTCACTTCAAATTGGGCAAACAGGTAAAGTGGTAACACCTGATCTTTATATCGCAGCTGGTATTTCTGGAGCCATTCAACATATGGCAGGTATGTCCAACTCGAAAGTCATCGTAGCGATCAACAAAGATCCAGAAGCAAACATCTTCAAAGTAGCAGATTACGGTATTGTTGGAGACTTGTTCGAAGTCATTCCAATGCTGACAGAAGAATTTAAAAAAATCATGTAATTTTTAAAACGGTTAATTGCTGAACTTAAACAGGTGGAGAGAAAAGAAAAAACTCTCTACCTGTTTTTGTTTGTGGATTTTTAATATGCTCATATAACAATTTCTACCTTTTAGTGCAAGCGACAGAGTGCGAGGATGTATTGCGCTCGCTATAAGCGTCTGCTGGAACGGAAAGCAATCCGTTGTCCGTTTAACACTAGCATTTACGGGGTAACGGAAGAGTAGGCAAAAAAATAGCTAGTGTTTTTATCGCGTGATATACTTCGTATATAGTTTGGTTAATCCTAAGGAGGAATTATTCATGGCAATCGTACACGGCACGGATCAGAACTTTTCAGAAGAAGTAGCAGAAGGACTCGTTTTAGTAGATTTTTGGGCAACTTGGTGTGGACCATGTAAAATGATCGCTCCAGTGCTAGAAGAACTAGACGCTGAAATGAGCGATAAAGTTAAAATCGTAAAAGTAGATGTAGACCAAAACCAGGAAACTGCCGGAAACTACGGCATCATGTCAATTCCAACATTGTTATTATTGAAAGATGGAGAAACAGTTGATAAAGTAGTAGGTTTCCGACCAAAAGAAGCTTTAGCTGAAATGGTTGAAAAACACGCATAATTCTTAACCGGGTCCAGTGATGGTGCCCGGTTTTTTAATAGGATGAGATAAAATGGCAAACGAATTGATTCGACACAAATTGGCAATACTTCCTGATCAACCAGGCTGTTATTTGATGAAAGATCGCCAAAATACTATTATTTATGTCGGCAAGGCAAAAGTGTTAAAAAATCGTGTGCGCTCTTATTTCACGGGTAGTCACGATACAAAAACACAACGATTGGTCAATGAGATCGAAGATTTTGAGTATATTATTACTTCTTCAGATAAAGAAGCATTGATTCTTGAATTGAATTTGATCAAGAAGTACGATCCCAAATACAATATTATGTTAAAAGACGATAAAACCTATCCTTACTTGAAAATTACAGGAGAGCGCCATCCGAAGCTAATCACCACAAGACAAGTAAAAAAAGATAAAGGCAAGTATTTTGGACCTTATCCAAATGCTTATGCAGCGGCGGAAACAAAGAAATTACTCGACCGTCTGTATCCATTGCGTAAATGTCACACCATGCCTGACCGGGTATGTCTTTACTATCATTTGGGTCAATGCTTAGCACCGTGCGTGAAACCGGTTGAAAAAGAAACCTATCAAGAAATGATTGATGGTATTACGAAATTTTTAAATGGTGGATTTCGTGAAGTGAAAATACAGCTGGTTGAAAAAATGTCAGAAGCAGCTGAGAAACTGGAATTCGAACGCGCAAAAGAATACCGTGATCAGATTAATATGATCGAAACCGTAATGGAAAAACAAAAAATGGCGATGAACGATTTTACCAATCGCGATGTTTTTGCTTACGCTGTTGATAAAGGCTGGATGTGTGTGCAAGTCTTTTTCGTCAGACAAGGTAAATTGATAGAGCGAGACGTATCGCTGTTTCCGCTTTATCGTGACCCAGAAGAAGAGTTCTTGACTTATCTCGGACAGTTTTACGAGAAAGCCAATCACGTCAAACCGAGTGAAATTTTAATTCCTGAAGCGGACGATCCTGAAATGTTAAAAGAATGGCTTGGCGTTCGCGTGCTCGTTCCGCAACGCGGTAAGAAAAAAGATTTGGTGGCACTCGCCAAGAAAAACGCTGAAGTAGCGATTAAAGAAAAGTTCCAATTGTTAGAACGACAAGAAGAACGAACCATTGGTGCTTGTGTGGACTTAGGCGATGCGATGAACATCGAAACGCCTTTACGTATTGAAGCCTTTGATAACTCGCATATACAAGGCGCAGATGCTGTGTCTGCAATGATTACGTTTATTGACGGAAAACCGTCTAAAAAAGATTACCGCAAATACAAAACGCGAAACGCTTCAAAGCCCGATGATTATGCGGCTATGCGAGAAGTCATACGCCGGCGTTATTCGCGTGTGTTAAAAGATGGATTGCCGTTGCCTGATTTGATCGTTATCGATGGCGGCAAAGGGCAAATGGAATCAGCACGTGAAATTTTAGAAGATGAGCTCGGCTTATCGATTCCGATTGCAGGTCTTGCAAAAGACGCGAAACACCAAACCTCCCAATTACTGTACGGTTCACCCATTGAAATTGTGCCACTTAAACGGACAAGTGAAGCGTTTTATTTATTGCAACGCATTCAAGACGAAGTCCATCGTTTTGTAATTACGTTTCACCGTCAGTTACGTGGCAAAAACTCTATTCAATCGGCACTCGATGGTTTAGAAGGAGTTGGTCCAAAACGAAAACAGCAGTTGCTGAAACATTTTGGATCGGTTAAAAAAATCAAAGAAGCATCCGTAGAAGAAATTAAAGAAGCGGGAATGCCTGAAGCAATTGCGTTATCGATCGAAAAGCACTTTGCTGAAGAGACATTGTCAAGCGAATCGTAACATGGTAATGTAAATAAATAATTAAATCACTTGAAAAAGTGATGATAGAGGCGCGAACGTCAATAGTAAGCATTCGGAGATTTGCAGAATCTGTGATGAATGGTGAAAGGGATGGTCGCCGAAGTGTGCGTTTTACTGCTGTTGCGCACGCTGGTTCTGCATTTAATAAGTGCAGAGCTGTCAGAGTCAATCTCTGGAGGGCTATCTCACATGGACGTTTTTCGTGCATGATGGAAGAGGTAGTTTGCCGCGGTTGCGGTAAGCTGCCTTTTTTGGTGTCTAGCGATACATTGCTAGCCATTTTGAGAGCCACATACTAAATGTGGGAGTGGATAGAATGAAAACGATCGTTATGAAATTTGGTGGAACATCAGTCGCAACTCCAAAAAAAATTATAGAAGTTGCAAAAAGAGCAATCTATGAAAAAGAGCAAGGTAAGCGTGTGGTCATTGTAGTATCTGCAATGGGCAAAACAACGGATACATTGCTTGGACTTGCCGCAGAGATCTCACAAGAGCCTTCTAAACGTGAAATGGATATGCTGCTCGCAACAGGCGAACAAGTAACGATTTCTTTATTGGCAATGGCTTTTAAAAAGCTTGGTCACGAAGCCTTATCTTTTACCGGCTGGCAAGCAAGAATTGAAACAGAGTCGGTGCCACGCAATGCACGCATTGAACATATCCACACAGACCGTCTTGAGCATGGATTGGAAAATGGTTGTTTTTGTGTTGTAGCTGGATTTCAAGGTGTTGATAAAATCGGTAACATTACAACTCTTGGTAGAGGTGGATCCGATACAACAGCTGTTGCACTTGCAGCAGCATTAAATGCAGAGAAATGTGAAATTTATACAGATGTTACCGGCGTTTACACAGCTGATCCAAGATATGTGACCGGTGCACGAAAACTACAACAAATTTCCTATGACGAAATGTTGGAACTCGCGAACTTAGGAGCGGGTGTTTTGCATCCAAGAGCTGTTGAATTTGCTAAAAACAATAAAGTATCGTTATCGGTCAGAGCGAGTTATTCTGATGAGCCTGGCACAATCATACAAGAGGTGATCACTGTGGAGAAAAATTTAATCGTTCGTGGCATAGCATTTGAATCCGGAGTTGCACGAGTGACCGTTACGTATAAAAAACCTTTTAACGGATCATTGGCAAATATATTCAATAAACTTGCTGAAAATCAAATTGATGTAGACATTATTATTCAAAGCATTAGCGACGAATTTCCGCCTTCTGTTTCTTTTTCAATTAGTCAAGCCAGTTTAAAAGAAACTCATCGCGCACTAACAGAAGCACAAGAAGAAATAGGTTTTTTATCAATCAATATAGAAGTGGATTTGGCGAAAGTATCAATTGTTGGTTCCGGAATGGTATCAAATCCAGGAGTTGCCGCGCGGATGTTTGACAGTTTAAGAAGTGAAGAAATCCCGGTGAAAATGGTCAGTACGTCGGAAATTAAAATTTCAGTAGTTGTGCCCCAGTCGAATATGGAACAAGCTGCGAATGCTTTGCATAAAGCATTCGATTTAGCTGAAGTACAGTTTTCTAAAGAAATGGTCGTTTCTGTTACAGACTGATCGGTGATTTAAAGGATCGTAACAAGGTTCACAAAACGTTCAAATTCTCATTCGTGAAAGAGCGGTAATGCTTGTATATATGCAATGCACGCAATAGCAGCCGAAAAGCGATTCTCAATTAGAGAATCGCTTTTAAGCGAATTCTATTAAAACGGTTACATTCTAACGCGTTTTAAGATTGATTGAGCGTTCTATCTCCTTTAAATGGATAGTAACTATCTGTTTAAAAGAGTTGAGTTGCCTTGACGCTCCTAAAGGGTGGGAGTACAATAAATATGTCATATTATTGTATCATGATGGTGTGTGGCTTCATGTGCATTCGGAATCTTTCGATTGCTTTGACGCTGCCAAACAATGTTTGAGGGGGGTAAAATTTTGGATAACAATCGTGAATTTTTAATGCGCAGGCTGCACTCATTGTTAGGAATTATTCCTATCGGTTTATTCTTAACGCAGCACTTAATCGTCAACCACTTTGCAACACAGGGTGAAGAGGCATTTAACAAGGCATCTTACTTTTTGGCAAATCTTCCATTCGTTATTTTCCTGGAGATCTTCGTCATTTACCTGCCGATCATGTATCACGCTTTCTATGGTCTATACATAGCGTTTACTGCGAAGAACAATCCTGGACATTATAGCTATTTGCGCAACATTCTATTTGTCGCACAGCGCTATACAGGGGTCTTCCTAGTAGTCTTCATCGCTTGGCACGTCTTTGAAACAAGATTCCAAGTCGCGATTGGAGCAGCTGCTGAAGCCGATTTCAACATGATGGCCAACATCTTAGATAATCCGTGGATGATGGCATTTTACATCGTCGGTGTTTTAACAGCAACTTTCCACTTAGCAAACGGACTTTGGTCTTTCCTAGTTACTTGGGGAATTACACAATCCGCAACAGCACAACGATATACAACTTATTTCACGCTTCTAGTATTTATTGTATTATCGATCATTGGTATCAGAGCATTGTTTGCATTCGTTTAAGAATGTTTCAATCATTGGTGAACTAAAAGAGGAGTGAATACTAACATGGCGAAGGGCAAAATTACGATCGTCGGTGGCGGACTTGCTGGCTTAATGGCATCAATTAAAGTTGCAGAAGCAGGCGCACCTGTCGATTTATTTTCAATCGTTCCCGTTAAACGGTCCCACTCAGTATGTGCACAAGGCGGGATTAATGGCGCGGTAAATACAAAAGGTGAAGGGGATTCTACGGATATCCACTTTGACGACACGGTTTATGGTGGCGACTTTTTAGCAAATCAACGCCCCGTAAAAGCAATGGCAGAGGCAGCACCCGGAATTATTCGTATGTTTGATCGTATGGGCGTTATGTTTAACCGTACGCCGGAAGGTCTTTTAGATTTCCGTCGTTTTGGTGGCACAATGTACCACAGAACAGCGTTTGCTGGTGCAACAACTGGCCAACAATTATTGTATGCATTGGATGAGCAAGTTCGTCGTCACGAAGTGGCCGGGCTGATCACGAAATATGAAGGCTGGGAATTCCTTGGTCTTGTTCTTGACGAACAAGGTGTTGGCAAAGGAATCACAGCTCAAAACATGACGACTATGGAAATTAAATCGTTCCGTGCAGATGCTGTTATTATGGCAACTGGCGGACCGGGGATTATTTTCGGGAAATCGACAAACTCTGTTATCAATACAGGTTCAGCGGCTTCTATCGTTTATCAACAAGGTGCATACTACGCGAACGGCGAATTTATTCAAATTCACCCAACAGCAATTCCAGGAGACGATAAACTGCGCTTAATGTCAGAGTCAGCTCGTGGAGAAGGCGGACGTATTTGGACATACAAAGACGGCAAGCCTTGGTATTTCCTTGAAGAAAAGTATCCAGCTTTCGGAAATCTGGTTCCGCGTGATATTGCAACACGTGAAATTTTTGACGTGTGTGTCAACCAAAAACTCGGTATTAATGGCGAGAATATGGTGTACTTGGATCTTTCTCACAAAGACCCGAAAGAACTGGATATTAAATTAGGTGGAATCATCGAAATCTATGAGAAGTTCACAGGTGATGATCCACGTAAAGTACCAATGAAAATTTTCCCGGCTGTTCATTATTCAATGGGCGGACTATGGGTAGATGATCATCAAATGACGAGTATTCCTGGTGTCTTGGCAGCAGGAGAATGTGATTACTCTCAACACGGTGGTAACCGCCTGGGCGCAAACTCATTGCTTTCAGCTATATATGGTGGTATGGTCGCAGGACCAAATGCGCTTGAATATATCAACGGTCTTAAAGTGTTGGCAGAAGATCTTCCTTCAACTATTTTTGAACAGTATGAAGCAGAAGAAAAGCGCAAATGGGAAGAGATTTTAGCATTAGACGGCACGGAAAACGCATATGTTCTTCATAAAGAACTTGGCGAGTGGATGACAGAGAACGTAACAGTAGTTCGCTATAACGATCGTTTAGAGAAGACGGACCTAAAAATCCAAGAACTTCTTGAGCGTTTTAATCACATTAGCATTACTGATACACAGCTTTGGAGTAACCAAGGTGCGATGTTCACACGTCAATTGCGCAATATGCTTCATTTGGCTCGAGCAATCACAATCGGCGCGCTTAACCGCAACGAGAGCCGCGGAGCTCATTACAAACCGGATTTCCCGGAACGTAATGACGAGGAATACTTGAAAACGACTATGGCTAAATTTAATGGCTTAGATGCGCCTATCTTCCATTATGAAGAAGTCGATACATCGATAATTCCTCCGCGTACGCGTGATTATTCAGCAAAAGCATAATTATGAAGGGAGCTAATTTACCATGGGTGAAGCAGCAAAAACGGTAATATTTGAAATCGAACGCAGAAACTCTACGGATGAAGATTCGTACTGGGAAAAGTTCGAATTGCCATACAAGATGAACATGAATGTCATTTCGGCATTGATGGAAATTCGTCGTAACCCTGTCAACATGGAAGGGAAAAAAACCACTCCTGTAACTTGGGACATGAACTGTCTAGAAGAAGTTTGTGGCGCATGTTCAATGGTCATTAACGGTAAAGCACGTCAATCGTGTACGGCGTTAGTTGATCAGTTAGAACAGCCAATCCGTCTTCAGCCGATGAAAACATTCCCTGTTGTTCGTGATTTAATCATTGACCGCAGCCGTATGTTCGACTCGTTGAAGAAAGTTAAAGCATGGGTGCCTATCGATGGTACGCATGACCTTGGAGATGGACCACGTATGCCTGAACGTAAACGCCAATGGGCTTACGAACTATCTAAATGTATGACTTGCGGTGTATGTCTTGAAGCATGCCCGAACGTCAACGATAAATCTGACTTTATCGGAGCTGCACCGCTTTCTCAAGTTCGTTTAATGAACGCACATCCAACGGGTGCGATGAACCGCGATGCTCGTTTGAACGCTCTTATGGGTGAAGGTGGATTAGCAAGCTGCGGTAACTCTCAAAACTGCGTAGAATCTTGTCCAAAAGGCATTCCTTTGACAACGTCAATCGCAGCGTTAAATCGTGATACAACTGTTCAAATGTTCCGTAACTTCTTCGGAAGTGACAAAATGGTTGACTAGTAGTTCGACAAAACCCCGCTGCTGCGGGGTTTTTATTTTTGCCTATAGTTAAAACGTCTGCTCTTTCTTAAAGCTTTTGATATACTAGTAAAATAAAAAAGACAAATAAGTGTAGAATAATGTAAATAGAGCACAAGACAAAGAGCTTTTTGGAGAGCATGAGCTGTCGTTTACATCAAAAGTCGAGCTATGGAGGTACGTATGAAAGCAAACTATATTGAGAATTTTAAAGAATGGAAGCAAGAGTTTACTTTTTCAGCACCGGTTCAAGTGCGTTTTTCTGAAACGGATATGTTTGGTCATGTCAATAACACAGTGCCAATCGCTTATTTTGAATTTGCGCGAATTGAGTTTATGAAAAGTATGGGATTGATGCAACGCTGGCTTAGACAAGGCAATGACTTGTTTCCTGTCGTAGCAGACATGCAAGTGGATTTTGTGCAACAAGTGTTTTTTGATGAAAAGTTAGATGTTCATGTAAAAATTGCACGAGTTGGCACGACTTCTATGGATGTCCATTATTGGACAGTCAATGAAAAAGGCGAAACCTGCTTTACAGGTAGAGGTGCTATTGTCCAGATTTCAAAACAGACAGGAAAAGGTTATCCGTGGTCTAAAGAAGAAAAAGAGATGCTCCGCGCAGAACATTTAGTGACTGCTAAAAAGTAAAGAGCTCTTGCCAGATGTATAAAAAACCTTCACTATAGAAGTATGATAAAGTTTCCGAGGAGTGATGACTAGTAATGAATGAGGACAAAAAAGAAACTACCCATGATTTAGAACGCATCGCGTTTATGGAAAAAGAGCTACGTTATATTGCAGGAATCATTAAGCAAAAAGGTCGGGAAATTTTAAATTCTTATACCATTACACCACCTCAATTTATTGCTCTGCAATGGTTGTTTGAGCACGGAGACATGACAATTGGTGATTTGTCGAACAAAATGTATTTAGCTTTTAGCACTACAACGGACTTGGTAGACCGCATGGAAAAAAATGAGCTGGTTGTTCGGATTCGTGAAGAACAAGATCGTCGCGTTGTTCGCATAAAGTTGTTAAAAGAAGGCGAACGCGTCATTGAAGAAGTGATTCAAAAACGCCAGGAATACTTGAAAACTGTATTAGGAGACTTTACAAAAGAAGAAGCAGAAAACTTTGCTGCGTTACTTGAAAAATTACACACAAACATGAAATAGGATAGAGGCGATGACGTTGAATGCGCCAATCGGAGTAATTGATTCGGGAGTCGGTGGACTTACCGTCGCAAAAGAAATAATGAGGCTCTTGCCAAACGAGCAAATATACTATGTCGGTGATAACGCGAGATGTCCATATGGTCCACGTCCACTCGCGGAAGTTCGCTCTTACACATGGCAAATGGCCAATGCATTGATGAAAAAAAATATAAAAATGTTAGTCATTGCCTGCAATACGGCAACAGCTGCCGCTTTGCACTCACTTCAAAAAAACTTGCCGATTCCCGTAATTGGCGTTATTTTTCCTGGAGCACGTGCGGCTATTAAAACGTCAGCGACTAAAAAAATTGCTGTTTTAGGTACGTACGGAACGGTGCAAAGTGGAGCTTATGAAAAAGCCATTTTGTCGCTAGTGTCTTCTGCACAAGTCGTACAGCTTGCTTGCCCACGCTTTGTACCTTTAGTCGAAAGTGACGAGTACGAAGGGGAATTTGCTCATCGAATTGTCCATGACACATTAACGTCTATTGCTTATGAGGAATTTGATACTGCAATATTAGGTTGTACACATTACCCGTTGCTACAAGGATTTATTGAAGAAGTTCTTGGTGACACAGTTCACGTCCTATCCTCAGCAGAAGAAACAGCTAAAGATGTCGAGCGTTTTTTAGTGTATAAAAACCAATTGGCAACTTGGAGTCAGCCGCCGGTCCACCGCTTTTATACATCGGGATCTACACAGATTTTCGGCTCAATTATTCAGAAGTGGTTAAAGATAGATGAACCAATTATTCATGCCATTCGATTTCCAAGAACCTGACGGCGTGCGCTGTTGGGTTTTTGTTGTTACTTGCGAAATATGGTAAGCTATTTGAGCATATACAAGGAGGATTTTCATGACACGTATCGATAATAGACAAACAAACGAATTGCGTCCTGTATCAGTGGACGTTGATTATTTGATTCACCCAGAAGGTTCAGTATTAATCACCGTTGGGCAAACGAAAGTCATTTGTACAGCTACGATTGAAGATAAAGTTCCAGGATTTTTACGCGGTCAAGGCAAAGGCTGGATCACTGCAGAATATTCGATGTTGCCACGTGCGACGAATAGCCGAAATCGCCGCGAAGCTTCAGCTGGTAAAATCGGTGGACGAACAATGGAAATACAACGGTTGATCGGACGCGCATTACGCGCTGTCGTTGACCTTGAGAAGCTTGGAGAGCGTACGCTATGGATAGATTGCGACGTCATACAAGCAGACGGAGGAACGCGCACAGCGTCTATTACAGGCGCATTTATCGCAATGACTATGGCGATTGGCAAACTTGAGTTGCCAGCATTCCCAGTGACTGATTTTCTTGCAGCAACAAGTGTGGGTGTAAGTTCTGAAAATGGTCCAATTTTAGATTTGAATTATGTTGAAGATTCAAGTGCTGAAGTCGATATGAACTTAGTGATGACAGGTGCTGGTCATTTTGTAGAATTACAAGGAACAGGTGAAGAATCTACGTTCACACGCGCTCAGTTAAACGAATTACTAGATCTTGGAGAAGTGGGAATTAGTCAGCTGATCGACATGCAACGAGATGCGTTAGGCGATTTAGCTGCGCGTATTGGTGAGAAAGTACCTGCGGAACTATGAGAAGAATAGTAATTGCAACACAAAACAAAGGCAAAGCAAAAGATTTTGAAGCCCTCTTGTCGCCGCTCGGCTATGAGGTGTTGACTTTGCTAGACGTAGCACAAGACATGGACGTAGAAGAAACAGGCGTAACGTTTGAAGAAAACGCTATTCTAAAAGCAGAAGCGGTTTCAAAAGTGCTAGATATTCCAGTTATTTCAGACGATAGCGGCTTGGAAATCGATGCGTTAAATGGAGAACCAGGAGTATACTCAGCGCGCTATGCAGGGGTTGCTAAGAGCGACGATGCCAACATCGATAAAGTACTCGAGAAACTTGCTGGCGTGCCGGAAAACGAACGTACAGCACGTTTTCGCTGTGTACTAGCAGTTGCAGCTCCAGGACAGCCGACTGAAACTTTCTCAGGCTCTTGTGAAGGAACAATACTCGAAGGACGTAAAGGCGAAAATGGATTTGGGTACGATCCGATTTTCTTTGTCCCTGCACTAAACAAAGCAATGGCTGAATTAGTGCCTAGCGAAAAAGCAGCAATTTCACACCGAGGAAATGCTTTACGTGAATTAAAACAAAGCATGCCCACATGGCTGGATGAACAAAAATAAATCGTGCTACTTAATTCTAATGTTTTTTTAAAATAGCATTGACTTTTCTTAAAATCATTTCTATAATTAAAATTGTCTTTCAAAAGAAAAGCAAAGCTGTCAGCGAAAGCAGACGCCACCGCTTAGTCTTTAAGAAAGCTTTCGTCTCAGTAGCTCAGCTGGATAGAGCAACGCCCTTCTAAGGCGTCGGTCGGGGGTTCGAATCCCTCCTGGGACATTATAGGAATGTACATAATCCGCAAAAAACTCCTTGCCGTTCATTGAACAGCATGGAGTTTTTTGTTTTCTGTTTAATTGTAATTCTGCTATTAGATGTATTGAAGAGATTTGATCATCCATCTGTTGTTGAAACCATTCATTTTGAAACCATTCCCCACACACAACGTACTATATAACTAAGGAGGCGTTCATATGCCGATATGTCAAAAGTGCGGAACAGAGTGGATATGGAAACAATCTATTAAAGCATCCTGGAAGTTTAGTGGATCGATGCGTTGTCCTCATTGCGGAGCTAATCAATATGCAACTCCAAATTCACGGCAGCGTATGACGTTCATAAACTGGCTGGTTTTATTGCCCTTGCTTATTACGGCGATAATTGATATTCCACTCCTTTACACAATCGTGTTGACGGTGGTGCTATTTGTGATTGGCTTATCGTTTATTCCAAAAATGATGGATTTAAGTAACGAACAAAAGCCTTTGTGGTAAGAGGCCGTCTTAAGGTTTTTATTTTCTGCTTTAAGGGAATATGATATGATGATGAAACACAAAAGAGGTGGTAATGTGCGAAAGAAATACCAGGAGTTGAAACGTAGAGGCAATGTCATTGTGTTTCCGACGACAGTTGATCGCTTGCTGACCGAAGGAATGACTTTTTTAAAGCAAGAGAACTATGAAGACGCAAGAGATAGCTTGTACCAAGTACTCACTTACGAGCCTGAACACGCAGCTGGTTTAGGTGGATATACGTATTGTCTGTATGAGTTGGGAGAGTTTGAAGAAGCCCTTGAAGTATGCAGAGAACTATTGCAAGTCGGTCCAATCCATTATTTAGAAACGATGGAGCTATACATAAGCATTTTGATGCAAGTCCGTGAGTTTGCAGAAGCGGAAAAAATGATTGAAGTGTTAATAGAAGAAAAAGTCTTGCCTGAAGAGCGGTTAGAGCAGTTTCATCAATTACGAGAATTAAACGAACGCATTGCAGTTAACGCTTCTTCTGAAAAAGTAGATGCTTCACTTTATGCGATTGAAAATTTTCTAGCTTTGCATCCGTCAGAACAAGAACAACTCATTTTATCGTTGCCGACGACTTCGTACCAAGCGCTAAAGAAGAAGCTAGTCGCCATTGTTGAACATGCAGATGCGGATTTATTGACGAAGACCTACATATTGTTCATGCTGTCACAAGAAAAGATTGAAGCGCAAATAAGAATTCAAAAGTTTCATTACGACGGTGTATTTACTATCACAGAGTTGCCAGATCCAGTGAATGACAGACGAATCCGCAAAATATCTGAAATTATGGCAGAATCGTTAGCAAAAGATCCAACGCGTCATGAATTGGTGAAAGAACTATTCGAGCGGCATATTTACTTGCTTTATCCGTTCATATGGGATGATTACAGTGAAGAACAAGTAGCAGGAGCATATATGGATTATACGGCAGGGCTTTTCACGGGCTTGTCATCATTCGATGAAGATGAAAAGCTATTAGCGTTTATTCAGCAGGCCGAACTTTGGTTTGAAATGCGCAATGGGTAGAAATAGTTGAACCTGTGCACATGTGTGCTATAATATTGAAGTTGTCAAAATCGTATAAAACGTAAAATGACTTTTTAGAAAATGTTTGGAGGGCTTATAATATGTCAGCAAAATGGGAAAAACAAGAAGGTAACACAGGAGTATTAACAGTTGAGGTTCCTGCAGAAGAAGTAAACGCAGGTCTTGATAAGGCGTTTAAGAAAGTTGTTAAAGAAATAAACGTTCCAGGATTCCGTAAAGGGAAAATGCCACGTCAAATGTTCGAAAAACGTTTTGGCGCAGAATCACTTTACCAGGATGCATTAGATTTCATCCTACCTGACGCTTATGCGAACGCTGTTGAAGAAGCCGGCATCAACCCAGTTGACCGTCCTGAAATCGACATCGAAACAATCGAAAAAGATCAGCCGCTTGTATTTACGGCTAAAGTAATCGTTAAGCCTGAAGTTACACTTGGCGAATACAAAGGTCTTGAAGCTTCAAAACCAGATACTGAAGTATCTGACGAAGACATCGAAAACCAGTTGAAAGAAAACCAAGAGCGTTTGGCTGAGTTGACTGTTAAAGAAGACGAAGCAATCGTTGAAGGCGATACAGCTGTTATCGATTTCGAAGGATTTGTAGACGGAGAAGCATTTGAAGGTGGAGAAGGCACGGATTACTCGCTTGAAATTGGTTCGAACTCATTTATTCCTGGTTTTGAAGAGCAATTGGTTGGCGCGAAATCTGGAGAAGAAAAAGAAGTAGAAGTTACATTCCCAGAAGAATACCACGCTGCTGAACTTGCAGGAAAAGCTGCAACGTTCAAAGTAAAAGTAAACGAAGTTAAAGGAAAAGAACTTCCTGAGCTTAACGACGAGTTAGCTAAAGAAATCGATCCTGAAGTTGAAAGCTTAGATGCACTACGCACAAAAATGAAGGATAGCCTAGTTGCTGAGAAAAAATCAGCTGCAGATGCGTCACTTCGTGATGAGCTAGTTCAAAAAGCTGCTGAAAACGCAACAATCGATATTCCTCATGCAATGATCCATACTGAAATGGACCGTATGATGAGCGATTTCGAACAGCGTTTGACTCAACAAGGCATGAACCTTGACTTGTACTACCAATTCTCAGGTCAAGACGAAGCTGCACTTCGTGAGCAAATGCACGGTGATGCTGAAACACGCGTACGCGTTTCAATGACACTTGAAGCAATTGCTGAAGCTGAAAACATGCAAGTTACTTCAGAAGACATCGACAAAGAGCTTGAAAAAATGGCTGGTCAGTTCAACATGGACAATGAACAGATTAAAACAGCTTTAGGTGGAACTGAAATGCTTGAAAATGATATCCGCATGCAAAACACAGTTGAGTTCCTCGTGGACAACGCTAAAATCTCTGAATAACACATAAGCAATATATAAGTTATAGGCGAAACAAGGTGCGGAAACGCACCTTGTTTTCCACTACATAGAACACAAGGTATAAGGGCTCGAAACCGCAAAATTGACGGTGAATCTAATTAGTTGCTACAATTACGTTAATCTTGTAAGATAATGGCTTGAATAGGGGTGAATACATTGTTCAAATTCAATGACGAAAAAGAACATTTAAAATGTTCATTTTGTGGTAAACCACAAGAGCAAGTTCGTAAACTGGTCGCAGGACCAGGTGTTTATATTTGTGATGAGTGTATTGAGCTTTGTACGGAAATCGTAGAAGAAGAGCTTGGTACAAATGAAGAAGTAGAGTTCAAAGAAGTACCTAAGCCAAAAGAAATTTTAGATACTTTGAATGGCTATGTAATTGGTCAGGAAAAAGCGAAAAAATCATTGGCAGTTGCAGTGTATAATCACTATAAACGCGTCAACTCAAACAGCATCATTGATGACGTGGAGTTGTCTAAATCTAATATTGTGCTTATCGGACCAACAGGGAGCGGGAAGACTTTACTTGCGCAAACATTGGCGCGTATTCTGAATGTACCTTTTGCTATTGCAGATGCTACTTCATTAACTGAAGCTGGATATGTCGGCGAAGACGTAGAAAACATTCTATTAAAGCTGATCCAAGCTGCAGACTATGATGTCGATCGCGCAGAAAAAGGGATTATCTATATTGATGAAATCGATAAAGTCGCTCGTAAATCCGAGAACGCATCGATTACGCGCGATGTATCTGGTGAAGGGGTACAGCAAGCACTTCTGAAAATTTTAGAAGGAACTACTGCAAGCGTTCCACCACAAGGCGGACGCAAGCACCCTCATCAAGAATTTATCCAAATCGATACGACGAACGTATTGTTCATCGTCGGTGGTGCTTTTGATGGCGTAGATCAAATTATTAAACGTCGTCTAGGCAACAAAATCATCGGTTTTGGTGCAGATCCAAACAAAGAAGAAATCGACGAAAAATCATTGCTTAGCCAATTGATTCCAGAAGATTTATTGAAGTTTGGGTTAATTCCTGAGTTTATCGGTCGTTTGCCTGTATTGGCAAGCCTCGAACAATTGGATGAAAACGCGTTAGTCCAAATTTTGACTGAGCCTAAAAATGCATTGATCAAGCAATACCAGAAAATGATGGAATTAGATGGCGTCAAATTAACGTTTGAGCCTGAAGCACTTGTAGCAATTGCGAAACTGGCAATTGACCGCAAAACAGGTGCACGTGGACTTCGCTCAATTATCGAAAACACGATGCTTGAAGTCATGTTCGACTTGCCTTCACGTGAAGACATTGTTGAATGTGTCATTACAAAAGAAACGGTTGCCGACAGCGTGCCTCCTAAACTAATCTTAGAAGATGGTACAGAGTACGTTAGCGACAATGACGAGAAAACATCCGCGTAAGTGAGTGGAAGTTCACTAAGTAAATACGGTTTACTGAGTGAAAGCAAGACCAATCAATAGGATGATACGGGCTGACTCTGATCGTGCGCATCCGCACCTTCTGAGTTAGCCTGTTTTTTATTAGAAAAGCGAAAGCGACCGGTTAGCTCCGACAGGCATAAGACGATCTGGCGAAGTGGCGTTTTTTGCCACACAGGCAGAGTGGCTTATGACCCGAGGAGCTGGTCGCTTGAACTAGACAAAAAAAGTGAAAACACCTGGTTGTGTAGGTGTTTAAAGTAGTGTTTAAAATATTCCCGGAGGTGACTTTCTACATGGCTAAGAAAAAAGTAACGAAACAAGTACCTTTATTGCCATTGCGTGGACTTCTTGTATTCCCGACAATGGTGTTGCATATAGATGTTGGGCGTGAACGATCTATTGCTGCATTAGAACAAGCAATGCTCGATGACAACATTGTCTTTTTAGCAACGCAAAAAGACATGAGTCTAGAAGATCCAAAAAGAGCAGATCTTCACAAAACCGGAACACTGGCTTATGTAAAGCAAATGTTGAAATTACCAAATGGTACAATTCGCGTATTAGTGGAAGGTTTAGAGCGCGGCCAAACAAAAAATTATGAAGAACAAGATAATTTTACATTGGTTGAAGTAACACCTTTTGCGGACGAAGTAGAAAGAGATGCTGAACAAGATGCCTTAATGCGTTTACTATTAGAGCATTTCGAAAATTACTCTAAAACTTCTAAAAAAGTAAGCAACGAAACATACAATACCGTAGCGGATATTGAAGAACCGGGCCGTCTAGCAGATATGATTGCTTCTCATTTATCAATGAAAGTCGCTACAAAACAAGAAGTATTAGAAACTTTTGACATAAGCAAACGACTAGAATTATTGATTACACGTTTGCACAGTGAACAAGAAGTAGCTGAACTTGAAAAACGCATCAATATGCGCGTCAAAAAAGCTATGGAGCAAACACAAAAAGAATTTTATTTGCGCGAACAAATGAAAGCTATCCAATCTGAACTTGGTGATAAAGATGGCAAATCTGCCGAAGTAGTTGATTTAAAAAAACGCATCGAAGAAGCTGAAATGCCAGAGTCTACAGAAAAAATTGCTTTAAAAGAGCTGGATCGCTATGAAAAATTACCATCTGCAGCTGCAGAAAGTGGCATTATTCGCAACTACATCGAGTGGCTAGTAACGATTCCTTGGTCAAAAGCAACAGATGACCGTTTGGATATTAGCTATGCAGAAGATGTTTTAAACCGCGACCATGATGGATTAGAAAGCGTGAAAGAGCGTGTCTTGGAATATTTAGCCGTTCAGCAAATGACAAATTCCTTACGCGGCCCAATTCTTTGTTTAGTGGGACCTCCAGGTGTCGGTAAAACTTCATTAGCCAAATCGATTGCTGAGTCACTCGACCGTAACTTCGTTCGTGTATCACTTGGCGGCGTTCGTGACGAATCTGAAATACGTGGTCACCGTCGTACTTATGTAGGCGCAATGCCAGGTCGAATCATTCAAGGAATGAAAAAAGGTGGAACGGTTAATCCGGTCTTCTTATTAGATGAAATTGACAAAATGTCGAATGATTTCCGTGGCGATCCGTCTTCAGCCATGCTTGAAGTATTAGATCCTGAACAGAACAATTCATTTAGTGATCATTATATTGAAGAAACGTATGATCTTTCGAATGTTCTTTTCGTTGCGACAGCAAATGATTTGGGATCAATTCCTGGACCTCTACGTGACCGTATGGAAGTCATCACAATTGCTGGTTACACAGAAGTTGAAAAACAAATGATTGCGAAAAACCACTTAACACCAAAACAATTAAAAGAACACGGATTGTCAGAAGAGCAGCTAGTGTTCAAAGACGAGGCATTATTAAGTATTGTTCGTTATTATACACGCGAAGCAGGTGTACGTGGATTAGAACGTCAAATTGCTTCGATTTGCCGAAAAGTGACAAAACAAATTGTTTCTAAAGAAAAAGAACAAGTGGTTGTCGGGGAAAAAGAAGTTGAAGCTTATCTTGGAAAACGTAAATTCCGCTACGGTATGGCTGAAACCGAAAACCAAATCGGTGTGGCAACGGGACTTGCTTATACAACTGTTGGAGGAGACACTCTTCAAATTGAAGTTTCGTTATCCGCAGGTAAAGGCAAGTTGCAGTTAACGGGTAAATTAGGAGATGTTATGAAAGAGTCGGCGCAAACGGCATTATCATTTGTTCGTGCACGTGCAGAATCTTTCGGCATTGATCCAAAATTCAATGAGTCACATGATATTCATATACACGTACCAGAAGGTGCTGTTCCAAAAGACGGACCTTCTGCGGGGATTACCATTGCGACGGCTTTAGTATCTGCATTGACGAAACGTCCAATTCGACGTGAAGTCGGCATGACAGGCGAAATCACACTTCGTGGACGCGTTTTACCAATCGGTGGAATTAAAGAAAAAACTTTGAGTGCACATCGTGCTGGTTTAAAGACTATCATTTTACCGATCGACAATGAGCGAGACCTGGAAGACATACCAGAGACAATCCGTAATGAAATGACATTTAAACTAGTTTCTCAAGCGGATGAGGCATTGGAAATTGCCTTAGAAGGAGTAAATGAATGAAAGTTAATAAGGTAGAGTTAGTTATTAGTGCTGTTCGACCGGATCAATATCCAGAAGACGGCTTGCCGGAATTTGCGTTAGCTGGAAGATCCAATGTTGGTAAATCTTCTTTTATTAACAAAATGATCGGCCGTAAAAGCATGGCGCGTATTTCGTCAAAACCGGGTAAGACACAAACATTGAACTTTTATAAAATCGAAGAGCAATTGTTTTATGTCGATGTACCGGGGTATGGCTATGCCAAAGTGTCAAAAGGTGAACGGGAAGCATGGGGCAAAATGATTGAGCGGTATATTACAAACCGTGAGCCATTGCGTGCGGTAATTCAAATCGTTGACTTGCGACATCCGCCAAGTAGAGACGATATCGCGATGTATGAATTCATGAAGCATTTTGAAATTCCGTGTATTATTATTGCGACAAAAGCGGACAAAATTCCAAAAGGCAAATGGGACAAGCATAAGAAAATCGTTCGCACAACATTGGATATGGATAAAGCCGATCCACTCATTATCTTCTCGTCTGAAACTGGACTTGGTAGAGATGAAGCATGGCAGGAAATTGAAAACAGAATGTAAACAGGAAGCGTAGCCTGCGGGTTGCGCTTTTTTTGTGGAGGTTTATAAAAACTGTAGAACGTGTAATTGAATAGGTATCAAGCTTATAGTTAACACGCTAAGATCTTCACAACACACGCGTCCATTAACAGTCAATTCCGACTAAGAGCGTTATACTTGTGACCATGAAATCAGTTTGCTACTATTAGATTATAATAATTACAATTAAGCATTACATTCATGTCTTGTTCACAACTTTGCAGTCCTAACAAAGCACAAAAGTGGTATACTGAATAGAGATGAAATATTGAACGTGAAAGGTGTTTTGTACCCATGCACACATTAGTAGTAGGTGTGAACTACCGGTCTGCACCCGTGGAGATTCGTGAAAAGCTGTCATTTATCGAATCGGACTTGCCACAGGCGATGCAGGCGTTAAAACAACAAAAAAGCATATTGGAAAACGTGATTGTTTCTACCTGCAACCGGACGGAAGTTTATGCAGTTGTAGATCAACTTCACACAGGAAGATATTATGTGAAGCAATTTCTTGCTGATTATTTTGACTTGCCGAAAGAAGCCATTTCTCAGTATTTATTTGTTCACGAACAAGATGCAGCAATTGAGCATTTATTCCGTGTAACGGCTGGTATTGATTCGATGGTTTTGGGTGAAACTCAAATTTTAGGTCAAGTAAAAAATAGTTTTCTTGCAGGACAAGCGCACGGCACAACAGGCACAGTGTTCAACCAATTGTTCAAGCAGGCTGTGACGTTGGCGAAACGAGCACATTCTGAAACAGCGATAGGCGAAAATGCAGTATCGGTATCGTATGCAGCTGTTGAACTGGGCAAGAAAATTTTTGGCACGCTTAAAAACAAACACGTTGTTATTTTAGGTGCTGGAAAAATGGGCGAATTGGCGATTAAAAACTTGCAAGGTAGTGGAGCCGATCGAGTGACGGTCATTAACCGGACATTCGAAAAAGCTGAATTGTTAGCAGATAAATTCGGTGGTAACGCAAAACCGTTAAATCAATTGCAATGTGCATTGCTAGAAGCAGATATTTTAATTTCGTCTACAGGCTCAACTGATTTTGTTATTGATCTTGAATTGATGCAGTTTGTCGAAAAGCTTCGTAAAGGTAAACCATTGTTCATGGTGGATATCGCAGTTCCGCGTGATATGGACCCACGCATTGGTGATTTACCAAACGTTTTCTTGTATGACATTGATGACATGCAAGGCATCGTAGAAGCAAACCTGGCAGAGCGTGAACGCGCGGCTGGTGAAATCATGACGATGATTGATAAAGAAGCACTTGAGTTTAATGACTGGCTAACAACGCTTGGAGTCGTACCGGTAATTTCTGCACTTCGCCAAAAAGCGCTGGGCATACAAGCTGAGACAATGGCGAGTATTGAAAACAAAATGCCAGACTTAACAGAGCGTGAGAAAAAAGTTCTAAACAAACATACAAAATCGATCATCAATCAATTGTTGAAAGATCCGATTTTGCAAGCGAAGGAAATGGGCGGAAAGCCTAAGTCTCGCGAGCAACTCGAATTATTCATGCAAATCTTTGGTATTGAAGAGGAAGTTGAAAAAGAAATAGAGAAGCAGTCTAAAGCTCCGCAAAAGAATGCGGAAAAAACTGTTTCTCAAGCTCAAAACTCTACAACTGAAACTCCCGGTTATTCATTTTAAGCTTTTCAACAGAGGCGTTTTCGAATCTATATGTTAAAATGTAGAGACGGGACGTCTTTAATTATGGAGATGAAGGGGAATGGGATGGCTGATTTAACAATGGCAAGGCTGCATGAAGCTATGGTTATTCTATATGCTGTCAGCCTTGTTTTTTATTTTATCGATTACTTATATAAAGAAAAAAAAGCCAGTCGCATTGCAATGAGCTTGCTTGGTTTAGTTTGGGTCATGCAAACTGTATTTTTAGTACTGTATATCATTGAAACGCAGCGATTCCCAATATTGACTTTGTTTGAAGGTATTTATTTTTATGCCTGGTTGTTGGTGACGTTGTCGATTGTTTTGAGGATTTTCTATCGATTCGACTTTGTGGTGTTTTTCATCAACGTTATCGGATTTATCTTTATGACAATCCATACGTTCTCACCCGTACAAATCGAGCGGTCACCTGTTGGAGATGCGTTAGTATCAGAGCTATTGTTTATTCATGTTAGCTTTGCGATTCTATCGTATGTGGCGTTTTCGCTGTCCTTTGTGTTTGCGGCACTTCACATGGTGTTATATAGAATGCTCAAGAAAAAGAAATGGACAAAACAATGGGCAAACTTGCCGTCGCTTGGACAAACACAGCAATTTATGACGATTTCCATTTTAGTCGGTATTTCGTTGTTGTTTGTGTCATTAGTTCTAGGTATGCAATGGGCGATTATTTCACTGTCGGAGTTTTCAGTGTTTGACATGAAAATTGTGGGATCGTTTATATTGCTGGTATTATATGGATGGGTTCTTTGGCGACATCGTAAAGGTTCCTTAAATGGGATGAATTACGCAATGGCACATACGTATTTGTTTTTAGTGCTGCTTATCAATTTCTTTTTAGGCAGTCGATTATCTGAATTTCATTTTTGGTATTAAAGAGAGGTAGGATTTAGTTGAGAAAAATTATTGTAGGTTCGAGAAGAAGTAAACTAGCGATGACACAAACAAAGCAATTTATCGAAAAGTTAAAAGTAGCAGGCGCACCATTTGAATTTGAAATTAAAGAAATTGTTACAAAAGGCGATCGCATTGTTGATGTTATGCTTTCGAAAATTGGCGGTAAAGGCCTGTTTGTTAAAGAAATCGAGCAAGCTCTTTTTGATCGTGAAATCGACTTTGCTGTTCACAGCATGAAAGATATGCCGTCTGCATTACCTGAAGGACTTGCAATCGGGTGTATTCCTGAACGTGAAGACCCACGCGATGCATATATTGCAAATGGTCATGTGAAGTTAATGGACTTGCCAGCAGGAGCAGTCGTTGGAACAAGTAGTTTACGTCGTAGTTCACAATTGCTTTTAATACGTCCAGATCTGGATATTCAATGGATTCGTGGAAATATCGATACGCGTCTTGCGAAATTACAAGCAGGCGATTTTGATGCAATTCTTTTAGCAGCGTCAGGTTTAAAACGAATGGGCTGGAAAGATGATTTAGTGACTGAGTTTCTTGAAGTCGAAGATTGCCTACCCGCAATCGGACAAGGTGCACTTGGAATTGAATGCCGTGAAGACGATAACGAGTTAATAGCGGAGTTGGGTAAACTAAATCACGAAGAAACTTTTTTAGCTGTTAATGCAGAACGTAAATTCCTTAAAGATATGGATGGCAGCTGCCAAGTACCTATCGCTGGATATGCAACAGTAAACAAAGGTGAAATTACATTTACAGGACTTATTTCTTCACCAGAAGCAGACCAAGTGTTTAAGGAAATGGCAATTAGCCATGATCCGATCGAAGCAGGACGAGTGGTTGCTGAGAAAATTAGTGCACAAGGCGGCTATGATTTGATTCAGCGTGTCAAAGCTGAAAGCAATGTCTAATCCCAATCAACTGCTTGAAGAAAAAACAATCGTTTTTACCGGTTCTAGAAAACCGGTAGAAGCGATTTCCCATGCACAATCATATGGCGCGGAAACCGTATATTTGCCACTTGTTGAAACTGCTGTTCGCCAGTCAGAAAAACCGGATTTCACGGGTTATGACTGGCTAATTTTCACTAGTCGCACAAGCGCTGAAGTATTTTGTGCATTTAACGAAAACGTATCAGCGAAAATAGCGGCAGTAGGCGACCAAACTGCTGCAGTTTTGCAAAAACACGGTCACCAAGTTGATTTTATTCCGAAAGTTTTTAGTGCGGATCATTTTATCGAAGAATTTCCACCTGTTTCTGGAGTAGCGAAATGCTTGTTCATTAAAGGGCAAATGGCGAAAAACACCATTTCCTCTATGTCGATGCAAGTGGATGAATGGACGGTTTACGATACAGTGTTGAATATCGAAAACGCGAAAGTCGTTGCACAATTAACAAACGTTATTGTTCTTTTTGCTAGTCCTTCTGCTGTATCAGCTTATAGAAAAGCGGGCGGAAACTGGTCAAACATCCAAGTTGCAGCGATTGGTCATGTGACAAAACAGGCAATCTTAGACAATGGCGGTAAAGTAGATTTTACGCCTAAAAAATATACGTATCTTGAAGTCATCAATGAAATAGCGAAAGGAAGTTTGTCGAAATGAAAAAATTGAATTTTAACCGTCATCGCCGTTTGCGCGGTTCTGCTAATCTTCGTTCAATGGTTCGCGAAACAAGCTTACATAAAGAGGATTTTATTTATCCGATTTTTGTTGTTGAAGGAGAAAATGTAAAAAACGAAATTTCATCTATGCCCGGAGTATTCCAATTTTCATTGGATAAACTAGGCGTTGAACTTGATGAAGTTGTCGATCTTGGGATTCCATCAGTGATTTTGTTCGGTGTGCCTAATGAAAAAGATGCTGTTGGAACGCAAGCTTATCACGATCATGGCATTACACAAGAAGCCATTCGTTTTGCAAAAACCCGTCATCCTGACTTGGTAGTTATTGCAGATACGTGTCTTTGTCAGTATACTGACCATGGCCATTGCGGTGTCATCGAAGATGGTGTGATTTTAAATGACAAATCATTAGATTTATTAGCGCGTACAGCTGTGTCTCAAGCAAAAGCCGGAGCAGATATTATTGCGCCATCAAACATGATGGACGGATTTGTCGCAGCGATTCGTTCCGCACTAGACGAAGCTGGATTTGAAAACACGCCAATTATGTCTTACGGCGTTAAATATTCATCTGCTTATTACGGACCTTTCCGCGAAGCGGCTCACAGCACGCCTCAATTTGGAGATCGTAAAACCTACCAAATGGACCCTGCAAATCGCATGGAAGCACTACGTGAAGCAACTTCTGATATTCAAGAAGGCGCAGATTTCATGATTGTTAAACCGGCTTTGTCTTATTTGGATATTATTCGTGAAGTACGCGATAATTTTGATGTCCCGATTGTTGCATACAACGTATCAGGCGAATATGCCATGGTCAAAGCAGCTGCAGCAAATGGCTGGATTGACGAAGAAAAAATTGTTTTGGAAACATTATTGAGCATGAAACGCGCAGGAGCGGATATCGTCATGACGTATCACGCAAAAGACGCAGCACGCTGGTTGGAGGAGAAAAAATGACTTACGAAAAATCAGTAGCAGCATTTACTGAAGCCAAAACATTAATGCCAGGCGGCGTTAACAGTCCGGTTCGTGCTTTTAAATCAGTAAGCATGGAGCCCATATTCATGCAATCCGGTAGTGGCGCGACAATCACAGACATTGATGGCAATACGTATATCGATTACGTTTTATCGTGGGGACCGCTAATTTTGGGTCATGCCCATCCAGAAGTAGTCAAAGCGATTCAAGAAACAGCGGCACTGGGTACATCATTTGGCGCACCCACTGAACTTGAAAACACGATGGCGAAATTAGTCATGGAACGCGTTCCATCGATTGAAATGGTCCGTATGGTTTCATCAGGAACAGAAGCAACGATGAGTGCATTACGCGTAGCTCGCGGGTATACGGGGCGAGACAAAATTCTGAAGTTTGAAGGTTGCTACCACGGCCATGCTGACAGCTTGTTGATCAAAGCCGGTTCAGGCGTTGCAACTTTAGGACTGCCAGACTCACCAGGCGTACCAGCATCAATTGCTAAAAACACGATTACTGTACCATTTAATGACCTTGAAAGTGTTCGATTGGCGTTCCAAGAGTTTGGTGACGAATTAGCTGCTGTTATCGTAGAACCCGTTGCAGGAAATATGGGAGTTGTTCCACCAAACGAAGGCTTCTTAACAGAACTTCGCAACTTAACTCATGAAAACGGCACTTTATTGATTTTTGATGAAGTCATGACCGGTTTCCGTGTGGGGTATAACTGTGCACAAGGCTATTACGGAGTAACACCAGACATGACGTGCCTCGGCAAAGTAATTGGTGGTGGTTTACCAGTCGGCGCATTCGGTGGCAAGCGCGAAATTATGGAACAAGTTGCACCAAGCGGTTCGATTTATCAAGCCGGTACTTTGTCAGGTAATCCACTTGCCATGCGCGCAGGCTTTGAAACACTTTCTCGTTTAACCGAAGAAAGCTATGACGTATTCATCGAAAGCGGCGATCAACTTGAAAAAGGATTCCGCGAAGCTGCAACAAAATACAACATCCCGCACTCGGTCAACCGTGCAGGATCGATGATTGGCTTTTTCTTCACAAACGAAAACGTGGTTGACTTTGAATCAGCCAAAACTTCAGACCTTGAACTGTTTGCAAATTACTACCGCTTAATGGCAGCAGAAGGCATTTA
The DNA here is from genome assembly GCA_038243515.1 of Caryophanales bacterium. Taxonomy (GTDB): domain Bacteria; phylum Bacillota; class Bacilli; order Bacillales_A; family Planococcaceae; genus Planococcus. The sequence goes on from JBBSRA010000005.1 coordinate 118,054, forward strand.
CTTGCCACCATCTCAGTTTGAAGGCATGTTCTTATCGACAGCCCATACAGAAGAGCACATCGCAAAAACCGTAGAAGCATTCCATACGGTATTTGCTAAATTAGCACGTTAACAAAGCCAAAAGCTGAAGCATCTGAAAATTTCAGGTGTCTCAGCTTTTTTTCATGTAAAAAAATTACTACCAATTAATTTCTAATCATTTAAAGAACGACATGAGAAGCATCACTAACTATAAACACTAGGCTACCAGTAGATGTTCTATTGTCTAAGCCATACTCAAAGCGACCCGAGCGACATGAGAAAGCCACACTAACTATAAACACAAACCATCAAGCAAATCGCTATTCTCTAAGCAAGGCGCGACCAGGGGCTAGGCGAAGCAAAAAGACCAGTGTACTTCCGGTCTTATTGCGAGAGCCATGCCCAAAGCGACCGAAGCGGCGTAAGAAGACCACACCAACTATAAACACAAACCATCAAGCAAATCGCTATTCTCTAAGCGAGGCGCGACCAAAGGCTAGGCGAAGCAAAAAGACCGGTGTACTTCCGGGCTTATTGCGAGAGTCATGCCCAAAGCGACCCGAGCGACATGAGAAAGCCACACTAACTATCACAACCAGAAAATAAACTTGACGCTAAAACCAGATATTGAGTACAATAAGAGTAATTAGATATTCATGCGTTGATGAGGATAGTAAAGTATACGTACATTTCAGAGAGAAGACCATTTGGTGGGAGGTTTTCATGAACGTATAGTTGAATGTCACCTCGGAGCAGTTGCCGTGAAACGAGTAGCGGGAACCGGACTTAACATCCGTTATGAAACTTGAGAGCCAGGTCTCTACGTAGACCTGTGTATAAAGGTGGTACCGCGAAAAACTCCTTCGTCCTTTACAGACGACGGGAGTTTTTTGCGTTCTACCAGAAATTAAAGGAGGAATTCCAATGACTGAACAAATGTCGACAAAGTACGATCCGCAATCGATTGAAAAAGGCCGTTACGATTGGTGGGTCGACCAGAAATTCTTTGAAGCCAAACCTGAGAGTGGCAAAACTCCGTATACCATCGTGATTCCTCCACCAAACGTTACCGGCAGGCTGCACTTAGGACACGCTTGGGATACAACCTTGCAAGATATTTTAACACGCATGAAGCGTATGCAAGGCTTTGATGCGCTATGGCTTCCTGGAATGGATCATGCGGGTATCGCAACGCAAGCAAAAGTGGAAGGCAAGTTAAAAGAAGAAGGACGTTCACGTTATGATTTAGGACGTGAAGCATTTCTTCAAGAATCGTGGAAATGGAAAGATCAATACGCAAGTCACATTCGTGAGCAATGGGCGAAATTAGGTTTAGGCCTTGATTATTCGCGTGAGCGGTTTACATTAGACGACGGCTTGTCAAAAGCAGTACGTGAAGTTTTCGTGAAACTATACGAGAAAAAGCTTATCTACCGCGGCAAGTACATCATCAACTGGGATCCGAATACAAAAACAGCCATTTCAGATATTGAAGTGATTCATAAAGACGTAAAAGGTGCTTTTTATCATATGCGTTATCCACTTGCAGATGGTAGTGGGCATATTGAAATTGCGACAACACGTCCGGAAACAATGCTTGGCGATACAGCGGTTGCCGTTCACCCGAAAGACGAGCGGTACCAGCATTTAATCGGTAAAAAAGTAATTTTGCCAATTATCGGGCGCGAAATTGAAATTGTAGCGGACGATTACGTGGATAGAGAATTTGGTAGTGGTGCCGTAAAAATTACACCTGCTCATGACCCGAATGACTTTGAAATTGGCAACCGTCATAATTTAGAACGCGTACTCGTAATGCACGAAGACGGTTCAATGAACGAAAACGCCGGCAAATACGAAGGACTCGACCGTTTTGAATGCCGCAAGCAAATCGTGAAAGATCTACAAGACATGGACGTGTTATTTGAAATCGAAGAGCATATGCATTCTGTTGGTCACTCTGAGCGAAGCGGTGCTGTTGTAGAGCCTTATTTATCAACACAATGGTTTGTTGACATGAAGCCACTTGCTGCAGCATCTGTAGAAGCGCAAAAAAATGATGCGGGTGTTAATTTTGTACCGGATCGTTTTGAGAAAACCTATTTACACTGGATGGAAAACATTCGCGACTGGTGTATTTCACGCCAGCTTTGGTGGGGACATCAAATTCC
>JBBSRA010000006.1:0-109248 GCA_038243515.1 Caryophanales bacterium
AGCTCAAGCTCGTGTTCCTGAGCCTTGGTCTACTGGCACTGACGTGGCAGCTCAAGCTCGTGTTCCTGAGCCTTGGTCTACGGGTACTGAAGTGGCTGCTCAAGCTCGCGTTCCTGAGCCTTGGTCTACGGGCACTGAAGTGGCTGCTCAAGCTCGCGTTCCTGAGCCTTGGTCTACGGGCACTGAAGTGGCTGCTCAAGCTCGCGTTCCTGAACCGTGGTCTACTACAAAACAACAAGCATAAATTTATCGTCGATTACAATGGCTGTTGCTAATTTCTTTTAGTGATAGCTTTTTTTATTTTCTTTTTGAAACTTACTAAGAGATGTAAATTGTCAATTCAAGTCGAACGCGGCAAGAAATTCATGAATACCTCAAAGGGTGTGTTGTAATTCAGTACCTTTCGTGGCACTCGATTGAACGTCAAAAGAAATTCCATGGTTTCTTTCTGGGTCATGCGGCTGAAGTCAGTGCCTTTTGGATAGGTGCGACGAACACGGCCATTACTGTTTTCGTTGGTTCCACGTTGGCCCGGCACTCCGGGATCCGAGAAGTAAAATGGAATCTCCAAAGCTTTCTCCACTTCGATCCAATCGTGAAACTCTTTGCCCCGGTCTGCGGTGATGGATTTCACCATTTTCTTTGGCAGGTTTTTCAACACACGGATGATGGCCTGTGCCGTTTCACTGGCCGTCTTCGCTGCCAGCTTATAAGACAATCTCAAACCGGGTGGTACGCTCGGTCAATGTGAGGATCTGGCTCTTATGTGACTTGCCGATGACCGTATCGACTTCCCAGTGTCCCACTTCGCTTCGTGGTGCTAGGCGCGCATGGATTGTCTTCAGATGTGGCATCTTGCCCCGGGTCTCCACTTCGTTGTTTTTCAACTTCCGTCCTTTACGAATCAGGAGCTTTTGGGACAGCTTGAACAGGCCAAGTGCAGCGTAACGATAGATGCTCGAGACACTGATGGGAAAGGGTTTCTTATGCGTTTTCCAGTACCGGCCGACGATGCCTTCAGGCGACCAGCCGAGCTTCAGTTTGGACAAAATATAGTCGACATCTTCTTGATTGACCGAGCGTCTAGCGCCGCAGTTTTGACGTTTGGCCTCGTAATCAGCCTGTGCTAAAAGGGCATTGTAAGGCTTACAGCGTTTCAATTCATAGTGGATGGTGCTTTTACTTCGTTTCAAGCATTTGGCCATGTAAGACAATGATTTCTCCTCTAGGCAATAACTCTCGATTAACACACGTTCCCGTGATATCATTTGGGCATAGCTCATTTGGGGACACTCCTTTAGTTGATTCGCGTTAACTAGTGTGTACCCATTTGAGCTATTTTTATTTTCTAGGCGTTCGACTTAATATGATAATCTACAAGACAAAAAAGATCCAAGGAGCTCTTACTCCTTGGATCTTTTTAAAATATGACCTACTTGCTCGTCTTAATACATTTGAACTTTATTGATTTTGCTTTTTATCTACTAAGCATTCTTTAACAAAACGATCAAAGATGTTTATTGAAGCTTCGTCTCCTTGAAGAGCGAACTCTTCTGGATGCCATTGAATGCCCAAAGCAAATTGATGATTTTTGCTTTCTAGCGCTTCCACGAGTCCATCAGCAGCGTGTGCAGCTACAGTCAATTTCTCAGAAACATCTTTCACACCTTGGTGGTGAAAAGAGTTTACATGGAACTTTTTCTCTTGCATGATGTCGTATAGCAGGCTATCTTCTTCTAACGTGACTGAATGCGTGCGGTGAGTTCTCATAGCATTTTGCTTATGCTGATAAAGTTCTCCTTCAAACTGAGATTCTAAATCTTGATAATTTGTTCCACCCATCGCAATGTTAAACATTTGTAAACCACGACACATCCCAATAAACGGCTTATCTAACTCAAGAAACTTCAAAATAAGTTCTTTTTCATATTCATCGCCTCCTGGATAAACTGCACCCAGACGTAAATGAGGCTCTTCTCCATACAATGTAGGATTAATATCTCCTCCACCTATAACAATTAATCCATCCAATCGCTCGCATACTAATGGAATGTCTTCTTTATCTACAATCGGTACAATTAACGGTAAGCCTCCAGCTTTAAGAATGGCGTTACTGTAAACAGCATCTAGCGTATAGTTTAGATTTTCTTCAACACGTGCTGTAATGCCGATCACCGGCTTATTTTCATTTTTCATACTTTCCCTCTTTTCTGCATAATCAAATTGTCCATTATTGTCTATACCCCTCGTTTCTAAACTTGCAAACATTTTAGGTGTATTAATCCGTTTTTTCAATTAGAAAGATTTTTAATCTTCTCAACGCATCAACAGCCACATTGCCATTAGCGAAAAATAAGAAAAACCTCTTTTCAGAGGTTTTAATACCGCTCACTGTAATTTTTTACTTGTACCTGGAGCTGAAACTGAGTCAAATCGATCCGATCATTCAGACCTACTTCCACTCCTTCGTTTTGAAGTGATGTTCTCTGGAAATATCGAGCTTCTTCATCTTTAAGGACAATTTGACCGTGGACATTCACAATTCGATGCCAAGGCAAATTATACTTAGCACTCATGCTATGTAAGATTCTAGTCACTTGTCTGGCTGCACGTGGACTTCCGGCAGCAGCTGCCACTTGGCCATAAGTCATGATTTTGCCAGGCGGAATCTGTTGTATGATAGTTATTACTTTTTCAGTGAATGATTGCAATATCCTCATCCGTTCTCTTTATATAAAAATTAGGCTTTTTTCTTTTTACTTTCTACTTCTGACAATAGCTCTCCACTTTTATAGTCTGTTAGCAGCGCTTGTGCGAATTCATACAAGGGTAAGTTCCCGGTGTCTGCAGAAAGACCATTTGTCTCGGCATGTAGGAACTTATAATACTCTATCATTCTCTCTACCAACTCTTCAAGACCTTCCAGTGATTTTTCGGTGTGATGCTGAAGCGGCCTTGCTAAATTGATGCCTTTCGCTTCATTTAAATAAAGAAACTCCATTTGATCCAGTGAATCAATCGCTTGATCAAACAATTGCTGGTTGCGATCCATTCGATAAAAACTTCGCCAAAAAACAAAAACTTCCTTTGCTACTCCTAACTTTTTTGCGCCAAGTGAAGAATTTAATCCCTCAACAACACAAATTTCATACATTATTTTTCTTAAAGATTTTTTATACTCTCTTTCTACAACACCTTTGTACTGTGTGTACTTCATGTCTATCCCTCCTCATATTACATCAACTGTTTCTATATTTACGTATAATATCTTCATCTTCCAAAGATGCCAGTCGATTATAGATTTCTTGATCATAAACTTGCTGACCGATTGTAAACATCACAGGTTTGCAATTGGCTAGTTCTTTTTTGATTGAGTTTCCACCATTTATTGCTCCATAAAAATCGCTACCTAAATGAAAAGAGGTATAATAGTTTTCTTTTCCCCATTCAGCAATTTTTTCTAACAAAGTTCGCATTGTTTTTGGGTAGTCCACTTCAGGTAAACTTCCTTCTAAGTGATAATAAATAGTATCTCCCTTTGCTAAGACATAGCAGGCAGAGACCAACTTATTTTCATGATAAACACCAAACAAATGCAAATTAGATCCCATCGAACTAATTAAGGCTTCAAAATAATCATTTGTGAAAAAAAAATAGCTATCCGTTTCTTCTTTCCGTCGAACAGATGAATAGTACAGCACTAAAAATTCAAAGAGGTGACGGACCGTACCTAGTTTTTTTACAATCAAGTCCTGATTAATCTGAATAGGGATAGAATAGTCTTTTAAATTAATGGTAAAGGTTTCAAATACAGCCGATATTCTTAAATGATCTTTAAACAATTGATCGTTATGCTTTAACGGATGAAAACGAATATATTCTGCGATTATCTTTTCTTTATAGCAGTATGCTACAAATTCTTTTCTAAAACTGTTCACTAAACGTTGCTGATCTTTTTTCACCTTTACTACAGGACCTCCATAACCATAAGGAGTTGTTGCATCAAAAACAGTAACATCTTCGTCATTCACGATTCTTTTAATGAAAGGATAGGCGACTTCACCATCTTCATCTTTATAATAAAAAAGAACAGCAACTCCAGGATCTAATTTCAAGGCACTTAAAAAATATTGGTTGGTATAGTATATATCCGTTATATTTAAAACATCGAGGATTCTTTGCCATCGACCATGTTCTTGTATTGATATTAGTTCATACATACATTTCCACCCCTACCCCACCTAGTAAATCATTTTTAATCGTTTGAAACGACACTCTTTTTTCGACTCTCTCTGTTTTTGTTCCATTTTTCGCTAACCAATTCACTAAAATAGAACTCCATAAAAAATTTTTTAAAATTAACTAGAAAAAATATGCTTATTATTGACTATTCAATACATATTGTTCTTAAAATTTTTAGTTAAAGTTTATTTCTAAAAATTCAGATTATTATAGTTCATTTATATCATACTTGACTGCTTCAATCTACAATATTAAGGATAAAGTTTAAATAATTGAGCAAAAGTATAAGTATTTAGTCTTTATCGGTAAAATAAAATAAGGGCAACCAATATTTATTAGGTATTTTGATTCTTATTTAATCCCAACTTCTAAGGTGAATACATATTACATCTCTTTTTTTAACAAATATAAAAAAGCATCTCTCCTCTTAATGAGAGATGCTCAGAGTATAGACAAAAGAGGTTTGAGACAAGTTAGTTCCAAAACCTTTTTTGTCTATCTTATTTCAATAGTTCTCCTAACTTCTTTGATACGTCTATTTACTGAAGATATTAGCGATGGCGCGTCCACGTGGGAGGCAAGCGATTTATTCTAATAAAAAAACTGTAAACAACTCGAGTAATTCGAGTTTGTCTACAGTCTGAGCATTCTCCTCTTAATGAGAGATGCCTCTTTTATGTTTCTTTTCTCAATCCAATAATTCCATTTCTGCGGTAAATAACTTCTTTTGATTCTAATATTTTTAAGACTTTACTTAAAGTTTGATGTGAGATATTAATGTCTGCTGTAATTTCTTTAATGGTTTTAAAAAGTACTGCTTGTGATGATGAATTTTTATAAAAGTATTTTAAAAACGATTCACCGATAGCTGCTATTTTTTCAGTTTCTGATGAAAAGTATGCGCGACAATTATCTACTAGCTTTTCTTCTGAAAAAATAATTGATTTATTATGAGTTTGTTCTTCCGCTACTTTCACCCAACCACCTCCAAGCTTTGTAGGATAAGTTACGTAGTTATCACTTGTATACCCCATTTCACTCGTGATATACACACTATATCAAAAAATACTGATAATTCCAAAACACATATATAATTTTACATTTTATGGACAACAAAAAACCAGAAAAAGGCATCGCTCTTTTTCTGGTTTTTATTAAATTGAACAAGATTAGTTTTTCATAGCATCTTCGATAAAATCTTTTAATACATGAATTCCCATTATACAATCATTTAAAGATGACCATTCTTTTGGATTATGACTGATTCCGTCTTTGCTTCGAACAAAAAGCATCGCGACTGGGATAAAGCGACCGAGATTCATTGCATCGTGCCCAGCTCCACTTGGAATGTAGGTCGGTACGATATTAAATTTATTTAACGATTTAGCTAACCGCTTCTGCAAATTTTCTGCAATCGGTACCGGTTGTATACGCGTATTTATCTTGATATTTGATTGAATTTCATTTGCCTTTGCGACTTTTTCTGCTTGCTCGCTTAATTGATCAAGCAATTGATCTCTTGGTTCCTCATTTATATCCCGAATATCGACAAGCATTTTCACACTTTCAGGAATAACATTTGCTCCGTTTGGAAAAACATTTAGCTTCCCTACGGTTGCAACTGCCGTATCATTAAGTGCTTTTGGAAATTGAGGAATCGATTGAAGAAACTCTGCTGCTGCTACTAAACAATCTTTTCGTCCAATCATCGGCGTATTGCCAGCATGTCCTGCTTCACCGATATATTCAACTTCTAACCAAGCCGGTCCTGCAATGCCACTAACAATACCCACTGGTTGATTTGCTTGTTCTAATTTTTTGCCTTGTTCGATATGAATTTCTACAAACAGTTCTAATTCTTCTAAATTTCTTTTAGCAGCTTTAAACGACTCTAACGTACTGCCATAATGTGCTAATACTTGTTCTAATGTTTCACTATTATAATCACGAAGTTGGTCCATTTCTTGATCTGTCATTGCACCTGTCATTGCTTGACTGCCTGTTAAACCACTATTAAAACGAGATCCTTCTTCATCAGAAAAAATAATGACTTCATATGGCTTGTCTGGAATATAGCCTGTTTCTTTCCACGACTCGACAACTTCTAGTGCAGATAAAACACCTAATGGACCATCGAAATTCCCACCGCTTGGCACACTGTCGACATGTGAACCTGAAGCAATCGCTGGTCGCTTGGTCTTTCCTTCTAATCGAGCTAATACGTTTCCTGCTCCATCTTCAGAAACTTCAAGTCCTGCTTCTTGCATCCATTTTTTAACGAGCACTTTCGCGGCTTTTTCTTCGTCTGAAAACCCAGACCGCTTTACGCCTCCAACTTGAACAAACCCTATCTGAGATAATTCGAACAATCGTTTTGCAATACGCTCACCGCTGATTCCTGAATAGTCGAGTTTGGCATTATAATCTTTTAGCAACTCTTCATATAAAGGATTGTTAGTATATTCTGGCATAATTTCCTCCTGAGTTGTGATTATTTTGTTAAAAAAGACCATGCGTATTGTGCGTAAAGTTCAGCACCTGTCACCATTGAGTCTTCATCAACATTAAACTTTCCGTGATGATGGGCCCATTGTGTATCTTTTTCAGCATTACCGCTTCCTACTAATGCAAAGCTCCCTGGAACTTCATCTAAGTAAAATGAAAAATCCTCTCCGCCCATAGTCGGTTCTTCTTTATATATAGAATCTTCACCGAATGCTTCGCTTGCTACTTTTTGAACCAATTGAGCACTTTCTGTTCCATTAATAACAGCCTGCGTTCCACGAATATAGTCTACTTCTGCGGTACCTCCGTAAATTGCTGCTGTATGATTTGCATAAACCTGTAACTGTTTTTCAATATGATCACGAATAGCAGGATCAAAGCATCTTACTGTACCTTCAATTTCTGCATTTTCAGCGATAATGTTAAAGCGAGTTCCAACAATCATTTTGCCGACGGTCACAACTGCTGACTGCATAGGATCTACTGTGCGAGAGACAATGGACTGTATATTCATTACAAATGAAGAAGCGATAATCGCAGTGTCGACACAAGCTTGTGGCATTGCACCGTGTCCTCCTTGCCCTTTAAAACGCACTTTAAAAATATCTGCTGAAGCAAATGCAGGACCTGGACTACAAGCCACTGTGCTTGTAGCTCCTTGAGACCAGATATGAATGCCGAAAACGTTATCCACTCCTTCTACAGCTCCTTGCTTGACCATTGCTTTAGCGCCAGTTGCCACTTCTTCAGCAGGCTGAAAAATAAAACGGATATTGCCTGGAATTTCTTCTTTTACACTGACCAAAGCTTTTGCAGCTGCCAAAAGCATAGTCGTATGAACGTCATGTCCACAAGCATGCATTTTACCAAGTTCTTTTGACTTATACGACAAGTCTGTATTTAGTTCTTCAACAGACAATGCATCCATATCTGCACGCAATGCAACGGTCTGTCCTTCTTTTCCACCTTTAAGTTCTCCTATGACGCCAGTCGGCTCCATTTTGCGCGCTCTAATGCCAAGCTCTGTTAAATAATCGTAGACAAACTGTGAAGTTTCAAACTCTTCCCATGACAGTTCAGGCTCGCTGTGAAGCTTGCGACGAATTCCAAGCATTTCTTGACTATTTTCTTTAATAGCGTTTTTTATTGCTTGATTGATCATGGTGAATTCACTCCGATTTCTGTTTTATCAAACTTACATTAAAAACTTATACCGTATACTCAATTGAAATTCCTGTTTATAGGAAGCCTACAAATATACCGGCCAAAATGACAGAAACAATTGTAACCGTGATAAAGCCTGCCACTAGCATCGGAGGCAACATATGACTTGTTAGAACTTCGCGTTCTTCTTCGTCCCTAGTTAACGAATTGATAACTTCTACAGTAATAATATAATCTGCTGGGAAACCGTAAAGAGCCGTCAAAGAAACTGCAAATGCCATTTCTTTACTAACTTTAAGAAGTTTTCCGACAATCAGCGAAAAGATATACATACCCACTACACCGATGATGATGCAGCCGATAAGCGGATATAAAATTTCAAGCATCATGCTTGGTGTCGCGTTTTTTAGTCCATCAAAAATGAATAATAATAAGCCCATGATTGCGAATCCAAAGCCATTCGCTTTTTGTAATGGATGACGTTCAAGGAAACCGATGCTACGTGCAATAACACCAAATAGTAAACACAAAACGAATGGGCTAATTCCTACTACCGGAGTTAAAAGAACCGACGTCAAGTAAGCTAAATAACCTACAAATGCCAAACGGAAAAACTTGAAAAAGTCTGTATTGTATTTATCCGGCATCCTTGCAAACATGCGTGGTTCTTTTACCGCTTCTTCTGTAGCTCCTGTTTGTTCGCCAGGTTGCTGCTTAGCGGCTAGTTCATTATTTCTGAATTTCTCTAAAAGGTTTTTACCTTCTTTTTTCAACATAATCGACGTTAGTGGATACCCTGCAAATCCTTGCACAACATAAATGACGATAGCGAAAACTGCCAATGTTGGAAGTCCTGCAGCAGCTGCTCCTTCTGACATGATCAATGCAGATACCAGTCCACCAACTAAAGGTGGAATTGCGACTACTACCGTTTGAAAATCGAATAGTAAAGTACCGATACCAAATAAGGCAGCGACGATTCCTAAAATACCCGATATCGCAATTAAGATTGTTTTCCATTGTTCTTTTAATTCTTGTAAAGACAATAAAGTTCCCATATTGGTAATCAGTAAATAAATAAGCATGACGGCTACAGCCGGTGGAACTCCTGCAAGCGTAACGATTTCTGGAGGAAAGAATGTCCAAAACCCTAGTAAGAACAAAACCCCACTGACAAAAATTGAAGGAATCCAGGCTTTTGTGCGAATTGAAACCGCTTCGCCGATAAATAAAACTAAAATTAAAATAGCTAATGCCAGCATTTGAGACATATTGGTTTCCCCCTTTTTCTTTTGTAGCAAATAACGTGTGCTTTTGAGCTTCACATTATTTTTAGTAATATCAAAATAGTAGCACAACATTCTCCTGTAATACATGGAATTTATAGACTATTTAGAAAAAACGTTATTTTTGTTTATAATTTTATTTTAATGAAACCGATTTCATTAACTATATATTGCATATTATAGCTATTCTAAAAACGTTTTAATATGTGTCCAAATTGTGAACAAGTTTTACTTTGCAATTGAATAAAAGTTTACATAGAGGCAATTAGAGGTAAATATGGAAGATACGCATAAACCAAAAGGAGGATGTCTAGAATGGACGGAAGACATTATATTAATGGTGAGTGGACAACTACAGGTGATGGGAAAATTGATGTTATGAACCCCGCAACTGGTGAAATTTTAGGTTCAGTGCCTAATGGTGGCGAACAAGAAGCGACCCAAGCAATCGAAGCAGCTGCTGCTGCATTTCCTGAATGGTCAAAAACTACTGCTTATCACCGCGCAGAGATTTTGATGAAATGGCATGATTTATTGCTCGAACATAAACAAGAAATTGGTGAAATTTTAACAAAAGAGATGGGAAAACCTCTTGCTGAAGCAATCGGAGAAATTGAGTATTCGGCTTCATTTGTTTCATGGTTCGCTGAAGAAGGCAAACGCATGTATGGCCGAACAATTCCTGCTTCTAAAGAAGGAAAACGCATCCAAATCAATAAACAGCCTGTTGGTGTTGTTGTATCCATTACACCATGGAACTTTCCTGCTGCTATGATGGCAAGAAAAATGGCCCCTGCTCTTGCTGCAGGTTGTACGTTCGTGGCCAAACCAGCCAAAATGACACCGTTAACTGCAGTAAAAATGTACGAACTTGCTATTGAAGCTGGTTTCCCCAAAGGCGTCATTAACTTGGTGACCGGCAGTGCTAGTAAAATCGGCAAAGTATTTACCAGTCATCCAGATGTACGCAAGCTAACATTTACCGGATCAACGGAAATTGGCAAAGAACTGATGAAACAAGCTTCGGAAACCATGTTGAATTTGTCTCTTGAATTAGGGGGCCACGCGCCAATCATCGTTTTAGAAGATGCAGATATGGATTTAGCGATTGAAGGCGTCATGGCTTCAAAGTTCCGTAATGCTGGACAAACGTGTGTATGCGGTAACCGTATTTATGTTCAACAAAGCATTGTCGAAGAGTTCTCCAAAAAACTCGGTGAAGCTGCAAGTAAATTAAAAGTCGGCAACGGCTTGGATGAAGGCGTAAAAATTGGCCCATTAGTCAATAAAGAGGGTTATGAAAAAGTTGAAAAGCATGTGCAAGACGCTGTTGATAAAGGTGCTAAAGTACTTGTCGGCGGAGACGGTCGCACCGAAAACAATGCTTACTTTTATAACCCCACTGTCTTAACAAATGCTACCTCTGATATGTTAGTAATGAACGAAGAAACCTTTGGTCCTGTTGCACCAATTATGACGTTCGAAACAGATGAAGAAGCTGTTCAATTAGCTAATAATACTCGTTTTGGATTAGCTGCTTACTTTTTCACTAAAAGCATGTCGCGCGGCACTTATATTTCCGAAAACCTGGATTATGGGATTGTCGGATGGAACGATGGTGCACCTTCTACAGCACAAGCACCATTTGGCGGAATGAAAGAAAGTGGTATTGGACGTGAAGGTGGACAAGAAGGCTTGGATGCATTCTTAGAAACCAAATATATTTCCATTAAAGTGTAAACTAAAACAAAAAGAAGCTGTCCTGGATTTTTCAGGACAGCTTCTTTTTGTTTTGTAAGATTGCTTCACAGATTTTACTTCCTGTAGAAGATGGTTTTGTCACTATACTTTCATAATGAGGGTATTTCTCTGCTAGTTTTGCAGCTATGCCTTGTTCTTGACCTTTTTCTACTGCGATAAACAAAGAAGGGCCTGCTCCGCTAATGGCCATGCCAAAAACGTTGAGTGCTGAGCAACTTTGCTGAATTTTTTCGAAATCAGGAAATCGATTTTTACGATAAGGCTCATGAAAGACATCTTTTTGCATCATCCGTCCTGCTGTTCGCCAGTCACCTATCGATAAAGCTGCGGCTAACACGTTTCCTGATGCGCTGCCTTTTGTAGCTGTTTTGTGAGATAAAGATTCTGGCAACAGATTACGTGATTCAGATGTCAGAAATTCAGTAGGTGGAACTAGCATAACGACACCGATGTCTACTTTAGGAATATGGACAATTTCTAATTCATCTTCGTCAAAATAAGAAATCGTCAACCCACCGAGAAGTGAGGCGGAAATATTATCCGGATGCCCTTCTATCTCTGTCCCAATTCGAAGTTTTTCTTTCATCGACAGTTCTAAGTCCATCAAACGCTCTGCAATTTCAATACCTGCAGCGATAGCTGACGCACTGCTACCGAGGCCTCTACTTAACGGTATTTCTGTATCGACTATTAACTTTGCAGGAGGCAATTGGCGCTTGTATTGGTCTGCAACCGCTTGAGCTGTGATAACAAGTAAATTGTCAGTGCCAGTTGCTAGCTGATTGTAGCTTTGGTCTTTGTACTCAACTAGCCAAGCAGATGCCGGTGATACGTGGACAAACATATGGAGGTCTAAAGCCAATCCAACTGAATCAAATCCAGGACCAAGATTCGCGGTAGAAGCTGGAACAGTTACTGAAAATTCTTTCCAACTCATACTTTCACTCCTTTTTTTAAATCCTCCCAAAATTGTTCCATATCTTCTGGAGCCAGAAGTGCTTTATGCTGATTCACGGAAATAGCTGTTTCGGGATCTTTTAATCCATTTCCTGTCAAAACGGCGACTACTTTTGAACCTTTTTCTAAAAGTCCATTTTCTAGTTGTTTTTTAATACCTGCAATCGATGCACAAGATGCCGGTTCAGCAAAAATCCCTTCTGTTGAAGCTAACAATTGATACGCTTTAAGGATTTCTTCATCAGTAGCGGCTAAAATCGTTCCGTTAGACTCGTCTAACGCATTCAACGCCAGCTGCCAGCTTGCTGGATTTCCAATGCGTATAGCTGTCGCAATGGTATCTGGGTTTTCAACGATTTTGTTATAGACGATAGGTGCCGAGCCAGCTGCCTGTACACCAAGAAGAGTTGGCCGCTTTTCACCAGTACGTTCTGCATATTCGGTAAAACCTTTCCACGATGCCGAGATATTGCCAGCATTGCCAACAGGTAACGCAAAAACGTCTGGCACTTGTCCTAGTTGATCGATAACTTCAAATGCGATTGTTTTTTGTCCTTCAATTCGGTATGGATTGACGGAATTGACTAGTGCAATGCCTGCTTCTTGTCCGACTTCTCGTACCATTTGAAGCGCTTCGTCAAAATTTCCTTTAATTTCAAGAATTTCAGCTCCGTACATTTTTGCCTGCGCTAATTTTCCAAGCGCAATACGGCCTTCTGGAATAACGACGATTGTGCGCATACCTGCACGTGCGCCGTAAGCTGCGGCTGATGCTGATGTGTTTCCTGTTGAAGCACAGATTAAGACGGTTTTTCCTTCTTCTTTTGCTTTAGCCACTGCCATCACCATGCCTCGATCTTTAAAAGAACCTGTAGGATTTGCACCTTCTAATTTTACATAAAGTTCAATTTCCCACTCTTTTGAAAGTTTCTCTAAACGGACAAGCGGGGTATTGCCTTCTTGTAAAGTTAGTGAAGGAGTATTTTCTGTAACTGGAAGCCACTCTTTATGTTCTGCGATTAATCCTTGCCATCTCATGCTGTTTCCCCTCCTTCTGTGCGGTAATGGCTAATGACGCTCGCCGTTCCTTCTAAATCCTTTAAAATATCTAAATGTTGTTGACGAGAAATTTGATGTGTCAATAACACGAGTTCAGCTTTGCCTTCTTCTCTAGCTGGTGACTGGATAACTGACTGAATGCTCGCTCGGTGCTTGCTGTAAATAGATGTCATTTTTGATAATACGCCAACTTCATCTGTTACTAATAATCGATGGCAATACGTTGAAAAACACTTTTTTTCTGATTTAATCAGCCGTTTGTGTTGAGATGCATGTGGACGCTTTCCGTTAACACCTAACTGTAAATTACGACACGTTGCGATAATATCAGATACAACAGACGTCGCAGTCGGCAATGAACCCGCTCCCGGACCATACAGCATCGTTTCTCCTACAGCATCTCCATATATGTATACGGCGTTAAATTCATTGTTTACTGACGCGAGAGGATGTGAATTAGCTAAGAATATGGGTTCTACCGACACTTCGATTCCATCTTCATCTTTAGTTGCAGAACCGACCATTTTCATGGTATATCCAAATTTATTCGCTAGCTCTAAATCGCCATCACGAATTTCTTTCATGCCTCTTACAAGGACATCATCTAAATGGACTTCTGTTGAGAATGCTAATGAAGATAAAATGACCATCTTGCGTGCAGCATCTAGACCGTCTACGTCTGCTGATGGATCTGCTTCAGCGTATCCCAATTTCGTAGCTTCTGCTAGCGCATCTTCATACGTCATATTTTCTTTTTTCATTTTTGTCAAAATAAAGTTTGTTGTACCATTAACGATTCCTATTAAACTAGAGATGCGGTCCGAAGCTAAGCCATCTTCTAGCGTACGAATAATCGGTACCCCACCAGCAACGCTTGCTTCATAGAAAAGATCACATTTCTCAGCGTCCGCTAACTTCAAGAGTTCGTGGCCATATTCTGCCATAACGTCTTTATTCGCTGTAACGACTTGCTTGCCCGCTCTGATTGCTTTTTCAATAGCTAATTTTGCACCATCTATACCACCCATTACTTCAACGATGATATCGAGAGAAGAATCATTCAATAGTTCTTCTATGTCTGTCGTGAATACACTCGGATCTAAATGAGAAAGCCGGTCCTTAGTTGTATCCCTGACCAGTACTTTTCCGATTGAAACTTGGGCACCTAATTTATGATGCAACTCCTGCTGATGCTGCTGGATGATTTTAGCAACTCCGCTGCCCACTGTTCCAAGACCTAATAATCCGATTGAAATTTCTTTTTTCATTGACGATTCCTCCCATGGTGTGTACACTGTGAAAAAACAATTGTTTTTATCATAGAGACATTATAGTATTATATCTTAGTTAAAACAACCCTTTGCAGACTATTAAAAGAGATGGGACTTGATCAGATGAAAGTGAGCAAATTCGGCGGTACATCAGTAGCTAGCGCACAACAAATAAAAAAAGTAGCAGCAATTGTTAAAGCAGAACCTACTCGCAAAATCGTCGTTGTCTCTGCTCCCGGTAAGCGATTTGCTGAAGACGTCAAAGTGACAGATTTGCTGATTAACCTTTCAGCTGCAGCACTTCGCGATGAATCCACAACAGAACCTCTTGCTAAAGTCGTGGGTCGTTATTCGGAAATCACAGACGAATTAGGCCTGGGCAATGACATTAAACACATCATCGAGACAGATCTTTTAAACCGCCTACAAGCAGACAAAAGTTCCCCTCCTCTTTTTGCAGACTCGATTAAAGCAAGTGGTGAAGACAATTCCGCAAAATTAATAGCGGCTTATTTAACGTCCATTGGACTGCCTGCTGAATACGTGAACCCGTTTGATGCCGGATTACTTGTTAATGACTTGCCAGAACGTGCACAAGCTCTTCCAGAAGCTTACGATCGACTAGCAGAGTTACAACATAAAAAAACAATTACCGTGTTCCCTGGCTTTTTTGGGTATACAAAAGGCGGCACATTACGGACATTTGAACGCGGTGGTTCCGATATTACCGGCTCTATCCTAGCGGCTGCAGTCCGAGCAGAATTGTACGAGAACTTTACAGATGTTGATTGTGTCTTTGCAGCAAATCCGCGTGTCGTGAATAATCCTGTAGAAATCGAACAAATGACTTATCGAGAAATGCGTGAACTTTCGTATGCAGGTTTTGCTGTTTTACATGACGAAGCTTTAATGCCCGTTTTTAAAGCAGCTGTTCCGTTGTGCATTCGCAATACAAACAACCCTTCCGCACCGGGCACAATGATTGTGGCAGAGCGTGACCATTCGTTGCGTCCTGTTACAGGCATTTCAGCCGACAGCGGCTTCTCAACTTTATACGTCAGTAAATACTTGATGAACCGTGAAATAGGTTTTGGGCGCAAACTACTTCAGATTCTAGAAGACGAAGCTATTTCATACGAGCATATCCCTTCTGGAATCGATAACCTGTCTGTTATTTTGCGTAGTCATCAATTGACGGCTGATAAGGAACAGCGCATTGTTGAACGTGTAAAATCAGAATTGAACGCAGATGATGTTCATATCCGCAGTGATTTTTCTATGATTGTTTTGGTTGGAGAAGGCATGAACAATCAAAAAGGATTGACAGCACGCGCAGCAAATGCTTTTGCTCGAACAGGTGTCAATATTGAAATGATTAACCAAGGATCTTCTGAAGTAAGTTTGGTCTTTGGAATTTTAAAAGAAGACGAACAAAAAATAGTTAACGAGTTATACAAAGAATTTTTCGAGCCTGCTTTGGTTCATTGATTTTTCACCTCTTAAGCTCACCAGCTTAAGAGGTTTTTTTGTTTTCTTCGTCACTAAGAAAATCGAATTTTATTCGGGTATCAATAAAACTTATACATTTCAGAAAATTGTGATAATATAAAGCTATTCTGAGAGGAGGAAGATTAATGACTGGTATTATCAAGCCCACACCGAAATTGTATGTGATGGATAACGGCACGTTAAGCATGGATAAAAACTTTATGATTTCGATGCACAACCCTGCGAGTGTAGAAAACCCGAATCAGCCGAGTGAGATGGTAACGTTCCCTGTTTATACTGTACTAATTGACCATCCTGAAGGCAAAATTTTGTTTGATACCGCCTGTAACCCAAATTCCATGGGCGCAGAAGGTCGATGGGGAAAAGTAACTCAATCTCTTTTTCCCATTGATATGCCTGAAGAATGCTATTTGCATAACCGTTTAGATGAATTGGGTGTTCGTCCAGAAGACATTAAATATGTTGTGGCTTCTCATCTTCACTTAGACCATGCAGGCTGCCTCGAGTTGTTTACAAATGCGACAATTATTGTTCACGAAGATGAATTGAATGGCGCCTTGCAAACCTATGCCAGAAACACCAAAGAAGGTGCTTATATTTGGGGTGACATTGACGCGTGGATTAAAAACAATCTTCAATGGAAAACCGTTAAACGCACAGAAGATGGACTTCAACTAGCTGAAGGAATCAAATTGCTGAACTTTGGCAGTGGGCATGCTTGGGGCATGCTAGGACTTCAAATTCAACTTCCCGAAACAGGTGGTATTATTCTCGCATCTGACGCTATTTATACAGCCGAAAGTTTTGGTCCTCCAGTTAAACCACCGGGTATTTTATACGATTCTGTCGGCTATACTTCAGCTGTTGAAAAAATTCGCAGACTGTCACAAGAAACCAATTCAGACGTTTGGTTTGGCCATGATGCCAATCAATTTAAAACCTTCCGCAAATCGACTGAAGGATACTACGAGTAACCGGTTTAATAGACACTCAATCGGATGGCTCAAAACTCAAAAGCCCCTCGCCACGAAACTGGCAAAGGGCTTTTATGCGTTTACATCCATTTGTCGATAACCGGACCTTTAGCGCCAAAAACCGGATCTGTTTTCGGCAAAGGTGTATTTTGGATATCTTCCAGAACATAGGGACGTTCTTCTACTTTACCGGTTTTTAAGTTATGAGACACGCCACCAGGATAAGCTCCGACTATACGAAAATCGCTGCTCGCTTCTAGTTTTTTATGCCCTGTTCCTGCTGGCAGCAATACAACATCCCCTTTGGTAACGCGTAAAGCTCTTCCTGTTTCACCGCCAAGCTGCAAAGTGGCAGACCCACTTTGTACACCTAACACTTCGTGCGTATTGCTATGGTAATGGTGATAATCAAAAACACCATTTACCCAACTATTAGTCCAGTTGTGTTTGTTAAAGACTATTTCAATTTCTTCTGGGTTTTCTTTAAAAATAGCTGGATATAGAATGACATCCAAGAAAGGATTGTTCGGAATCACACCATCGTCTTCAAATCGATAAAATTGGGAGTTTGACATATCGCTCACCTCTTCTTCATTTAAAGTACTTCATGCAGCAGTTTGTTCGTTCTGCGTATTACGTTAAAGTAGCAATGAATTTTTCCAATCGCTTCATTCCTTCTTCAAGTTCGTTCATGCTGCAGGCATAAGAAATCCGGATAAATCCTTCTCCGTAGCTTGTAAATGCAGAACCAGGAACTGCCGCAACGTCTCCTTCTTTTAACAAACGCGTAGCAAACTCAAAAGAAGTCATACCGAACTTTTCAATCGATGGGAAAATGTAAAAAGCACCTGTTGGCAAGATCACATCAATGCCCATCACTGTTAAGCGACTGTAAACAAAATCTCTTCGTTTCACATATTCTTTGTTCATTTCAGCAGGTACATGACGCTGATTTTTTACCGCCTCAATTGCTGCATACTGACTCGGTACAGATGCACAAATAGCATTGTACTGATGAATTTTCAAAACATGCTTCATATACGTTTCTGGACCTAACACAAAGCCAATTCGCCATCCTGTCATCGAATGTGATTTCGATAGGCCATGAACTAAGAATGTGCGGTTGCGCATTTTTTCGAAATGAGCAAAAGTAACATGTTTTCCCCCGTATGAATTTTCACTATAGATTTCATCGGTCACGACAAAGACCTCGTGTTTTTCTAATACAGCAGCTACTTTTTCAAGCTGTGTAGAATCCATCGTGACACCTGTTGGATTGGACGGAAAATTCATCATTACTGCTTTGGTTCGTTCTGTTATTAAACTTTCCAAACGCTTTGGATCTGGCTGAAAACCGGTATCTGACATATCCAAGTAAACCACCTTAGCTCCGCATAACTTAATAATCGGCTCGTACCCTGGATAAGTCGGAACAGGCAAAATAACTTCGTCACCTTCTTCTAATATCACTCGAAACAAAGAATCTAATCCTTCACTTGCACCATTCGTAACAATAATTTCTGTTTTCGGATCAAAATTTAAGCTGTAAGTATCTTGAAAAAAAGAAGCGATTTCTGTTCTCAGCTCAAGTAGACCCGCATTATGCGAATAATTTGTTCGATTGTTTTCAATTGCTGTAATGGCAGCTCTTTTAACAGCTTCAGGTGTAGGGAAATTAGGCTGTCCGATGGTTAAATTGATGGCGTTGGGATAGTCAACCAGTTGATTTGAAAACTGGCGAATGCCTGAAATTTGGATAGTCTTAATGCGTTGATTGATTGAAATACTCATGTGTAACAACCTCTCTTTTGAAAAGTCAAACTAGGAATGGCGAACATTCCCTTAGTTTGACCTACACTAAAAACCTTTGTTATTCGTAAAGTCCAGGCAACCATAAAGACAAAGCAGGAATAAATGTGATAATCAATAAACAAACAATCATTGAAAGTAAGAACGGGATTACCGCGAAAGCAATTTTCTCAAACCGAACCCCTCCAACACTCGATGCCACGAACAAATTGACACCAAGTGGCGGTGTAACAAATCCTATAGCTAAGTTAGCTACAAGAATAACACCAAAATGAACAGGATCCACTCCTACTGTAACAACTATTGGCAATAAAATTGGAGTTAACACAACCAAAGCTGAAATGGTATCGATAAACATGCCAACAACAAGCAACAATAAGTTAATGGCTAGTAAAATAACTAAAGGATTGCTTGATAGTGCAGTCAAATAATCAGAAATTTCTCCTGGAATTTGTTCAATTGTCATGAAGTATGCAAACGACACTGATAGCCCAATGATGATCATTGTTGTCGAGTTGATCACAATTGCTTGTCTAAAACTTTCATAAAGTCCTTGCCAAGACAATTCTTTATAAACGAATTTGCCAATAATTATAGCATAGACGACAGCTACAACTGCAGCTTCTGTAGGCGAAAAAATCCCGCCATAAATCCCGCCCAAAATAATAACGGGAATCAACAATGCCCATTTGGCATCCCAAAAAGTCGTTAAGACATCTTTAAATTTAAAAGAAGAGGCTTCTCCTGGCTCTGGCTTATAGCCACGTTTTTTGGAAATGATGTAAGCCGTGAGCAACAAACCTGTACCAATAATAACCCCAGGAATAATGCCTGCTAAAAACATACTTCCCACTGATACTCCGCCAATAACACCATACAAAACAAATGGAATACTCGGCGGGATAATAACGCCGATTGATCCAGCTGCCGCGGCAACCGCAGAAGCAAAGCCACCATCATAATTACGTGCAACCATTGCCGGAATCATAAAGCCGCCAATTGCTGCAACAGTAGCAGGACCTGATCCTGAAATAGCTGCGAAAAACATACACGCTACAATGGTCACCATTCCTAAACCACCTGTCATCCAACCGACTAAAGCTGATGCGAATGCTAGTAATCGTTTAGAAACACCACCTTTGCCCATTAAAATGCCCGCGAGCATAAAGAATGGAATCGCAAGTAACGGAAATGAGTCAAGCGAAGTAAATGCTTTTTGTGTAATAATACTTAACGGCAAAGTTGTTCCAAAATAAATCGCCGTTAACGCTGAAACCCCTAAGGCAATTGCAATCGGTACACCAATCAATAAACATATAAATAAAGTTCCAAATAATAGCGCTATTATCATGTTGGAAGGTCCCCTCCCTTATGCATTTCATAATCACCTTGCCAAATTTTGAACAATTGCTGGATCAATCTAATACACATACCGGCTCCACCTATTGGAATCGCTAAAAACGGAATCCACATGGGCAACTGCATCGCAGGCGTCACTTGTCCATTGGTGATACTACTCAATACTAAATCTGTTCCGAAATAGGCTAAAAATAATGCCATTCCGAACCAAATCGAAAGTGTAATCGTTTCTAAAACTTTTCTTGGTAATCCTTTAAAACGAGTAATGAAAGCTTCCACACGAATATGCTCACGCAGTTTCACGGCATAACTCGCACCAATCCAAACTTGAAAAATATGTATATAACGTGCCATTTCCTCTGTCCAACTTGGCGCATCAGAAAACACATAACGTCCAACGACTTGCCCAAAAATGAGCGCTACCATGACTACTAATGTTAAAACTAAAAATGCTTCTTCTGCCTTCTCAAATTTTTTAATCATTGCTACACTTCCTTTCATAAAACGAAAAATCAAGGAATTGCTTCCTTGATTTTCAGCTGTTATTCATTTGCGGCTAAAGCTTGATCAATCAAGTCCTTGCCAATTTGGTCCTCGTATTTCGTGTAAACAGACTGTGCTGCTTCACGAAACTCATTGCGTTGATCATCTGTTAAGTCGTTGATTTGCATGCCTTCTTCTTTTAACTTATCCATAAATTCACCATCTTGCTGTTGTGCTAATTTACGCTGTTCTGTACGGAATTCTTCAGAAGCTTCTGTCATAATCTCTTGAAGATCTTCCGGTAGACTGCTGTAGAAATCGTTGTTCACTAACAACGCAGTTGCTGCATATACATGACCTGTTAACGTCAAGTAATCTTGTACTTCATAGAATTTGTTTGTGTAATACAACGAAATTGGGCAATCCATTGCGTCGTAAGTTCCTTGTTGAAGGGCTGTATAAAGCTCGCCAAAAGCAAATGGCGAAGCATTTGCTCCAAATGCGTTAAATGTATCTGTATGCAATGGACTTTCCAATGTGCGCATTTTCAAGCCTTCTAAATCTGCTGGAGATTCAATCGGTCCTTCATTATTAGAAACGTGACGGAATCCGTTTTCGCCAAACACCAAGCCTTTTAAATCGTTGTTTTCAAGATCGGCCAGTAATTCCTGACCAAGTTCACCGTCTAATGCTCTATAGGCAGCTTCATTATTATTAAACAGAAACGGCAAATCAAATACCTGGAATTTTTCATTGAATGAAGCCATTGCTGCTACAGCCGGTATAGTCATTTCAATGTTTCCGAGTTGCACTGCTTCAATCGCTTCTCGGTCAGAGCCATATAATTGTCCGTTCGGGTATAGCTCAACGATTAAACGTCCATCTGATTCTGATTCTAGTTTTTCTTTAAAAGCTACGGCTGCAACATGAGAAGACTGCTCTTCTGGCACAAGATGGGCAAGTCGGATTGTGTACGTATCTTCACCTGATTCTCCACCTTCAGTCGTCGTTGTTCCGCTATCTGGTCTTCCACATGCTGACAAAATAAATAATGTAATGAGAAAAAGTCCGATTAATTTTTTCATAGTTCCTCCTGTGAAATGTATTTCAGTAGCCCGCGTTCAATCTGATCTAAATGAACGCTCAACTGCTGCTTGGCTTTTTGCACTTCTCCTTGTTCAATGGCTTGAAGAATAGAGAGGTGTTCTTCATAGGCTTTTTTTGCACTGTCGACAGCTGTATCTGTTAACAATAAAAACACTCTACTTTCACTGCAATTTATGTTTTTAATTATTTCTTTCAAGCGTTTATTTTGACGATTATGGACTAATAATCCATGAAACTCCTGGTCTAAATTTATAAATTTTATACTATTTTCGGAATTTACTGCACACAATTGAAATTCGATTTTTCCCTTCATTTTTTGTATAACAAACTGCTGATTGGCACTTGAAAAACTGTCAATACCGTGACTTTCCAACAGTCTACGAAGCTCCATAATTTCCATAACATCTTGATCAGTAAATACTGAAACAATTGCTGGTTTTGACTTTCTCAATTCGATTAATCCATCTACTGCAAGTCGTTTTAATGCATCCCGTAATGGTATCCTGCTAATTCCTAGTTCCAAAGCCAGCTTTTCTTCAGGTAGCTCTTGGCTAGGTTTTAACTCTCTCTAATAATCATTTTTTGGATGTATTCATAGACCTGATCTGCTAACGTGACATGTACGATACTATTTTTCACGCTCTCTCCCTTCTTCATAATCACTCGGAAAAGTGTATACTATATACAGAAAGTATAGAATAGACAAATCTATTTGTATAGTGAAAATTGAAGTTTTCTAATAAATAAATAGTTCTGATTGATAAAATGTAAACAAGAATACGTGAGTTAAAGGAGTTTTTTTTATGAATAATGAGTGGATTCTACACTTACAAAACAAATTAAACGAAGATCAATGTTCAATGAATAGTAGTGAAAAATATCGACATAGTCATGATGAATCTGACCACGCGCCTGTTGAACCTGATCTGGTTTGTTTTCCTGAATCGACGGAAGATGTGTTAGCAATTGTGCAAATTGCACGACAAGCAGCTATACCGATTACTCCGTTTGGTGCTGGGTCAGGTCTAGAAGGTCAATCGATTCCTTCTGGAGGCGGTATTTCATTAAACTTTGAGCGCATGAACAAAGTGATAAAATCTTCACCAGAAGATCTACTGATTACAGTACAGCCCGGAATAACTCGACTTCAATTAAATAACGTAATCAACCGGCACGGATTGCAATTTCCAATCGACCCCGGTGCAGATGCTACGATTGGTGGCATGGTAGCTACTAACGCGAGTGGCACAACTGCTGTCCGGTATGGAGTAATGCGTGACCAAGTTGTGGATTTAGAAATTGTTTTAGCAGACGGAACTCGATTACATACAGGAACTAAAGCAAAAAAATCGTCTTCTGGTTATCATTTAACAGGTCTTTTTACAGGGTCTGAAGGCACTCTGGGCATTATCACTGAAATCACTTTAAAGCTTCATGGCATTTCAGAGCATACAGTTGCGGCTAGTTGTACGTTTGAAACTCCTCATCAATGTGCAGAAGCGGCACACATGATTTTACTAAGTGGTATTCCTGTACAACGCATGGAGTTTGTCGATGCCCATAGCATTGCAAAAGTAAATAATTACGGCAATTACGGACTTCCAGAAAAGCATTCGTTGTTTTTTGAATTTGCTGGCATGAAAAGCGCTGTCGAAGAAGAAGCTGCTTTAGCAAAAGAACTGTTAACAGATATGAATGGTGAAAATTGGCGCGTAGCAGCAGATTCTGAAGAACGGGCAATGATTTGGAAAGCTCGACATGAAATGGCTTATGCGTATCGTCATCAAGCAGGAATGACCATTACAGGTGGCGATGTTTGCGTTCCGATTTCAAAGCTTCCAGAACTGATTGACTACGCTCGTGAACTCATTGCCGAGAGCGGATTAGAAGGAGGAATTCTAGGTCATATTGGTGATGGCAACTTCCATACGCTCATCTCTTACGATGCCAAAGATTCTAAACAACGGTGTGCTGCAGATTACATTAACGAAAAACTTGCATATCGCGCTATTGAACTCGAAGGTACTTGTACAGGAGAACACGGAGTCGGACTTGGTAAAATAGAATACCAAGATGCTGAACACGGAGCTGCTGTTGCTGTCATGAAAAACATGAAAAAGATGTTAGATCCAACTAATTTATTGAACCCAGGAAAAATATTCATATAAAAATCAGCTGGTAGTTTGATGCTACGTCTAAAAATATCTCTTCTATATAGTCAATACTCACGATATACAATCGATACACTAGTAAGAAGCTATTTGGCAATTGGTGCTTTAAGTTTTTCAACGTGTGAATGACACAATAAGTTTCATTGTCTGTATGAAACCATATTTTTTTTGGCTGCTTTCACTATAAGATACCTTGGAATGTGAACGCTATATTGGGAATCAAGAAAATAACGTAAAAAGAGGAAAACCAGTAAATTGGTTTTCCTCTTTTTATTGTTGAGTTATTCTCCTATTTTTTGTAGCAATCTCTCTTGGTCGTTAAATTGAATTTTCCCAATTTTTCCTTCTACCGGTACGATGGCTTCTCCTTCATACTCAAATGTCTCTGTTTCTCCTGTTTCGTTTTCATAGATTACTTGGAACGTAAAATTATAAAGCGTCTTCTCAATTTCGCTTTGATTGATTTCAATCGCAGAAGTTGTTAATTTGTAGTCTTGATCCGAAAAACTATATATAAAAGCCTCTGTTTTGCTAAATGTATCATACGTATTTTCAGTGAAATACAGAGCATACATATCGCTCATGTAATGGGTTAACGCCGTATATTCCGGTCCGTTCATCCACGCGGTATACTCTTCTTCATTCATCTCGGCTGTTTGAATTTCCATTGCTGCATCCCACAGCTTTCGGTACTGTTTGTCTGGACCGTTAACATGTTTTTCAATGAAAGCTTGAATTACCGCTTTGTCTTTTTCAACTGATTGGGTTGGTTTTTCAGCTTCTACTATTTTTGCTTTTTCGTTTTCAGAACAACCGACGATGAATAAGCAAGAAACGAGTATTAACAGTAATCCTAGAAGCCGCTTATTCCTTATAAAAATGTTCATCTTTCTTCCCCCCTTTGAATTCACTACACATAGTTTATAAAAAAGTAATTTATTGTTATACGAACCAGCTCTCGAAAAGTTCCAATTTTCCCACAATAAAAAAACCATCCTGATAAGTCAGTACTTCTGACTTTTCGGGATGGCTCCATGTGTTAATCTTGGTTGGATGATTTAAAGCGGTAACGAGTATCCTCTTCAAGTTTATTAAAGACTTCGATGTAACGAATACCACTTTGTTCAGATTCAGCGGTCAGTTCATTTCCATCAAGAATTTCAGCGAGCGGACGAGCTTCCGGTTCAATGATTGCGGAATCGAAATCGTCCATCAAGCCTTGAAGCTCTTTGTAGGTTTTAATATCTTTATCTTTTTTCACTTTTTCAAACAGTCGGTCGGACTCTTCCTGTGTCAACTCCACGTACCCGACTGTAATGTGTTGCTTTTCCATGGTAAAACCTCCTATAGCTTAATCGATCAATTATCATTCCATACCCTTTATGCTAAAATACATAAACCTATAGCTGTCAACTACTGGATGATAGCGCTAATTTCCGCTATGATAAAAGCAACAGAAAAAAGAGAAACCGGAGTTGATCCCTTTGCGCGTAGCCATATTTGATTTTGATGGAACTTTGTATTCGAAAGAAACTTTCCAGTTGATGATGGACCATTTAAAAAACCATCCCAAACACAGCAGACGCTACCGTCAATTTTACCGAGCCATCATGCCTCCTTATATTGGTCATAAACTTAAAATTTATCCTGAAAGAAAAATGCGTGAACGTTCTGTTCAAGCATATTTATCTGCTTTGGAAACATTCACTAAGACAGAACTCGAGCAATTTTTTGGCGAAATTGCAGACCGAATGCACGATGATATGAATCTGAATGTTGTTGAACGATTACAAGCTCACGTAGCCAATAACGATTACGTTATGCTTGTATCTGGTGCTTTCACACCACTTTTACATGCAGTTACTGAAACATTACCGATTAAAACCATCATCGGGACAGAAGTTCTTTATAAAGATAATATCGTCGATCACCGCACTCCGCTATCTCATATTCAAGGACCGTTAAAAACGATAAAAATTAAAGAAGCGCTCAAAGGCTGGGAGATTGACTGGGCTAATAGTTATGCATATGGTGACAGCTATTCAGACTTGCCTGTACTAGAACTGGTTGGTCACCCCATAGCTGTTCAACCCAAAGCTGATTTGCGAAAAGTAGCCGAAAAACGCAACTGGGAAATCATTTAGTCGTAAGAAAAGCAGTCCGCAAATGCGTTCTGCTTTTTTAGTTTTCACTTAATACACGAATACAAACTTGAATTCCCTTTAACAAATCCTCATGTGACCAACTTGGAATGCTACCGTGTTGAATCGCCAATTCGTGTGATGCCGGAATGTGGATAAATCCTGTAGGTAAATCAGGTTTATTCATTTTAGCATGATACAATCCTTCGTACATTACGTTATTGCATAAATATGCACCGGCCGTATTTGAAATGGCTGCAGGCAATCCATTTGCAAGCAAGCTATCTACCATTTTCCGAATCGGTAAAGTAGATAAATAAGCCGCTTCTCCTCTTTTTCGTATCGGTTCATCAACAGGTTTATTGCCTTTGTTATCCGCCTCTCCATCTTTCACATTTAACGCAATCCGCTCTGGCGTGATCTTATAGCGCCCTGCGGCAAGCCCTAGCGAAATAACCGCATCCGGCTCGTCTTCTTTGATAAACTTTAACAAAAACTCTCCTGATGAATTAAAATCTACAGGCATAATTTTGCCAACAATTTCATAGTCTCCAATGATTGTCCCGTGAAGTGCTTCCACAATTTCCATTGTGGGATTGATCGTATAATCCAGAAATGGTTCAAAACCAGTTAGTAATAATTTCTTCAATCTAATCCCCTCCTAGGTGTTAGTATACCCAAGCTGCATGTTGTTTTACATAACAGGTGTCCTACTAGATACTTGTTTTTTTATTTTTGTTCATTTGATGCTCAAATGTTCACGGGCTGTATCTATTTTGGCATGTTATAATCACTACTGGATAACTTGTAGAAAACAGAGGTGGAAAATGTGTTACGAAAAATAATCGTTTTAGTAAGCGTCGTATTTTTCATGACGTTGATTGTGTTTACTGCTGTCATGTTTTTAAAAAATGAAGTGGAACTTTATTCCGAAAGTAATGTTTCATTAACCATTGAAAAACCAACCTTCATTTCACTTAGTGACCCTGAAGTAACAGAACAAGGAACAGACAAGACGCAAGTCTATAACCTGACTTTGCTAGGTTTGAAGGTAGGAACCTATACGTTAGTTGATCGATCTCTTGAAAATGGCACTTCGATTATTTTCGAAAAAATTGAAAATACCGGTTGGATTCCTTATACCTTTTCATTAAATCTCACCGATATGAAAGATGCTGAATTCAAGTCATGGAACCCAGAGTCGACTGTCGCACTTGACGAAGCGCTTTATGGAACAGATCCTACCACAAATCCTTACGGTGTTTTCACAAAAGAAAACGGCGAAATTTTAGTAGGTAATGTTTACGTATCTCGCAATCTTCAATTGGGTAACGGCGACTGGGTACAAGAGCTGCGCCATGAAATTGCCGAATTCACAAGTGAAGAAGGCGTCCTGTCGAAAAATTTATGGTTACCGCCGAAACACACAAGTTACACATGGTTGATGGCTTCTCAAGAGCCGTTGTTTGAAACAGACGAAGCAGAAGATGAGTGGATCTCATTTTCACTCCAAAACCGCTTGTCACAGTTAAACTGGCTTACTCCAGAAGGTCCATTAGTTAAGCTCGAACTAACAGATGACCCTAGAACACAAATGGCTTATGGTTATATCGATAAACGAACAGCAGATTTACCTTCGATAGAATGGCAAGAGTCATCGCCTTCCCTATTTTTTGAATCAATGGTATTAAACGCAGAAATCAATCAGCAATGATAAAGAAAAACGTTAAAGCCATAGCTTTAACGTTTTTTTATAGATTACTTTATCGATTTTGTAGTTTCTCTTTATTACTTAAACAACTTGCTGGCTATTTAACTGAATATTCTGTACAATAGATGTGAATCAAATAAAGTATTTCTATTTCCTGTGGCTGCTGAATAGTAAACAAGGAGGTTGGTCATAATGGAACACAAAGTATTAGATCCACGAGAAGTTGAACTTCGTCTTGATGAAGATTTTAATGCGATGTTGAATATGATTGGCGAAGGAGCACCGGTATTTTTATTCCAAGACAAAGAAGTGATGGTAAAAGAACAGAATCGCGGAGAAAATGCAGCCAAAGAACTTCATTAATAATAGCTAAAATCGCTGTTCCTATAATGGAAGAGCGATTTTTTATGTACAAAAAAACCCGTTCTGAGAACGGGTTTTGCTTATTCCATCATTTCTGCTAAATATTCATACGACTGCAAACGATCCGCTTGATGAAAAACCGCTGAGTTGACAATGATTTCATTGGCTCTAGTTTTAAGAATAAAGTTTTTCAGTTTTTGTTTAACGACTTCCGGTGTCCCAACCATCATCGATTCAGAATCCAATTTGTCTCGGAAAATTGCAATTTCACGATCTGTCCACACATCTTCTAAATTGTCGATAGGCGGTTGGAATGTTGTTGGTTCTCCGCGCATTAATGAAAACATTTGTTGCTGTGAAGACGTTGCTAACCACTCAGCGCGTTCTTGTGTTTCCGCAATAATAATACTAACGCCAAGCATAGCGTACGGCGCGTCCAATACTTTTGATGGTTTAAAGTTTTGATGATACAACTGCAATGCCTGCATCATATAATCCGGTGCAAAATGGCTGGCAAATGAAAATGGTAAGCCTTTTAACGCAGCAAGCTGCGCACTAAATCCACTTGATCCGAGTAGCCAAAGCGGAATCTTCAAATTAGTACCAGGATAAGCATGGACACGACCAACTGGATTTTCCGAAAAGTAATTTTCCAGTTCAGCTACTTGTTGTGGGAAATCTTCGCCATTGCTCTGTAAACTCCGACGTAGTGCATGAGCTGTCGCTTGATCGCTACCCGGTGCGCGTCCTAATCCTAAATCGATGCGTCCTGGATAAATAGTTTCTAATGTACCAAATTGTTCAGCAATCACAAGCGGTGCGTGATTGGGAAGCATAACCCCACCTGAACCAACACGAATAGACTTTGTCGCCCCTGCAATATGTCCAATGAGAACCGACGTTGCAGAACTACCAATGCCTGGCATATTATGATGTTCAGCTAACCAATAACGATTAAACCCCAATTTTTCAACTCGTTGTGCGAGCTCTACACTATTTTTGAAAGTCTGTGCTGTTTCTGCACCTTCATTAATTGGTGCCAAATCGAGCACAGCTAATGGAATATTTTCGAATTTCTTAATCTGCATAACGACTTTCACTCCTATTCCTCTCCATTGTAGCGATGTTTAACAAAAACATCCTTTCTTCTGCTCAAACAAAGAAAAGCAAAAGCGCCCGTGTAGATTTGACGGGCATAAGACAAACCGGCAAAACGGCATGTTTTCAGTTGCACAGCCAGAGTGGCTGATGATCCCAAGAGTCGGCTATTGATTTGCCAATTGAATAGTAAAAAAACAGAAAATTAACGCACGCATAGCCAAGTCAAGTAATGCGTAGAGGTTACTGTACATATAAACTTATTCTTCTGTGCTCAACTTTTAGACACAATTAAAAATAAAACAGTAGACATCGCTGTTTGTGATTGACATTCTCAATTAGCTCTTTATAATTGAGGTTGAGAATGATTTTCATTTAACTTCTCAATTACATATTAAAAGGAGAGACATTCATGAAAAAATCCCTATACCTCATTTTAGCGTTATTACTTCTTGTTTTAGCAGCATGCAGCAACAATGATGCATCTGAACCAACAAAAGATGATGCGCCGGAGGAAAAAGCAGCAGAAAGCACAGAAGTTAATTTATATACAGCAAGACATTACGATGTGGACGATGAACTTTATAAAAAATTCGAAGAAGAAACAGGTATTAAAGTAAACTTAATCAAAGGTGATGCGGATGAGCTACTTGAACGCATCAAACGTGAAGGAGACGGCACTGAAGCCGATTTATTCCTAACAGCAGATGCTGGACGTTTGTACCGTGCTAAAGAAGACGGTTTGCTACAAGCTGTATCAAGTGATCTATTAGATGAGCAAATCCCTGAAAACTATCGCGACACCGATCAAATGTGGTACGGTTTAACAAAACGTGCACGTATTATGGTTTATAATGAAGACACTGTAAAACCTGAAGACTTATCAACATACGAGGCTTTAACAGAAGACAAATGGAATGGCCGCGTATTGATCCGTGGTTCTGAAAATATTTACAACCAATCTTTACTTGCTTCATTTATCG
This sequence comes from Caryophanales bacterium, assembly GCA_038243515.1. Lineage (GTDB taxonomy): Bacteria > Bacillota > Bacilli > Bacillales_A > Planococcaceae > Planococcus. Next base: position 29,954 of record JBBSRA010000006.1, read on the forward strand.
AAATTGATGGTGAAGAAAAAGCCAAAAAATGGGCTGCAGGACTTGTCAATAACTTTGCACGCGATCCTGAAGGCGGAGATCGTGACCAAGCAAAAGCAATTGCAGCTGGAGTCGGCGATGTTGCGATTATGAACAGTTATTACTTTGGTCAAATGTTAAATTCTGAAGATCCAGCTGAAGTTGAAATTGCAGAAGGTCTAGGCATCTTCTTCCCAAACCAAGAAACAACTGGCACACATGTTAACGTTAGTGGTGCAGGTGTTGTAAAAACTTCAAAAAATAAAGAAAATGCAATTAAATTACTTGAGTTTTTGTCAGCTCCTGATGCACAAGAAACATTTGCAGAAGCAAACTACGAATACCCAGTAAACGAAGCAGTTGAACCTTCTGAGTTGCTGAAATCATGGGGTGATTTTAAAGAGCAAGATATCCCACTTTCTGCACTAGGAGACAATAATGCTAAGTCAATTTTGATCTTTAACGAGGTAGGCTGGAAATAATCAACGAGATCTTCCCTTGCTGTAGTTTTTAACGGCAAGGGATTTCTAGCGATTGGAAAGGCGGCTAAAGCCATGCAAAGAAGGTTAGCAAATATAAATGTTTGGACGGTTGCAGCTTTAGTCATTATCGCTGCACTGTTTTTACCAAACATGACGATTGTGACAGGTTTATTTACTCCATCTAATGAAAATTGGGAGCATATGAAGGAATTTGTTCTTTGGTCCTTTGTTCAAAACTCCTTGATTCTTGTGGTAGCTACTGCTATTTCAACGATTTTCATTGGGCTGAGCCTGGCTTGGCTAATTGCTCAGTATCAGTTCCCTTTCAGAAAATTTTTAAAATGGGCACTGATTCTTCCGCTTTCCATTCCGCCTTTTATTGGAGCCTATACGTATCATGGAATATTTAACTACACGGGAGTTATCCAAACGACACTTCGTGAAAAGTTCGATATGGAACTAAATCCCGCTCATTTCGATATCATGAATTTGCCAGGAGCCATTTTCATTTATACGGTTTTCTTATATCCTTACGTTTACACCATCACGCAAGTTTTTCTTGCGCAGCAATCTGCTTCGTTAATCGAAAGCACACGACTACTAGGAAAAGGTCCATGGCGCACATTTTTCCAAGTAGTTGTTCCGATATCGCGAATTTCTATAATTGCGGGTGCTAGTTTAGTGGTTTTAGAAGTGTTGAATGATTATGGAGTCGTGAAATATTATGGCATTCAGACGTTTACAACAGCGATTTTCCAATCGTGGTTTGGGTTAGGAGATATCGAAACTTCTATTAAACTTGCAGCTTCTTTAATGGGATTTGTTATTTTGATTTTACTGATTGAAAAAATTCTTCGTGGCAGACGCCAATATAGCTATTCTTCCACTAAAGTTCGGCCATTGCCGCTCATTAAGTTAACCGGTTGGAAAGCATTTGCTGCCGCAAGCTATGGTTTAGGAATCTTATCAGTAGGATTTTTCATTCCCATTGCGCAACTAGTCGATTGGACGATTTTAACTTTCGGAACCATTCCAGTCGATGAATTTTTATCCTACATTAGAAACTCCGTCTTTGTAGCAGGATTTAGTGCTGCAACGATTATTGTTTTCGCTTTGATTGTCGGCAATTTCGCACGTCTTGTCCAAGGACGAGTAGCTAAATTATTGCCGAAACTAACGGTTCTCGGTTATTCTATTCCTGGAGCTGTTATTGCAGTCGCTGTCGTTACTGCTTTTGTGGCATTAGATGAATTTTTAGCACCACTTTACAAACTAGCAGGCATGAATACGACACTTGTACTGAGCGTCAGCATTATCTTGCTCGTAACAGCTTATATCATTCGTTTCTTTGCCATTGGGTATAGTTCGATTGAGACCGGTTATGATAAAATCGGAACCGACTTCCAAGATGCTTCTCGTCTTCTGGGAGCAGGACTTACAAGAACATTCTTTAAAGTAGATATGCCAATGATGAAAGGCGCAATCATTAGCGGATTTATTCTAGTCTTTATCGATGTATTAAAAGAAATCCCATTAACTTTAATTTTAAGACCATTTAACTTTGATACACTATCTACGAAAGCTTTCCAGTATGCGAGCGATGAAAAGATCATGGAAGCTTCTCAAGCTTCTTTATTGATTGTTGGTATCAGTGCTCTGGCAATTGTGGTCTTTTATAAGTTTTTGGAAAAGGAGTTGGATTAATATGTTCGTAACCATTGAAAATCTCTGTTTTTCTTATCCAAACACAAAAGCAGTTGCACTTGATAACTTTTCTTTAGAGATTGAAAAAGGAGAAGTCATTTCCATTCTTGGCCGAAGCGGTAGCGGGAAAAGTACCGTTCTTCGTCTTCTTGCTGGCCTTGAAAATCCTTCACTCGGAACAGTAACGATTCAAGATCAAGTTTTATGTGATGAAAAAACATTTATACAGCCCGAAAAAAGAGGTATCGGCATGGTGTTCCAGGATTATGCATTATTTCCTCACATGACAGTTGCCGATAATATTTTGTTTGGACTGTTTCGCATGAAAAAAGCGGACAAAAAGAAACGTCTTCAAGAAGTATTAGAACTCGTTGAATTAGAAGGCTATGAAAAGCGTTATCCCCATCAATTAAGTGGTGGGCAACAACAACGTGTGGCAATTGCTCGAGCACTTGCGCCTAATCCTCATCTTCTCTTGCTTGATGAGCCATTTAGTAATTTGGATGCAGAACTTCAAGAAAAAATACGGAAAGAATTACGTGATATTCTTAAAAAAGCCAATATCACTTCTATTTTTGTGACACATGACGAAAAAGATGCACATATTTTAGCAGACCGTATTGTCAAAATAAAAAATGGTCAAACTGACTTTATAGGCCGTCCGTGTGATTTACTCGATGTTTACCGTCAAGAAGGTCACAGTGAGCCTTTTCCTAATGTAGAAGAAAAACAATTGATCCATAGCTAAAAACAGCCAACACGCTCTTATTTACTAAGAGGATGTTGGCTGTTTTTGTTATTGCGAACTATGACTATCGCCGATTGTTGATAAACTCGCTGTTTTTTGCATCACGTCTTCTGTTTCAATGGTTTTACGTGCGACACCTGTTTCAATAGCTGCTTTAGCAACTGCCGCCGCAACAGCTGAAGCTACACGTAAATCGAATGGTTTTGGAATAACATAATCCTCATGAAGCTCATTTGTCTCCACCAAACCTGCAATGGCTTCGACTGCAGCGATTTTCATCGCATCGTTAATGTCTGTCGCCAATACATCTAAAGCGCCTCTAAAGAGTCCAGGGAATGCCAAAACATTATTAACTTGGTTTGGAAAATCAGAACGTCCTGTTCCAACAACTTTCGCACCAGCTTTTTTCGCTAAATGCGGAAGAATTTCAGGATTTGGGTTAGCCATCGCAAAGATAATGGCATCGCGATTCATTGTACGAACCATCTCTTCAGTCAATGCCCCTTCTGCAGAAACGCCAATAAAAACGTCCGCTCCTTGAATCACATCGACTAGTTGCCCTTTTCTATGTTCATAATTACTCATTTCAGCCACTTCTTCTTTAAATGGATTCATGCCATTTTGACGTCCTTTGTAAATGGCTCCTTTTGTATCACACATAATTAAATGAGCAAAGCCGAATTTGCTCAGCAATTTAACAATCGCGATTCCAGCAGCTCCCGCACCATTCACCACAATTTTGGTTTCTTGTACATCTTTGCCAACCAACTTCAATGCATTGATCAAGCCAGAGAGTGTAACAATCGCGGTGCCATGTTGATCATCGTGAAACACGGGAATTCCCATTTCTTTTTTTAAACGCTCTTCCACGATGAAACAAGTAGGGGCTGAAATATCTTCAAGATTGACGCCACCAAATCCAGGTTCGAGTAGTTTCACCGTCTGAATAATGGTTTCAGCGTCTGTCGTATCTAAACAGATTGGAAATGCATCTACCCCTGCAAACTCCTTAAACAAAATCGCTTTTCCTTCCATGACTGGCAACGATGCAAGTGGACCAATATTGCCGAGACCAAGAACAGCTGTCCCGTCTGTTACGACTGCCACCATATTGCTTTTCATTGTATAATCGTGAACTTTCGATGGATCAGCAGCAATTTCTCTGCAAGGTTCAGCTACTCCTGGAGAATAAGCGAGACTCAAGTCCCTTTCGTTTTCCACTGCCACTTTTGAACGAATCTCTAGTTTTCCTTGATGCATTCTATGCAATTGCAGCGAGTCGTTTTTCAAATTGGACATTTGCCTCATCTCCTTCTATTCATAATTGTTTATTATATAGCGTATTTAGATAATTAAAAGAGTTTTCAATCAATTTAGATAATAATCAGACTTAAGGCGGATAAAACAGTAGAGTGTATTCATCTGATAAGTTTTCTGAATAAAAAGCATTAATAATAGAGATAAACTAGATAACATTGCTTAAGCATTATCTGTCCTCTCCTTTGAAAATGTGGTGTGCGTGATGACTCGACTCACCAAAACTGATAAACAGATTTCGATCGTTATAAATGAAACGAATCGTCATATAATGGCTTCATGTGCAAATCGTACTCTTTTTTCACTTCTTCAATATCGTAAATCGTCCCACCGTTTTCTGAGCTCGTCATTTGTTCTACTTGTTCATGAACCAAATCCGCGAAATACTTTCCGCAAGCTACGTCATGTGGATATTTCGCTTTTACTTTTGCTACTAATTCTTCATCGAGCGTTTCGTTAAATGCAAGATACATGGCGGCATTCACAATCGTCAATGCTTTCTTGGAGGCATAAGACACCATATAATAATTTCCGTAATGATCTTTCAGCAAGTCTCTTTTCGGTATAATTTTCATAACTTCGCTCTCCTTTCGCCTTATATTGTTCCATACCCTTCTGTTTCTTTGAAAAACGGGTCAGTGCGCATAATTTTAATATCACTACTACACAAAAAAACTACCTGCATTAGCAAGTAGTTTTTTTGTGTAGACAAAGACAGCTTAGAGCAAGTTGTCATTTTCCATTAGCGTTGTCAGCAAAATAGCTTGTCCTTTCGAATCTAACGCCAATTTCCATGAGATGACACCATCCGTCTTATTGTCAATGTGCAATTGAATAGCAAATGATTTTAACTGATCAAAATGCGGAATTTTACTTCCTTCAAAAACAAAGCGTGTTTGCGGATGCTTATAAATTTTATGAAGTGTCGTCAAATCATAAGCATAAGATTTCAAGTTTCCTTCATGGTCTAATCCGCATGAAATTTCACTAATTCGATTAACAAATTCAGCATTTTTATCGATTCTGCCTATTTCTAAACTAGCTGACAGCAACGAAACCGTATTGTCTTCACAATAAGTCACTAAGTTGATGGTATTTAAAGCATAAGGATAAATCTTGTTTAAAAACGAATGTTGATGAATCAGTTTATCATTTTGAAAAGGGACATCTCTACCCGTTGCTTTCTCAAAATGAAATTCGTTCGTAAGTTTTTCTTCGCTCATCAGCTCCCATCCTTTCGTTTTTATTGTTTTATAATTGAAATGACCAACTCGCGAGCTTGTTCTTCAGAGGCCTTTTTTAATTGCTTTAACAACCGTGCTATTTCTATTTGAGTAAGTCCCTTCTGCTTGGGAAGTTCTGTATACATAAACCTTTTTTTATATTGAGACAACTCACCTTTACTGAACAAAGATTCTTTCCCACTGATGCGCAGAATTTGTTGAATAATATGCGCATTAGTAGTTTCTTTTTCATTATGTGTAGCTGTTTTTACAGCTAGATTGTTTCTAAAGAATTTTTCGGATAATCGAATTATTTTGTACTGAGTTGAGCTTGTTAATGAAACACTTTCAACAATTATTTCAGCTAGTTTTTTAGAAGCCTCATTTAAATTTACTGGCTTTGCGGCTTTCTCAGAGGAAATTAGTACAAAAATATCGACTTGAAAGCGATTGGCTGCTTCTGCAATATTACTGGTACTGAGAGCATGTGCATATACCAGTTTGGCTACTTCCTGCCGTGTAAATTCAACTCGCTGACCTCCAACTGCATGATAAATAACAGAAGGTTTGTAACAATCCATAAGTTCAAAAAGTCTTTTTTTGTCTTGAATATTTGCGATAAAAGAAATGACTTCAGTGTGTTTTCCTATCTGTTTGTTCAATTCATTTTCAATTCTATCCAATGACTCCGACTCATTTCCAAGTAATAAAATGCGCGAAGGTTGAAAATGAGCGACTTGGCGTCCAATTTCTGAACCAATACATTCGCTTGCTCCAGTAACCATCACTACCTTACTTGTTAAGTGAGGAACTGTCGGCATAGCTACTAGTTCAATTTTTTCTTCGAATTGTTTGAAGCCCTCTAGAACAATTCGAAGAAAATGACGAAAACGAATAAGGAAAGACGTCAAAGAACGACGAAAAATGTCGTGCAATTGTCGTTTATTGATCTTCATGCGTTCTCTTCCTTTCCCAGCAGTCTACTTCATTTATTCGTTGTAGTTATGGTAATAATAATTTTCATTGGTCATGGGGTAATTATTTAGTACAACTCCGACTATAAATGCTTTTGAAGTCGCTAAAGAATCGCGCGCTTTTTCCACGCTAATTTTCTCTGACTTTCCTGTGTTAATAACTAACACCGTTCCATCGCAGCGATTTGCAAGAATTTTAGAGTCTGTTACCGAAAGAATCGGTGGCGAGTCAAAAAGCACATAATCGTACAAGCTACGCATTTCTTCCAGTAATTCGTCTAATGCATCTGACTCGAGCAATTCCGCAGGGTTAGGTGGAATTTGTCCACTCATCAGCAAATCCAAATTGGCAATGCCACTCGCTTTTACTGAATGCTTTAAATTCCCTTTTCTTACTAATAAATTAGATAGCCCTGTGTTGTTTCCTAGTTGAAAAGTTCGAAACAAGGTAGGTCTGCGCATATCAGCATCGACTAATAAAACTTTTTTACCCGTCTCAGCAAATACAATCGCCATATTCGCAGCAGTCGTTGATTTCCCTTCTTCTTTAGCAGGAGATGTAAATAAGAGCACTTTTGAATCTAGCTCAGGAATCGAAAAATTAATGTTCGTTCTAATGGTCCGATATTGTTCTGCTGCAATCGATTGAGGGTTAGTACGAACCACCAATTTTCGCGGCATTACCCTCTTTGTCTTGTTCATTGTTCGCATATATATCCTTCTCCAATCTATCAGTTAAATTCAATGGTTTTTCCATTTTCAAATCGTTGTTTACTGGGCTAACAATTCCTAACACTTGGAGCCCGACCATTTCTTCGATATCTTCTTCTGAGCGTACGGTTGTATTCAATTGTTCTAAAATAAGTGTTACACCCACGCCAAATGCTAAGCCAATAATTGCACCAATCGCCATATTAAATACAGGATCTGGACGAATCGGCTTTGGACTTGCAGTTGTTTCAGCTGCAGCTAATATACTGACATTATCCACTTTCATCATTTGCTTGATTTCTTTTTGAAAAACCTTAGCTGTTGTGTTGGCAATCAACACAGCTTGTTTCATAGAAGAATCTTCGACGGACAAAGTTACTACTTGTGAACTTTCAATATTATTGACAGTAATTCGTTCAGTTAAAGATTGAGCCGTTTCATTTAGCTCTAATTCTTCAATGACACTTGCTAAAATAGCTGGACTTTTAATAATGACATTATATGTCCCAATCAATTGAAGATTTGTATCAATATCTAAGCTATCGAAATCTTGACCAGCTGTTGTATTTTGGTTAATTAAAATTTGAGTAGTCGCTTTGTAAACTGGCTTCATGACGGTGTAGCTTGCTACTGCACTAAAAACAATAAAGGCAAGCGTAATAAGAAGAATCAACGATTTCCTCTTGTACATTGCTTTAAGAAATTTATTCAAATTAAATGTAGTCTCCATAGTCCAATCCTCCTGTTTCTTATCCATTATAGCTCTAATGTACGAGATAAAGGTTAAACAGAGGTTAAATAATCTTAAAATTCCAATAAAATAGAAAACTTATCCTTCATTCGTCTTATGTATTTACTATCATGTGATTGATTCATTATTGTTTTCAGTACCTATAATAAAAGCATTCGGCTTTTGTAAACCGAATGCTTTTACCCCCATATAAACTTATAACCAAATCCTCTTACCGTGCCGATAAACTTTGGTTTGGCTGGATTTGTTTCAATTTTTTTTCGCAACTTACTAATATGCACTTTGACTGTTTGTATATCTCCTTCAGAGTAATAGCCCCAAACTTGATCATATAATTGTTCAGCAGTCCATACGCGGTTTGGCGTCTGTGCAAGAAGAAGCAATAACCGAAACTCTTTATGGTGAAGTTTTACTTGTTCACCTCTGATATACAACTCACGAGAGTCTACGTGGATATGAAGATCTCCATATTTTAAAACAGCAAGTTGATTGCTGCCGTTTTTTTCCCAATCATTTCTTCGAAGAACTGCCCGTATCCGTGCTTCTAATTCGTTAAAATCAAACGGCTTTGTAATATAGTCGTCCCCGCCTGCTTCAAGACCTTGTATTTTATAAACCATTTCTTTTCGGTAGCTAACAAACAAGATGGGCAATGTGGTTTTTAGACGAACTCTTCTACACACTTCCAGTCCATTCATCCCCGTCATTTCGATATCTAGTAGCATAAGATCCGGCTTTTCTTCTTCCAGCATTTCTAAAACTTGAAAGCCATCTGTAGCTTGAATGACACTGTATCCTTTTTCCATTAAAAATAGCCGCATCTGCTCTCGAATGTCTGCATCATCTTCTGCGATTAATACAGTGACAGAACTCATTTGTTTTCCTCCCATCCTTCGTACAAAATCCACAGTAAGCAATTATAAAGACCTTTTCTCTTCGTCTTTATATATATACCGAAAATACGTATAAGGTATTAAGGTATATTCAATCGGCTAAAAAACCAGTATTTGTATTTTAAATAGGTTTTATTATTTACCAAGATCATAACATTATTTATTTTAAAAGAAAACTTATTTTATTTCTGAAAATTCAAACACCACTTATTACTTAGAGACTAAGGACGTACTTTATTACAAATTCAAATTTTTATGTATATATACTCCTAACAAGACTCATTCATATAAAAAGTGTTTTTTTCTTTTTGTTTTGCCTGATACATTGCTAAATCTGCACGTTTCATCATGGCAGAAATAGTCGTTTTCTCTGCTGACGCCAATGCAATGCCCATACTAATTGAAATGTCGAAGGATAAATGTTGAACGTTAATCGGAGTTTTCATTGCTAAGTAAACAGTATTAGCCACTTCTTTTACACACTCTTCGTTAGTCACATTCGTTAATAAAATAATAAATTCGTCTCCGCCTAAACGAGCAGCAATATTTTCGCCTTGCACACAGCCAGTTAAACGACGTCCAAATTCTTGAATCACAGCGTCTCCTATTTCGTGCCCCCACAAGTCGTTAATTTCTTTAAAATCATCAATATCAAGAATCATGACAGCTATATCTCCGCTTTCTTCCAGTCTGTCATTCGCATATTGTTGAAAATAGCGACGATTTGGCAACTCTGTCAACACATCAAAATAAGCAAAATGCTTTAGTTGGTTCTCGTATTCTTTTTGAATCGAAATGTCTCTTGCGATAATCACCATATGCTTTAAGCTCCCATCTTCTGCTAAGACAGGAGTTCCAGAAACTTCTATCCAAATCCAAGATTTTTCTTTATGAAGCAGCCGAAATTGCAATTGAATACGAAGGTGTTTTTGAGTAGCCCACTCGAAAACACTTGATACACTAGCGCGATCTTCACTGTGAATATGATCAAAAAACGTGCTATTAAAATCAGGAGTTACTGGAAAACCAAAAATAGTCTCAGCAGACGGCGATACATATAAACACTCTTTATATTGATCGATCAGCATAATAACATCGTGCACGTTTTCGGCAATAATTTGATAGTTTTCTTTTCCTGCTTCGTAAAATCCTGCTATTTTATCTAATTCCGTCATGTCTTTTGCGACTACATAGTAGCCAACCACGTCATTTTCTATCGTTACTCGAACAAACTTGACTAAACAAGCAATGGAATTACCCAATTTATTTATCAGATGCATACGCTGATCTTTCATTTCTCTTGTAGTGGATATGTTAAAATGTTCTTTTGCTAGTTCCTTATCTTCAACTACTACAAAGTCGAACATGTTTTTACCAACTAAATCATTTATCGAATATCCACTATACTGACTGCTTACAGAATTTCCTCCTGTAATAAAGCCACCCTTATCGACTGTAACAATTATATCCGCATTGTTATCAAATAATGACCGGTACCGTGTGAAATTTTCTTCTAAATAGTCGTGCAATGCTTGGTTCTTTTTCTTCGCTATCTTTTCGTCTGTAATATCTATTGTTTGGCTTACGATATGCGTGCATGTCCCATTACCACCATACAGAGGCGTTAGTGAGGACTTTGTATACACCAATACATTATTTTTGGAATAATAAAAGTCTTCGTAGTTAGTACTTTCATTTGTTCTAGCTGCTTCTGCATATCTTTCTTTTAAAAAGAATGCCATTTCTGGAGTGTGGACTTCGTCGATTGTCTTTCCAATCGAAGCAGGAACCAATAAGGTTTTTTTCATTACTGCGCTGTTCAAAAATTCATAAGTGAAAGAATTGACTCCATCAACTCTGATGACCATTACCATTTCTTTAATGCCTTCTGTTAATATACGTGCAAAAGACAATGCTGTTGACTCATTCTCCACCTTGGTTCCCCAAAATCACGTTTCACTCATATACATTCTCTATTATAGTTTATCAGAAAAAAGGAGTAAGTGTAGCCTTAGAACTAATTAAAACCCTTTTTTCTTACAAAAAAACATTATGATATCATCATCAATTATTTTATTTTTTATAAACAGTAGAAATGCAGGAGACATAGCACTATCTCTACCATTGAAAACAACTATTGTATATAATGAATCAAAAAGGGGATTCTATATGTGCTTAGTCAATTTACAATTCCGAAAACATCCTACCTATAAAATGGTTATTGCCGCAAATCGCGATGAGTTTTATAGTCGCCCTGCTGCAGCTGCTGAATTTTGGATAGATGAACCTACTTTATTAGCTGGTCGTGATTTAACACAAATGGGTACTTGGTTAGGCGTGACTAAAAAAGGACGCATTGCTGCATTAACAAACTTTCGAGATCCTACTAATTTAGAAACAGCGCAACTATCTAGAGGAGCTGTCGTTAAAAACTTTTTAACTTCAACAAAATCTCCTGAAGAATATATAAAATCAATTGATCCAGATTTATACGCAGGATTTAACTTGATTATTGGCGATGCGACGAAACTGGTTTACTACAACAATATCCAAAATGAATCCTACGAAATCCCTCCAGGCATACATGGGCTTAGCAACCACTTTTTGAATACCCCGTGGCCAAAAGTAACCAAAGGAAAGGAAAAACTCGCTATTTATATGGCACAGACAGAAAAAGTAGATTTAGAAGAGATTTTTTCAATTTTGTCAAATGCTGACTACGCTCCTGATTCTCATCTTCCCGATACCGGTGTTGGGTTAGATTTGGAGAAAATGTTATCTCCAATATTTATCAAAACGCCTGATTACGGTACTCGTTCTGCAACTGTCGTTTTAATTTCACACGACAATACTCTTACTTTTGCTGAGCGAAATTTTGAAAACGGACTTTTCAAAGAAGATAAAGTGTTTGCATTTAAAATCGAGTAGCCTTTTTAGTTAGTTGGTTTAAAAAGGACTGCTGACAGTATTCAAGGGGTATAGAAAAATGAGGAGTTGAATTTGCATGAGATTAGGGTATGCCTGCATGAATACAGAACTAAAAACAGTTTTTAGGACTTTGCGTGTAGCGACTGCAGAAGTTGAAGGTACTGAAAAGATAAAAGAACTAACATTAAAAAACTTTCAAACGACGCTTGACGTCATCTATTGGAATTTAGCACATGATATTTATTTTTATCGCGCGTCTAGTTCAATCGTTCCACTTTCGACACATCCCATAAACGACTGGATTTGGTGGGAAGATCCTGATGTATTAGCCATAACAAAAGAAATACGCTCTTTTGTCGAAAAGCACAACATGCGAATATCCGTTCACCCGGGTCAATATACAGTCATCAATTCACCTAAACCCGAAGTTGTTCGAAAGTCGATTGAAGACCTTGAATACCATGACAAGCTAATTCAATTGCTAAGCGGTACAGACATTATTCTTCATACCGGAGGTGCATATGGCGATAAGGACACAGCAAAGCAAAGGTTTGCTGAAGTTTACTTACAGCTATCCTCTAGTATTCGCAAACGACTTCGTTTAGAAAATGATGATAAAACGTACACAGTCAGAGACGTTTTAGATGTTCATGGTCTATGTGGCGTCCCGATTTGCTTTGATATTCATCATCACAATTGCAATAACGACGGCGAGCCGGTGGACTTTGCTGAAATCCTCAAAACGTGGGAAGGATTTGGAACACCCAAAGTCCATATTAGTACAGGAAAAGAAGGTTTTACGGATCTCCGTCATCATAATTTGGTTTCTGAAACAGATTTCCAAGGACTTTTGCTTGTATTAAAAGGGATTGATGTTGATGTTATGTTTGAAGCCAAACTAAAAGAACAATCTGTTCTTCCATTTGTTCATCAATTAATGAACAAATAACTAAACCAGCAACCTCTAGTGAGAGGTTGCTGGTTTAGTTGGTTTCAGTTGCTGCAAAAGTTGGAAATTCTACTATGAATTCAGTTTCTTTGCCTTTTTCAGACTCTACAAAAATCTCACCGTTCATTTGGCTAACAATGTGCGATACGTAACCATCATGCCATTGCCTCTCAATTGTCTCCTACCACCTTTTCCCATACGATTCTATCGAATAATTAGTGATACTCACAGCTTATTCTTTGAAGGGGTGTGGAGTTATGTGTCTCAATTTTTTTAATAATCGTTCACGTCGCTTTTTCATACCAGCAAGTGAAATATTTTCATACTTAGCTAGTTCAGTCAACCTGCAGTCTTGTACGTAAAGAGCTTCTAGCAGTTTTTTTTCTTGTATAGTTAATCGAGCTACTTGTAGCCATTCAGGCAAGCAGTCAGTAAGTTCTTCAGTAAATTTTTCTTGTACATCATGCTCTTCAGTCATTAACTGTTCACTTCTTTTTGTTTCTCTTTTTAACTCATCAAGCATAGCACCTTGAATACTGCGGTAGGCAAACGGCGTAAAGTTCCCTTTATCGTCTTCAAAGCGTTGCCATGCCTGCCATAAAGCAATATTGCCCGTTTGACGAAAAGCATCATAATCACGATATATGTGGAGCTTTCGAATGATTGCAGAAATCATAGGCGCATATTGAATCGCTACTTCTTCAAAATTTTTCATGAGTGTATCCTTCTGAACGTTCGTGGATTCCCGGGTACATTCAGAATAAAAGAAAAAAACAAGTAGAGCTACTTGGTCATTTAGCAGTTTGTCTTAGTGAAAAACATTGTTTCTAGTTGCTAAACAGATTTTGTCTAGCACAAAATAATCTGAACAGTATCTATTTTCTAAAAAATAGATTGTCACATAAAGTTGTAGGTGGTAAAATTTTCATGTGATGAGAAAGGGGAGCTTTTACTAGTGAAGAGTTACGAAAAAAATTTACTTGATCGATCGGTGTTGTTTGTAGAAAGTTATTTTGAAAAAGACAAAAAATCTAAAATTGTGACAAAAGATGGTGTGTATTATTCTCACCATTCTGTTCTAACTTTGATCGACAAGACCTGTATGATGTTCGCATCCACATACGAAGGTCGCGTAAAAGCAACGCGACATAATCTCAAGCAACACAAAAAAACAACACTTCTCATCTCAGAAGATGGCTTAGCCGCTTATCCCACAAAGTCTCCTGCTCATCCTGACTGTGTATGGATCTTCAATCACCATTACCGCTTGGAAACAATTGCTCCAAACAGGACGCGCATCTTGTTTGATGAGTTTGATGTCTCGACAGAAATCAATGTCTCGATTGGAATTCTGCAAAAGCAACGTAGTCGTATGTATGAAATGATTTACTATTATTCCAACGTTCGCGAAAAAAACAAGTCGTAACGGTAAAACTAAAGACACCTCTCTGTGCACTGGATTTTTCCCAATGCACAGAGAGGTGTCTTTTTTTGTCAGGCTGCATCATCGGGCGTTAATAGAAACGCCATTTCGATTGCCCATTTATTCCAATCAGGTTTTCCTTTAGAAACGGGTACGTAAAACTCAAAGCGTCCATTCCAAATTTCTGCCTCTCCTTCCCAACGCTTGTCGATGGTTAGGTCTTCTCGCAATGCCCATTCCTCTAGTGCATCAAGTGACTTTTCTAGATCATCTGGATGACCTTTATGCATAGCAGTAACATAACAACCTCCAGGTACATAGCTACCAACTACGCGTGCATCCCCTGTTACCATCCGCATGACTGGTACCGCTACTTCCATTTTGTACTTTCTTTCCGAATCTTCCATGCACCAATAACGAAAGAATGGTCTGCCTGCCGGTTTGATTTCTTTTGTCTTTAACCAATCAAACAATTCTCCTATAAGGCTATTGATATGGGCCCAGTCTGATACACCTGCAATTATAGGAATACCGACATAAGGCTGTTCTAATCGCTTTTCAACAATCGGTTCGCCGATATGCTTATGCACAATCCATCACACCTTTCTATATAAAAATCGAGTTCAATCCCCTATTTGTCTATACCCGACTCCGTAGACTGCTCAATCACTTTCGAAAAAATGGTTTTTAAAATCCAATAGCTTACACCTTAAAATTATCACAAAATATGAGGCCTCTAAATTGACTTTCTCTATTTAAAGCTATAATCTAGAAAAGCTGACCGATTGGTCACTTTACATGACCGCTTGGTTTAGGAGGGCTTTAATGGACAAAAAAGCAGAAATAATGAAGCAGGCTATACATCTGTTTTCGTTGAGAGGATTTCATCAAAGTTCTGTACAAGAAATAGCACATGCTGCTGAAATTTCTAAAGGTGCTTTTTACAAACATTTTGATTCGAAAGAAAGTCTCTTTATTGAAATTTTAAAGCAACATCACCAAGCAATTATGGCAGAGATTTCAAATTCGCAATTCAATTACCAAGCTGATAACAAGGATATTTTCAAACAGAAATTAGCGATTGAAATCGAACGAACACTTTCGAATCATGAATTTTTTATGATGGTATTTAAAGATTTTACACTTGCTGAAAGCGAGCAACTAAAAGCTGTGTTTATGGAATTGAGACAGTCGACCATGACTTTACATAAAACCATTTTGCTAGACACATATGGCTTAGACATTAAACCGTTTTTGCCTGATTTAGTCGCAATACTCGAAGGAATAATGCAGCAATACATTTTCGTTCTAGTCTTTGAAGAAAAACAAGTACCTATTCCGCAACTCGTCAATTTTATCACAGCTGCAATCGATGCTGTTGTAGATAATTTAGATAGCATGGAGCCCGTTTTAACTAAAGCACGTGCTCAAGTTTCGACACTTGAAGAAGCTTTTGAACACATTTATGGAAGAATTAATGCTTCTGAAGAGCATCCTGAAAAGCTATTAGCTTCACTCGAATTGTTAAAAGAGCAAATTGCTAAAAAAGATGCGGAAGATTTTTTAGTCGAAGCTATGCTCGTTTACATGAAACAGTTTCCTTCTATTAAGAATGAAGTGATTTATCTTGAGAAATTTATTTAATAAAAAGGAGACAAAAACGTGAAGAAAATTATCGATTTTTCATTAAACAACAAGTTTGCAATTTGGATTTTAACTGTGATGGTTGTTGCTGCAGGCCTTTATGCAGGCTTAACAATGAAGCAAGAATCCATTCCAAGCATCACATTACCTGCTGTAACCGTAATTACTACCTATCCTGGGGCTGCACCGGATGAAATTGTAGATGAAGTTACCATTCCAATGGAACAACGCATTCAAAATATGAATGGCGTTGAATTGACGACTTCTACCTCTATGGCTAATGCTTCTACGATTCAAGTTCAATACGACTTTGAAGTAGACATGGATGAAGCAACAAGAGAATTAGAAGATGCTTTATCTGAAGTTACCATTCCTGAGGCAGCAAACGAACCTCAAGTTTCGCGTCTTAGTTTAGATGCTTTTCCTGTTTTATCTCTAAGCGTTAGTGACCCCGACAGTTCATTAGAAGAACTAACTGCGAATGTTGAAAAAAACGTCCTTCCAGCTCTTGAAGGTGTCACAGGTTTATCGGATGCACAGGTTTCGGGACAGCGCGTACAAAAAGTGACGATGAAATTTGATGAAAAAGCGTTAGCTCAATATGGGTTAACAGAAGAAACCATCCAACAAGTAATCCAAGGCTCAAATTTAACATTTCCTTTAGGATTAACAAACTTTGATGGAGAACTAAAAAACTTAGTCATTGATGGCGATGTTACAACTGTTGATGATTTGAAAAACCTACAAATTCCGGCCGTTCCTCAAGCCGTACCAGCTGAACCAGGCGCTACGCAAGGTCAAGGAGCACCAGCAGATGCAGAAAACAGCGCTCAAGCTCAACCACCTGCAGCTGCACCAACTGCAATTCCAACTGTCGCATTAAGCGACCTGGCTGAAATTGAAGTTGTTAGTAGAGCGGAATCGATTTCACGCACAAACGGTGAAGAGTCGATCGGAATTTCGATTGTTAAATCACCAGATGCAAACACTGTTGAAGTTGTAAACGGTGTGAAAGAAATTGTAAAAGATATGGAAGATGAATACGGTTTGACTGTAGCATCTACATTTGACCAAGGCGAGCCGATTGAACAATCGGTAGAAACCATGCTCAGCAAAGCGTTGTTCGGTATTTTATTTGCTGTAGTCATTATTTTGTTATTCTTACGCAGCTTTAAAACAACCTTGATTTCAATTATTTCGATTCCGTTATCATTATTAATGGCGATTTTCTTGTTAAACCAATTGGATATTACGTTGAATATTATGACGCTCGGCGCATTAACAGTCGCGATTGGCCGTGTAATCGATGACTCGATCGTTGTCATTGAAAACATCTATCGGCGCATGGCTTTACCTGATGAAAAATTGCGTGGCAAAGAATTGATTCGCGAAGCGACGCTTCAAATGTTCTTACCGATTTTTTCATCTACTATTGTGACCATTGCCGTATTCTTACCGCTTGCACTCGTTAGTGGACAAATCGGCGAACTGTTCTTACCTTTTGCTTTAGCAGTTGTCTTTGCACTTTCAGCTTCGTTACTAGTGGCTGTTACTATCGTTCCAATGATGGCGCATTTGATGTACCGCAAGCAATTAAGCAATATGGACTCACCTAAATCCACACAAAAAGAACATAAGCCAGGTAAAATGGCTACAAATTACAAACGTATTTTAGAATGGGCATTAAACCATAAACTCATCACGTTTGGTGGAGCATCTATCGTCCTTGTAGCAAGTTTATTCTTAATACCGGTAATTGGCGTTAGCTTCTTGCCTGAAGATGAACAGAAAACTGTGATGGCGACGTATAGTCCAGAACCTGGTCAAACGCGTGAAGACGTAGAAGCCATTGCATCAAATGCAGAACAAGCTATTGATGGCCGTGATGGAGTCACTTCATACCAGTACTCACTTGGTGGAGGAAATCCATTAACAGCAATGGGTGGAGGCGGAGATAATTCCGCATTGTTCTATATTGAATATGACAATGACTTTAAAGCATTTAGCGATGAAAGCAAAAAATTAATCGAAGAGTTAAATAGCTCTACTGAATCCGGTGAATGGGCAAGTTTAGACTTTGCAGCAATGGGTGCAAGCGGTCTAGAATTATTCGTTTACGGAGATAATATAGAAGACATTCAATCTGCAATCGATCAAATTCAACCGATCATGGAAGACAATGATGGCTTGGAAAACACTGAATCTAGCCTGACTGATGCTTACGACCAATATACATTAGTCGCAAATCAGCAAAGCTTGAGCGAAAGTGGTTTGACCGCAGCTCAAATCGGCATGGCATTAAGCAGCGTCGGTGAAGCACCTGTTTTAACAACGGTCAAATATGAAGATAAAAATATTGATGTGTATATTGAAACAGAAGAAACCGAATACGCAGGAATTGATGATGTAACAGCTGTAGAAATTCCAACAGCACTCGGAACAACTGTAACCGTCGGTGAAGTAATGACGGTAGAAGAAGGCAAATCGCCTGATACCATCAACCGCAGAGACGGTCAAATGTTTGCTTCTCTAACTGCAGATGTTCTCGGCAACAATGCAGCTGAAATCACTACTGAAATTGATAAAAAAATAGCAGACCTTGACTTGCCAACAGGTGTTACGACAGATCAAGGCGGTGTTACTGAACAAATCAATGAATCATTCACACAGCTTGGCTTAGCCATGCTTGCAGCTATTGCCATCGTGTACTTCGTACTGGTTGTCACATTCGGCGGCGCGCTCGCTCCGTTCTCTATTTTGTTCTCGCTACCATTTACGGTTATTGGTGTGTTAGTGGCATTATGGATTACGGGAGAAGCTTTGAGTGTCAACGCATTGATTGGTGTATTAATGTTGATCGGTATCGTTGTGACAAATGCTATCGTGTTAATTGACCGTGTTATCCATATGGAGAAAGCTGGTTTAACTACACGCGAAGCTCTTCTCGAAGGTGGCGTGACACGTCTACGCCCAATCTTAATGACAGCACTCGCAACAATCGGTGCGTTAATTCCACTTGCGATTGGAGCAGAAGGCGGAGGCGGCGGATTAATTTCACAAGGTCTCGGTATTACCGTAATCGGTGGATTAATCAGTTCTACTTTACTCACATTGGTCATCGTACCTATTGTTTATGAAGTAGTCGCGAAATTTCGTAAGAAACAAGTAAACTAATTTAAAAACAGGCAGCTCACGTGCGAGTTGCCTGTTTTTTTATACCTATTTTTGCTGAGCGCACCTCGTTTGCTGATAACCGCACTTCAAATAGGCAAGAGCGCACTTCAGAACGACATAACCGCACCTAACAGCATCTTACCCGCACCCCAATACCCCAATATAGGCAAAGTCTGTACCTCGCTAAGAAAGCTGGACCATACAAAAAAGCCTGCAGAAATCCTAAAGGATTTCTGCAGGCTTTTCATTTTTTTTAGATTGGCGATTGAGTGCACTCATTCGATATTTCTTTTTATCTGTTTTCGATAATGCTTTATACTCTTCTAAAAACGTTTCGTATTTGTTAATGACTTCTTTTGTAGGGCCATATTCTTTGACCACACCAAATTCCAACCATAAAATTTGATCACAGAACTTTTTCATTTGTGAGATCGAATGACTGACAAAAAACATCGTTTTGCCTTTTTCCTTAAACTCCATCATCTTGTCTAAACTTTTTTCAGAAAAGGCTTTATCCCCCACCGACAGAGCTTCATCCACAATTAAAATATTAGGATTCACACGAACCGAAATAGAAAAGCCCAAACGTGATTTCATTCCACTAGAATACGTTTTAACCGGTTGATCGATAAACTTCTCTAGTTCTGCAAATTCGATTATCTCATCTTCCATTTCAGAAATTTCTTTTTGAGAAAAACCGAGCATCAATAATTTAAGTTCGATGTTTTCACGTCCTGAAAGTTTGCCATCAAGACCTGCGTTCACCGCAATTAAAGCAACATTTCCGTTACTCGTGATATGTCCGGTTGTTGCGGGAATAACACCTGCAATGATGTTCGCTAACGTCGATTTACCTGAGCCGTTAATCCCAACCAATCCAACAATTGAGCCTTCTGCTACAGTGAAAGAAACGTTCTGCAAAGCAAAGAAATCTTCCCCGTAATCTTTATAAGGAACGAGCAAATCCAAAATTCGTTCAGACTGCTTTTTGTATAATTTATAGCGCTTAGAGACATTTTTTACTTCTACTGAATTAACCAAAATTTCACATCCAATTTTTATAAAAAGTCAATAAACTGACTTCTGAATTTCACATGAAGATAAGAACCAACAAGAAATGTTATTGCCAATACTCCTATAAAATATAAGGTGTACGTTGGATTTTCGAGGAAATACCAACCTTCACCAAGTAAAGAATACCGATAGCCTTCAATAATATAGTAGAATGGATTAAGTTTCATTAAGGGTTGCCATGAATCTGGCAATGAAGTTGGCGGCCACAAAATTGGTGATAAATATAACAACATACGCATAATGGATTGCATGAGCATTTGAACATCTCTAATAATCGTCGCCAACGTCGAGGTAATGAGAGATAAGCTGAATAGAAACATTAACAACCCAATAATATAAATAGGCAACTGTAAATAATAAATCGAAATCGGATAACCGATAAACTGCAATACAATCGTACCAATCGTCAACAACACGAGGTGAGGATACAATTGCGCAAAAATTGTATAGTTTGGTATGACACTCATCGGGAAATTCATTTTGGCGAGCATCCTGATTTTACTATAGATCGACTTAGTCGATTTCATTACACTATTATTGATCAAAAACCATACAAGAATCCCGGCAAACATCCATTGAAAATACGGAATGTCGCCCACGTCTGCTCGTTGCCTAATTCCGAATCCGAAAACAAACCAATAGATTAAAATTTGGATGGCTGGATTTATAATCTCCCAAGCTGCACCTAAATAGTTTCCTCTAGTTAAACTCCGTAATTCGTAAATTGACAATCGTCTGATCAAATAAGAAAATTTAACTTGTTCTTTTATTACTGTTATCGCTGATTTCATTTTGATTCCTCACTAACTTTCCTCTAGACACTTAGAAAAGCTTCTATTGGTTCTATTAAAGCCTATCAAAAACACGATTAATAATTACAAAATACGATCTTGTTTAAGAGATTTTACAATCCGAAGTGTATTTTTTCTATCCATGAACGTATTAATCTGCTGGAATTTTTCCATAATTTCATCTTCCACTTTGTAATTTTGAGCGATGACGTCTTTGACTTTTTTCATTAAATGGTCAAGATCATAAATAACAGCACCTGGTGCATTTTCATCATTTACTGGTGGAATGGCTTTGTATTGATTGATTAAATACTCTTTTTCTTCCCAATAAAAAATAGGGTATGCACCTCTAAACGTTGCGTCGTAAATTGCAGAAGAATAATCCGTTATAAAAATAACAGAATTTCTCAATGCTTCTGAAGGGTTATTGCTAATAATATGTTGGTACTCTTTCATATTCTCATAAATATGCTCAGAGAATTTATTATGCGGAACAATTAGCAATCGATCAAGTAAACCATTTTTCTCAAAAGCTTCAATAACTCGAATAATTTGAGTGTAATAAGTAGTTTGCTCAATTAAACCCCTGTAAATTAAACCTTCTTCCCAATACCGATACGTAGGCATGAACGCAATTTTATCAGCACCTTCATTAAGCTTAGCATGATCGAAAGTTGCCAGTCCTGTCAAAATTAAATCCTCTCTATCATAACCCATTTTATAAAATTCCCCTGCTTCAAGCTCTGAACTAATAACAGATTTACGCATATTGAAAACATTTTTGTCTTTATGGAAACCGAAAGCCATTGGATTATCAACTGGTTTGGCAAACATGATGCCGTGCTGAAGGAACGTTAATGGAATAGCGTTGATTTTTTCTCGAATAACATCAATATACAAGCGATCATTTAATAAATGATTCGATAATTCACTGGAAATAAGATTGGAAGCTCTAAAAATTAAATAATAGTGTTTAAAACTAAATTTGCTAACAATTGCTCTTTTATACTGGTTTTTTAGTGCTTTATAGTTTTCTGCATCTTTGCTTAAAATGAAGTAATTTTCAGATCGTAAATTCGATTCTTTCATAACTTGTTCAAAAACTCGAATTCCAGATTCATCGGCTTTCATGCTTTTCTTTTCAAAATACAAATTGATATTTTCTTTTTTTCGTGGAAGCCATTTAGAAAGAAAATGAGCAATAAAAATTAAGTTTCTATTTATAAAAGTATATTCTTCAGATTTTGATAAAATTGTGGAAGTTACATCTCCACGCAAATTAGTTCTTACAATATTCACTTGGTCATCAACCAATTTAAAATCCAATGTTTTCTTTCTTTTTGGTCGAACATTTAATTTTAAATTGTGCAAAACTGTATGTTGATCACCGAGGTATAAATTTGTATGAATACGATTATTGACATTCAAACTTGCAATTGGTATTTTGAAAAAGCCGTATCTTCGAACAAGTTTAAAGTTGAGTGGACGAACAAACTTAGTAAGCGGAGACCCTTCAGTCCCAACATACAAATAATCATAAACACCGCTTGCTTTGTAGGCGTAATGGGTATTCCTTCCAAAAATATACAGGTTTCTTCCAAAAAACTTAGCTTTGAGATTTGGGTGAAAGCTTGAAATTTTTGTAGGTCTCCCTTGAGTCATGTAAATCCCCTTGGTTCTATTATGTAAATAATATTTAATACCATTTACTTTTAAAACACCTAACAAATGTTTATTGCGATACTTTTCTAATTTTGTTTTATCTGCAATTTTGATACTTTTTCCAGCAATTTTTTTTAAGTTTATATTTTTCTCTATATCTTCTAATTGAAAGTCTAGTGAAGTTGGACCTGACAAATGAAATTCCAAGTTCGGCTTATTTAAAATTACCGTGAAAATAACTTTTTGTGTAATAAGCTCTTTTCTAAATAAATCATAAATAATAAAAATATAAAATTGACCGCAGTGGACTTTTCCAATGTTCAAAAACCTATATTCTACAGTTGTTAACCCTAGGTCAATTTGAGTGATATGAGGAGCTTTTTCAAATGTTGCTAAATCGTGAATACTATCGATATAATTTCCGGTATGATCATACATTGAAAACGTTGTGTCACCTGTTTGCTTAAAAATCAACAACTCTGAATATATTTCAAAATTCAATACCATTGAGTTTTCACTTACATAGAAACCAGCACTATCTTCATGATTAAACTTAGTCACATATACTTTACCGTCTTGTACATATCCAATAATGCATTCTTCTAAAAGTTGATTTACAAATAAAACTTGATCCTCTGCTTCGTAAACACCAATTTCGATTGGTGTTTGTCCTAGCGTTGAAAGTTGTAATGCATAGACACCTTCAGTTTCTAACATAAAAAAAGAAATTTCTTCTATAGACTCTTTAACTACTTGTAATTTAGAATTAAATATTTCCACTGTTATACCTTCTTTTTCAATTATATTTATTTAATCTTTAAATCAAATATAGACTGCGTTCAATTTTACTTTAAAAAAGCTTTTACTACACGTTCAGTCGCATGTCCGTCTTCAAGAGACGAGAAACGATTTTTAAAATTAGCAAATCTTGAATCTAGCTGAACATCTGAGTCTTTTAATACGCGAATAGCCTGGAATAATTCTTTTTCCGTTTGTACGATAGGCCCTGGTGCATCGTTTTCAATATCGATATAAAACCCACGTAACTGGTCACGATAGTTTTCTAGGTCATACATAAAGAAAATAACCGGACGATTTAAAATAGCGTAGTCAAAAAAGACAGATGAATAGTCCGTAATCAGCAAATCAGATACTAAGTATAAATCCCGGATATCAGGATAGCGCGATACATCATAGACCATTCCTTTATACGCTGAAAAATCGAAGTTTTCAGCAACTAAATAATGCATGCGTGATAAAAGTACCCACTCATCGCCAAACTCTTTTTCCCAGTTTTTTAAATCAAATTGAAATTCAAACTTATATTTTCCTTTTTGATAAAACTCATTGTCTCTCCAAGTAGGCGCGTAAAGCATAATTTTTTTATCTTCAGCAATGCCTAACTCTTTTTTGAGATTACTGATTAACGTAGCTGAGTGATTGGTCAACACATCATTACGAGGATATCCTGATTCGATGACTTTCCCATTATAATGGAAAGCGCGCTTAAAAACCTCTGTAGAATATGCATTTGGAGAAACTAAATAATCCCATTTCTCAGATTCTAAAACAAAATTTTTTTTGTATGAATCGGTTTCTGTGTTAGGCATATGAACTTCCTCAATATCAAGCCCAAGTTTTTTCAGAGGCGTTCCGTGCCACGTTTGCAAATAAACTGTTCCTTTTGGTTTTGGCATCCATCGAGGCAGCCGAACATTATTGACCCAGTACTGCGCTCTAGGAAAGGTCCAGAACCAAGCTAAAGTAAACCTTTGGATATACGGAACTTTAAATTCTTCGAAGAGTTTGACTGCACTTTTATCCACACTCCATAACAGGTTGTGGAGTGGATAATGTTCTTTCATATACTCGTAGATAGCACGAGGATTGTCGCTAAATTGTTTTGCGTGAAAACTTTCAAATACCACTAGTTTTTTCTTTTTAGGAAGCTTTCCTAGAATCACGAATACGGCACGAAAAAGTCTTCTAATATAGCTGCTGTTTTTAAGACCTTTAATCTTTTGGATCAAACTCAAGCGATTCACCTATTTTCTTTCTGAAATATATGGCTCGGATAAGAATCTATTGCAATGAATAGTATCTTGTCACTTTTTATTTTATACTAAATGAAGCGCGATATACATACGTTAAAAACGCAACTTTTCTTCTTGAAAAGCGTCTAATGACACATACTTAACCCATATTTTCAATAGCTATTACACATGATAACATATAAGATGATATTATAGCGTATTGTAAAAAATCGAAAATAAGCATTCTTGGAGTGAAGATATATATGAAGAAAGTAATAACTTACGGAACCTTTGACTTAATTCATCATGGTCATATAAACATTTTGAAACGGGCAAAAGAAAACGGAGATTATTTAATTGTCGGTTTATCTTCTGATGAGTTTAATGCCATTAAAGGCAAAGCTGCCTATCACTCTTACGAAGAACGAAAACTGATACTAGAAGCGATAAAATATGTGGATAAAGTAATTCCTGAGCATAATTGGGGCCAAAAAGTTACGGATATCACCAATAATCACGTAGAGCTTTTTGTAATGGGCTCAGACTGGGAAGGCAAGTTTGATGAACTGAGGGACCATTGCGAAGTTCTTTACTTGCCACGTACAGAGGGTATTTCAACCACAAAAATCAAAACAGACCTTTATAACAGCAAATGATTAAAGAATTAGGAATATCCATTTATCTCTTCTTGTTTAAAATTTTATTTGCCCTGCTCAAGCTTTTCCCATTAAGAAATAAAACGGTCTTTCTTTCTTCTTTTGGTGATAATGCGTTTTTTATTGCAAAAGAGCTTTCAAAAACACAACGTCATTCACTGATTTTCATTAACCAAAGTAAATGTAAAATTGATTTTTCGTTGGTACCTACTGACAATAAAAAAATTTATAGCTTTGAAACGTCCAATATCTTGGATACGTTTTTATCTATCTATCACTTAGCCACATCAAAATATGTGTTTGTTGATAATTACGCAGGAGTTCTTTCAGTTATTAAATTCCGACAAGAAGTCAAATGTATTCAGTTGTGGCATGCAGCTGGAGCAATCAAAAAATTCGGTTGGAGTGATCCCGAAACTGCTGGGCGAAGTGAGCGTGCAAAACTACGTTTTCAACAAGTCTATGATCGTTTTCAGTATATTCCTGTTGGCTCGCAACAAATGGCAGATATTTTTTCTAAATCTTTTCACGTTGATCAAAGCCATTTTATCTATACGGGTGTCCCTCAAACGGATTTTTATTTTGACTCGGTTGCTAAAGACATTGCGCATGCTGCGCTGCAAAGTAAGTATCCCGCTATTGTAGGAAAAAAGGTTATTTTGTACGCACCTACATTCCGAAAAAATTCATTAAACCGTATGGAAATTCAACTAAATATAGACGAACTCTTAGAGAAATTGAATGATGAATACGTATTGTTGATTAGACTTCATCCTTCTGTCCAAGAAGTTACGAATCTCAAAAAAAATTCCCGTGTATTGTTGGTAAATGATTATCCACATCTCAGTGAGTTGTTAGTTATCAGTGACGTTCTAATTACAGATTATTCTTCTATTCCTGTAGAATATTCATTGCTTGGGAAGAAAATGATTTTCTTTACATATGACCTCGCAGAATATAGCAAAACCCAAGGCATTTGGGCAGAAAGCAGTTTGTACTTCCCTGGTCCTATTGTAAAGTCGACAAACGAAGTAATAAACGAAATACTGAACCCAGAAATTGAACATCACAAAATTGATCAGTTTCGTAGTCATTGGAATACTTATTCGACAGGTCAAAGTACAAATCAGCTTATTACAGTTATTTATGATCCGAAAGATTTGTAAAAGAAATCCGGTCATTCTGCATTTAGAATGATCGGATTTTTTCATGAACAACGTATTAATTTCTACGACTTTTATTATTATCTGAATTTTCAGTTTTTAAAAATGATTTTTACTTTTATTTATGGTATATTGTAGTTAAAGATGATTCTCTCTCATACATACGCTGATACAAATTCAGCGCAAAACCAAAGGGGTGAGAAAGGTGTATTCTAAATGGATGAAAATTTCAGCCGCTTTATTATTAGTCTTGTTCACCGTGTTATCTTTCTCTAGTCCGTCGCATGCAGCAAGCTCTACGTACGTTACAAAAGCGAATACAAATAGTAAAGTCGTCGCACTTACCTTCGACGACGGTTCAGATGGTACAAATATCAATAAAATTTTAGACATTCTGTCTGCAAATGGTGTAAAAGCTACTTTCTTCTTAACGGGATCCGGTGCCAAAAACCATCCATCTTGGATTAAAAACATTAATAATAAAGGGCATCAAATTGGAAACCACTCGTATTCACATCCTGATTTCACAAAAATTTCTGCAGCTAAGATAAAAAGCGAACTTGCTACAACAGAGTCAACCATTAAAGATATAACGGGAAAAACAACAAAGCCTATTTTTAGAGCGCCTTTTGGCGCATCTAATTCAGCTTCATTAAAAGCTGTTGGCGATGCGGGATATACACATACCATTCAATGGAATATTGATACGGTCGACTGGAAAGGTGTTTCTTCTACACAAATTACCAATAAAGTTCTGAACAACATCGTGCCTGGCTCTATCGTTTTAATGCATACAGGTGCAGGAGCATCCGGAACTCCCGGTGCTTTGCCAAACATGATTAGTAAGTTAAAAGCAAAAGGCTATAAGTTTGTAACTGTATCTGAAATATTGAACTTGCCTTCAGCACCTGTGAGTGGCAACAAGTATACGGTAAAGTCTGGAGATACGCTTTACAGCATCGCTAAAAAGTATAATGTCACAGTTAAAGCATTGGCCAAAGCAAACAACATTACTAATTACAATTTGATTCGTGTTGGTCAAGTGCTAACGATTCCTGGAAAAACACCGTCGCCACCTGTAACGCCTCCTGCTACTTCTGCTAAATACACAGTGAAAGCTGGAGACACACTTTACAGCATTGCACGAATTTACAAAGTTACCGTTCCAGCATTGGCTAAAGCGAACAACATTACCAATTACAACTTGATCAGTGTTGGCCAAGTATTAAAAATCCCTGGAAAAACAACGCCCCCACCCGCAACGACGGTAAAATATACAGTAAAATCAGGAGATACACTTTATAGCATTGCACGCACATACAAAACCACCGTTTCAAAAATTGCTGCTGCCAATAAAATCAAGAATGTCAATGCCATCCGAGTTGGACAAGTGTTGATCATTCCTAGATAAGCAGCAACTAACGACAAAAAGAGCTGGAAATAGAGCTTCCAGCTCTTTTTGTTGTTTTTCTATGTAAAAATACGTTAATCTCTAAAAGTTATGTTATATTACTCTTTATATGAATACATATACCTATATTATAAAAGCGGAAGTAATTCTATAATAATATGGATATTCCATTTTTTATACACAGGAGGAAGAAAATGAAACGCTTAGTCATGTTTTTATTAGTTTTTGTCTTTTTACTTAGTACATCTCCACTTTCTGCATTTGCTATCAAATCGAATGATGCTGAATTCGATCAATTTTTAGCTGAAATTAAATGGGAAAAGCAAGATTATTTAAGCTATCTCAAAAACAAAGGTTGGTCCCTAGATGAATTTTATACAGTCGATGAATTAGGAACACCTTTAACAGAAGAAGGTGTAAAAACCTTATTAAAAGAACTGGATATGACCCGCACTGAATTAAATAGCTTGATGGTTGAATATGGTGACCTTGAATCAGGTGAAGATGTTCTTGACGGCATGTACTTAATTTTTATGGAAGATGTGGAAGACGCGGTTGAATTTTATTTAGATGGCTCTACGAGCACGCCAATTAACGCGACGAACCTTCAAGAATTGATGGAACGATTCGGATTTGCATCTGAAAAAGAACTTGAAGCATTTCTGCAAGAGCAATCAGATTCTTTAACAAACTATGACTTTATCGAAGACTTAGAGTCTTCCCTTCTTTTCTATACAGAACTAGATGGGCTAGATATGGATCTAAGCGGCTTGTTCACTGAACTTGGTTTGACAGACGAAGAAGTAGAAAAGTTAGTTGCTCACATGGATACACTTGATTTCGAAGATCCTGCTTTTGAACAAAAATTAACACAACTAAGTGATCGCATGATCGCAATCGGTGAATTTGAAACTGCTGATGAATTAACAGCAGAGCAAATTGCCGAATTGATGGATATTTATAGCGACATGACGGATTTACTTGAAATCAGAACCACTTATTTCTTTGTCAAAGACGGCCAGAAAACACCAGTTTCATTGGCAACATTGATGACACTCGAGTCAACTGATGGCGCAGATTTGTTAATTGAAATCTACAACCTTAAAGACGTATTTTTAGCTGATATTTTATTGACTGCAGAAATGTTTGGTTCTGAATTGATTGTAGATACTGGAAAAGACTTAGGTACTGTAGAAACAATCATCACAACGCCGCCTGCAGTTCAAAAACCAGTCACTTCTACTCCACCAACAACAAACCAAACGCAAAAAGGTGGTAAATTGCCTGCAACAGCTTCAGATTTTGCGACAAACACACTAGTTGGATTAGCAATTCTCTTTATCGGTATGGCACTATTCCGTCGCGCTCGTGCGACAGTGAATGAATGAAGAACGCACAAAACAAAAAAAGAATAAGTAAAAAATCACTTCTTCTTTTTTTCTCTAGTATCTTTATTATTTTTGGCTTTTGGTTCAGTACAACTAATACTGCTACTTTTGTAAAAGGTTACATGCTTTACAAAACTGGAAACGTTGAAGCAAAAGCTTTTAGTGGCAAGCCCGAAGAACAAAATCTCTCTCATGAAATGGAAGACGAAGCTGCAAAACCAGAACCAGCCACTGAAAGTCAGAGTCAACGTATAGAAGCACCAAAACATTCGACTTTTTCTGATTATCCTCAATCGCCTGACATTGGCGATTTAATGGGTGAATTGATTATTCCTAAGCTGGATGCCAGTCTGCCGATTATACACGGCACAGACGAAGATGAGTTGGAAAAAGGCGTAGGGCATTTTGCACAAAGTGTAATGCCTGGTGAAAACGATAATTCTGTTTTGTCTGGACACCGCGATACGGTTTTCCGTGATCTTGGACAAGTTGGAAAAGGTGATTTATTCATCGTCAAAACGCACGCTGGAACTTTTACTTATAAAGTTCGCCAAGTGCGGATTGTTGATGAAGACGACAGAACGGTTATTGTGCCAAAACCAAAAGCTACTTTGACTGTGTCTACTTGTTATCCATTCGATTATGTCGGATATGCGCCAGACCGCTATATTTTAGTTGCTGATTTGGTCTCTAGTGAATAAAAAAAGAAATTCCCATTTCGGGAATTTCTTTTTTTATTTGACTATATATTTGTAATTTTTATTCGTTAATAACAATATCAGACACATAGTAAAAACCATATTCATCCATTACAATGGTATAGGTTTTGTTGCGTTCTTGTAGAGATTCTTTGCCCGCTGCGTCTTTAAAATTGAAAGCTTCTTCTGTCGTGACGATGGCATGATCGTCAAAAATCTCAATTCCTGAAATTTCTAACTTCGTAAAGTCAAATTCCATTCCTTTACCTGAGATGTCTGTAATGTACTCAGAGATCCCGTTATAAATATCACTTTGGTAAACAAGCAAGTTTTGGATATAGAAAAAGTCTTCTTCTTTCAATGCTGTCTCGTAGTAATAACGGAAATCGCCAATAAATTCACTTAAATTGGTTTCATTGAAATTCATTTCTAAATCAACATCGTATTCGTAATCCTCATCTTCGTATTTATCGAAATCTTCATAGACGCCAAAGATTTCTGCAACTTCTACAGTTGACATTGGAGAAGAAACCCATTTCGATAATTGTCCATGCATAGAATACAATGGAATCGAAAAGCCAATGGAATCGCCTTCTTCAATTACCAGTGAATTGATGCCAACTACTTTTCCAGTTGTGGCGTCTACTAGAGGTCCACCACTACTACCTGGCGCAATTTTTGCATCGATTTGATAAATGTCTTCATACGTAAACTCTTGGTAAAAATCGCGATCAATACCAGTGATATACCCCAACGTTGCTGTATTTTCCATACCAGCTGGACTACCAAGAGCAATGACTTCAGTTCCAACGGCAGTTGGTTCCATTTCAGCTTGTAGCGGCGCAATTCCTTCAAATGCTTCTACATGGATTAAAGCAATATCCGACTCTCCAGAAATTCCTACGACAGTTCCGGGATGATCTTGACCGTTTATGTTGCGAACGACTACGTCCGTAAATCCGGCCACAGCATGAGCGTTTGTTACGACCATTCCCGTATCAGAAAACAGGAAACCAGATCCTTGTCCACCTTCAGTTAAAATGGTATAAACTTTCTGCTGTGATTCTTTGATAATAGCTGTTTTTTCTTTTTTCTTTGGTTTTACTTTTTCTTCTTGCTCAGAAGGTGGTACGACATCTTCTACTTTTGTCACAGTACCCGCTGTAGGTTCTTCAGCTGGAACCGTTTCTTCTGGCTCTTCAACTTTCTCAACCACACCTGGTATAACTTCATCTTTATCTTCTGATTCAACCGGTTTCTCAGGTTCTTCTGGTTTTTGTGGTTCTTTTTCAGCTGCCTGCTCTTGTTTCGGTGGTTCTGCTGTTTCTACATCATCTTTCATTAACTGTGCAGAGCCTATACCGATTCCTAGCAATGTCAAAAGCAGTACAATGGCATAGATAAACTTACGTTTTTTCTGTTTTTTGCTGCGCTTCTGAATTAGCGATTGACCGCAATCTTTACAGAACTTTGAGCCTTCTACGTTTTTGGCTCCACAATTATTACATGTCATGGCTATACCTCCTGATGGACTAACATTTATTTCTTTAATTTCTACCATTATAGACCTTATAACGTCAAACAACTACTCAGGGTTGCAAGTTGTCATGAAGTCTTTCTATTTGTAATAAATCTAACTATTTAAACTATACATTTATCATAAATAGCATATTTATAGACGAAGATGAATACCAGAATTTAGTTATGTTTCGAGTTGCTAATCGCAAAACAGCTAAAAACCCGTAACTGCCTGATGGCCATTACGGGTTTAGTTTTTACCTAAAGCCATTCTACGTCAATTTTAACTATCTTTTCCTGTAGCTTTAATAAGTTCGTGAAATTAGTTTGTATAGTCGGTGACGTTGCGTCAACTTCCTGAGATAGCGTATTTAGTTCTCGAATCGATTTGTCTAATGTTGACTGGTACTGTTGATGCTGCTCGAAACTAATTGTTTCCTCACTATCTAATTCAGAAATTAACACTTGAAGGCCCTCTTCTAACTCATCTAATTGTTCTTCGTAAAAGCTCGACTTTTCCAAAACTATTGCTCTTAGCTTTTATTCTTCTAATAGCGGTGTTTTCATCTCCATAAGAGCTTGCGTATTCACTCCAGTGGTCCAAACAAAGCCAAAAGCTAAAATTGGAATAGACAATTTCAAATACGAAGTTTTCAAATGATGTTCCTCCTTCTCATGAGTAAGCTTAAGTAACAAGGTCAGCATATCCTCTCTTTGATTTTTTGCGGTCTTTTCTTGGTCGTCTTTAGAATTTCTTAATCCAAACTTTACAATCTAGTACGTAAGATGGGACGTGCGGAGTTTACTGCTCGAGGTGCAGTTAGACCAATTTAGACATAGAAAAAGCCATTCCTCAAAGGAATGGCTGATTTTTATTAATGTGAACGAGTCATTCTGCGACCGCGTCCATTGTGAGAAGCTCGGTGTTTGGAAAGTACTTCTTTTTGTTTGATTTCACGTTCGCGGTTTTCGAGTGCCGCTGACACCAATCCAAGAACTGTACCAAAAGCTGCTCCTGCTACAACTTCCACAGGCTGATGACCAAGTACTTCTTTCAACTCTTTTTCACGTTCAACAAACTCAAAACTTGGGAATTCTCCTGAGAACTTCACAAAGCTATCTTCTAGTTCATTGACCAATCGCGCAATTTCTCCTGTGTGACGACGAATGCCTTGTGCGTCGTACATGACGATGACACCGAATATGATCGCAAGTGCCGTTTCAGTATGACGCGCGCCTTTATTTGCAGCAACATACGCCGCGAGTGCCGATACACCCGCCGAGTGAGAACTTGGCATGCCACCAGTTGTAAAGGCTTGTCTCCAATCCCACTCACCCGTTACGGTTTTATGTGTCAC
This sequence comes from Caryophanales bacterium, assembly GCA_038243515.1. GTDB lineage: Bacteria > Bacillota > Bacilli > Bacillales_A > Planococcaceae > Planococcus. The sequence goes on from JBBSRA010000006.1 coordinate 62,645, forward strand.
TATTTTTAGCGCTTGTGCCACGCCAATAGCACCTAGAGAGGTAATCATTCCTCTATTCATTTTTCTCATCTGCTCATCCCCCAGTTATCAGTTTGGCAACATACCGCCACCATTCAATATACTTCTTTACCCATTCTTACTAAAGAATATGTTTATTCGAATAAAAAAGGGGATATTTTCACTTCATGAGTTCAGGGTTTTCAACCTTTCGTTTAACCATTCAAAAAGCACTTTTACTTTTTGTCTTGGAATCTGTTCGTATTGATCACCTATACTCAATTCAAACGAACAACCTTTCTTTCCATTATTTAAATAACCAGCTACTCCTACATTCATAATTTCTTGAGCTTGCGTTATTATCGGAGCGATTTGTTCAGCTTGTTTTTCAAAATGAACATGGAACATATTCGTCACAGGCACTTCAGGTACAGTAGATACCCCTTCACATGCATTAAAAAGCGCTGCCAATTCCTTGGCTTGCACATAATAATCGCCCATCCGGTCCTTGCGCTCCGCAAAGTACTTTTCTGCTGTCAGGATATATGGATACATCGAAATCAAATCGCCACCGTACCGTCTTTTCCAAATTTTTGATTGTGCCATAAAGTCGTGGTCGCCTGCTAAAATAGCTCCTGCGATTCCACCAATTCCTTTGTACATAGACAAATACACCGAATCGAATAAAACACAAATTTCTTTGATTGTTTTTTCATAGTAGGGAAGACATTCTAAAATTCGTGCACCATCTAAATGAAGCTTGATGCCTTGTTGACGGCAATATTTCGAAATTTCTACAAGCGTTTCAAAACTCGGTAATTGCCCTCCAATTTCACGTTGTGGCAATTCGAGTAGTAAACAAGCGATTTCTTCATTCATATTCGTTACATCAGCTAATTCGATGACGCGATCTTTATCTGCTAATAATATAGACTGAATCCCATGCAATCTTTTCAAACCGTCTTCTTCATTGATTTCCAAGTGGCTTAGTGGATGATAAGCCACTTTTTTGCAGCCTTTTTCATCACACCAAATCCGCAACGAAATTTGCTGCGCCATGGTTCCACTGGGGAAAAAAACGGCAGCATCTTTCCCTAAGAAATCTGCCATTTTTTTTTGAAAACCTTCGATTACCAAACCACTGCCATATTTATCACTGCTAATCGTACCATCTACTGACTCAAAGACATTTTTCAAAACTGCTATATTTCTTGGTCCGTGCCCTGCTAATTGATGCGGTGTGTCTTCGTAGCTTTCCAATAATTCGCTTCGGTCCATTATATCGGCTCCTCTACTAGTCAGACTAACTGTTTTTCTAACTATACCATGAATTCAGAGCTCGCCGTATTTGCTAGTTTCATTAAAAAACCCCGTCTAAAGTCAAGGTTGACTTTAGACGAGATTGATTTCATTTAGTTTAAGCTTTGAGAAGAAACGTCAACTGGATGAGTGGCTTCATAGAGTAAGCCAACTAATTCTGCACGGTATTCTTCTGTTTGTTCCTCGCCCCATACAAGCGTTTTGCTCATATAGGCAATAACTTTTTCTTTGTGTGCATGCACCCAGTGGATATCGAAGAACAATGCACCTGTACGACGAATAAAGAAGTCGGTTGGTTTGTATGCAGATTCGTATTCCATTGAATAACGCAGCATCGCGTAAACGATGGGATCGAGTCCAGCTTCTGCTGCATCGTCTAGTCCGACTGTATAGAAATGAAGAACTTTATCAACGTTTGCACCATAGCGGCTGACAAGCATATTCATCGCGTCAGCTGTCAGTCCCATATCACTTGCTTGTCGAACGCGGTCAGCTCTGAATGCTTCAAAGCCTGTTGAACCACCTACTTCGCCACCAGAAATAGGCAAGCGTTTTGTTGAACTCTTCGGATACTTAATGCCTTCTTCTTTTTGCAATTGCTCGGCAACAAGGTCGACAATGTTTTCTCCCATTTTACGGTAACCTGTCAATTTACCACCAGCAATTGAAATCAATCCAGAATCTGATAAGAAAATTTCATCTTTACGTGAGATTTCAGAAGGGTCTTTGCCTTCCTCATGAATTAACGGACGCAATCCAGCCCAGCTTGACTCAACGTCTTCTTTTGTAATTCCCACTTCCGGGAACATAAAGTCTACAGCTTTTAAGACATAATCACGATCTTCAAACGTCATTGTCGGATGCGCAATATCTTGGTCGTAAACCGTATCTGTCGTACCTACGTATACTTTGCCTTGACGTGGAATTGCGAACGCCATCCGACCATCTGGCATGTCAAAATAAATGGCTTGTTTCATTGGGAAACGACGGCCATCAAAGACTAAGTGAATCCCTTTTGTTAAGAGCAAAGTTTTACCGAATTTTGAATGGTCTTTATCACGTAGTGTATCCACCCAAGGTCCAGCTGCATTGACAATTTTTTTCGCAAACAATTCATGAATCGTGCCATCAATTTGATCTTGCACACGAATGCCAACTGTTTTCCCGTTATCATAAATAAAGCTTTCTACTTTTGCATAGTTCATAGCCATTGCGCCTTTTTCAACAGCCTTTTTCATCACTTCCATTGTTAGACGTGCATCATCTGTTTTGTACTCAACGTAATAACCGCCGCCTTTAATGCCTTTTTTCTTTAATAAAGGTTCGCGGCGCAATGTTTCTTCTTTGCTGAGCATTTTGCGACGTTCGTCTTTTTTAACGCCTGCTAAAAAGTCATAAACGCGTAAACCAAGGTTTGTGCTTAACGGACCAAAAGTTCCGCCTTTGTAAAATGGCAGTAACATCCATTCGGGAGTTGTCACATGTGGTCCATTTTCATAAACGATTTCTCGTTCTTTCCCAACTTCTGCAACCATTTTCACTTCAAATTGCTTTAAGTAACGTAAGCCTCCATGAACCAATTTTGTTGAACGACTGCTGGTACCTGCTGCGAAATCTTGCATTTCGACTACGGCCACATTCATACCTCGTACTGTCGCGTCAAGCGCAATTCCAGCACCTGTAATTCCGCCACCGATTACCAACATATCTAATTGAGTGTTATTCATTTGTTTGTAGCGTTCGTTTCTGTTTAAACTTGAAAATTTCATAAGTCAATTGCTCCTTTTTATACTAAATTTGATTCTTACCGGTTGATGCCCGCTAGTCAAAGCGACAGAAAAAAGACTCCATTTAACGTGTATACCCCTTATTCCATATAAAAAGAGAGATCCAGGCACAGCTGCAGAATTTTTTCTGCAAAACTGGCTTGGTCTCTCAAAGTCTCCGGCCGTATATCTCTCATTATTAACTTTTAGGTTATTTCTCTGGTTTAAATGATCGTGTTGCTGCTACCGCATGTTTCCAGCCATCATAAAGCTTTTCGCCTTTTTCAGTCGACATATTACGTGTATACGTTTTGTCGACTTTCCATTGCTGAGCGATTTCTTCTTTGTCTTTCCAAAATCCAACCGCAAGGCCCGCTAGATAAGCTGCACCAAGTGCTGTTGTTTCCTGGACAACTGGACGTTCCACGGGAACATCAAGGATATCGCTTTGGAACTGCATTAACAAATCATTGGCTACTGCTCCACCATCAACTCGCAATGTCTTCAATTCGATCCCTGCATCTTCTATCATAACATCTACAACGTCTTTTGTCTGATATGCGAGCGCCTCAAGTGTCGCTCGAATGAAATGAGCCTTTGTTGTTCCGCGTGTCAACCCGAAAACTGCTCCGCGTGCATCTGTATCCCAGTAAGGCGTTCCAAGACCAACAAATGCTGGCACCATATAAACACCTTCTGTCGATTCCACTTTCATTGCATAGTTTTCACTTTCGGGAGCTGTTTCAATAATCTTCAGGCCATCACGTAACCATTGAATCGCTGAACCTGCGACAAAAATACTGCCTTCCAGTGCATATTCAACTTTGCCGTCAATGCCCCATGCCAAAGTTGTTAACAAACCGTGATCTGAAACGACACCTTCTTCACCAGTGTTCATTAACATAAAGCAGCCAGTTCCGTAAGTGTTTTTCGCCATGCCTTTTTCAAAACATGCTTGTCCGAATAAAGCCGCTTGTTGATCACCGGCAATACCGGCAATTGGTACTTCATGACCAAAGAAATGATAATCCACTGTATTGGCGTATACTTCAGATGACTGATGCACTTCTGGCAGCATGCTCGTTGGCACGGTTAAGATATCCAATAACTCTTGATCCCATTCTAAGTCATAAATATTGTACATCAATGTACGCGACGCGTTGCTGTAATCTGTTACGTGAGCTTTTCCGCCTGATAGCTTATACACAAGCCATGTATCAATTGTCCCAAACATTAAGTCACCATTGTCTGATTTTTCACGTGCCCCTTCCACATTATCAAGAATCCATTTTACTTTTGTTCCAGAAAAGTAAGCGTCAACCAAAAGACCCGTTTTTTTACGGAACAATTCGTTCAAGCCTTGTTCTTTTAATTCGTTACAAATGCCGTCTGTTTGACGCGATTGCCAAACAATCGCTTTGTAGATTGGCTTGCCTGTGTGACGATCCCAAACAACGGTTGTTTCGCGTTGGTTGGTAATCCCAATACCCGCAATTTGACTCGGACTGATATCCGATTTGCGCAATACTTCTGCGATACAAGATAAAACAGATGTCCAGATTTCATTGGCATCGTGTTCTACCCAGCCTGGTTTGGGGAAGAATTGCTCGAATTCTTGCTGGCCTGTCTCGACGATTTCACCTTCGTGATTAAATAACACCGCACGTGAACTTGTTGTTCCTTGGTCTATCGATAAAATATAGTCTTTGCTCAAAATGATTTCCTCCTTTGATAAATTATGAAATGCTTTCTTCTATTGTATCAACGACTGTATGTTCTTTTTTCAATTCTACACTCGCCGCTCCAAATAATACCAATATTAAGATGCCACTCATAACCCAAAATGGTAACTCGTATGCACCGGTGAATAAAGCTTTATAAAATAATGCTCCGTAAATACCACCGAAAACGGGACCAACAATTGGCACCCAAGCATATGACCAGTCTGAGCTTCCTTTACCTGGAATCGGCAACAAAGCATGTGCAATACGCGGACCTAAGTCACGCGCGGGGTTAATCGCATATCCTGTTGTGCCACCAAGTGACATCCCGATTGCTATGATTAACGCACCAACGATTAACGGATTCAAGCCTTCTGTAAAGTCATTGGCTCCAATGAACAATAAGCCCATAACCAATACGGCCGTACCAATAATTTCACTAACCAAGTTGGAGAATGGACGGCGAATCGCTGGAATTGTTGCAAATACACCCAGCTTTTTGTCAACTTCTTTAGTCCGTTCCCAATGGGGTAAATAGTTGAAGAAAACAATCGTCGCACCAATAATGGCACCGAGAACTTGTGCTGTGATGTAAATCGGTACTTTAGCCCAAGGAAAATCACCAACAGCAGCGAACCCCAGTGTCACTGCAGGATTTAAATGGGCTCCTGAAAAATTACCCACTGCGTAAACACCCATTGTGACCGCTAGCCCCCATGCAATCGTAATAAGAACCCAACCATTATTTTCTGCTTTGGAGTCTTTTAACACCACCCCTGCCACTACTCCCGTTCCAAAAATGATTAAAATCATCGTGCCAATTACTTCTGCTAAAAATTCTGTCATCGTTTTGCACCCCTTTTTTTTTTAGCTTCAGAACTAATTTAAAGAACGCAAAAAGACCCGCACTGAACCAGACACTTTTGCTGTAAAAGTGTTTGTTTCAGTGCGGGTCTCCGTTATCTCCAGCACAGTTCTTAACTTGTAAGTATTAAGTTATCAGTTAATGAAAACGCTGTCAACTGTTATATTTCCCAAAGTTCTGGCTGCGACGTTGAAATGGCTTTTGCTCCACCGTCATAGGCCAATTGGATGTCTTCTTTTGTACGAATCAATCCGCCAGCGATTACTGGTATGCCGGTCTTATCGTAAACTTCCTTGATAACCGACGGAATAATCCCCGGCAAAATCTCGATATAATCGGGTTTTACTTGATTGATTAACTTAATGTTATGTTCAAGCGCTTGACTATCGAGTAAGAATAAACGCTGAATCGTCAATAAATTATTTTTCTTCGCTAACGCAATCACATTACTTCGTGTTGACACTACTCCATCTGGTTTGACTTCTCTTACTAAATACTCAAAGCCATACGCATCTGTTTTCAGCCCTTGAATCAAATCAACATGTAAAATAACTTTCTTATTCGCTTTTTTGGCAACCAGCACTAATTGTTTTAACTGCGCCAAACGGATTTCCAGAAAAATAATGTATTCGTGATCACTCTTCAACAAGCGTTCAAATTCTTTCATATTGCGCAAAACAGGCAAAACGCCCTTTAACTTATGCACCAGTCTTCCTCCTCCGCTAACTTTCATTACTCTTTATGTAACAGTGTCCGCCCAAACTGCTTCCCATTCGAAGATTTCGTAAGCTCTGGCGTCTTTTGCAACGTATGGATCTGTCTTCACTAACGTTTCGCAAGCTGAACGCGATTCAGCCTTGTAAATAACTAATCCTCCAGAACCATCCGCAAATTTCCCATTAGCTACTACTTTTCTAGTATTGCGCATGTCTTCAAGAAACTTTAAGTGTTGCGGACGGAACTCTTTACTTTTGGCAACGTCTTTCATTGGCAATAAAACGGCGAAATATTTCATAAAATAGTCCCCTTTTATTTTATTATAGTGAGCTTGTTCGAGAAAGCATGTTTTTTTGTAAATTTAGCTAGATAAACAAGTGTGCATATTCCATTTTTGGATATACTGTCCGAACTCATTAAAATACTGTCCGAACTCGAAAAATACTGTCCGTTACAGACCAAATACTGTCCACTTCCACCTATTTACTGTCAAAGCTCTTTCAATAGTATAAACTAGAGCTAACTATACATCATCCATAAGGAGCTGATTGGCTGTGAAGATGACCAAAAAAGGACCTATTTATCAATTGATGTTTATGCCTAACTTTTTTCCAGTAAGTTGTTACCTTGTCGAGGAAGAAACGGAATTGACCTTAGTCGATGCTGCACTTGGATTGAATGCTAAACAGATTTTGTTATCTATCCGTGTCATGAAAAAGCCGCTCACTCAAATTATTATTACACACGCTCACATGGACCACATCGGTGCGCTCGGCGCCATCAAACAAGAATGGCCCAATGCTATTGTTAGCATGTCTAAACGCGATGCGCGAATTCTAGCGGGTGATACGAGTTTACTTCCGGGCGAACCCAATTCACCAGTCAAAGGCGGTGTGCCTACAAATGTCAAAACACCAATAGATCGCTTACTTGAAGAAAGCGACTTGGTCGGCTCACTCGAAGTGGTGAATACTCCAGGTCACACACCCGGCTCAATTTCGCTGATCGATACACGTAATCACTTTGTCATTGCAGGAGATGCTTTTCAAACACATGGCGGCATTGCCGTTTCGGGCACATTTAAAGCTCTTTTCCCATTCCCTGCGCTGGCGACATGGAACAAGCAACAGGCGTTGGCAAGCGCCAAAAAGATAAAAAACTTACACCCTCAATTACTAGCAGTCGGTCATGGAAAAATGATCGCTGAGCCATCAAAAGCTATCGAATCAGCAATTTCAGAAAGCGAAAAAAAGCTAAATTGAGAATAGATCCATAAACGCAATAAAACCGTTTACCTTGCTTCTTGGTAAACGGTTTTATTAGCATCGGTTTCAGTTATAGAGATAACTCACTCTTTGGCTATTCAACTTGAAGTCTTTTAATGCTAAGCATGACCAGCCTCTCTCCCAGCTATCTTTTATCCTACTCGAGGACTATAATTACAGTAAGAATAAAGGAGGGGTGACCATGGACACGGAGAAAAAACTGCATCAATGGCAACAAGCTGATTTGTTAGACCAAGACACAGTTGACCGTATTTTGGCATTTGAAAAACGCCAACCTGCTCCGAAAAAAATTCCTCTATTATTAATGATCGGTTTGATTTTCTTTGCACTTGCTGTGTTTAGTTTTATTGCAGCCAATTGGCAATCAATACCTGATTTAGCGAAAGTATTGCTCATGCTTGCATTGATGTGGCTGTTTTACATTACCGCTTATTTTTCAGAGAAAAAAGCGTTTGGCTATCCCATTCTCTTTAGAGTGATTGGACTCGCAATGTTTGGCGCTACACTTTTAACAGCTGCGCAAACTTTCCATTTCCCACTAGCCAATTCTGTTTTGCCATGGGCAATGTTTTTGGTAGCGCTTGCTCATTATTTCTACTGGCGCCACGTGATGTATCCCATCATTGCGTTTTTCTTTGGAACTTTCGTTTTACTGTCGTTCTTGCCTGACGTTGGTTGGCTAGAATGGGGAATCTTTATTGTCATCACGGTTGCTTGGTTCTACTTTAGCAAAGATTTTGCATCAGCTATATTTAGTTGGCTACTGTTATTTGCTTCAGGCTTTATGCTTTGGGGATTGGTCGATTACAACAGCTTCTTATGGCCAATTTGGACTTTGTTCGCGCTGATTTCACTGTTTGTGAGCAGTCCTGAAAATAAAAAGCAAATGATTCGCCCGCTTTATTTAACGGTCGCTGGCATTTTACTTGTCGTGTATTTAGCGATTCGCGGCCAATCGTTTATTGATTTAATCGATCAAAGTCATTGGGCAGAAGCGATTGTGCTTGCGCTTGTTGGAGCAGGGTTACTGGTACTAAGTTTCTTCAAGTTCCGTTCGCTCATATGGGTAGCTATCCTTGGCTTTATCGGGTTGTTACTGTTTGACGAAACAGCGATTGGCTTAGCTGTTGTGGCTGAACTGACTGGGCTTGCTTACTTGATCATCGCTCAACGTAAAAATGAAGCTTTAGGGTTAGGATTTCTTTACTTTATCGTTGTTCAATTTGTCATTTACATCATTTATGCGTGGGAACGTCTCGACATGTCTCTATTCTTCCTCATAGGCGCGATATTGCTGTTTTTGCTATCTGGAGCAGCTTGGTGGATTAACCGCAGGAAAGAAGGTGTACAGTCATGAAACCTTGGCTATTTCCGATCGTTCAAACCGTAATTGTCATCGTGTTACTCATGAGTTATTACGCCGCTTCCTGGTTTGGCGAGCAATATTTGTTAAGAGCTGAACCTTACGATCCATTTGATCCTTTTTACGGAGAATATGTCATGTTGCAGTATCCAGATTTGGAATCCTCTTCTATTACAAATGACGGTGCTGTTTATTTCACACTGACAAATGGAAATGATGGCTACGCTATTATCGATCGCATTGAAAACAAGTCATTTTTCGGAGCGATCAAAGGAACCGTATACGACAGTAACGTCACAGCACCTCAATTAGAGCAGTTTTACGTTGAACAAGGGATAGGTCCACAACTCGAGTCTGCACGCGATCTAGAGGTCATAATAGACGTTTCCAGCTGGGGAACTATCCGACCTGTCACTTTGCAAGAACGGACAGAAAAATAAAACCTTCTTACTTGTGATTAGCTAAAAAAACAGGCTGTTTCAAAACGTCATTTTTTATGACATTTTGGGACAGCCTGTTTTTCTAAACACTACCTAATTTAAATCCACTAAAATCGATTTGAAAGCTTCCGTTATTCGTTTGTTCCATAATAAGCAGTGTCGCCCATGTCTTGTTGATTTTCAACATTATTAATAACTACACCGAGTAAGCGTGTTTTAGTAGCGGCAGTAATGGCTTCTTTTGCTTTAAGCGCTTGCGCTCTTTCTGTTTTCCCCGAATTTACTACGAGTACGGTTCCTTCACATTTATTTGCTAAAATCACACTGTCCGTAACAGATAACACAGGAGGTGTATCGAAAATCAGCAAATCATATGTATCTAGTGCATGACCGAAAAGAAAATCCATATTGGTTGAGCTCAACAATTCAGCTGGGTTGGGTGGTATCGAGCCACAAGGCAATAAATCGAGATTTTCGATGCCACTTGATTGAATTGCCATTTTCAATGCAATTTGACGCGCCAATACATTCGACAACCCTCGTGTATTTGGAATCTTAAAAGTTTGGTGCATCGTTGGCCTTCTCATATCTGCGTCAATTAACAAAACACGTTTGCCTTCTTGTGCAAATACGATCGCTAAATTTGACGACGTAGTTGATTTACCTTCTGAGTGAGAAGCCGAAGTGACCACTAGCGATCGAATATCGCCATCTGGAGAAGTAAAATGAATATTCGTCCGCAAGGTTCTAAACTGTTCAGACACACGTGACTTCGGATGAGTAATCGTCATTAATTTTCTACTTTTTGTTGCTAACTCATTTTTATTTTTCACTCTTTTTGCGCCTCCCTACGTTTAAAGGCAATTGGCTCGTTTGCCGGAATGTCTTCTTCCTTCATCGATGAGATAGCTCCTAAGACAGGAAGTCCTAATACGTTGTGAATATCTTCTTCATTTCTGAGCGTCGTATCCAAATAGCGTAAAATCATGGCAATAGCTGCACCGACAATCAAACCTATAATAGCCGCTAACAGAATATTTAATGGTGGGTTTGGAGATACAGGCATCTGGTTTTCTGTAACTACTGCTGGTGACAACATCGAAACGTTGTCCACATTCATCAGTTCAATAATTTCAGTCTCAAAAACTTCAGCTGTGTTATTTGCGATACTGACAGCTAGAGCAGGATCGGCATCGTTTACGACAATTGTAAGCAATTGAGAGTTTTCAGTAATTTCAACGTTTACTTTTCCTTGAAGCTCTTCATAAGACATGTCTAATCCCAGCTGGCTAATTACTTGTTCAAGTATGATGGGACTTGTGATAATTTCACTATATGTACCAACCAATTGCAAATCGGTTTCAATACTTTGAGTGTTAAGCGTGACGACATTTTGTTGCTGGTTAATTAGCAACTGTGTAGAGGTTTGGTAAATAGGTGTCAGAAAATAATAAGATACCGCTGCCGTAATAATCATAATCGCAATTGCAATGACTAGTATTAAACGAATACGATTTTTCAAAATTTCATAAATTTCGCGCATGCTAATGGTTTCTTTCACTTCGCCAAGCCTCCTTTCAATAAAAACGGTATAAAAGATTAGACTCGGCTACGGGACATTCCCTTACTTGTCGATGTCCTTTTATCGAATTGACTGACAGAGGTCAGCAATTAGTGTTTTAGCGTTTGATAGATCTGCAACAGTTAAAAGTAACCGCTTTTCATCAATACGCGTCTTTTGAGCCGAACAACACGAGAATTGTTTTAAAGATTAATTTAATGTCTAATACTGTAGTTCGATTGCGAATGTAATCTAAGTCCATTTCGACCCATTCTTTAAAGCTAATGTTGCTTCGTCCATTCACTTGCCAAAAGCAAGTAAGTCCTGGAGTTACGCTGATACGTTGTTTTTCATAATTTGTATATTGTGCAACTTCATCGGGTAAAGCAGGCCGTGGACCAACGATTGTCATTTCTCCTTTTAATACATTAACCAATTGAGGCAGTTCATCAATACTCGTTCTTCTAATAAACTTTCCGATCTTCGTAATTCTTGGATCGGATTTGATTTTGAATACAGGTCCAGACGCTTCGTTTTGCTGTTGCAAAGAAGCCTTCAGCTCTTCTGCGTTGCAGACCATCGATCTAAATTTGTACATATCAAAAATTTTTCCGTGTTTGCCGATTCTTTTTTGCTTGAAAAAAACAGGTCCTGTTGGATTTTCTATTTTGATCAATAAACTAATAATTAGCAATAGAGGCATCAACATGATCAGTCCCACTAGCGAACCGATCACATCCAAAATGCGCTTTGTATACAAATAACCATTACTAGTATTGGTTTTAACGCTCTCAAATACGTTTTCGCTGTATCTTGTTTTCACATTCGTTTTTTCTTTTTCAGGAGCAGACACTGTCATTTAAATCACCACTTTCTCCGTAGATTCCTGGTGCTCATTAGATGGGCGCAGCTTCGACCAGCTGTGGCGCAAATGGCCTGCCAATCGAACGGTATTCTATTCTGTTTTTTGCCATTTCGTCAATTGAAAAACAATTTCGCCCATCGATTATGAGCGGATTTTTCATCTTAGCGAACACCGTCAAGTCTACATTTTTTATTTCGTCCCAATCCGTTATGATTAGTGCTGCTTCACTGTTTTCAACAGCTTCTTCAATCGATGCTGCATAGCAAACTAATGGGTTGAGAATCGATTTTGCGTTATCCATAGCAATCGGATCATACGCCACAACTAAAGCGCCTTGTTTGATCAATTGTTCTGTTACTAAAATAGATGCAGATTCCCGCAAGTCGTCTGTATCAGGTTTGAATGAAAGACCTAGTACAGCAATTTTTTTACCAGAAATATCGGGTAAACACTCTTTTAATTTACGGATTAATATTCCTTGTTGTTTTTTATTGACGTTCACAACACCTTTTAGCAACTCGAATTCATATTCGACATTCCCCGCAATTTGGATTAGAGCTTTTGTATCTTTTGGAAAACACGATCCTCCGTAGCCAATTCCCGCTTTTAAAAACTGGCTGCCGATTCGTTGATCCAAGCCCATACCAGTTGAAACATTTTCTATATTAGCCCCCAATAATTCGCATATGTTAGAAATCTCATTGATAAAGCTAATTTTGGTTGCCAAGAATGCATTAGATGCATACTTGATCATTTCTGCACTTTTAATATCCGTTTTAAAAATGGGTACATTAAAGGGTTGATTTATTTGCTCGATGACTCTAAACGCATGTTCGCTTTCCGCTCCAATGACAATTCGATCTCCATGAAATGAATCATAAATAGCAGAGCCTTCTTTTAAAAATTCAGGATTGGAAACAACTTCGACAGTGAATGTCCCCATCAAATGCGAATCAATGATTTCTTTAATCCGATGATTAGTCCCGACCGGAACCGTACTTTTCGTAACCACAATCACATTGTGATCAATACATTTAGCAATGTTTTTAGACGCTTCATCTACAAAAGACAAATCTGCAGAACCATCTGGATCCTCTGGTGTTCCTACAGCAATATAGATAACATCTGCTTGCTGTAAGCCCGTTCGGTGATCAGTTGTAAAACTCAAGCGTTTGGCCGCGCTGTTTTTCACCATCATTTCACTCAATCCTGGTTCATAAATAGGTGATATACCTTGCCTCATTTTTTTAATTTTTTCTTCATTTACATCGATACAAATTACGTGGTGACCGATTTCGGACAAACTCACACCCGTCACCAACCCGACATACCCAGTACCTATAACTGCTATTTTCATACCGATGCCCCCAAACTAAGTTAGTGGTGCAGCCGTTTTCCCAGCCATGAGTTCGTTAATGATATTTTCTACATCTTGGCCGAACTCTGGACTGTCTAACGCAAATTCAATCGTGGTTCTCAAAAATCCAAGCATTTCTCCGACATCGTACCGTTTGCCTTCGAAGTCATAAGCATAAACAGACTTTACTTCATTGAGTCTTTGAATCGCATCTGTCAATTGAATTTCTCCGCCAGCCCCTGCACTTTGTGTGCTAAGAAAATCAAATATTTCAGGCTCTAAAACATACCGTCCCATAATGGCCAAGTTTGAAGGAGCTGTTCCTGGCTTTGGTTTTTCGACAAAGTTGCTAACTTCGTAGCAACGTCCTTCATTTGCTTTTGGCTCAATAATGCCGTAACGATGTGTTTCATGATCCGGCACTTGCTGAACCCCTATAATAGAAGCTTGTTTTTTATCGTATTGATCTATCAGTTGCTTTAAACATGGTTCTTCAGCTTTTACAATATCGTCTCCTAATAGCACTGCAAAAGGTTCATTTCCGATAAACTTACGAGCGCTCCAGACGGCATGCCCTAACCCTTTAGGTTCTTTTTGACGAATATAATGAATTTCCACATTCGACGTGTGTTGAACTTTTTCTAACAGATCGAACTTCCCTTTTTTAAATAAGTTATCTTCTAGCTCGAAATTTTTATCGAAATGATCTTCAATCGCACGTTTTCCTTTACCTGTCACAATAATAATGTCTTCAATCCCTGAAGCAATTGCTTCTTCCACAATATATTGAATCGTTGGCTTATCGACGATTGGTAACATTTCTTTTGGCATTGCTTTTGTTACTGGCAAAAATCGAGTCCCAAGACCTGCAGCTGGTATGATTGCTTTCGTTACTTTTTTCATTGAGTCACCATCCACCTTTCGCTTTTCCAACGTATTAATAGATGCTTCGGAATAAATACGCTCCAGTCATCACTATATTTTTAATCATTGAAAAAATTTGCTAGCTCTAATTAATTTTATTCAGAAAGAATAATGATTATATATGCTCACTAAAATTACGTTTGTCATTCAATTTTCAGATAAAAAAATTATGAAATATTCCAATAATTTAAAGCGGTTTTATGTGTGAGAAACAATCAGCTCCAGATCTCCGTCAATAAAGTAATCGCCAATCGTTGCTGGCACGATAAAGTTGTCACCTTTTTTTACGGTAGATATACTTTCTTCTGTGACAATTTGTCCTGCCCCATTAATAACACTAACTAATAGAAAACCATTTTTTACAGGTATCTCCGCTTTTCCACCCAGCTTCCAATGATAAACGGTAAAGTATTCTCCTTCGATTAAACGAGTCGATTCTAGATTATTCAATTGCTCTTTCAAATTATCTTGCCGTACTTCTTTATGCGGACATGTCATGACTGCCATCGCCTGCTCTAAATGCAGTTCACGTTTTTTGCCTTCTCCGTCGACGCGGTCGTAATCATAAAGGCGGAATGTAATATCGGAACTTTGTTGTGTTTCTAAAATCACAATTCCTTTGCCGATTGAATGTAAGGTTCCGCTTGGAACATAGACAAAGTCACCTTTTTTTACTTTCAGACTTTGAAAAAGTTTCCCCCATTCTCCATTAACGACTAAACGTTGAAATTCTTCTCTAGATTTCGCTTGATGACCAATAATGATTTCAGCGCCTTCATCACAATCCAATATATACCAGCATTCTGTTTTTCCACTAGGCTGAGAAACAAGTTCTTTTGCATAGAAGTCATCAGGATGCACTTGAACAGATAATTGATCATTGGCATCGAGAATTTTCACAAGCAACGGAAATTCACTACCCGCTATATCAAAACCAAACAATTGCGGATATCCTTGCCAAACTTCTGTTAAACTCATACCTTTCAACTGACCATTCATTACGATCGACGGACCATTTTCATGCGCAGATATTACCCACGCTTCTCCTGTCGTCTGTGAAGGGATATCGTAATCGAATAATTTTTGAAGCTTCCCTCCACCCCAAATCCGTTCTTGAAAAACCGGTTTTAAAAAAACTGGCTCTTTATACATGAGATTTCCTCCCATCATAGAAATGACAAGCCGCGTCTGATCATAAACTTTTGTTTAGCTGTTTTATCCAAAGCGGGCTGTTAGTTTTACTTTACAAATGGCTTCAATTTCTTCCCATTCATGTGAAGTACGGTAAATATCTTCTTCAATCAATTCACTGCCGGTTTGCACTTCAATAATTTCCATATGAGTTGTGGCTTTTAATGTATGCTTAGCGCCGAGCGGAATATGAACGACATCACCCGTTCGAACATGACTTAATTGATCATTAAAAACAAAAATGCCTTCACCTTTCACGATCGTCCACACTTCGCTTCGTTTGTAATGCATTTGATAGCTGAGGTTTTTACCAGCATTAATTCCGAGTCGCTTGATCAATACTTCGTTGCCTTCAGCGTATCTCGTATATTCCAATACGCGATACCAGCCCCATCTACGCTCTTCGTACATCGGTCGAGCGTTAAAGCCTTCTACGTATTCTTTTACTTTAGTACTGGCATCTTTATCCGTAACCAAAATCCCATCTGGACTTGCTGCTACAACCACATTATCTAGTCCTAGTAAAGTAATCGGGATATCAAGTTCGTTGACGATATGAGAATTTTTTACTCCTTTTCCGATAACACCTTTGCCTGTTATTTGCACAGCCATTTCTTCTGTTAACGTATTCCACGTACCTAAGTCTTTCCAGTATCCGTCATAAGGCAAAGAGATAATATGGTTTGCGCGCTCGACTACTTCATAGTCAAAACTGTTTTTCGGTAGTCGGTGGTAATTTCTTAGCAATTGAGAATATTCAACAGGCATTCCTCTTTCTTTTAAGAGGTCGATAATATACCCCAATCTAAAAGCAAAAACCCCACAATTCCATAATGCATTTTGCTCGATTAACTCTTCTGCCTGTAATTCAGTTGGCTTTTCTTTAAAGTAATCAACAGTCAAATAAGATTTATCTGATTGATTGTCCGGTATAATGTAGCCATATTTTGCAGAAGGGTAAGTTGGTTTTACGCCCATTAATGCTAAGTCCGCTCCAGAAGCTAACAAAGCATCTTCCAAATCTTGAACTCGATCAAAAAAGCGATTTTCTACATAAGGATCAACCGGCAGCATTCCAACTACTTCATCTACTCCACATTTTTGAACAGAATAAAGATATACTGCTGCTAATGCAATTGCTGGGAAAGTATCTCTTCTTTCAGGTTCAGTAACAACGTGTACCTCTTGACCTAATTGAGTTTTAATCATATCGACTTGGGAACTACTCGTTGCAATAATAGATTTTTCAGCCATTCCTATTTCTTCGATTTGCTTCCACACTCGTTGAACCATTGATACTTTATTGCCATCTTCATCGCTAAGCACTTTAAGAAACTGCTTGGATCGTGCGTCACTTGAAAGTGGCCATAAACGCTTTCCGGAACCCCCTGATAATAATACTAATCTCATATTATGCCCTCCTTCTCCCTATCCGCCTGCAGTCAGATGTAGTTCTTTATGCTTAATAGATTTTCAAAATAGGTAAATAAAAAAATAAAGCACCAGTACTATTTAGCTAAAAGACTAACTAAATAACTATAATTTCAGTTTAATTCGATTGGTATGCACTCATTATATATATAAATACCTAATATTTCAACCAAATTTTCTAATTAATTAGAAATATCAGATATATATACCTATTTCTTGTTTAAAAGCTTGTCATATCAAGGTTCTTTAATTATTTCATTTTTCTATTTTTTGAGAAATTTTAATTTTTTTTCTGCTATTCTGAGTTTTTCGTCTGATTAGCTATTCTTTTTACTCTTCAAATTAGAAATTACAGACAAAAAAAACTACGAAATCGACTGATTTCGTAGTTTCATTCTAGTCACACTCTTTTATTTTTTAGTTACAACGTTGCTATAGGGTTTAGCTTGATATGTATTTTCCAAGCTAGAATTATCTGCAACTGACTGCAGCACATGTCGGTATTTATTGATCGAAGTGTCGCGCGTTAAGTGTTCCTCAAGGTACACTCGACCTTTGGAGCCCATCTCTTTTAACTCTTCTAGGTTTAGACTCCGCAAATAATTAATCGCGTGAACAACTCCTTGGTAATCTTGCGGCTCGACAACAACGCCTGCTCCGCTTTCGAATATTAATCGTTGCACTTCACTGTCTTGCTCAAGAACACCTAGCACCGGTTTCCCAGCGGCCATAACCCCATATATTTTACTCGGCACGGAAACTCCTTTTATCCCTTTTTGATTGACGACCAAATGAACATCTGCTGCATTCAGCGAATACTTGAGAAATTCTTTTGGCTGATACGGCAAAAATTTCACATTGCTAAGCTCATGATCGAGGGCATATTGTTGAATACGCTCTTTAACTGCACCTTCTCCAATAAACAAGAAGACGATGTCTCTTTGGTCCACAAACTCTTTAGCCACTCCAATCAAGTTTTCCAAATCATAATACAATCCTAAGTTTCCTGAATACATAACAATAAACTTATCTTGCAGCCCATGCTGCTCCAAAAATTCACGTATTGCCGGCTCGTTTTTTTCAAGCGGCACAATAGCTTCTTCGTCGGTCCAATTACTAATCACCGTATGGCTTGGCACTTGTTGGCCTTCGAAACGTCCTCTTAATGTTTTTGCCATATCTTCTCCAACCAATAGCACTTGATCTGCATAACTGCAATTCAATTTATCGATGGCTTTGGCCACTTTAAAGACCAGTTGGTTATTTGTGTACGCCACTGCTTGTGCTTGTTCTGGGTTAAAATCATGAATGCTATATATATGGCGAGAACGCTTCAGAAATTTTCCAATCGTACCGATCAACCCACCCAACACAGGTGGCTGTGAAATAGTAAAAATAACATCTGTTTGTTTTTCTTTTAGCAAAGCGATTGTCGCTAACGCGAAATAAGATGTGATGTATTTCAAGCGACTCATTTTAGCATTTTTATTCACTTCAGGCAATTTGATCCGAACCACTTTAATGTTTTCTAAAAAAGCCTCTTCAAAGATTTTTTTACTAGCACGTCGCTCACCTGCATATCCGGGCTGAGCAGCAATGACGGTAATATCGAAATCATCTTGAAGACGCCCCGTTAATTCCGTCATCAATTGGCTAGTTGCTGCTAAGTCCGGGTAAAAGTAATTGATAACAAACGTAATTTTCTTTTTGCGTAACATAGGCCCTTCCTCTCCTGGAAAACACGCACAAAACATGTTGTTTCCATTTAAAGTTCATCGAAAATAGCAACTAAAGAATCGGTATATTTATCTTCTGTATAAAATGCTTCATACGTTTCACGGCTGATTCTCCCTAGCCGCATTCGTTCTGCATCATCAACCACTAAGTCTTTAATTGCCGTTTTGACGCCTTCGACAGTAGGCTCAATCACTACACCACAATCTTTGATCAATTCTGCGATAATTCCTCGGTCCGCAGAAATAATGGGTAATCCAGCAGCCATGCCTTCAATAATCGACATTGGCTGTCCTTCTACTTTGTACTTTGTGGGCAATGCCATCAAATCCGATTTTAAGAAAAAACGTTTTTTTTCTTCTCCTTGTTTCAATCCATGATATTGAATAAGCTCATTCATGTCGTTGTCTTCAATATAACGTTTAACATCTTGGAATTCACGTTCGTTTTGAATTCCCCCTACTAAATCTAATCGCAAATCATGCCCTTCCTGGATTAAAGCAGTTGTGGCTTTGATTAATTCAACGTAGCCTTTCTCAAACATGAGATTGCTCAAATACAACAGCGAAATAGGTCCTTTTTTCTTACCTTGAATCACTTCACTTTTTAAAATGAAATCGGCCGGTATGCCATTTGATACTACTTCTACGCGCTTAACATGCCCTCGATAATTTGGTGCTAACTTTTCACCTAGTACGATGCCGACATCAATTTTTTCTAACGAATTAACAATAAGTTTTCGTGTCATTCCGTTAGTAGCATCGATTGTTCCACCCAAATTATTGCCATGCAAATGACTTACTACTTTTCCACGTCCTATAATTTTGCAGGCTTGAATCATTAAACAATCGCGTAGCAAGCCCATTTTTGTTTGCGAAATAGAAATATATAAAATTGGATGCTTCATACGAATTGATAAATACGCTGTGTAAATAATGGCAAAAGAGTCACGGAATAGTTTTTCGAAAGAAAGCGCACCAGGATGTTCAAAATCTTTACGATTTAAATTAATCTTTTTCACGTCATAATGGTGATGAAGTTTTTCTGAATTGTATAGGGATTGAAGAGCAATACTTTCTCCGAGTATCGGAGGAGGCAACGGCCCAACAAAAATCAACTTCCCTTTTTTCGTTCCAGTCATGTTGGATCCCCTCTCATCTAATTGACATTCGCTCACGCTTTATAAGCGGCAAGCGCACAAGCTATTAATGTGGATCAGTGGATTTTAACGCCGGTTTGTGCACTAAATCCTTTTCAAACGACGCGATAATAAAGTAGATGATGATAAAAATCGGAAGAATAATGACTAGTGGCTTTATGTAATAGATAAAGCCATACCAAAGCACCCTTGCTACAGTTAAGACAATCCAGTAATATCCCAATGCCAATCCAAAATTGCCAAAGAGTTTCTTTAAAATCAAAGCAGGTAAGAACAAAATCATGTATGTAACAAAAGGTGCCATTACCATCCCAATCACTTTAAAGTTCAAATAAAATTCTCCAAAAGCAAATAAACCGTAGTTTGTATGAATGAGCGAAGCAACAAGATGAGCTGCTTCAGGGCTGTCCGCCTCAAATCCAAAGAAAGACGGAATCAACTGCGGAATATAATCTATGAGTGTATAAAAATTACCATAAACTTGTGTTACTTCCATCGCGGCCGCAGTAGAGTAAACAAGATCTTGAACTGTCGGGTAATTAATGAGCATCGACACAGATTCTAAGAGCGCTTCTGCATCAAAAACAAGTCCTGTATGTCGCACTAAGCCTAAATAAGAAAAGACCAGTAATCCTCCGCCAATTAATGCTGCTTTTTTGACTGAAAAATGCGACTTGATGACATCTAATTTTTTAGTGGCGGTTAAAAGCAAATACAAAATAAGCAACAAGCCCAAAATATCCACTCGAGCATAATGTGTTAATAGCCAAAAAGGAACAAAGAAAATCGCGAACTTCCGAATGGCGCTTTCTTTCACACCCATTAGCACGAAGAAATAAGAAATAACAACAACTGAGTTCCATGCATTGCCTGGCAATAAACTTGGCGACAAGTCTTTATAGGCCAGACCAGGTAAATCGGGCAAATAAATAATTGAAGTAATAATCGCTAAAGTACTAAAAAGCCAAGTTGCCAATAAACTATAAACCGTTCCTGTAAAATAACTTAAAATTTTGGCATCATAATTGCGATAGGTTTTGTTTGTTAGCCAAAGCAAAATTGACCAAATATAATAGAAGAAAAGTGCGCCAAATGCCAACGCGTAGAAATGTTTTTCAATAAGATGAGTCTGGTCATTAAATAAAGGCTGCACTTCTCCAATCGGAGCAAAACCTAATATGCTAACGATTGGTAAAAATAAAAGCACCAACGAAAAAGAAGCAAAACCAATTTTAAAGATATAAATGTCCATGAGTAACTTACAAGAAAACAAAACTAAAATAAATAGATTCCACGGATCGTCAGTCTTAAACACTTGGTCTATGCGAAGTAAATAGTAGACCAGTGAAATCCCAACTATGAGATTGACGATGATATACAGGACTTTTTCAAATCGATAATCGGCTTCGATATGTTCTTCCATCGTCTCATTCCTTTATTCGTTTTTCCCTTTCTGACAACCCAATAATATCTAGCCTGCAATTCTTCAATTAAGAAGATACATTGACAGACAGCAGACGGGATTTTCCATTGTTTTTTTTGGATTGTGTATAGAGATAACCTAAAATTTTCAGAGGAAAAAAAGTGATCAAATAATAATACATAAACTTCACAGGTACTCGATTATCTTTGTAACTTTCAAGCAATACGTTTCTAGATAGTCGCACCGTTTCTTTGTTTTGATCAATAATACCTGTTCGAAAAATGACTTTCCAAATGGTTAACACAAAACGGTGAAACGTCATTTTCCGCTGATTTCCAGCCAGCTCTTTGTACTTCTCAAAAATGCTTAAATGGCCGTTAAGTACAGATAGTTTATTGGTTGTAATGCGCTCTCCACTATGGTGATAAAACAACACCATGCTATCTTTCACAAAATCGAATTGAGTTACTTGTGCTAGCCTAATATACAAATCCCAATCTTGGCAGCTAGGTAATTTTTCATCAAAGCCATTTACTTCATCTAGTATTTCTTTTTTGACCAGTACAGATGAAGTCGTATCGATGCAATTAGACTCAAACAACTTTGATAAAATAATACCACGGCATTCCGGAATGATTTTACGAGTCGGCTCGTTGTTTTCATTAACGACTTGAACACCTGTATAAATTACACCAACATCAGGCTGCTCTTTAAATTTTTTCAGTTGCTTTTCTAATTTACCTGGAAGCCATTGATCATCTGAATCCAAAAAGCCGATAAAATCCCCGGTAGCTCGTTGAATCCCGGTGTTTCTGGCTGCCGATCCACCTTTATTGGTATCGTGTCGTAGGTAGATAATGCGCTCATCAGTCATCTCTTTAACAACTTCCGCTGTATCGTCTGTGGAAAAGTCATCGATAATAATAATTTCCATGTTTTGATGACTTTGATTTTCCAGACTTCCGATTGCTTTTATCAGCAGTTCTGAACGATTGTACGTTGGAATAATGACACTTACTTTATCATTTAACCCTTCCGTCAATATGTATCCCCCCACTCGTTAAGAAGCCCGCTCTACTTAATATTCCGAGATAGCGCTTTTTTCTTTCTCGATCAAAGCACAGTCATGTGTAACCATTATTTTCACCAGTTCTTCAAAAGAAGTAGCTGTTGGATTCCAGCCGAGCAGCTTTTTCGCTTTCGAAGGATCCCCCATCAATTGCTCAACTTCTGACAAACGGAAATAATCAGGATTGACTTCAACTACTACTTCCCCTGTTTTTGGATCAATTCCTTTTTCTTCAACGCCTTGACCTTGCCACTCAATTTCAATGCCTACATGTTTGAAAGCCAATGTTGCAAACTCACGGACTGTGTGCATTTGGCCTGTTGCAATAACAAAATCCTCTGGTGTTTCATGTTGCAAAATAAGCCACATGCATTCAACATAGTCTTTTGCATAGCCCCAGTCGCGCCGAGCATCCAAGTTCCCCAATAAGAGCTTGTCTTGTTTGCCGTTCGCGATACGCGCAACAGCCATGGTGATTTTTCGCGTAACGAAAGTCTCACCGCGGCGTTCAGATTCATGATTAAAGAGAATTCCATTCACCGCGAACATATCATAAGATTCACGGTAATTTTTTGTGATCCAAAAACCATAAAGTTTCGCCACGCCGTAAGGAGAACGAGGATAAAATGGTGTCGTTTCTTTTTGTGGAACTTCTTGGACTTTGCCGTATAGCTCTGACGTCGAAGCTTGATAAATACGCGTCTTTTTCTCTAGTCCTAGAATTCGTACTGCTTCCAAAATCCGTAGCGTTCCAATACCGTCTACATCTGCCGTATACTCAGGTGTTTCAAATGATACTTTGACATGAGACATGGCTGCCAAGTTGTAAATTTCATCCGGTTTGATTTCGCTAATTAATCGAATAATATTGGAAGTATCTGTCATATCACCGTAATGAATATAAAAATTCTCACTAGATTTTAACTCTTCGATGTATAAATGCTCGATACGCCCCGTATTAAAACTCGAGCTCCTTCGAATAATCCCATGAACTTCATAGCCTTTTTCTAATAAAAAATCAGAAAGAAATGATCCATCTTGTCCGTTAACGCCTGTAATCAATGCCTTTTTCATGATGCTCCCCCTCAACGAATTGATAGTGTACTTTTCTCCATATGTTCTAAAAACCACGTATAAGCCATAGCTAAGCCATCATCTAATGGGATTTTCGCTTCCCATCCGAGACTTGTTATTCGGCCAACATCTACTAATTTCCGTGGTGCTCCGTCAGGTTTTGATGTGTTAAAAACAATCTCTCCTTTATAACCAACTGTTTTGCCAATCTTTTCTGCTAGTTCTTTAATCGAAATGTCTTTACCCATTCCTATGTTGACTAATTCACTGCCATTATAGGTATTCATCAAGTAAACTACTGCTTCCGCTAAATCATCGGAATACAGAAACTCACGTTTGGGTGTTCCCGTTCCCCACACTTCGACCGTTGGCGTATTATTTATTTTTGCTTCATGGAATTTTCGAATCAATGCTGGCAAGACATGCGAACTGTCTAAGTCAAAATTATCGTTTGGTCCAAATAAATTAGTTGGCATTACGGAAATGAAGTTGGTTCCATATTGACGATTATAAGATTGGCACATTTTAATGCCTGCAATTTTAGCGATTGCATATGGCTCATTGGTTGCTTCAAGTTCACCCGTTAATAGTGAATCTTCTCTCATCGGCTGTGAAGCAAGTCTAGGATAAATGCATGTACTGCCAAGAAACAATAGCTTTTGGACTCCATTACGATGAGCTGCATCGATTACGTTTGTTTGAATCATTAAATTATCTCGAATAAAATCTGCAGGGAAATCGTTATTTGCAGCTATCCCTCCTACTTTGGCAGCTGCTAAAAATACGTACTCTGGTTGCTCTTGTGAAAAAAAGAGATCTACTTGTTGACAATTTGTTAGGTCCAACTCTTTACTAGTGCGATAGACAATATTGGTAAAGCCGTTTTTTCGCAAATTTCTAACGATAGCAGATCCTACGAGACCCCGATGTCCAGCGACATAAATTTTCGATTCTGCATTCATAAGTAGCTCCACCTTTCTAAACGATGCTTTATGTGATTTAAAGATACTATTGTGGCACTTTGATTTTCCGGAAAACAAAAAACATCTTTCGACACGAGACTATATACTTACTAAAATGTTTTATTTTCTTATTCTACCATACAATAGTATTAATATTACAGATTATTTAGATTATTTACTATTTTATAGTTATTTAATTTTATACGCTGTTGTTAACTTTGTTTAACTACCTTTCGTTTTCGAAAAAATCCTTTAACTTCCATTGCAAGATCTCGTTGATTTATGATAAATAAAATACCGTAAATCAACATTCCGCTAATAACATCGATTGCAATGATGCCAATTGATCCTACACCTGTTAATAGCGCATTAATAGCATATAAAAAAACTGACATAATTATGGAATGTACTACCGGTTTTGCAATCGATCGATTTAATTCACTTAAACACTCACCAATGATTTGACGAATTCGCACAAAATAACTGACATAAAACAAACTCATTCGTAGTAGCCCAACTGCTACAGCTACTACCGCAATACTTCCAGACAAACTTGAAAAGAATACGACGACTGGAATAATGCCTAATTGAAACAGTTGCCAATAAAAGCTCCATCTTACTTTCCCTACTGCGATAAACAAGCTACCGCTCGGATTTCCTAAAGCTTTAAACAATCCGTATAAGCAAAGAATTTGGATAATAGCGATGCTTCCTTTCCACTCTTCACCGAGCAAAACTGGAACTGCATATGGTGCTAATACAACGACACCTGCAAGTAACGGAGCATTAAAGCTAGTCAATAAATTAGTTATTAGCAAATATGTTTTTCTTAACTTCTTTTTATCCAACTGAATTTTTGAAAATACAGGAAAGGCTACTCGATTAATCATAGAATTTAGTTTTT
Source organism: Caryophanales bacterium (assembly GCA_038243515.1). Taxonomy (GTDB): domain Bacteria; phylum Bacillota; class Bacilli; order Bacillales_A; family Planococcaceae; genus Planococcus. The sequence goes on from JBBSRA010000006.1 coordinate 87,774, forward strand.
GTACTGGCTGCATAATTAAATTCATTGCCATGCTGTAATAACCAAGTGCAACAGACCCTAAAACAATCCCAACGACCATTTGATCAATTTTCGTGGTGAAATAATTGATACTAGTTGAGCCAAGACGGTACAGACCAAATGCAACAAGCCCTTTAATTGCATGCCAAGAAAAGAGTAATTGTGGTCTTGTTCCGGGATTGCGATACCCGCTAATCACCCAAGGTACACTTCTGAATACCGACATAGCGATATGGCCATAAACCAACGACCATGCACCAAGATCTGTATAAACAGCTAAATAAATAGTTAGCAGCACACCGATGGTCGTTGCCAAAATTTCATTTTTTGTGATTTGCAGAAATTCTAATTTCTTCGTCGCTAATGTCTGAAATTGAAGTCCAAATGGCAAGATGATAAAACTAATGCCCACCACTTGAATCATGGCAGTCAAACTAGGTTCATTAAACAAAAAGGCAATTGCAGGAGCCACTAAAAACAAAATCAAAAACAAAACAAATCCGATAAAAATCGAAAACCAATACAAGCTAGATAATTCGATTTTTGTGATTTTTTCTTTTTGAATAATAGCATCTGTTATACCCATCTCAAGAAATAATTGAGAAAACTGAATGACAATTTGCACCATGGCAATCAACCCAAAAACTTCCGGTCCAAGCACCCTCCCCAAAATCAGCAATTGAGCAATTTGCAAAATACTAGTGACGAGCATAGATATAGAAGTGAGCTTTACACTAGTTACTGCTTGGTTTTTCAAAGACGCCATAAGCCACTCCTCTAATCGCGTTTAATATAAAATCTTTTTCCACATGTTTCGACGTTGCTTTGGAAAGATTCCATACGGTCTGTCTTCAGCGAAATTTTCTGGAAAGCCATTGAGGTCAAACGATTCTGTAACCTTAGGTGGTAGTTTATCGTATCGGTACAAAAACTCAAAATCAATAATTTTTAATCCTTCAGAAGTAAGAAGAATATTTCCGGGATGAAAGTCTATTAACGCGTATCCTTTGTTATAGAAAAATTCATTGATACTGAAAATTTCCTGCTTGTGTTTTCGTTTCAGAATTTGCTTTTTAATATGCCAACTTTCCGATAATGGGTTTGTTTTTAAATAAGGAACAATAATGTAATTTTCACCACTGCTAAGTAATGGAGGTATAAAATCACATTCTTTGCTTAGCTCACCGTAGACGAATTTTTCACGGTCTAAAAATCGTTCCTTGCCTGCTTTATATGTTTTTTTCACGGCTTTTTTGCCATCATATCGAATCACTTCTACTTTAGCCCGTCGTTTTTTCTCAGAAACGTCTGCGATTACTTTTTCAGGTGTTCGATATGCGTCGTCCCACTCTATGATGACTTTTTTGACTTCCCGCAACAGATCCGGTGTTACAGCAGCAATATAATCTAACGCTTCAATTTCATCGTCTGCACTATGAAGTGGATTGGCGCGTTGTTCTGTAGACAAAGTGAAATTGATCTCTGAACGCAGTTGCTCTTTTAACAAATAATGCTCATTTGACACATGCGGGTATTTTTTCTTCATTTTTGCATTTAGTGGTTTGGGATGATAGTCATACATCACCAACAAAGTGGATGGCTCGCCGCCACTAACAGACCATGGACCTTGCCCCCAATTTCCACCTCTTAAGTTTTGAGTTGCGTTTCTTTTTTGCTCTTCATTTAGTCTCACAGCTCGCACAAGACATAGGCCATTGCGTTCAAACCAATCCACAATTTTGCCTGTCAGCTGTCGCTCTTCTGCCCACTCGCGCACCACAAAGACCATCAACTCTCCATCTTTTTCAAAATTATGTTCACTCGACTGGATAATCGACTCGAGCCATCTGCCACTGACCCCAATCAATTTGCGAATAGTATCTGTTGAAGGGGCCCAGCCGTTTTCATCCAACACGTGGTGAAAGGATTCAAGACTAACTTCATCAAGCTGAACTTTGTTTTCATCAGCCAACCGTTTTAGAATTCCTGGATAATCATGATCTTGCGGAATTTGTTTAACATCCCCTCCAGACCTTGTTGGAATTCCTGATTTTTCTCCTTTATGGTAAACCGCATGATACATCAAACTGAGAAAATGATGAAAGTTTGACGGAACGTAATACTTGTCTTTCCACAATTGTCGTTGGTCAACAATTGTTTCAGCGATATACGGGGGATAATAAGCAATGTTTTTAAAATTGCTTCCTGTTAGTCCGCCGACACTATAAATATCAAAAGGTAAAATGCCAACCTTTTCATTTAACAAGTCACGTACTTGTTCAATGTGTTTATCGGAAATTAATAAATCTACATCTTCATCGAGGTCAAGAAAAGGAAGTTCATCAAACCAACGTAAAATCACGTACTCTAACTGACGTTCATTTAGTATTTCAAAAAATCCTTCTAGTCCAAGCTCAGGTGATAAGTATTGTCGTGCTGTCTTTTCTTGCTGATAGTTTCGTTTAAAAACAATTCCTGTTCTCACTTTATCTGTGTTGTCAAGAAAGGTTTCAAAAGAGAAATCCCAATTTTTCTTTCGCGCCATTTTATAAGCCCAAAGCGGTAGAAAACTGGCACGATCGACGATGTTTAAAGGAATGTACACAATCAATTCAGCTGACGAATGAAACGCATTTTTCAAATCCAAAAAATCAGCTTTATTCATAACCAATATGTCTGTATTGTTTTTATAAGTGATTGTTTTCTCAGTAGCATAATACAAATCGGGGTCTCGACTGATTTTAGGTTTTTGTGTACAAATTCCTAAAAAATTTTCATACCCTAAAGCTGCTAGTTGTTTTTTCAGACTGCTCGTTTCAGCATTGTATTCCAGTATCTTGACTGCTTTTTTTGTTGGATACGTAGCTGTTATAAACTCACTGATTGTTGGCTGATTCGCCATCATCTTATTCCTCCTCGTCCACCGGCAAGTCTGTTCGTGTGCATTTTTTTATTTCTGCGCATATTGCCTGTCATAATACTGTTGGTATTCGCCACTGATAATTTGTTCCCACCAATTTTTGTTTTCCACAAACCATTTAATTGTTTGTGCAATCCCTGTTTCAAAATTGTATACAGGCTTCCAGCCTAATTGTTCGATTTTTGTTGGATCAATCGCGTATCGTTTGTCATGCCCTAAACGATCTTCTACAAATTCGATAAGGTTTTCTGATTTCTCTAAAGCATGAATAATGGTCTGGACGACTTGCAAATTGGTTTGTTCATTATGGCCCCCAATATTATAAACATCCCCATTTTTCCCGCTATGCATCACCAAATCGATCGCTGTGCAATGATCGTGAACATGCAACCAATCTCGAACGTTTTTACCATCTCCATAAACCGGTACGTTTTGATTGTTTAATACGCGTGATATGGTTAGTGGAATCAGCTTTTCCGGAAAATGGAAAGGTCCGTAATTATTCGAACAGCGCGTAATATTGACAGGTAGCCCATAGGTCTCGTGATACGCTCTCACTAACAAATCCGACGATGCTTTACTTGCGCTATAAGGGCTGCTTGGTTGCAACGGCGTTTCTTCTGTAAAGAAAGTATCCGGATTAAAATCTAGTTCCCCATACACTTCATCTGTTGAAACATGAACAAATTTTTTAATGTCTGCTCGTTTAGCAGCTTCAAGCAATACTTGCGTTCCTAATACATTGGTTCGGATAAAAATCTCTGGTTCTGTAATAGAGCGGTCCACATGACTTTCAGCAGCAAAATGGACAATGTAACTAAAATCTACTCGCTCAAACAACGACTCTACTGCTTGACGATCTGCAATATCCATGTGAACAAAGCTATAGTTTTCATTGTTTTCGATGTTTTGATGTTTTGTTAAATCGCCTGCATACGTTAATGCATCTAAGTTATAAATATGGTAGTTCGGATACGTGGCGGCCATGTATTGGACAAAGTTTCCGCCGATAAATCCCGCCCCACCCGTAACAAGAATATTTTCCATAGTTGTGCTCCTTTATAGCTTATTCGGTAACAGTGTTTTTTCACGTGCAATATCTAGTAAATATTGCCCGTAATCTGTTTTTTTCAATGACTGAGCCAGCTCGATCAAATCTTCTTGCGAGATATAGCCTCTTCGGAAAGCAATTTCTTCAATGCACGAAACGTATAAGCCTTGTCTTTTTTGAATCGCTTCTACAAAGTTTGATGCTTCTAACAAAGCTTCGTGCGTCCCTGTATCTAGCCACGCAAGTCCACGCCCCATAATGTTGACATGTAATTCACCTTGCTTTAAGTATTCATTTATAATAGAAGTAATTTCTTTTTCTCCTCGTTCTGAAGGCACAACTTGTTTGGCTATTTTGACCACTTGATTGTCAAAGAAATACAGACCAGGTATCGCATAAGAAGATTTGGGTTGTTCAGGCTTTTCTTCAATCGACACGATATTGAGTTCATCATCTACTTCGACTACCCCGTACGCTCTGGGATCTGCCACATGACAACCGAAAATAATGCTTCCAGTTGTTAGTTCTGCCGATTCTTGCAAACGACTACCAAAGTCAGAACCGTAAAAAACATTGTCTCCCAGTACCAGTGCAACTGGAGAATCACCGATAAAGCTTTCCCCAATCGTAAACGCTTCAGCTAATCCATTGGGTTCTTCTTGAATAGCATATTCCAGCTTAATCCCTAACTTTTGACCATTTCCAAGTAAACTCAAAAATCCAGCAACGTCTCGCGGAGTAGAAATGATTAAAATCTCTTTAATGCCTGCAAGCATTAATACGGATAATGGGTAATAAATCATCGGTTTGTCGTATACAGGTAGCATTTGCTTTGAAATTGACTTGGTTAACGGGTAAAGACGTGTCCCGGTTCCACCAGCTAAAATAATCCCTTTCATGATCAATCCCTCATTTCTTATAGTTGAGATAGGCTTTTTTGTTTTACATAAAGTTCACGAATAATCGTACAAATTTCAACGACCGATTCAATTGGCAATGCGCCGTAATAAGGCATGGCTAACACTTGCCCTACAGCCTTTTGAGCATTCGGTAAGTTTTCAGGCTGCGCAGATGACAAATCGCTATACCATTCAAAATCACTACACAAAGGATAAAAGTACTTTCTAGCAAACACATTGTATTTTTGAAGCTCTTTGTGAACAAAGTCTCTCGATTGACCAAACAGCGCCTCATCAATGCTAATAACAAAATACTGATAGCTGCTAGATTCGCCTTCAAGTGTTGTTAACACTCGAATGCCTTCGATTGGCGCTAAGTGTTCTTCGTATGTTTTTTTAATGGCATGGCGTTTCAGCCGCTCATCTTCCACCACTTTCAACACTTCTAACCCAACGCCTGCTTGCACTTCATTCATTTTGGCGTTTAACCCTGACAACACTACTTCTTCAGCGTTTAAAATGCCAAAGTTTCTCAACAACGCCAGTCGCTTATCGAGTGCTGGGTCATGATAGATTAAAGCGCCGCCTTCTATAGTGTTGAAGAGCTTTGTTGCATGAAAGCTAAACATGGTCATATCACCAAAGCAACTAATCGGTAGCCCGTTTAGTTTAGAACCAAAAGCATGAGCTCCATCGTAAATTACTTTTAAGTGGTGCTTATCAGCAATGGCCTGTATTTTTTCCACATTACACGGATTTCCAAAAACATGGACAGCTAAAATCGCCGTTGTTTTGTCAGTAATCAAGGCCTCAATTTTATTGGCGTCAATATTGAAAGTTGCAGGATCGATATCGCAAAACACAGGCGTTAAATTGTTCCAATCTAACGCTTGAACAGTTGCTGGAAATGTAAATGGCGTTGTGATGACTTCACCTGTTAGCTCTAATGCTCTTAGCCCAAGTAGTAAAGCTAACGTACCGTTAGAAAACATGGACAAATGGTCACTTTCTAAATATTGCTGAAGTTTAGTGCTCAGTTCATCATGTTGTGCACCAAAATTCGTTAGCTGTTTACTTTCCCACACTGTTTTTAATCGATCAGTAACTCTTTCAAAATCTGGCAGTAAAGGGCGTGTCACATGTATTGGTTGTTCAAAAGCTTTAGCCATTTGATTTCCTCCCAAGGATCTGAATTTGTATTGCTGCAAATCAGTTTGTCTTAACGCTTAAATTTCTTTATTACTGGCAACAATAGCTCATAGACGGTATCAAATTCCTCAATTTTCAGTAGTTTAGATATTGTGATGTAGAGCACTGCACCGATTCCAATCTGCAGAATTAACGTTAAAAGTTCCGGAAACGGAACGATTGCACCTATACCATAAACGACCGCTCCCATTCCCAATGAAATAACGTAAATTGGCAATAAATCAAGAACTTGTTCTTTGATGCCATAGGATATTTCACGTCCTGAAAAATAAATATTAATAAATAAAGATAAATGCGAATCCAGAACTATCGTAGCTACTAGTATCGTAATGCCCCAATCCATCCACATAACAACAATAATTAGGATTGTCGGAATGATGGTTTTGATAATTTCCAAGTAGAGAAACAAATCAGAACGTCCTTTAACTTGCAAAATATTCAAGTTTAAAGCATGGATGGGGTATAGCATGCTCGCAATGCACAAAAGCTGAAAATAAGGTACCATTGTCATCCATTTTTGCCCAAAGATTAAGAAAATTAGCGGTTCTGCAACTGCCGCTAAACCAATCATCAGTGGAAAGATCAAGAATCCGGAAAGTTTAATCACTTTCTTAAAGCTTCGTTTTAGCCGTTCTTCCTGGTCTTGAATGCCGCTCAACACTGGATAAGTCACTCGCTGAATGGTCGCTGTTAAAGACTGCGTCGCTACGTCACTAAATTTAGAAGCATTGGTATAATAGCCGAGCGCGCCAGCCGAATATTGTTTGCCAATAATTAAGTAGTAAATATTGTTATAAGTTGTATCTATTAGCCCAGACACAAGAAGCTTCCAACCAAATCCAAATAACCGCTTGAAAGATGTCATGCTAAAAGCGAGTGAAGGCAACCATCTTCTAGTGAACACTAATAGTAATGCCTGCACTAAATTTAAAGCCAACATGCGGACTACAAGACTCCATACGCCAAATCCCACTAACGCCATAGCAACAGCAATTACTCCTGACAAGACACTTGCTGCTACATTGACCTTCGCCTGGACCTTGAAATTTACTTCTTTAGTAAACATCGCTCTTGGAATAATCGAGAATGCATTGATGATGACACCAAGTGTCAGTACTCGAATAATAGACGTTAATTGAGCCTGGTCAAAGAAATTGCTGATGAGAGGTGCCGAAAAGAACAGAATGCCGTAAATAAAAATGGAAACTGCTAAGTTAAAATAGAAGACCGTTGAATAATCGGTTTGATTGGCTTTTTGATCACGGATTAATGCTTGCGTAAAGCCACTATCAACAAGTGAATTCGAAAGAGCTACAAACACCAAAATCATTCCAATCAGTCCAAAATCAGCAGGTGTCAATAGTCGTGCCAAGATAATCTGGATAATAAACTGAATGCCTTGATTGCCCATCATGTCTCCGAAGCTCCACAGCAGTCCACTGATTGTTTTTTTCTTCAATGAGTTTTCCTGTTTCATCGGCTTGCTCCTATCTTTATCTAAAAAAGAGATTATTCAGAATTCTTAAAACAGTATACATTTACCTATAAGAATAGGTAAATTAAATCTATTTATTGATTTAATAAGGATACCTCCATTTCAGATACATTACTTTGTACTTAATTTTAGTGCTTGCTTTTCATTCTAACACAATACATGTCTCAAATAACAGATAATTTAGATTATTTTTTCGTTTTATTTTTTGCAAATTATTCCACTCTTTTTTATCAAATCAACAAATTGATCATTTTCAAGTCAAAATCCTGAGTAAGATTCTTCATTAAACTGTTATATCTTGACTGTTTATAGGAAAATTCTATAAAGGATGATCTTTTAACTAGTGTATAGATCAATTTTACTAATTTAGAGTCGAACAAAAGAACAGGTTGTTAAAGACATAACAAAAGGCAGTTTTGAATAGCTGATGTTGCCAGCTATCAAAACTGCCTTTTCGTGATTTTGTAATCTTTTCAGATAATGATTCGTTTGAAGACCCGCTTAAAAAATTCAGGCTTTGTATAAAACTGCCGGTACCCTTTTTTTAAGGTTTCTTTAATTTTTAATTGCTTTAGTAAGACGTAAAAACTGTCTCGTTTTTTAGTACGTCTAATAACTTGATCGTATTTGAAATTAGTAAAAACATTTACTTCATCGAGCAAGTTTGCAACATCTTGAAGGTGTTTTTGCTTTGCGGAAATGTCATTGAGGTTGGTATCTGTCCAAGAACCTTTGACTTCCACTCGGTATGCAGCCATATTTCGATCCATGTAATAAAATGTTCCGCTTAGCGCTCCACAAATAGCTAGTGGGTAGTCACCAATTGTGGCATTCATGTAATACTCTGGCATTTCTGGCATTTTTTCGCGAGAATATAAAATTGAATTGGTAGCGAACAGTGCCCCTCCACCTTCGATCACTTCTTCTATAGAAAAAATTTTGTCTTTATGGCTTGGACGAACAGCATCGACTCTTTTCTTAGTTACTGCAGAGACCTTTTCTGCAGCATGAACGCACATGCTGCATTCAGGATGAGCTTCCATATAGTCGACTTGTCTCTGTAGTTTCTCTGAGTCAGTCCAGTAATCATCACCTTCACAAATCGCAATATACTTACCTTGCGCACGCTCTATATTGAACAATTCAAAAGAGATGTTTTGCGAATACTGATTTACTGTTTGATAGATTGGCTTGACGATATCTGGGTATTTTTGTTCATAGCTTTTGATAATTTCAGCGGTTCGATCGGTGGATGCATCGTCATGAACTAAAATTTCATAGGCGAAATCCGTTTTCTGCATTAGTAGGCTGTCTAATGCTTCCGCTATAAAATCTTCATGATTGTAAGCATTACATTCAATGCTCACCATTATCCTGTTCGTCATATGTGACAGCGCCTCCCGCAATTAAGTCATTTTCTTTTTCGGCTAATGTAATTATCTTCTATTTTCACCAGTGGAGCTCTCTGCAAAGAATGCTTATAGATTTCTATATACTTTTTAAGTTTAGCATAAAAATACATTAAAAAGTGATTATTCAGATAATATTTCTAGAAATTTACATTAATCTAAACTTGTACTTACTTTTTATCAGAGACAACGAAATTTTCTTTTGAGTATTTACCTCTTAACTCTTCATCGCGCAGAATCAGGTTATTTTCCTCAACGGTATTTCCTTGGACAATGTGTCCATTTCCAACATTAATATAAATTCCTCTTTCCGAACTTTCTCGCGGACTCATTGCGAGATTGTTCAAGATACTAATAGCATGACTCGGTGCCATCAAGTTTTCCCCTCCGTCTCCGGGTCTTACTGCAATATTGTACTCATTGTTGTAAACCAAATTGCCTTTGATAACATTAGATTCTGCTCCATTCTTGATATCGATGCCATAATAAAAGCCGCTGACCATATTTTTTTCAACTTTGCTTTCTTTTTCGCTTTCAACCGTAATGCCTTGTTGGTCAACATAGCCTGGACGATCTTCAGTCACCATACAGCCTTTTACTAGGTTGTGTTTGCCTCCGCCAAATAAAGAGAGATGACCATCCCCTGAGTTTCTAACCACACAAGATTCAATTGTGTTATAGTCCGATGCAAAATTAATAATACCAGAACCATAATTGGATTCACTCGTTACATTTCGGATAACGTTGTTGTTGGCATGGTGCAAATGAATGCCTTGTGAATAGTTTTTTGTATAAACATCTTCAATCAGACTTTCCTGGCTTCCTTGAAGCAAAATAGCAATATTGGAAACTAGCGATCCCGTCTCTGGCAACTTATCTCCCATTAAAAAGCCACCTTTTAGATGGACATCTGCTGTTGCCATAATCCAAAACACACCGTATTCACCAGCTGATTCTGTCTTAAAAATCGCCTGATCCATACTAATGGTAATAGGTTTGGAGATCTTCAAAGCAAAATAACTGTCACCATATCCCGTACTGGCTTTTAAATTAGGATTTTTCGATAATTTATAAACACCTGGCGGAATGTGTAGCTCTCCACCTATTGGAGTTTCGTCAATAGCCCGTTGAATTGCTTTTGTGTCATCTGTCACTCCATCACCCTTTGCTCCGAATTGTGTTTTTGCGCCGCTTTTCTCTTCTGCGAAGAAAGAGCTTTGCCCCATTATCAAAACAGCAACCAGTCCGCATATCCCCAGTATGCAAAAAAACATACTCCTAATTTTCTTGTGGGTCATTAATACCTCTCCTTTAACCTAAACACCCTACCGAAAGGTTTTGACATTGTTATCTTGTTATTTACTTCTAGTATAAGCCAAAATTTCTTTAAATGCATACTTTTCCGAATACTTTACTTTTTAATAAAATTTACATTGCCTCTATTACATTTCCCCTAAATTCAGAGCTATTCTCATGGAGTTAAGGAAAGGAATAAAAATCTTCCTCGTATTTGCTCCTATTCTTCGCTATAATTAATAAAATGACCAATTTATTTTGAATATTTAGATATATTTAACAAAAAAATCTTTATTTGATGAACTTCAATTTTTGACGTAATTGAACTGCTGTTGACAAGACTAATTATAAAACACAAAGAAATGGGGTTTTATTTTGAGAGATTTATTTTTTATAAAAGATTATGCTCAGCTATACGAAGAGATAGAAGGCGGAAATTGTGAAGTTTTCGAATTTGAACATCCGGTTGGATCGGTCTATCATCAATTTATCAAAAGAGAAATTCCCATTCCGTTAGAAGGTGGACCTTATTTCGACTTGATGACGCCTTACGGCTACGGAGGTCCCGTCATTACAAAACTAGTGGATGAAGCGCATAAAGATGAGTTGGTTAGCCATTTTTGTAAAGCTTTCGAGGACTATTGCCAGAAACACAACATCGTCAGTGAATTTGTTCGGTTTCATCCGCTTGCTTGTAATGCCATAGACTTTAACTCTTGTTACAACGTTCATTTTAGGCGAAACACCACAGGCATCACGTTAAAAGGCTTTGAAGATCCTGTGCAAGAAGAATTTTCAGGTTCGACACGCAAGCGAATTCGGAAAGCATTAAGAGATGGTGTAACTTATCGGATTACAAGAAACCCATCAGACTTAGATCACTTTCAGGATATCTACATCAAAACAATGGAGCGAGTCGGTGCTGAAGAATTTTATTTCTTCGACGAGGTATATTTCTCGAAAATGTTGGATAATTTAGGCGATCAAATCATACTAGTCGAGGCTATCTTCGACTCCCAAGTGATTGGCGCAGAGTTACATTTTCACTCGGGCACCGTTATCCACACCCATTTATCAGGCACCGTGGAAGGCGATATTAATCACCTGTCTCCTGTTTACGTCATGACTTACGCCATTGTTATGTGGGCCAAAGAAAATGGCGTGGAATATATCCATTCAGGTGGTGGGGTTAATCCTGGTCACGATGACTCTCTGTATTTATTTAAAAAGAGGTTTGGCAAAAATACAGAGTTTGATTATTATGTTGGCAGTAGAGTGTGGGATGAAACGACTTACGATCAATTAAATCAAGTAACAAATGCTGATTTAGAAAGTGGACTTTTCCCCGCTTATCGCTGGTCTTAAAAAACAAATAGAAGACGGACAAAACGGCAAGCAGCTAGATCTGCTTGCCGTTTTTTAGTGGATTTTTTTCAAAAGCTGCTTGATTAGTCCGTAAACTGTTTTTAGTTCAGTGATGTTCGCAAGTCGACACGTCACAATGTAAAACACACTTCCTACAGCAACTTGTAAAAGCAGTTGAACAAGCAAATTCGTATCCAGTAGCGAACCAAACGTCCACACTACTCCACCCATCAAAAACGACAACACATATACTGGCAGCAAATCGCTCAGTTTTTCTTTGGCTGGATAGGGTACTTCTTGTTTTGAAAAATGACTGTTAATGAAAAACTCTACATAGGTATTTAAAATCGCCGCGCCAATCAATCCAATAACTCCTAAATCGAACACAACGGCTAAAACGAGCAACAGGGTTAAAGAGATTTTATTAATAATTTCTAGTTTCAAATACAAGTCAGAGCGCCCTTTTACTTGAAAAATGCTCAAATCCAACGCCAAAATCGGGTACATCATCCCGGCGATAGATAATAGCTGAAAATACAAAATCATGCTTACCCATTTGTCTCCAAATACCAATAGTACTAACGGTTCTCCCACAGCTGCCATTCCAACCATTACGGGGAAAATTAGAAAAGCTGCGAGTTTGGTAATGCTTTTATACGATTGTTTTAACCGCTCGTGTTCATCTTGAATGCTGCTAAGCACAGGGTATGTTACCCGCAATATGGTGGCGGCTAAATTTTGAGATACAATTTCACTAAAACGCGAAGCATTTGTGTAAAAACCCAGTTGTTTTGTAGAATACTGCTTGCCAATGATTAAGAAATACACATTTGTATAAAACGTATCAATCAACCCCGATACGAGAAGCTTCCAGCCAAATCCGAACAAGCGACCGAACGAAGAAAAGCTAAACTCTAACGAAGGAATCCACTTTTTTGATAAAGTAAATAGCAGCGATTGAATGGCGTTCATCGACAATTGTCGGAATACCAAACTCCAAACCCCAAACCCCATTAATGCTAAACCAATAGCAACAACTCCAGATAAAAGACTGGAACTCAAATTGATTTTGGCTTGCGCTTTAAAGTTCACTTCCCTGGCAAACATGGCTTTTGGGATGATGGCGAAAGAGTTGATGATGATTCCGATCGTCAACACACGGACTATAGACACCAGTTGAGGCTCATCGAAAAATCTACTAATTGCAGGAGCTGCAAAGAATAAACTTATATAAATCAAAACAGAAATAAAGAAATTAAAGTAAAAGACCGTTGAATAGTCTGTCTGACTCGCATTTTTTTCACGGATTAATGCTTGCGTAAATCCACTGTCGACAATTGAATTCGACAATGCAATAAACACTAAAATCATGCCAATCAATCCAAAATGTTCGGGCAAAAGCATACGCGCTAATACAATTTGAATGACAAACTGGATGCCTTGGTTGCCTATCAAATCACCAAAACTCCATACCAGACCGCCGATTGTTTTCTTTTTTAAAGAAGGTTGTGGTTCCATATAACGGTCTCCTATTCACGCTTACCTAGACTTAATGGATCATTTTCCATTTTACTTTTCGGATGCCATCAGTAATTCTTGGGAAGCACCGCTTAAATTCCATAATCATTCGCTTTTTAATACCGAGCTCCAAATATATAGTACGGTATTCTCCGTGTTTGGCTTTATTAAAATTCCCTTGTTCTAATAGTAAGGAAAACTCATAGCCGATTTTTGCTTTAGTTAATGTTTCGTTGTATTCATAATGTGCATACTCGTTGATTTCATCGAACATTCTTTCCATATCTTGATAATGTTTGATCCGCTTTTCACTGGTCGCCAATTCACGGTCTGTCCAAGATCCTGGAACGCCAACGCGATAAGCTGACATATTTTCGTCTAAATAGTTAACCGTTCCATGCAGCGCAGCCAAAATGGCTAACGGATAATCACCTACCACTGCATTCAAATAAAATGGAGGCAAAATAGTGATTTTTTCTTTTGAATAAACCATAGAATTAGTCGCAACTAAGTCGCCTCCTCCTTCTACTACTCGTTCAAGAGGCAAAATGGTATCTTCTTTCTCAGGTCTTACAGTAGAAAGTACTTTCTTTTTATCCGAATACACTCGATCAGCCGCGTGAACAGTCATGCTACAAGCGGGATGAGCTTCCATATAATCTACTTGTTTTTGTAATTTGTAGGGATCTGTCCAATAATCATCGCCTTCGCAGACAGCAATATATTTTCCTTTAGCACGGTTGTGGTTAAACAATTCAACACGCACGCCTTGTGAATATTGGTTTTGGGTTTCATAAATTGGTTTGATCAGCGAAGGATAGTTACTTGCGTACTGTTTGATTACTTGAGGACCATGATCTGTAGAGGCATCGTCGTACATCAAAATTTCAATTTCAAAGTCTGTTTTTTGCATCAAGAAACTGTCGATTGCATCTGCAAGATAATCTCCGTGATTAAAGCTGGTGCAGACAATGCTGACCATCGGATTTATTGTCATGTTTTTTACTCCTCTTCGTTTAAAACCTATAAACCATTTAGAATAAAAAGAAACTGGATCTTTATAATAAAAATTCAGCATGTGACATATAGCGGATAAAACCATTACTATATGCTTACATTTTATTTCTTTTTATTAGTTTATCATATACTAAATCGATAAATATAGACAATTTGAATTATTTAGAAAACTTTTTTAAATTTACAAAACCCTCTTGAGCTGGTCATGAGTTCAAGAGGGTTTTGTAAGTGTCTTATTTTGAATGCCACGTCCAAGCACTCGATATAATAGCGGTTAGATCAAAGTTTGGCTTCCAGCCTAGCTCTTCGTTAATTTTTTGAGAAGAAGCAACGAGTGTAGCTGGATCGCCTGCGCGCCTCGGTGCATAGTTGATCGTAGCTTGCTTGCCTGATAGTTGCTCGCAAGTCCGAATGATTTCATTAACCGAATAACCCGCTCCGTTGCCTAAATTATAAGTTTTGTTTGCAATACGTCCATCAACCATTCCTTCATAGGATAAAATATGCGCTCGCGCTAAATCTGTCACGTGAATGTAATCACGCATACATGTACCGTCAGCCGTTTCATAATCTGTGCCAAATACCGAAATGTTTTCGCGTTGTCCAAGAAGATGTTGCAACACAATCGGGATTAAATGCGATTCTGGATCGTGGCTTTCACCAATTTCGCCAGACTCGTGTGCGCCTGCTGCGTTAAAATAACGCAACACGGTGTATTGGAAATCATAGACTTGCGCCATATCCGCTAAAATTTGCTCGATCATTCGTTTGGAACGACCATATGGATTGATTGGATTGGTCGCTGTTTCTTCTGTAATGATATCTATGTTCGGTATGCCGTAAGTTGCGGCTGTTGAAGAAAAGATAAAACGTTTTACGCCGTGTTCAATCATTTTTTCAAGCAACACCAGCGTTGCACCTACATTATTGTGGTAATATTTTAATGGCTGTTCGACAGACTCACCCACTAAGCTATTCGCCGCAAAATGAAACACTGCATCAATTTTGTGTGTTGTGAAAATCTCATCTAACACTACCTGATCGCCTAAGTCACCTTTTACGAATGTCGCTTTACTATCAATCAGCTTTTCAAAGCCTGTTGTTAAGTTGTCTAGTACAACCACTTCGTATGTATTCACCAATTCTTTAACGGTATGACTGCCAATATACCCTGCGCCTCCGCAAACTAAAATTGCCATTGCTGTTTCCTCCTCTATTGTTTTAAAGCATTTATTATGCCAATTGTACCATTAGCTAGAAGTGTGGCAGTGGATTTTTTCATAAGAAATGGCTGACCGCACCTTTTTCGCTCGGAAGCGCACCTCAACCCTGTAACTCTGCACCTCGCTTTAAATGAAACAAAAAAACACGTTTTCGTAAAGCTAATAAAAGCTTTCACGAAAAACGTGTTCACTCTTTGTCTTCTGCAACAAAATAATTTTGGCTTTCATAAATGGCTAACTCTTCTTTTGGCATAATCAAGTTATCGAAATTTAAGGTATTGCCAATTACGACATGTCCTTCTCCGGCATCAACAAAAATACCATTAGATGAATTGCCGCGTGGGTCGACAACTAAATTATTTAAAATTCGCGTATCATAGCTTGGTAACTGGAGATTATTACCGCCGTCGCCGCCTCTTACAGCAATATTGTATTCATTGTTAAAAGCGATGTTTGACTCGATAACATTCGATTCTGATGCATTTTTTACATCGATTCCATAATAAAACCCACTCACCGTATTGTTTTCGATTAAGCTTCCTTTTTCACCTTCTACAGTAATACCTTGCTGGTCGTCAAATCCTTTACGATCTTCTGTCACCATACAATTGACGACATGGTTGTCTTCGCCTCCACCATATAAAGAGACATGTCCATCTCCTGAATTTCGGACAACGCACGAATCAATAACATTTTGATCCGAATCATAACTGATAATTCCCGATCCATAATTAAATTCAGAAGTGACTTTTAGAATCATGTTGTGGTCAGCATGATTGAGATGCACACCTTGCGAAAAATTTTTTAAGTATGTGTTTTCGATCGAACTATTATTTGTGTACAAAAACAAAATGCCGATATGAGAAATTAACGTACCGTCTTCTGGCAACCGTTCTCCCATTAAAAATCCACCTTTTAAGTGAACATCTTCTGTTTCATTGACCCAAAATACGCCATAGTCATCGTCTGTGTTTGTTTGAAATATGGCTTCTTCCATTAAAATTGTAATAGGTTTTGAAATTTTTAAAGCAAAATAGCTGTCGCCGTATTCAGTGACTGCTTTCAACTCTGGGTTTTTACTCACCTGATAAACACCGGCTGGAATTTCCAATGTGCCACCGGCTGGCGTTTCATCAATAGACTTTTGAAGTTCAGCTGTTTTATCCACTGAATTTTCTAAATTCTTGTTATAACTTTCTTGTTCACTTTCAGTTCCATTTTCTTGAGATTGACTTTCAGTCGATAACAAGTAATAACTAAATCCAGCAATTGCTAGAAGTACGAGAAAAACAAATCCACCTACTCTTGCAGTCATCTACGGTACCCCCTTTTGTGCGATAAACCTTGCTTCTTTATCATACAGAGAAATAGCACAGAATAACAGCGTAGTGACTGAAAATTCTAATTTCAATGACATTCAGTAAAAAAACATCCTTCAATGTAACTCTGAAGGATGCTTTGTATTGCTTTCTTTATATATTTTCTTTTCAGGAATCATTTTTTTCTCAACCAGAGCTCTTTGGGTTTCAGGTTCCACGGCTACATCTTCTGTTACTTTTTTTTCTTTTCGTGCAAGTAACTCTTCGCGATGACCATGGGCTACTTTTTCACGCTTTGAACTTGCTTTCCCCAAAGAAAACACGAGAGTTAGCATGAAAACAATTCCGCCAGTTAGTAACACCCACATTTAGTCCACCTCTTTTTACATAACGCCAAAACAGTCATTATTTTATTACTCCTTATAATTACCAAAATTCTTTATGTTAGGTCTCATTTTACTCTGTATTTTTAACATTTACTAGATTCATATGTACCAGTATACAAAAAAGTAATGCAACTTTTGATCTAAATAACCTGATTAATAGTACCATCAGTTCATCTTTTACCGCTATTATCTGCTTTTTTCGACCAATGCAATGCTTTACCAAATACAAGATACAGCAAAACACCTAAACTTGCTCCGGCACTATCAATTAATACGTCTTTCACTTCGCCACTTCGTCCGTCAATAAACAATTGATGGATTTCATCAGTTATAGCAAACAAGATACTTGTCCCTAAACCTAAAAGCAAGTGCTTGACTCCTCGAAAGCCACTGCTTTTCCAAGCAGTTAAACTTAGCAAGCTTAAAACAAAATAAGCAATAAAATGTGCATTTTTTCGAATAAACGTATGAAAACTTTCTACATCCACGTCGACATTCGGCGCGATTTGTTCGACAAAGTCTAGTAAGCCTGCGACAATGCCTGAACTTAAATTACTTGAAGCCGATCCAGGTTGATGAGACAAATAAAAAATGACAGCCATCCAAGCAAAAACGGCTATCCATGAAATGCGTTTATAAGTAGTCATAATACAAATCCTTTTCTGTTAAAATCGATTTTCTTCATAAGAAGTATTATAACATTTACCTAAAAAAGTAAAAGTACAGAAAGTTCGAAAGCAAAAAAGGAAGTCGCAAAAAATTGCGGACTTCCTTTCTCGTTTATGGGATGCTGTTTGATCCACAATTATTCTTGCGCTGTTACGAGGATCGCTGAACGATAAGCTGGAAACGAATATCCCTCTTTGTCTACATCCATTTTCTCGCATAGCAAATTATAAATTTTTTGGTTTTGGATTTTATTACTGACGTAATAATCAAATTCTGTATTTTTACCAAATTGTTTTTTAAATAAGTACAAAGGATCATCAGACTTGCCCGTCACACCTCCACCTTCATGGATGAGCTCCATCGAATGCTCAGTTCCCCACATTACCAATGCATATCGCATCACAAAAGCTGAAGATAAATAATGATATTCCTCTAAAGTCCCTGATAAATGAATATGAATAAGTTTTCCATAAGCTAAGTTTAAGCCTACAGCAATTACTTTTTCTTCATAAAGAACTTCTACCAACACAATGTTGGGGCCAAACGATTCCAATAGATTATCAAAATATTGATCATTAAAATAATAAACCGAATCTGCATTTCTTCTTTTCATCGTAGAATAATAAAGGTGTTTAAACTCCTCTAAATCAGCTGGATTTTCCCGCACACGATATTCCACGCCTGCAGCTAACGCTTTTTGGATACTTTTTTGCTTAGACTTCGAAAACTCTGATTTGACCGGATTTTCAAAGTCTTTTAAATTAGTCCCAGTTGTATGACGCCGGAATGTTAACTCATAGCAACTTTGAAAGTCTTGAGCGTTTGTAAATAACGGATGAAAACGAACAAACTCACTAATGATGTTTTCTTTTTGACAATATTCTTCAAAAGCGTGTTGAAAAGCTTGAACTACCTCAAAGTTATTCGCTTGCTCGCATTCTATTAGACGCGGTCCTCCGTAGCCATAAGGCGTTGTTAAATCATAATAAGTTTCTCCATTAATCTCTACTGGAATAGGCCTTTTGATAAACACGTAGCTAACCTTTCCGTGTAGATGCTCAAAGTTAAAAACCTCACACGTGCCATGCTCGATTTGTTCGTATAAACGACCGTAGTTGGGTTCGAAATAAATATCGTTCACGTTAAAATTGCCTCCCTGTCCTAAGCTTTATTGAAAAGCAAAGGCAAATTTACAGTATCTAATTTCCACGTCTTTACAATTATGCTTTATTTGTACCTAGCATATCATATCTTTATAAACTAAACACAAATAAAACTGATTTTTTAGATTACTTTTCGCAAATATCGCTTGGATTGCGTCTATTCTCCAACGCTAAAATTTTAAGTTTTTTTCAAAATAAACCATTAAATTTGCTTATATGGTAATTAAATCTAATTTTTTAAACCTTAAAATTAAATAAAATCTAAATTTATATTATTAAATACCTATTTTTTTGTTTAAATTAACTATATATTGTTTAATACTCATTTTATATGATTTTTTTGAAAGGACTTGTACTCTATATGCACATTGTTATTTTAAATGACTAATATAAAAACCGGTTTATGCGTTTTATTGTTAACGGCTATGTGTTTTTCTTACTTTACTATGCAAGCAACTGCCCGCTACACGGAAAATTTGAGTACATACGACCTTATTCCCACCATTCAACAACAGCCTACCATGTCAGCATTTAGCTTAATCATTAAAAACGACATACCTTCCGTACTAATCAGCCAAAAAACCTGGATTTCTTTGCCATTAATTTTGGGCTATTACGGTTTTAAAGTAGGGTTGAACCATAGCTCAACTATTATTCCTGACACTACTCCAAAACTCGCAACTGTAAGCAATAGCATCGAGCCGCTACAAATCCCTGTTTTGATGTACCATATTTTGCTGCCAAATAGAAATGACACCATTAGCGTGGATCCAAGACGCTTTAAACAACAGATGCTTGCATTAAAAGCTGCAGGCTATACGAGCATTACCGAGAATCAGTTTCTCTCTTATCCCAAAGACAATACGCCTCTTCCCCAAAAACCAATACTAATTACGTTTGATGATGGCTACCTAAACAATTTCACAGAAGCTTATCCTATTTTAAAAAGATTGAATATGCACGCAAGCATGTATGTCATCGCCAGTAGAATTTCAGAAACAGATGGCTTTACAGAAGGCGAGTATGAAAAAATCTCTTGGCAACAAGCACGTGAAATGAAAGGGACTATGAGCATTCAAAGTCATACGTGGGATTCTCATTCAAAACAACTAACCATAGAAGACCAAAGTCGTGGATTGATTACGAATCGCCTACACTTAAACACAGGATTAGAAACTCAGCAAGAATTTGAAAATCGAACTTATAATGATTTATTGGTAGCTAAAAAAGCTATCGAGAAAAATGTGGGTACGGAAGTTGTCGCAATTAGCTATCCATACGGTGAATACACAGCCGATACTATTCGTTTAGCTGAAAAAGTCGGTTATCAAATGGCTTTTACTATACATAACGGACCTAATACACAAAGCTCACCTCTTTTCGAATTAAACCGATTTACAGTAGACGGCAATTATTCTGGAGAACAACTTGTACAAGTAATTGAATCGAATTAAAAAGCAGCGACCGTTAAAATTCGGTCGCTGCTTTTCTAGACAAAATAGAGATTTCTTCACATAACGTTGCTATTTATTTTTCGTTACTAATCGATTCGTTTAATTTTTCTTCAAAAAGCTTTAATAACCGATCTTTTAGTTCAGGTCGTTTTAAAGCAAATTCAATAGTAGTTTCAATAAATCCAAATTTTTCTCCAACATCATAGCGACGTCCTTCAAATTCAAACGCATAAACAGACTCTACTTCGTTTAATTTTTGGATAGCGTCTGTTAATTGAATTTCGCCTCCTGCTCCAAGCTGATGCTCACCTAGAAAATCAAAGATTTTTGGTGTCAAAACATAACGACCCATAATGGCGTAATTTGAAGGAGCAGTACCTGCTGCTGGTTTTTCAACAAACGTGTCTACTTTGATTAATTTGTCGTTTACCGAAACCGGTTTAATAATCCCGTAGCGATGTGTCTCGTCTTCTGGTACTTGTTGAACACCAATGACGCTTTTGCCAGTAATTTCGTTTTGTTTCATCAATTGAGCCAAACACGGCTCTTCGTTTTCAACAATATCATCTCCAAGTAAAACCGCAAACGGCTCATTGCCAATAAATCGACGAGCCGACCAAATAGCATGCCCCAAGCCAAGGGGCTCTTTTTGTCGAATGTAATGAATTTCGACAGTGGATGTTTCCAACACTGAATCGAGCATATCGATTTTCCCTTTTTTGAACAAATTGTCTTCTAATTCAAAAGCGTGATCAAAATGATCTTCAATCGCACGTTTTCCTTTACCCGTCACGATGATGATATCTTCAATTCCCGAGGCAATCGCTTCTTCGACTATGTATTGGATTGTCGGTTTATCCACGATTGGCAGCATTTCTTTTGGCATGGCTTTTGTCGCTGGGAGAAATCGAGTACCTAGACCTGCAGCAGGAATAATTGCTTTTTTTACTTGCATGTCTTCACCTTCCTATCCTTATTTGCTATTCGATTATGGCTTAATGATAACACCTTTTTACAGTAAAGCTATTTTCCATATAAAAATAACAGAAAATTGAATTTTTAAA
>JBBSRA010000007.1:0-96415 GCA_038243515.1 Caryophanales bacterium
ACAGATGGAATTTGGTTGTCCGAACTTTTCGATATTCACCGTTTGAGTGAAGAAAGAAAAGAAGAAGTTTATGTGAAATTGAAAAAATGGATAGATGAGTAAAGCAAAAATCACGTCATTTAACGAAATGACGTGATTTTTTTTATTTTTTTAGTGATGAGATGAGGCTACGGGATGACTAGGGTCATAGCGTTAGCTGTGGGAAACTGAGCTCATCTGTGCAGAAGTTGCCTTGAAACATTACCGTCCGGATGGTACAGTTTACAATATAAAAAAATAAACCAATTATTTATATGGAACAAAAAGTGAATTCTAATTAATTTATGCCTAAAAATAGCGGGAGAGATTGTATGACACAAAAAGTATTATTAACAGCAGCAGTAACAGGAGCCGGAGATACCACTGGGAAAAATCAATACGTTCCTATAACTCCAAAAGAAATAGCAGATTCAGCAATTGAATCTGCAAAAGCAGGTGCGACAGTTGCACATGTTCATGCACGTGATCCTAAAACAGGTGGCATCAGCCATAATTTGGATCACTATAAAGAAATTATAGAACGTATTCGTGAATCCGAAACAGATGTAATTATTAATATTACCTCTGGTGGCGGAGGAGACTTTATTCCTGATCTTTCAAACCCTGCAACAGGTGGAGAAGGTACAGATATGCAAACGCCTAAAGAACGACATGAACCAGTAGGCAGCTTACTTCCTGAAATGTGTACCTTAGATTGCGGCAGCGTTAACTTCGGAGACATGGTTTATATGAGCCCCACTGATTGGCTGCGTGAACAAGCCAAACTCATACAGGAAAGTGGCGTAAAACCAGAGTTAGAGTGTTTTGATACTGGACATATCCGATTTGCTAAACAATTGATCGCAGAAGGTTTGGTCGATGGTGACCCGATGTTCCAATTTTGTCTTGGCATTCCGTGGGGAGCAGAAGCTGACGAAGAAACAATGTTGTATATGAAAAATCGTCTTCCAGACAATGCTCATTGGTCAGCTTTTGGTATCGGGCGGATGCAAATGCCGATTTTGGAAATGGCTGCACAGCACGGAGGAAATGTTCGAGTTGGACTTGAAGACAATCTCTATTTAGGAAAAGGGATTTTCGCACGCAACGAACAACTTGTTGACCAAGCCGTAACGAAATTGCATGCAGCAAATATAGAAGTGATGACACCTGAAGAAGCGCGTATCCACTTCAAGTTAAGAAATCCTTATGGAGGTGGAAAATAATGACGAATAAACTACAACAGGTTAAAAAAATTGCAGTGGTTGGAACGGGCGTAATCGGAAATGGCTGGATCGCTCGCTTTCTGGCACAAGGTTTCGACGTAATCGCATTTGATCCTGCTGAAGGCGCACAACAACGGACGCAAAAAGCATTAGATCAAGCATGGCCTTCTCTAGTGAAAATCGGATTAGCAGATGGAGCGGATCAAAAGCGGCTTACATTTATGCCAACTATTGAACAAGCCGTTTGCGACGCTGATTTAATCCAAGAAAACGTACCTGAGCGAGAAGATTTGAAAAAATCTGTATTGGCAAGCATTGATGCATGTGCTAAAGAAGACGCTATTATCGGATCGAGTACATCGGGTATTATGCCAAGTGTCTTACAAGAAGGGTTAAAGCATCCTGAACGCTTAATCGTAGCTCATCCTTTTAATCCAGTTTATATATTGCCGCTGGTGGAACTAGTAGCAGGTAAAAAGACTGACGCACTTACTATGGACCGCGCCAAAAGCTTTTATGCAAGTATTGGAATGAAGCCTTTAGTGATTCAAAAAGAAATCGAAGGTCATTTGGCTGATCGGTTAATGGAAGCATTATGGCGCGAAGCATTGCATCTAGTAAATGACGGAGTTGCAACTACAGAAGAAGTAGATGCTGCTATTATTTACGGAGCAGGTCTTCGCTGGGCTCAAATGGGACCATTCTTAACTTTCCACCTTGCAGGCGGTGAAAAAGGAATGCGTCATATGCTTGAACAATTCGGTCCAGCCTTAAAACTGCCTTGGACCAAGCTCGAAGCACCTGAACTGACAGATGAACTAAAAGAAAAAGTAATAACAGGCTGTGAAAGCCATGCAGGCGACACAACAATTCTCGATTTAGAAAACAAACGCAACGAATTTTTGGTTGAATTACTTAGTTTAGTTGAATCCTATTGGCCAGAAACTACAGTAACTGATAAAATACTAACTGAAAAATAAACTGTTGAAAGGAGCTAGGAAACATGGCACGTTCAACTTTTCTATATCAAAAAGAAGTTCAAAATGACTGGGTTGATTACAATGGTCATATGAACGATGCAGCCTATGCAAAAGCATTCAGTCAAGCAACAGATCATTTTATCGATTTTTTAGGATTGACTGAAACTGTACGACTAGAGCAAAACTACACCATTTTCACACTTGAAACACATCTATGTTATTTGAAAGAAGTCCATGAACAGGATAACTTAGCGATCGACGTAAAGTTATTGGATAGTGATGCCAAAAGACTGCATACCTTTCTTTCGATGACCAACGCAGCCGACGAGCTAGTTGCCACAAGTGAACAGATGTGGATGGGAATGGATCCTGCACAGGGTAAACCTGCACCGTTTCCAGAAATCATAGCTGCAGTAATAGAAGAGCTGAAAGTAGAACAAAAAAATCAGCCGCTACCAAAACAAGCAGGTAGAAAGATTGGTTTTCGATGATCATCTATAGCAAAAATAATGAGGAGCATGTCGATGAAAAAGATTGAAGTGAATAACCTAACGAAGATTTTTGGCTCTCATCCACAACAAGGATTGAAGAGACTTATGAATGGCGAACAAAAAGAAGACATTTTAGCCGAAACAGGCATGACAGTAGGAGTCAACCAAGCTTCATTTTCAGTAGAAGCAGGCGAGTTTTTTGTCATTATGGGGTTGTCAGGAAGCGGAAAATCCACCTTAATACGGCTAGTGAATCGATTGATTGAGCCCACTTCAGGTGAAGTATTAATTGATGGCAACAATATAGTCGAAATGGGCAAAAACGAATTAATTGAAACAAGACGGAAAAAATTAGGCATGGTATTTCAACAGTTCGGATTGTTTCCACACCGAACTGTTCTACAAAATGTAGCTTATGGTCTTGAAATTCAAGGAGTTAAAAAAGATGAACGGCATGAACGCGCTCAAAAATCTATTGAAGACGTCGGTTTACAAGGGTATGAACAAAGTTACCCGAAAGAGTTAAGTGGTGGTATGCAGCAACGTGTCGGATTAGCACGAGCACTTGCCAATGACTCAGATATTCTTTTGATGGATGAGGCGTTTAGTGCACTTGATCCATTAATCCGAAAAGAAATGCAAGATGAATTACTAAAATTACAGAATAAATTAGGAAAAACTGTCTTGTTTATTACGCATGACTTGGACGAGGCGTTGAAACTAGGAGACCGTATTGCCATTATGAAGAATGGCGAAATTGTTCAAGTAGGAACGGCTGATGAAATTTTAGAAAACCCTGCAAATGAATATGTTTCGAATTTTGTCAAAGACGTCGACCGCTCGAAAGTGCTTATGGCTTCTCATGTTATGAAAAAGCCCGAAGTCCATATCATTGATAAAAGTGGTGCATTAGCAGCTGTTCGAAAAATGGAAGAAGTCGGAGCCTCTAGTATTTTTGTAGTCGATAAAGAGAATAATTTTAAAGGATTGTTAACAATTGATAATGCGATCGATGCTTACAAGAGAAATGCAATAATTGAAAGTGTATTGATTGAAGATATTCATGAAATTTCTCCAGAAACTCCTTTAAATGACCTCTTTGGTGTGGCTGTCGAAGCGAAATACCCACTGGCAGTAATTGATAACGGAAAATTACTAGGAATTGTATCACGTGTGTCTATTCTTTCCGGTTTAGTATTAGGTAAAGAAGAGGTGACTATATCATGAACTATTTCACATTACCTCTTGAAGAGTGGACAAACCGATTTGTAAATGATTGGCTTTTACCAGTGACAGGTGACTTTTTCGACAGCATAAGTGATAGTCTCCGAACTTTTGTGGATGGTGTAACAGATTTGCTAATTGCAACTCCTCCTGAGTTGCTTGTGCTGATTCTTGTATTAGTTGCATGGAAGTTCTCTGGTAAAGGACTGGCGTTATTCGCATTGATAGGCAGCTTTTATCTAGGCTCTGTCGGTTTATGGGAAGCAGCTATGCAGACGGTAGCGATCGTTATTGTTTCTACATTAATATCAATAATTATCGGTATTCCACTTGGAATATTAGCTGCAACCAATAAAACGATGGCGAGTATTGTTCGACCAATTTTGGACTTTATGCAGACTTTGCCAAGTTTCGTTTACTTGATACCAGCTATTCTTTTATTCGGGCTTGGAAATGTTCCGGCTGTTATCGCCACTTTCGTATTTGCCACACCACCAGCTGTTCGCATGACGACACTCGGCATTCAGCAAGTTCCAGAAGATGTTGTAGAAGCATCGAAAGCTTTTGGCTCAACAAAATGGCAGCTGCTCTACAAAGTACAGTTGCCTTTAGCAATGCCTTCTATTATGGCTGGTATTAATCAGACGATGATGCTCGCCTTATCAATGGCAGTTATCGCCTCAATGATTGGAGCTCCAGGGCTTGGTTCAGTAGTTCTTGAAGGAATCTCTACCGTTAACGTAGGTCTGGGTCTAACAGGTGGTTTAGGAATTGTTGTTTTAGCAATCGTGATGGATCGAATCACCCAAGGATTGGCTCGTAAAAATAAAAAATAAAGGGGAAATGAATGATGAAAAAGATTTTATTTGTAACAATGATTGCATTAATAGTTGCCGTTTTAGCAGCTTGTGGTTCTGATAATGAAGAGACAGGTGAGGCATCAGGTGCTGAGCAAGAAACCATTACTTTTGGTGTAACACCATGGACGAGTACTGTACCACCAACAAAAATCGCTGGCTTAATCTTAAAAGATATGGGCTACGAGGTAGTTGAAACAAGTGCAGATGCAGGAAGTGTTTACACTGGATTGTCTCGTGGAGATCTTGACGTGTTTATGGATGCTTGGTTGCCGATGCACGATAACTACATTAACAAATACGAAGACAACTTGGATCTCACTGCTGTCAGCTATCCAGAAGCAGATACAGGCTGGACGGTTCCAACGTATATGGAAGATGTCAATTCTCTTGAAGATTTAAAAGGCCGTGAAGATGAATTCGGCAATGAATTTTACGGAATTGAATCTGGTGCAGGCGCTTCGATTGAAAGTGATGAAATTCTTAAAGCTTATGAATTTGATATGGAACAAATAAATTCTTCAGAAGGCGGCATGCTCGCTCAAGCTCAGAAAATGATGGCTGACGAAGAACCGGTTGTCTTTTATGGCTGGAGACCCCATACAATGTTCAACAAATTCGATTTGAAAGTATTGACTAATGAACAAGGGTTTTTTGAAACTTCATCTGTTGAAGTAGTAACAAACAAAGAGTTAAAAGAAAATGCGCCAGAAGCTTATGAATTCTTAAGTAACTGGAATATTTCACTTGATGATGTAGAAGAAATGATCGTTAAAATTGAAGAAGGCGGAGATCCTGAAGAAGTTGCACAAGAATGGATCGACAACAACCAAGATAAAGTAGACGAAATGTTAGGTAAGTAAATGTTACTAAGTGCGTTTCCCTTTGCTTAATCAATGGGAGATGCACTTTTTTATGACAATGGATGCACGGATTATATAGAAGAAAAGATATCGTCACGATCATGTGGACTGGCAAGTTTCCTTTGGCGTAGGAAGCTAGGCTGTCGAAGTAACGCCTGATAGCATTCTTTATGTAGATCTGAATGGGAAACACAAGTATACAGCAACTGATTTACTCATTTATAAATAACGATATGAGAAAAGCTCACGCAACGTTAGCGTGAGCTTTTTTTGACTTATTTTATAAGAAAGTTTACGCTTTTCTTGTTGTCTAACTCCAGCGCCCAATCCCTCGAGTCGCTTCAGCCTTTCCGCCAATGGCCGAAGAACGCCATTACCGGAAAGGCTTCCAGCGCTTGTCGGGGCTAAACGGACGCTTGCGCTTTTCTTGTCCAGCTACGGTTGCCAGATTCTAGGGTCATAAGCCACTCCGGTTGTGCGGCTGAAAACATGCCGCTTCGCCAGAGCGTCTTATGCCCGTCGAATCTACACGGCAGCCTTCGCTTTTCTTGTCACCATTCAATTTTTTCTGGGTACTCTGCTTGTATGTTGATTTCGTGTATGGGCTTTTTGTGAGGAGTTGCAACGTCGAGTAACTGTTTTCGGAAAGTTGCGTAGTCCTGGTCTTGCACCGCTATTTTCATTGCGATAGACGATAGACTTTGCTCTCGCTGCTGTTTGTTCATGGCGATGTATTTCAAATTTAATAAGTCTACGTATTGGATCGCGTAATCATTTACAGACGCTGGCTGATTGAATGCTTTTAAAATGACTTTGAACTCTTCAACTGGAACATGTCCTTGTAAGCAGTCGAGTATTAACGACTGAAAGCGTAAAATGACTGGTAAATGGAGATCCCACAGTGTGAATTTTTTATCTTCTTGATACATTTTGACGAAATCTTTTAAAGCGGTGGCTGTGTATAGTAACTCAGGCCATAGTACTTCTGTGGAGAAGTATATGTTTTTGTCGGGAGCGATAAATCCATGCTGCTTCATCGTATGTTCGTGTAACCCATTAAAAACAAAATCCACATTGCGGTCTCCTTGAGCAGCATGACGAAGTTCATAGGAAATGCCAAGGATCCGCATTCGCGATCCTTCATAACCGTAATATTGATCTTCTTGGCCGATTACTTTATAGAGGGCTAAGTTCAGCTCATCCAAATCAAAATAATCACCGCTGATTTTGACCCCTGCATGGTTTGGCGTACTTTTCATGGTTAACATCGGTATGTCCTCCTCAACGTTTTGGTGTGTAATCGAGTTGGTTGAATAGTTCATTGCGTTCTGAATCGGTTAAATCGCGCCACTCGCCTACAGGTAAATCTTCTAAGAGAATATTGATGATACGGACTCTTTGCAAAGCTTGAACTTCATAGCCAAGCGCTGAACACATACGACGAATTTGGCGATTCAAACCTTGACGTAATGTTAACTTGAACGTATATGCGGACAGTTTATCTGCTTTAGCTGGAAGAGTCTTAGTACCAAGTATTTCTACGCCTTCTTCCATTTTAGCTAAAAAGGATTCGGTAATGGGCATGTCAACTTTAACAATGTATGCTTTTTCGTGTTCATTTTCAACGCGTAAAATTTCATTGACGATATCGCCATCATTGGTTAAAAGAATAAGTCCTTCTGAGTCTTTATCAAGACGTCCAATGTGAAAAATTCGTTCAGAGTGATTAACAAAATCAACGATATTTCCTTCAATATGACGTTCAGTCGTGCTAGTGATGCCGATAGGTTTATTTAGTACCAAGTATACATATTTCTTTTTAGGTTGTTCGATGACTTTGCCATCAACTTTTACCTCATCTTCTAATTCGACTTTGCTACCGAGCTCTGCTAATTTTCCATTAATCGTTACACGTTTAGCTTCAATGAACTTATCAGCTCCACGCCGAGAAGTAATTCCTGTTTCGCTTAAAAACTTATTAATTCGCATAATTGATTCCTCTCAATTCCGTATTTCCTAATTTCCTAGTCTCGCTCTCATTATACATGAAGTAGAGAGACGAATAAAAAAAAGATGTTTTAGAGTTGCAATTTTTAGATTAGTTTGACAATATAGAAGAGAAGCTGTTACAGATGCGCTAGAGAGATGAATGAAAATGTAAGCGCGTACATAACGGTATAACGAGTAAAGGGGAGAAATGGCAATGGTCTATGCAATGCCGAACACAGAAGGTTCAAAAGTTACATTTAAAGATAAGTATGAAAACTTTATAAATGGCGAATGGAAAGCACCAGTTAAAGGGCAATATTTTGAAAATGTTTCGCCGGTAACTGGTAAGAAATTTACTGAAATTGCACGTTCAACTGCTGAAGATGTTGAATTGGCTCTTGACGCGGCTCATGCGGCAAAAGATGCTTGGGGGAAAACTTCAGTTACTGAACGTGCAAACGCATTATTAAAAATCGCGGATCGCATGGAACAGAACTTAGAAATGTTAGCAGTTGCTGAAACATGGGACAACGGTAAAGCAGTACGTGAAACATTGAATGCTGATTTACCGCTTGCCATTGATCATTTCCGGTATTTCGCTGGAGCCATTCGTGCGCAAGAAGGATCACTCAGCCAAATTGATAACGACACTGTAGCTTATCATTTTCATGAGCCGCTTGGTGTAGTCGGTCAAATTATTCCATGGAATTTCCCGATACTGATGGCTGTATGGAAACTAGCACCGGCTCTTGCTGCAGGTAACTGCGTTGTATTAAAGCCAGCTGAACAAACGCCAGCAAGTATTCTTGTGCTAGCTGAACTTATTGGAGATATTTTACCTCCAGGAGTCTTGAACATCGTCAACGGCTTTGGACTTGAAACAGGCAAACCGCTTGCATCAAGCCCTCGTATTAGTAAAATCGCATTTACAGGTGAAACGACGACAGGTCGTATGATCATGCAATATGCATCACAAAACTTGATTCCGGTAACATTAGAACTGGGCGGTAAATCACCAAATATTTTCTTTAAAGATGTAATGGATAAAGACGACGCTTTCCTTGATAAAGCAATCGAAGGATTTGTTATGTTTGCTTTAAACCAAGGTGAAGTTTGTACATGTCCGTCTCGTGTATTGATTCAAGAAGACATTTACGATGAGTTTATGGAGCGTGCATTAAAGCGTGTAGCCGCAATCAAACTCGGCAACCCATTAGATCCAGAAACGATGATGGGTGCACAAGCTTCTACAGAACAAATGGAAAAAATCCAATCTTACTTGGATATCGGTAAACAAGAAGGTGCTGAGGTTCTTGCTGGAGGCGATCGCAATCATTTAGAAGGCGAGCTATCTGAAGGCTTCTATATTCAGCCAACAGTCTTTGCGGGTCATAACAAAATGCGTGTTTTCCAAGAAGAAATTTTCGGGCCTGTAGTTTCTGTAACGACTTTTAAAACAAAAGAAGAAGCGCTTGAAATCGCTAATGATACATTATACGGATTAGGTTCTGGTATTTGGACGCGCGACACGAATACAGCATATCGTTTTGGACGCGGCATTCAAGCAGGGCGCGTATGGACAAACTGTTATCACCAATACCCAGCCCATGCGGCTTTCGGTGGTTACAAAATGTCCGGCTTTGGTCGTGAAAATCATCTCATGATGCTTAATCATTACCAACAAACGAAAAATATGTTAGTTAGCTACAGTGAAGACAAGCAAGGATTCTTCTGATTTTAAGAAAGCATAGTAAAGACCACCAGAAAGTAGGGATAGCAATGGTCGAACGCGTAATTGCGACAGATGCTGCTATTGAATTGATTGAATTGCTGAAGGAAAAGCACGGACCGGTCATGTTCCATCAATCAGGGGGCTGTTGTGATGGCAGCTCACCGATGTGTTATCCGGAAGGTGATTTATTCATCGGAGATCAAGACATCTTAATGGGAGTAATCGGAGACAGCAAATTCTATATGCATAAAAACCAATTTGACTACTGGAGCCATACACAGCTCATTATTGATGTTGTGCCGGGGCGTGGAGGCATGTTTTCACTAGAAGGCGTGGAAGGAAAGCGATTTTTAACGAGATCGAGAACCTTCACTTCAGAAGAAAGTGCAGAATTACAACAACAAATTTAGCGGAAACCGGATGCATTTGCATCCGGTTTTTTGTTGAGTATGACGAATTTTAATTCTTTGAAAACCTATCTATACCAAGGGTTTACGGTAGAAAAGGAACTGGAGAAATGGTATAATTTGAACATGAAAGGTGGTAATACAATTGGCGAAACTAGTGAACCGAGTTTCTAATGAACAAGCAAATCACGCAATTTTCTCTGCTTCACATTCTTTGGTTACAGAAGGGTTTGATGTGACAAGTGAGGATGAAAATTTCGTTCGATCGGTATTGACTGGTGAACAAACAGAAGCACAATTTCATCAGGCCATCAAAAGGAAGTTCGATGTCTAAGTATCAACATACGTCAATGTATTGTTATCCGGGCACCGATGTGTTGATTAATTTATTTGGCGTACAAGACGACGAGAAGTTAAAAGAGTTGGAGAAAGTCTATTCTTTGCTTCGTCTTTCGGAACTTCAGTTGCAAAAGCCAGCAGATCCTTTAACGTTAACTTCATTTTTAGCTATTCATCGTTATATTCTTCAAGATGTTTATCCGTTTGCTGGAGAGTTGAGAAAAGAAATGATTTCTAAAGGCTCGTCATCTTTTGCGCATCCTAAGCACATTGAAATACATTTAGTGAAAATTTTTCATGAGCTAGAATTAGAAAAGTACTTAGACGGATTGCCAAGAAATCAGTTGATTGTTCGTTTGGCTTATTTTCTTTCAGAATTGAATGCACTGCATCCATTTCGTGAAGGAAATGGACGCAGTGTTCGCGAATTTGCGCGTCAGCTTGTGTTTAATGCAGGATATCGGTTGGATTGGGAAAAAGAAGTTGAACCCGCGGAGATTATTAATGCCTTTGTCGATTCATTCAATAAAGATAATAACCGACTAGAAAGCCTACTGGCTAAAATCATTAGAACATAAACAGCCAGCTACTCAAAAAGAGAGTACTGGCTTTTTGTATGGCTATGCTTTAGTGTGCTGACAGATCCAGTCGATGCCAAAGTCGACAAGGGGCTTCATTTCGACAAGGTGGGTTTCGGCTTGGCCTAATTGCCCTTCCGAAATAACCCCTGGAAACGCTTTTGCGATTTCTGGAAATCGTTCTGCATCCATCTCTACACAATCGTATGTTTGCCAAACACGTTTGCCGCCGAGTAGCATAGCCGCGCCTTGTGGTGAAGTCGCACGAGTTTCTTGAACAAACTCGGCATAATGGAGAGCGGTACACGAGTCAAAGCCGACACCAATCAATAAAATTTTCACGTCAGCTTGCAACATTTTTGCAAGTGGTGAATTTTTACCAAAAGAATCCTCTAGCGGCTGTTCGCTCATCCAACTAGTTGCCTTGCTCCCCCAAGCCATAAAGGAATGTGACGGATGAAGGCTTCGAACAGTCAATGGGTGGCGATGAAAGCATTCTGCAATTTTCCCCATGCCACGCATTCCGCTCAAGTATGGGTCATAAGCAGGCAAAGTATCACGAATCGGCTGGTGCCAGTTTTGGGGAACAGGTGGCTCCATCCAGTAAACAGGGTCTGAGTTGTCCGTAGACTGTGCGGGCATAACTAATGTGCCAACTTCCGTAACGGTTTCCATTAAGGCTTCAACGACCGTTTGAGCGCCTCCAGCGATCCATCCCATGGATTTAAGCGAAGCGTGAATTATTAATTTGTCTCCTGCCTGGATACCAAGCGATTGAAGTTGTTGTTTTAAAGATGATTTTGACTGGAATTCAGGTGTGTTTAAAATATTCAATAACTCTGACATAAAGAATCCTCCTCATTTCAATATAGTATAAAGGAAAGCCGGCTGTTTTTGGAAAAGATCTCTTAGCATGGCTCTAAAGAAAGGATTGATGATAATGGAAGCAAAACCAATGAAAGAATCCAGAACTATTCAAACAAAATTAGTACTACCTCCGGACACAAACCATATGAACTCTATTTTTGGAGGCAAGGTGTTAGCGTATATCGATGAAATTGCAGGAATTACAGCGATGAAGCACGCCCGTCGCCAAGTTGTTGTAACAGCGTCAATTGACTCCGTGGATTTCTTGTCTTCTGCTAAAGTAGGAGATGTATTGGAGCTTGAAGCCAATGTAACATCGACGGGTCGTACATCGATGGAAGTTTATGTGCGCGTCACATCACAAAACTTGCAAACTGGCGAAGAAAAACTAACGACCGAATCATTCTTGACAATGGTCGCAATGGGAGACGACGGCAAACCGACACCTGTACCACCCGTACGACCTGAATCAGCTGGCGAAAAACTGTTTTTTGAAACAGCACCTGCAAGACGTGAACATCGAAAAATGCGTGTAAAAACGCCAAGACAATAACAAAAGGTGCATGGGTTTCAACCCGTGCACCTTTTGTTATGACAACTGTTAACTAGATAGTTCGACTGCTTGAACTCACATTCTCCAAAGCGTTTCCTGTTTCACTGCTTATGACTGACAAGCTTCCATCTGTTTCTAGAACAACCGCTTTTACTTTCTCCGTAGAGCCAAACCCACTATTGCGTATCACCTGTAAGATTTCAATTTCTTTAATCCGCTCTTTTTTCATAGCGCTTCTCAAGAATTGTCCGTCTAGAAATAGCAAGCGCGGTTCCGATTTGATGATATCGTTAAACCGACTGGAATGGACAGACAGAAGAGTGATTACATACTGCAAAAATATTAATAAGGCAAATGCGGTCATTCCTTCTAGTAAACTGACACTGCTATTCAATAAAATAGTCGCCAGTGTTGATCCTAACGCAACGGTTACGACAAAGTCAAAAGCATTCAATTTCGTTAATGTTCGTTTGCCAGAAATACGTAGGAAAATAACCAACCCAACGTACGCAAGAAAACCGACTGTTATAATCCGAATAAAACTATCGAGTGTAATTTCAAACATTTTTTCCCTCCTTAGTCTATGGTTTTAATAAATGTATTCACATGTCAACAAGTTCTACTTACTCAATAATGTCCATAAAATTCAAACATCTTATCCACATAACACACATAGATAACGTTTTATTGTGTATAAGAAAGAGAGAAAGAAGAGATTTCCCTTTAAATCTAAAAATGAAAGTACTTTTCCTGCTATTCTTTTATGATTCCCTTCAGAGTTATCAACAAACACGAATTGAATAGAAATTATAGGAGATAGGTTGGTATTTTTCAGAAAGGGAATAGTAATACGACTTAATCTTGACGAGGAGTGATCTAAATGGAATTTTTTCTGAAACTGATTCGTTTTGCAGGTTTGCTGATTTTCGCCATAGGAATCTTGCTGTCTTTTATAGTTCTCGTTAATTTTGTTTTCAATTTAACCGATGCTTTGTGGCTTCAGATTTACTCTATTCGTTTGTACTTATTTCTGGCAGTAGTAGGGATTTTGTTGTATATTCTCATTACTTTTCGAAGAAAAAAAGACGAAAAAAAAGAGTAGCCGCGGCTACTCTTTTGCTGTATCGATGCCAATTAGGCTGGATAAAACTTACTTTTTTGCTAGCAATTCTTCGAAATAAGCACTAAATTCTTTTGAACGTTTTAAAATTGTACTCGAAGAAACGTCGAACTTTTCGCTTAAATCTTTTGCAGACAACATAGGTCCTTTTATCAGTTCGTGATCTTGCAAGAATCTCCAATATCCCGCTACAAGAGCTTCGGGTTTTTGAACAGTCGGTTGCTGGCTCACAAGATAGCTGTTTAAAATACTCGTAATGTTACCGACAGTTTCTTCGTCAAAATCCGCTTGTTCAATATGCTTATCAAGTTCAACCATAACGGAGTCGTGTTCTGGAGAAAGCGAAATGCTTTCTTCTACACTACCAGTTGAGTACTTAACAATTTGTTCAACAATTGTTAAGTAGTTATCGCGAAGATAGCTTTCGTCTTGCGCAGCGTTGTCAGAAGCCATTTGAGCTGTTAACTGCTCGAAAAACGGCTTGAACTCTCCAACTACTGTTAAATAGCCATTAAGGAAAAGTACACCATTGTCTCCAACACGAGAGTCAGGTAATAGGATAGCTAATAAGCCTTGCCCATTTTCCATATCAGTTGGTGGCTGGTCTGCCATTTCAAGCGTATCACCAGTCAATGCATCTGTGAATTGAGCTGTTTTTGTATCGCCTTTAACGTATTGACCAATAAAGACTCTAACATTGTTCCAATCGCCAAGCACTTCTTTTGTTGAAGGACGTTGAGCAAGATCAATTTGTTTTTCTAAAAACTCTTCCCATAGTTCAGGCTTTTTCATAAACAGGAAATTTTCAATAACAAATGCTTGCGCATCATTTTCAGCCATGGAGTTCATTAAGTGCGGCTGCCATTCTTGTTGAAGTTCGCGGAATTCAGTAATATGAGCCTGATTTGGGTTTTCCGAGAAGAACTGTTGGCGTACTTTGAATAGCTCTTCATTAATCAAATCGTTGATAGACACAGTTTCTTGTTTTCCGTGACACTTTTTGTATTTCTTGCCGCTGCCACATGGGCATGGATCATTTCTTCCTACCATTCTAATCACCTACATTTTTTATTGAGTGTAACATATAATTGCGATAGGCTCAAAAGTCTGACGATTCTGACGTGACAAGTCTCTTGCATCTATCTTTAGAAAAGCATCCGAAGTTCCCTAATTTTACGGTTGTTTGGCGTATAGTGAGGAGCGGCGGTATGAACAAAGCTGAAGGCGTATTATAATAAAAGAAAACAGGCATGAGCAGGAGGGGACAATGTGTATAAAGATCCGGTAAAAGAATCGATATCTTGGATGCGCGTTATCTTATTGACAGTACTTATTGTCTTGTTATCGCGCCATTTTCTTTTTGAACCAGTAGCCGTCCATGGTGAATCGATGATGCCCACATTTGAAGAAAACGATAAAGTCATGCTAGCGAAAATCTATTCCATCGAAAATTTTGATATGATCGTCTTTACTGCATCAAACGACGTCAATTTCATTAAACGCGTAATTGGTGTTCCAGGAGATATCATTTCCATGCAAGACGATCAATTGTATATAAACGGCAAAGCTCGAGTTGAGCCTTATTTAGATAAAAATTATCAAACTGCAAAGCAAATGGGAATGCTTCGATTGACTGAGAATATGGAGGAATTTACTGTTCCTGCTGAATCTTATTTTGTGTTAGGCGATAATCGGTTGAATAGCACAGATTCAAGAGTTTTAGGATTTATTTCTGAAAAAACTGTTGTGGGCGAAGTAAAAATTCGAATTTCGCCATTCGATCATATTGGGATGGTCGAATAATGTAAATGATCGTGCGAACGAAAAAAAGACAGCTTCCGATTATTTAAGAAGCTGTCTTTTTTTCGTTTTAAAATAACTGGAGCTTTTCTATTCGATCGATCGCTTCAACGATCCGACTTTCGTCGACCAGTAATCCGACACGGACAAAGCCTTCTCCGCCGTCTCCAAATCCACTACCAGCTGCAACTGAAATATCTGCTTTTTCAAGCAGGAAATCAGCAAATTCAACACTTGTGAACCCTTCTGGAATAGGTAACCAAGCAAAAAACGATCCTTGTGGTGCGGTTATTTCCCAGCCGATGCGTGCGCATTCTGTAACGAGAACATTTCTACGTTTTTCATAAAGTTCTACTAACTCATCTACGCATTGCTGGTCAGCGTTCAACGCTTCCGCTGCAGCAAGTTGAACGGCAGGGAATAATCCAGCAAACAAATGGTCTTGAATTAAGTTTAACGCTTCAATCATTTTGGAATGCCCGACAGCAAACCCAATCCGCCAGCCGGCCATATTATACGTTTTTGATAAGGTATACATCTCAAGGCCGACTTCTTTTGCTCCTTCAGATTGTAAGAAGCTAACAGGCTTTTTGCCTTCAAAACCTACTGCTCCGTAAGCAAAATCATGAACAATAGCAATGTCATTTTCTTTTGCAAAAGCTACTGTTTCATCGAAAAATTCTTTGTTTGCTACTGCACCAGTTGGGTTATTGGGATAGTTTAAGTACATCAACTTTGCGCGCGAGCGAACAGCTTCCGATAACTCGTCATAGTTTGGTAAATAGCCTTGTTGCGGATTTAGTTTCATCAATTCAAAGTCAATACCTGCTAATGGAGCTCCTGATAAATAATCAGGATAGCCAGGATCCGGTAACAGCAAAAGGTCTTCAGAATTTAATAATGCTAATGGCAATTCAACAAGACCGATTTTTGTTCCACACATAATGGCTACTTCTAAATCAGGATCGATTTCTACGCCATATTCGCGTTTGTAAAAATCTGCAGCGGCTTGTCGCAAAGTTGATATGCCGCGAAAAGGGGAATACTTATGGGTTTGAGGATCGGTAACCGCTGTTTGTAATGCTTTAATAATATGATCAGGTGTAGGTTGATCTGGATTTCCTTGGCCAAGATTGATGACATCGCGTCCTTCAAGCACAGCTTTAGTCGTTTTCGCAACGAGTGAGGCAAAGAATTGAGTAGGTAAATTTTGTAAGCGATTAGAAAATTCCATATAACTCTCCTTATTTTCGAAATAATTGCACATCTACTCCAAATCTTATAGAATTTAAGATAGCTTGTCTACTGGAGGAGAGAATATGAAGATTGCATGTGTTCAAATGGATATTGTATTTGGAGAACCAGAGAAGAACTATCAACAAGTGTTGGCCTATTTAAAAGAGGCAACTGCGAATGGTGCAGATACGATTGTTTTACCTGAAATGTGGAATACAGGCTATGCGTTGACAGAACTCAATACGTTAGCAGATAGTACAAACCGCACAGTGGAAATGCTGAAAAAATTTGCAAAAGAGAACGCAGTAAACATTGTTGGAGGATCTGTATCAACAGAAAAAAATAAAGGATTTTACAATACAATGTATGTTGTCAATAAAAATGGTGAGCTTGTTTCAGAATATGATAAAGCGCATCGTTTTGGCTTGATGGATGAGCATATTCACCTTGAAGAAGGCGATACTCTTGGAACTTTCGAATTGGACAACACGATTTATGGCGGTGTTATTTGCTATGATATCCGCTTTCCTGAATGGATTCGTGCGCAAGTATTAAACGGTGCAAAACTTATTTTTGTATCAGCAGAATGGCCAGAACCAAGAATCGATCACTGGCGTACTCTTCTGCAAGCGCGTGCGATTGAAAACCAATGCTTTGTCGTTGGCGTAAACCGTATTGGCAGCGATCCAAAAAACGTATTTGGAGGCAGCACAATGGTTATAGCTCCGTGGGGAGAAATTCGCTTAGATATGAAAAAAGAAGAAGGCATCGGTTATGTGGAAATTGATTTAGAAGAAGTAGAAGAAGTGCGTAAACGCATTCCGGTCTTTGAGGATCGTCGCGAAAAATTATACGGAAAATTCAAAAATTGATCCGCACTCTGGATGAATACCTGCAAGAAGGAAGAAAATTTCTCATGTTAAAGCGAGGTTAACTAAGATAGAAAAGCCGCTTCAGATTTTTCTGGAGCGGCTTTCTTCTATAGTAAATAAAAAGTAGATTAAGAAATCACTTTTACCATATGATGAAATGGTTCGCCGATAATTGTCCATGGCTCAGAAACGGTATAGCCAAGACGTTTGTAAAGTCTTATAGCTCCTTCTTTATCGATATCAACATTAAGAGAAAGCTTGCCGCCTCCTTTTGACGACACGATGTTTTCTGCATACTCGAATAGCTTTGAACCAATTCCTTTTCCTTGGTAAGTAGGGTCAACAGAAACGGTGTCAATATACCATTCATCCATGCGTGCTTCTGGTTCAATGGTTCGTTGGTGTCCTTGTTCTTTTAGTTGCTCGATTAAATAACGATCTAGTGCTTCTGCTTGATCGCCATGATAAAGCACTAACGTACCGGCAATATCGCCATCTAAAGTCGCTACATGCGTATAATGATAGCTATGACGTGTATTTTCTCCACGGATCATGTCTTCTATCTTTTCAAGTACTGCTTTTGGTTCTTTTTGAGCGGTCATATGATTCGCAATATCACCGATTGCATTAATAATGAGAGGTGCAATTTTTTCAGCATCGGCGGACTGAGCTTGTCGAATAGTAAGTTCCAAAAAAACTTCCTCCTTTTACTTGATTTAAAATGGTGTAGCCTGAAATAATAGGTGAATAAAGTGAATTACGTAGTAGAGTTCTGTATGATTGTTTGAAAACCTTCCAACTAGTAGTATAGCAATGAAAAAAATCTTTTACACGAAAGAGGTCACACATGGAAAAGGTGAAACATGTCCTCACATATGGCGATGTATTTGTAGATTATATCGCTACAAATGCCTCTAATAATTCATTTAATAGACATCTTGGCGGAGCTACAGTAAATGTAGCGGCTGGTGTTAGTCGCTTAGGCGTGCCTTCTGGATTTATCACAATTACAGGCGATGATGAAACGTCAACTTTTGTGCGAAACGAACTGCTAAATGAAGGGGTAAATTTAAGTCATGCCATTATAACTCCTAAAAAACGAGTTAGTGGTGTATATATACAGTTGACTTCTGATTTTGATCGCGTGTTTGCATCATATGTCAATGAAACTCCAGATATTCAAGTGATACAAGAACAACTTAAATCAGAATCCTTTGAAGATGCTAATGTTTTTCACTTTTGTTCGGGTACGCTGTTTCATCCTAAAGCGAGAACCACCACTCGAAAAGCAATTGAGTTAGCAAAAAAGCATCGTGTTATTTGTTCGTATGATGTTAATATCCGTCTTTTGCGCTGGGAAAGTGAAGAGCTTTGTCGCCAAGCTGTATGTGAATTTCTACCATCAGCAGATATTAGTAAGCTGACAAAAGAAGAACTTGCTTTTCTAATGGAAACCGAGTCATTTGAAGAAGGAATGACGCGATTATCGCGTTATGCTATTCCATTAGTATTAGTGACAGATGGTGAAAATGGCACTTACGCAGGTTTTCAAAACCAAATTCACCACGTGCCAGTAATTCCGGTACAAGCTGTAGACACGACAGGAGCTGGAGATGCGTTCATGGCAGGAATCATTCGTCATGTCTATTTGTTTGGATTGCCTGAGACAAAAAAAGAAGTGATCGAATGTGCAAATTTCGGAAATCAAATGGGCGCGCTTTGTGCAACAAAAGTAGGCGCGTTAACTGCCATGCCACGCATGGCAGAATGGAAGAAAAATAGCTACGCGAGGAGAGAAAAGTAATGACATTGCATAGTTTTCAGTTAACAGCGAATTGGCCTGGCTTTCGCAACGGTATAGGCGAAATTGAAACAGGGAATTTAAAAACTCAAATTTCGATTCCACCCGAAATGGACGGTCCGGGAGTTGGTACAAACCCAGATGAAATGTTGTTAGGAGCAGCAGCTACTTGTTATATTATCACGCTAGCTGCTATGATGGAGCGCAGTAAATTAGAGAAACAATCGCTAACCATGGAATCAGAAGGAATTGTAGAAGTCGAAAAAGGTGTAACTACTTACAAGCGCATTATTCACAAACCACAAGTGGTTTTAACAGCAGATGCTTCTGAAAAGGACTTAGCATTGGCGCAAAAACTCGCAGAAAAAGCAGAAAGTTCATGCATGATCACACGCGCTATTAAAGGCAATGTAGAAATTGAATTGCAAGCAGATATCAGAAAAGAAAACTAAGATTTTAAAAGACTTTCGTCTATTATAGATGAAAGTCTTTTATGTTTTGTCTTGACGGTCCAGTGTTTAGGCAAATACATACGGGGTAGGGTACTTATAGAGCGAAAAAAAGAGGAGGAACTAACATATGTTTAATTACACAGTAAATACATCGAAATCAGTAGACCAGGCGGTTAAAGATTTAGAGGCGAACCTAACAGCAGAAAAGTTTGGAGTTCTTTGGAATTTTGATTTAACTGCGAAGCTTCAGGAAAAAGGAGAAGATTTCGATACGCCTTACAGAATTCTAGAAGTTTGTAACCCAAAAGAAGCCAATCGCGTGTTGTCGGAAAACTTGATGATTGGTTATTTCTTGCCATGTAAAATTGTAGTTTATAAAGAAAATGATGGAGTGAAGATTGGAATGCCAAAGCCAACTGCTTTAATTGGCATGGTGGAAGATCAAAACATTAAATCAATTGCTCAAGATATTGAAAATCGTTTAATGAAGTGCATCGATCAAACAGCTTAAACAACTCATATGCATGTTGCGAAGTCAAAGCCTTGAATTTTGTCAAAGGCTAAGGTATTGACTGGATACCCTTAGGGGTATAATATAGAGGTTAAGCAAGACGACCTTTATATGATTAATAGGAGGTATAATGAGATGAAATACGACAAACTTGTTGAAAACCGATTGAAAAGAATAGAAGGACAACTTCGGGGTGTTATTAGAATGGTAGAAAACGACGGAGAGTGTAGAGACGTCGTCATGCAACTATCGGCAGTAAGAAGTGCAGTTGATCGTGCCATTGGTGTTATTGTCAGTGACAACTTGGAAACCTGTGTACGCGAAAGCATAGAAAAAGGCGAAAGCACAGAAGCTATAGTAAAAGAAGCTGTAGACTTACTGGTGAAAAGCAGATAAAAATTTTTGTTTGACATACAGAAACAATTGCTTTCTATATACCTTATAGGGTATATAGAAAGTGCGGCGTCACTATAAACCGTTATTTTTTTTGGGGAAAAAATATACCCCTACGGGTAATTTGAAGTGGAGGCAATACAATGGCACGAGAGCAAAAGAAAACGACGATCGTATTATTCAGCGGTGATTATGATAAGGCAATGGCAGCTTATATTATTGCTAACGGTGCTGCGGCATACGATCACGAAGTAACAATTTTCCACACATTCTGGGGATTGAATGCATTACGAAAAGAAAATCCACCAGCTTTGAAAAAAGGTCGTCTAGAAGCCATGTTCGGTAAAATGATGCCAAGAGGTGCAGATAAACTCGGTTTATCAAATATGCAGTTTGGCGGAATGGGACCTAAGATGATTAAGCAAGTCATGAAAAAACACAATGCACTCTCTTTACCACAATTAATTGAAATGGCAGCAGAGCAAGACGTAAAAATGATTGCTTGTACGATGACAATGGATCTCCTTGGTTTGCAACAAGAAGAATTGCTGGATGGAATTGAATATGCAGGAGTTGCGGCTTATCTTGGAGATGCAGAAGACGGTCACGTCAACTTATTCATTTAATTAACTTCAAAGAAGAAGGGATGATGCAATATGGAATGGATTACATGGATTTTTGTAAGCGCAGCTATTCTTTGGTTGGTTTATCGTTTCACTACATCCGATAAAGGAATTCAATCGATTTCTACAGAAGAAATGAAAATGCAGCTTAGCAAGAAAGATAAACAGTATATTGACGTGCGAACTCGGGGAGAGTTCAAAGGCAATCACATTGCAGGCTTTAAAAACATCCCATTAAATGAACTACCCAAACAAATGAACGAACTATCAAAAAACAAAGAAACCTTTGTTATCTGTCAAAGTGGAATGCGTAGCAGTAAAGCAAGTCAATTATTAAAAAAGAATGGATTTACAGCGATTATAAATATTAGAGGCGGTATGAGCACCTATCGTAGATAAAGGAGAAGTTTGCATTGAAAACAGTGACAACGAAAAGAGTTCAAGAATTGCTAGAAAGCAAACAGTCGGTAATTTTGATTGATGTTCGTGAAACAAATGAAGTTGCAGCAGGTAAAATTCCAGGTGTTGTCAATATTCCTTTAGGATTATTAGAATTCCGCATGAATGAACTTGATAAATCAAAAGAGTATATTATGATATGTCGTTCAGGAGGACGTAGTGGACAAGCTACTCGTTTTCTTGAAAATCAGGGCTATAACGTTACAAACACGGACGGCGGAATGTTGGATTGGAACGGCGAAACAAACTAATAGTCTGCTGAAGAACTGGCAGAATTTCAAGGAGGAAATTTAATGGTACAAACAGATTTAACATTAGATGCAAAAGGATTAGCATGTCCGATGCCAATCGTAAAAGCAAAAAAAACGATAAAAAATATGAATTCAGGTAAAGTACTTGAAATTCAAGCAACAGATAAAGGTTCAACGGCTGATTTTCAAGCATGGGCAAAGAGTTCGGGGCATCAGTACATCGGGACTGAAATTGAAGGCGATGTGTTACGTCATTTTCTCCGAAAAGATGGTGCAGGAGCTCCTGAAGAAACGATTACAATACCTGAAATTTCACTGACTGATTTCACTCAAAAAGTTGAAAATGGTGAAACAATAACGATTTTGGATGTTCGCGAAACCGATGAATTCGAAGAAGCACATATCCCTGAAGGAATTCATATCGCTTTAGGGGAAGTAGAAGCAAGAATGGACGAATTGAAAAAAGAAGAAGCAATCTACATTATTTGTCATTCAGGCAGAAGAAGCGGCATTGCAGGAGACATGATGGCGAAAGAAGGCTTTAAGAAGGTATATAACGTAGTGCCAGGCATGAGAGATTGGACAGGGAAAACAGAGTAAAAATTTTAAATAAATCTATACCCCCGGAGGTAATTTTGTATGACTGTAAAAGCAATGATAGCTAGTGAAGTAGCAAAAAAAGTAGTAAATAACCAGCCATTGTTCATCTTAGATGTACGAAATGGTGATGCCTTTGCAGATTGGAAAATTGAAGGTGGCAATATCCAATATTTGAATATACCTTACTTCGATTTATTGGACGGCGTCGAAGAAGTGGTCTCAGAATTGCCAACAGACAGAGATATCTTAGTAGTCTGTGCAAAAGAAGGATCGTCTGTAATGGTAGCGGAAATGCTGTCAGAAGAAGGCGTCCACGCAGCTTATCTTGAAGGTGGTATGAAAGCTTGGAGTGAAC
Source organism: Caryophanales bacterium (assembly GCA_038243515.1). Classification (GTDB taxonomy): domain Bacteria; phylum Bacillota; class Bacilli; order Bacillales_A; family Planococcaceae; genus Planococcus. The sequence goes on from JBBSRA010000007.1 coordinate 22,598, forward strand.
ATCTGGAACCAGTAAAAGTCGGTGAATTGAGTAACGGTGGCGAATTGTATCAATTTGTTCGTCTTGGTAAGGGATGCCTGTCTTATATGGTTATTTCTGAAGGAGAAGCCGCTGTTATTGATGCAACTCGCATGGCAACTATCTTCTTGGACTTCGCACAAGAAAAAGGCGCAACAATCAAGTACGTTTTTGATACGCATTTGCACGCCGATCATATTTCAGGTGGTCGTGCGATTGCAGAAGCAACAGGCGCAAGTTATTATTTGCCACCAAAAGACGCAGAAGGAGTCGTGTTTGAATATGCGGCTTTAGAAAATGGTCTAGAAGTGGAAATCGGAAGTCTAAAACTTGAAATTGAGGCTCTTTATTCACCAGGTCATACAATTGGATCTACGTCGTTTATCGTAGATCAGAAGTATTTGATGACGGGTGATATTCTATTCATCGATTCAATCGGACGTCCGGACCTTGCAGGACTTGCTGAAGACTGGGTAGGCGATTTGAGAGAATCTCTTTACTCGCGTTATCAAAAATTAGCAGATGAGCTTATCGTTCTTCCAGCACATTTCATGATTATCGAAGAGTTGAATAGAGACGGTAGTGTTGCTAAAAAATTGAGTGACTTGTTTAAAGAAAACCACGGTCTGAATATTGCAGACGAGCAGGAATTTCGAGATCTAGTCACGGAAAACTTACCACCGCAACCGAATGCCTATCAAGATATTCGTAAAACAAATATGGGTCAAATCACACCTGATAAAGAAATACAGCGTGAAATGGAAATTGGACCCAATCGTTGTGCAGTACGTTAACTAAACTAAACTATTAACCAACTCAAAGGAGGAATTTTGATGAATGCAGATAAAGTAGTAAACGCAAAAGGGCTTGCATGTCCAATGCCAATCGTCAAAACAAGAAAACAAATGAAAGAAATGGAAAGTGGACAGGTTCTTGAAATTCTAGCAACTGATAAAGGTGCACAAGCAGATTTAGCTGCATGGGCAAAATCTGGTGGCCACGAGCTGATGGAATCACAAGTAGAGGGCGACGTCTTTAAATTCTGGATTAAGAAAGGCTAAGAGTTAGATTAAAAGGTATCTTTAGATACCCTTTTCACTTTTAGAAAAGTGACTTAAAATGAGTATGGATTTTATTGTTGTCATTTTTATCATCGGCTTTGTAGGCTCTTTCATCTCTGGAATGGTCGGAATCGGTGGTTCGATTATCAAGTATCCCATGTTACTTTATATACCAGTAATGCTGGGGTACACGGCTTTTAGTGCTCATGAAGTTTCGGGCATCAGTGCCATACAGGTCTTCTTTGCGACCATCGCTGGGGTATGGGCATATCGTGGTAGCGGTTATTTGAATAAAACCCTAATTGCTTACATGGGGGGTGCCATTCTAGTCGGTAGCTTTATCGGTGGCTACGGCTCTACTTTGTTGTCGGAGCAAGCCATTAATGTTGTCTATGCGGTATTAGCGACCATCGCTGTCGTAATGATGTTCATGCCGAAAAAAGGTGTCGACGGCATTCCACTTGATCAAGTTACGTTCAATAAGTGGCTAGCAACGGGTCTCGCATTTGCTGTCGGAATTGCAGCCGGAATTGTTGGAGCGGCAGGCGCCTTTATTTTAGTGCCCATTATGTTGATTGTTTTGAAAATCCCAACGCGGATGACCATTGCGACGTCGCTTGCTATTACATTCTTGTCATCCATCGGCGCGACAATCGGTAAAATTGTTACAGATCAGATTTTGTACGGTCCAGCAGCTGTCATGATTGTGGCCAGTATATTAGCAGCACCTCTTGGAGCTAAGCTAGGACAAAAAATGAATACGAAATATCTTCAATGGATTTTGGCTTTATTGATTTTAGGAACAGCTATTAAAATTTGGTCAGATATTCTGTAATCTAGATAAACATTAAAAACGGGCGAAGAAAAGTAAAATACTTTTCTTCGCCCGTTTTTAATTGGGTCTATTTTTTATAAGTAGAATTAGTGAGCACTGGAATGAAAGTCTTCGGTTCTTTTTAGTTATAAAAGCTTTGTTCACTGATTTTCTCAATTCGATTAGAAGGATACGTGTAGTTGCCTGTCCGTTCAATTTGTGCAGCTTCATACATTGCCAGAGCAACTGATTTTGCTTCTATTGGTTTGTATTTTTGCATTTTCCCTTTTAGTAATCGACTAAAAACGGGGCTTAATGATGAAGCCGCTTTTTCTCCTAAACGGAATTCTTTGCGATCACCTAGTAGTAAAGAAGGCTGGAATATATGCACCGCAGTTAGTCCGATTTTCTTTAAGCGTACTTGCAACTGTCCTTTAGTGCGGCTATAAAACATTTTCGAATCCGAGTCTGCTCCTAATGCTGTAATAACTAAAAAGTTTTTTACTTGTTGCGATTTAGCGAGTTCTGCCATGTGAAGAGGATAAGCATAGTCAACTTTTTTAAAGGCTTCTTGAGAACCTGCTTTTTTAATTGTGGTTCCAAGACAGCAATACACATCATCTACATCAAAGTATTGAGCATATTCATCTAACTTATCAAAATCCGTAGGTACTTGCTTTAGCTTGTCATGAGTTAGTTCAAGAGGTTGGCGAACTAAAACTGTAACTTGTTGATAATGGGAGTTATTTAGAAGGATATGGAGCAATTCATTACCAACCAGTCCGCTGGCTCCTGCTAGTAAAGCAGTTTTGTTATTCATTGTGAACGACTCCTTTGTCTAGGTCTCTTTTCTCTAAAATCTACTATACCTTATTTTACGGAGAATTGTCTTTTTGCTTTGATTCTTTCAGTGTAGGGGTACAATAAGAGAAAGGTCAAAAGGAAAGGAAGACGCACATGAAACCAGTGATACTTGCTGAAAAACCAAGCCAAGCAAAGGCCTATGCTGAAGCGTTCCAATCTACGAAACGTGATGGCTTTATTGAAATTGCACCAGATCCGATTTTTCCAGAAGGCGCTTATATGACATGGGGAATTGGACATCTTGTAGAGTTAAAAGAACCGAAGGCTTATGATCCGAAGTGGGGAAAGTGGTCATTAGCGGCTTTGCCAATTTTACCGGACAATTACCAGTTTCAGCTAGCGCGAGGCAAAGCACAGCAATTTGGCATTATTAAAAAATTGATTTTTCAAACCGATACGGTCATCAATGCTTGCGATGTTGACCGAGAAGGGTCCAATATATTTTATAGCATCTACTATCATACAGGTGCCAAGAACAAAAAAATTAAACGTTTATGGATTAATTCTTTAGAGGCGGACGAAGTCAGAAAAGGATTTCAAGAACTGCGTGATAATCAGCAAGATTTGTTGTTATATCAAGAAGCCAAAGCGCGTCAAATTAGTGATTGGCTCGTAGGTATGAACGGTTCTCGTTTGTATTCTTTGTTGCTTCAAGAAAAAGGAATACACGAAGTTTTTGCCATCGGCCGCGTTCAAACACCTACTGTGTTTTTAATTTATCAACGTGAAAAAGAAATTGAAGCGTTTGTTCCAGAGCCTTTTTACGAAATTGAAGGTTTATTTGATGCGGAAAAAGGACGCTATAAAGGCAAAGTGAAATTACGCGCAAAAGAACGCAAAGAAGCAGAAGAGTTGCTTGCTAAACATGCGATCAGAGCAAAAGAAGAAGGTGTTGTAACGCAAGTTAAAACTGTAGAAAAGCACACACCGCCTCCTCAGCTCCATTCTTTATCAACTTTGCAAGCTGTGGCCAATCGCAAGTGGAAATACAGTCCGGCGAAAGTGTTGTCTGTCATGCAAAGTCTTTACGAGAAAAAACTCGTAAGTTATCCACGCACCGATACGCAACACATTACACCAAGTGAATTTAGTTATTTAGCGGGACAAGTGGAAAAGTATCAAAAATTGATAAACACACCATTTCCTATCGCATCAAAAGCACCTAAAAAGCGCTTTGTGGACAGCTCTAAAGTTCAAGAGCATTATGCTATTATTCCGACGAAGACGATACCGACAGCGCGCAAAGTAGAAGGATTGGCAAAAGACGAGCGCAATTTGTACGAAGAAGTACTGCGGACGACATTGGCGATGTTCCATAAAGATTATCGCTATGCTGAAACGAAAGTGACGACAGAGGTTAAAGGTTTGCCATTTTTCACGACGGGCAAAACTGAACTTGAAAAAGGATGGAAAGAGCTGTTTGCCGTCTCTAAAGAAGCAAAAGAAGAGCCATCTTTGCCTGAATTGCGTGAGCAGGAACGCGTCCAAAGCAAAATTGAACTAAAAGAAAGCATGACAAAGCCACCAAAGCCTTATACGGAAGGGCAGTTAATTGCTATGATGAAGACTTGTGGGAAGTTTGTCGAAGATGTCGAAGATACCGAGATTCTCAAAGAAATTGAAGGTCTTGGTACCGAGGCAACACGAAGTGGCATCATTGAGACCATCAAAAGACATGGCTATATTTCAGTTACCAAAAATATAGTTTCTATTACTGGAAAAGGCCGCATTTTATGCCAGTCTATCGAAGGGAATTTATTGTCCAGTCCATCGATGACGGCGAAATGGGAAACATATTTAAAGAAAATCGGACGTGGAGAAGGCTCAGCTGAAGTGTTCTTGACCACAATCGGTAAGTTTATTCAAAAACTGCTCGATGAAGTGCCAGCGCAAATGCAGAAAAACGGCTTGCCAGCACAACTAGCGACACCAGACGCTAAAGATGAAATTGCGCTTTGTCCAAGATGCAAAACCGGCATGATTGTTTCAAGAAGAGGCTCTTATAATTGTACGGAATATGCTAATGGCTGCAAGCAATCTTTTCCCGCGACTTTCTTGAAAAAAAGACTAACTGCTAAACAAATCGAATATTTGTGTACGAAAGGGAAGACGCCGGTCATTAAAGGCTTTGTTTCAAAAAATGGTAAGAAATTTAATGCCAAACTGGTACTTGAAGACAGTAAATTGAAAATGGAGTTCTGAAGCTTAAAAGCTTATTTGGTTGCAATAGCACCCGCATTTCTTTGATAATCAATTAAGAGAGCAAAGTAACTAACCTGACAGAAAGGGAGTTTCAGATGAAATACAATTTTGATGAAAAGATTAATAGAAGAGGTACTTACTCCTTGAAGTGGGACGGCGAAGAATTAATAAAACAATTTGGGCTGACAGAAAGATACGACGAAAACACCATTCCGTTGTTTACTGCTGATATGGACTTGCCAGTTCCTCAACCTCTAGTAGATGCTTTGCATAAAACAGTAGATCATCGAATTTATGGCTATTCTGTTTTTCCAGATGAATATTTTAAAGCGATTCAATTATGGATGGAAAAACGTCATGACTGGAAAGTCGAAAAAGAACAGATTGTTTACAGTCCAGGTACTGTTCATGCATTAAACATTGCGGTAAGAGCATTTACAAAAGCCGATGACGGTGTCATGATTCAACGACCTGTTTATCCACCGTTTACATCTGTCATTGAAGAGAACGGACGGCAAGTAGTAAATAACGCATTGAAAAAAGATGACAATGGCTATTATTCCATCAACTTTGAAGATTTTGAAGCCAAAGCACAAGACGACAACACGACTATGTTTATTCTGTGCAATCCACACAATCCGACAGGTAGAAACTTCAAACAAGACGAGCTTAGAAAGATGGCAGCTATTTGTCGTAAACACCATGTCTTAATCGTTGCAGATGAAATTCATGGAGATTTGCTTCGCCATGGTGAAAAATTTGTTCCAATGGCAAAAGTGGCAGATCGCAATGATCACATCATTACATGCACAGCAATCAATAAAACCTTTAACGTTGCTGGCTTGCATTGCACCAATGTCATCATTTCTGACGAAGAATTGCGAACTAAATTCGCTACGGAAATGGGTATGCAATTGGCATCTCCGTTTGCGATTTCAGCTTTAATCGCGGTTTATAATGAAGGTGAAGATTGGTTAGTGCAATTGAAGGATTATGTAGATGGCACCATGAACTACATCAAAGAATTTCTAGCCGACAACATGCCTAAAGTGAAAGTAGCGATACCAGAAGGTACCTACATTATGTGGTTGGACTTTAGCAACTACGGCATATCGGCAATTGAAATCCACGATCGCATTTACAACAAAGCAAATGTGTTGTTAGAAGACGGCAGTATGTTTGGTGAAGAAGGCGAATTTTATCAGCGAATTTGTACGCCTTCTCCGCGTCCATTGATTAAAGAAGCTTTAGAAAGAATAGCGAAAGAGTTCGAAGATTTTTCGGAAAAATAATGAGAAGATAGCGATCGAAATTTGAGTAACAAGCTTAATTTCTGTATTTTCAAAGCAGAATTTAGTATGCTGAATGTACTTGGAAAACAATAGCGTTTCTGAATTTGTATAAGAATGTATGCATCAATCATATTTAACGTTTATAAAATGTTGCTTTTTTATATGTTGGTTAAATACTTCAGACAATAGCGCTGAAGTAAAAGCCGGAAAGAATGCCTGGAAAAAGGCATTTCTTTTCGGCTTTTTCTATTTCTGAACAGGAGAGGAAGCGGATATGATGTATTATTTCGTAGATCATAAGAAAAAGAAGATTCACCTACGCCAATTTGCAGGCGATCGATGTGAGTTTGTAGACACACCTGTTGAATATAGAGAGTTTACTGACCGTGTTGACTACATTACACAACTCGAAAAAAAACATCATTATAAACGTTGTGACCATTGCCAGTCGGTACAAACTATTATTAGCTAACCAATTTTTGTTACAGAACTACATTTACATACCATTCAAAAAAGACAACTCAAAAAAACGAGTTGTCGGATATGAAAAAGTCAGCTAAAGCTGGCTTTTTTCTATTTCGTAGCTTCTAAAAGCAACAAAATATAGCCTTTATCTCTTACGAAGTCCCAGTCGAGAAATACTTCTAGAATGGGCTGTTTTAAAATGGCTTCGATATGCGTTTCCAACAGTAATCTTCGTTCCAAAGGACGTTTAACCAATTTTAATTCTTCTATGAATCCACCGCGAATCAATTCTTTTTCGATTTCAACAAAAATCCCAGACCGTTCAATTAGCAACATCCGGTTATTTAGCCAGTATAGTTCGGTCAAGTCAGGTGTTTTTTGTGCTTTTCGACTCGCTTCTTCGACTTCTCCACGAATTGCGTCGACTGCAATCGCTGAATCCCATCTAATGTTTCCGGCGGGCGTTTTGTCTTTCGTGATCGCAAGAATTAGCCCAGTTTGATCGTCTAAATTCCAATCTGCATAAACATAATCAATATCTAGCTCAGCCATTTGCTGTAAATCTGATTTGATGTCAATTTTCAATTGGTTCATTAGTAAATCTCGCAATTCTAATACTCTGCGGTGTTCGCCTTGCTTCAGTAAAATTTTTTCGGAAGGAGACAAAAATCCACGAAGGTGAATCGCGATAAACGGTGACTGAACTGTTACAAATACAGAAGTTGGGCCTTTACCAAAATGAGTGCGCAGTAAAGTGGAAATATAGCTAGCCACTTTAGTGTGAGTAGTTTTCTCTTGCGACATGATTTAATCTCCTTGTATGTTGATTTATGAAATCGAGAGTTAGTTTCTTACAATTCATATTTCCCTTTTAAAGGAACGAATAATACATTGTTCAAAAGTGTCGTATGGAACTTATTGTTAGTTTCTTTTTCAATTAATCGCAGTTCCTGACTAAAAGAATCGCCAATTGGGATGACCATTTTGCCACCAATAGACAGTTGTTGAAGTAACTCTTTCGGCACTTCAGAAGCTGAGGCGGTCACCATAATTCGATCAAAAGGTTGATGTTCTTTCCAGCCTTCACTGCCGTCACCTAATTTGAAATAAATAGTATCAATGTTTAAATGAGCTAACCGCTCTTTTGCACGAGCGTGTAATTCTTCAATTCTCTCAATGCTATAGACGGATGCAGTAAAAGCTGCAAGTAGAACAGTTTGAAAACCAGAACCGGTTCCAAGCTCTAGTACTTTGTGTCCTGGTTGAAGATCAAGTGCCAATGTCATTTCGAGAACAAGTGAAGGTTGAGAGATGGTTTGTTCAAATCCAATAGGAAGAGCATGGTCAAAAAGAGCTAAATCTTTGTTCACGTCCATGAAAAAGCTCCGATCCATGTTTTTAAAATAAGAAATGATTTCTTTTTTTTGATGATTCACGAGATCACCTACTTTCTTATACTGAAACTGTATCGTAGAAAAGTAGTATGGATACAATGCATTTTTTGCTAGGACTTGTTACAGTAATTTTAAGTGGAAAATCGTCCGTTGTATAGCAAATGATCTAGCTTTTAGAAAAGAAAGGAGCGATAGGATGACAAATCAACAACTAACCATTAAAACAGTTGAAAAAGGAATACAGTCCAACAAAGAGAGTTGGGAGCTCGCAACTTTTGGAATGGGTTGCTTTTGGGGACCCGAAGCACGATTTGGAAGTATCACTGGTGTTATGCAGACAAGCGTCGGATTTGCAGGTGGCACGTCAAAAGCTCCAACTTATCGGCAAATGGGTGACCATACAGAGACTGTTCAAATTAAATTTGATCCTTCTATCATTAGCTATGCAGCTATTCTTAAAGTGTTTTGGAGCAATCATTACCCAAATCGGGATCAGTACAAAGGAAGACAATATATTTCACTGTTGCATTATCATACAGAAAAGCAGCGACAAACGATAGAAATTATCAAAAAAGAAATGGAAAAAGAGTTAGGCGAACCCATCGAAACCGAAATATCTCGCTTTAGTGAGTTTGCATCTGCAGAAGAGCGTCACCAAAAATACTATTTAAAACGCTACCCAAAAGCAATCGAGCAACTAGCAGGACTTTATCCCAGTGCAGAGCAATTAAAAGATTCTACTTTTGCTGCACGATTAAATGGTTTTGTAAAAGGCTTTGGTACAAAAGACAGTATGCGTAAAGAAATAACTCATTGGAGCATCGGAAAAGGTGAAAAGGAATTTTTGACGGAATTATTTGCATCGCTAAAATGGTAAGTGCTACGTAAAGCCAGAAAAGATAGAGGATTAACAGGCAGTTCTTTATATGATGAATCATATAAAGAAAAAGTCGAGCAAACTGATTTTTTAACTTACCGCAATAAAAAGGAGTATGTGTAATGGATCAAACAACAATGATTTTAGCATTAATCCCTGTCTTTCTTATTCAACTGGCTTTAATGATTTTCGCTTTAGTAGATTTAATAAAAAATCCCAACCCAAATGGTCCGAAATGGATGTGGGGCATCATCATTGTCATTATTAACATTCTAGGCCCGATTCTTTACTTTGTTATTGGGAGGCGAAATTATTGAGTATTGTAGAAGTAGAGAAATTGACGAAACATTATGGTCGAGAGACCGCTGTAAATGAACTTTCTTTTGCTTTGGAAAAAGGAACGGCTACAGCTTTGATTGGTCCGAATGGGGCAGGGAAAACGACTAGTTTATCGATGTTGGCAAACTTACTAACGCCATCGAGTGGCACGATTAAGATGGACAAAAAACTATCCGTTGGATTTCTCCCTCAACACCCTCGATTTTTTCCTTGGTTAACTGCGTTAGAGTTTACGGAAATGGCAGCAAAACTCAGTGGCATTGAATCGAAAAAGGCAAGAATACAAGCTATTCGAACTTTAGAATTTGTCGGACTTGCTCTGGCGCTTCAAAAGAAAATTGGTGGATTTTCAGGTGGTATGAAGCAGCGATTAGGACTTGCACAAGCCATTGTCCATCAACCTAAACTTCTGCTGTTAGACGAACCTATCTCAGCACTAGATCCGACGGGACGCCGTGAAATCATGAATTTGTTAAAGTTGTTACAACAAGAGACGACTATCCTGTACTCAACTCATATTTTGAACGATGCAGAAGAAATCACAGATCAATTATTGTTTATGAAAGACGGACGGTTGATTGAGCAAGGGTCATTAAAAGACGTTAAAAAGCGTCATGCAGATCCGCATATTCGCATCAGATTTGAAAATCGGAGCGAAGCGTTAGCGTTTGCGGGAAGACAATTGTGTAGAACGGAGCTCAAAGGCGATACGGTGTTGCTACCCGTTCATGAAAACCATCCAAGCATGCAAGAAGTTCTTCAAGTTTTGGCTACCCAAAGTCAAGATATTAAAGGCATTGAGTTTCAATCAGCTTCTCTAGAAGAAATTTTTCTAAAGGTGGTTGCTGCCAAATGAACCAGTTTTTTCTGTTAATGAAAAAAGAGTGGCTTGAAAATATTCGTAACTATAAAATTTTTTGGATTCCTACTGTTTTTGTTTTATTAGGTATTACTGAGCCGGTTGTCAATTATTTCCTGCCACAAATTTTAGAATCTTCTGGTGGATTACCAGAAGGTGCTGTGTTCGAAATGCCAACACCAACACCTGAGCAAATACTAATAGCGGTTATGGGACAATTTCAAACGATCGGAATTGTTGTACTGATTTTAGCCTATATGGGAACGATAGCTGGAGAACGCAAAAGTGGAACAGCTACTTTGTTTTATGTTCGTCCGCTTTCTTTTTCCGCTTATTTTTTTAGTAAATGGACATTGGCATCGATCATTTCGTTAATGAGTGTATGGCTTGGGTTTCTGGTGAGCTATTATTATACATTCTTGTTTTTTGGCAAAGTAGAATGGGTTAATCTTTTGCAACTGATGGCAATTTACAGCGTTTGGGTATTGCTTATTGTCACGTTTGTAGTAACTGCAAGTGCTGTTTTACCGAACAGTGGGCTCGCAGCGACGTCTGCGTTTGCTGCGTATTTACTTCTGCAACTAGTTGATGGATTGTTTGGTATGAATTGGTCCATCTCTCCCGTTAAGATTCCTCAGTATGCGGCAGATTGTTTAACAAGTGTTCCTGATAATACGAGTCTATGGGAAGCGATTGGCATAGCTTGTTTAATCATGGTTGTTTTATTCGGTATAGGAATTTGGGCAGCACAAAAAAACAAAGCAAAGACTAAAGTTTAGCTCAGGATTCCTGAGCTTTTTTTACATAACTAGTAGAATGAAGAGAAAGAGCTAGAATACATGTTGCATCATATGGAACTCAATGATTCAGATTTAACAGCGTCCAAATTTGAATCATTTGGTATTTCCTGCAGATTCACGTTCGCAAGTGGACGAAATGACTGAAAAAATGCGACAATTGGAAGTACAGATTCTATACGAAAATTGTCATCCTTACGCAGAAGGACCTGCTATATCCTGATCGATTAAAGCTAGAGATTGTCGCACCAACTAAATTAGAATTGAATAGAGGTTACTTGTTATGAAGAAAGTAATAGTAATTATCGTGCTCGCGCTAATCGTATGGGGTGGCGTTTGGAGCAATAATAAATGGATTAAAACGACTGAGTATACAGTGGTATCGGAAAAATTGCCTGAAGCTTTTGAAGGAATAAAAATTGTTCAAGTATCCGATTTGCACAACGCCACTTTCGGCAAGGACCAATCTTCCATAATAGATAAAGTCGAAGCTGCTAAACCGGATGCAATTTTTTTAACGGGAGACCTCGTCGACAGTAATCGTTATAACTTAGAGACAAGTTTAATACTTGTGGATGCACTCGTTGAGATGAGTAAAGTATATTACGTTACCGGAAATCATGAAGTTGCCTCAAATCAGATTGCCGAAATTGCAGTAGCTTTACAGCAACGAGGAGTTACCGTATTAACGGATGATTCTGTTGAATGGGAAAGAGATGGAGTAATGATTCAAATTGCAGGAATCGACGACCCATTGATCGAGCCTACTATTCATGAAGAAGAGGTCATTTATGATAGCCTAGATGCTGCTCAATTGACGGATGATTTCACATTACTATTAGCGCACCGTCCGGAATACTTTTCTATTTATGCTGAATACGGCGTAGATATTGCTTTTTCTGGTCATGCACATGGCGGGCAAGTCCGTATTCCTGGAATAGGTGGACTGATTTCTCCAGGACAGGGCTGGTTTCCAAAAGTGACAGAAGGCGTTTTTGAAAAAGAACAATCGCAACTGGTAGTGAGTCGAGGGCTTGGAAACAGTACTTTTCCTTTGCGTATTTTTAACCGTCCAGAAATTGTCGTAGCGACGCTGAAAAAAGAGTAAAGCTAACGTGAAAACTGGTTGCTCTAGATAGTAAATGAAAATAAGGAGGCCACCTTGTATGATTAAAAAAAGAGAAGTTACATTGCACCGTTATTCTTCGAAACGATCGATCGGTTATGATTTACCAGAAGAACAACTCGAATTTGCGCGCATTCCTATCGAAATTATTGAAAAAGATGCCAAAGATCCATCTAAGCATTTTATTATTATTAAAGCATGTGGAGAAGATGCTGGGTTTTTTGAGCTAGACGAATCGGAAGATCGAAAAAGGTATTCAGATAATCCGAAAGCTTTGTTGTTACGAGGTTTTTCTGTTAACCCAGAATATCAAGGTAGAGGAATCGCAACAGGATCTATTTATGCGTTGCCAGAATTTATCGAAGAAGAGTTTCCGAATTTCGATGAAGTAGTACTCGGTGTGAATGCACGTAATATACCCGCTCAGCGACTTTATCAAAAAGCTGGATTTGCAGATACGGGTAGACGAATTATGCGTACAAAAGGTGAGCAACACGTCATGTCATTATCTACAAAAAAAGCCAATTGAGAGCGCTGTTGCTGTCAATCGGCTTTTTTTGTACTTATTTCGAAATAAAGATGTTTGTGTAAGCTGCAACCAGGATTAAAAGAAGAAAAACATGATGGACAAGTGGATGCACAGGATAAATATTCAGCAATTGTCAGTTCGTGCCCACAACTCCCACATAATACAGCCTTTTGATCGAAGCATTCTTTTGGCCAGACTTGGTGTTTGCCACACCCTTCAGCTTGATGGCATTCAACACAAGAAAAGTATTCGTTGCAACAGAAAAATTTAATGGCAATCCGGTCGATCGACGAATAGTAGTGGACACAACGCGTTTCTGCATCTACTCCAATGCCTTTTACTTGTTGAAGGTGACCCATAGTAACTCCCCCTTTTTTAAAAACTATAAACAGCAGAAAAAAGCGTCTTATTTTAAAATAAATAGTTTGATTGATATAGTTCGATTTCTTACTATGCTACTATGAAAGAGACGAAACTACGAATCTAATTCTTCGGGGCAAGGTGAAAGTCCTTACCGGCGGTGAGCAGGAAACTGTAAGTCCGTGACCCGTTTGGATAGATGCAAACATAGGCCACTATGTTTTGCACATCCAAACGGTGGAGCTGGTGAAATTCCGGCACCGACAGTTACAGTCTGGATGGGAGAAGAATCTAGAGATCGGTTTCGTTGTGTGCCTCTTCTTTTCAATGCGCTAGAATTGAAAGGAGGAATTTGTATGCCCAAATATCCTTATCAGGGAGAAGTCTGTGGAAATACAAGCCAATTAGTTTTAACCTTGCTCATTTCCTCTATGGAAAAAGAGCTTTTTCAAAGTATCAAAATAGCCAGCAACCTGGCCAACTTGATAAAGAAGCAAGGCACATGAGCCAATATTTACAGATTCAAACTCTTCTAAAAAACCTATCCCCACCACCCATTCGCCCCATGGTGGAAAACACCCGAAAACTTGTACGACCTTAATTGACTATTTTTTAGCAAGCAGAACGGAGGAGTGTGTCTAAATGTTTACAGGAATTGTGGAAGAAGTTGGACATGTCTCGCAAGTTCGCACTAAGCCACAAGCGATGGAGCTAACTATTATGTGTGCGCTTGTTTTAGAAGACCTTAAGCGTGGAGACAGTATTGCCATTAACGGAGTTTGTTTAACTGTTTCTACTTTTACTTCTAAGACATTTACAGTTGATGTGATTCCAGAAACAGTCCAATCTTCAACGATGAATGGGCTGAAAACGGGAAGTCGAGTGAATTTAGAGCGTGCTATGCCTGCAACTGGACGATTTGGTGGTCATTTTGTTAGTGGCCATGTTGACGGCATCGGTGCTATTCGTTCTATAAAAAAAGAAGCAAATGCCATGACCAAAACCATTGAGCTTGATTCGCAACTAATGAAATACATGATGCTAAAAGGTTCAATTGCAGTAGATGGAACTTCTTTAACTGTTTTTGCAGTAGGTCTTAACACAGTGACTATTTCATTAATTCCGACAACGCAAGAAGATTCGCTATTAGGAGAAAAAGGTATCGGTGAGAAGGTCAATATCGAATGCGACTTACTGGCAAAGTATACCGAGCGGATTCAAACCGCAGAACCGAAAATTAGCAAAAGTTGGCTAGCTGAAAATGGATTTTAAAAGGAGGCGCTAAAGAGATGTTTTACTCTGTAGAAAAAGCCGTTGATGACTTAAGAAATGGCAAAGCAATCATCGTAATCGATGACGAAGACCGAGAAAATGAAGGCGACTTTATTGCGTTAGCCCAATGTGCTTCACCTAAAATCGTCAACTTGATGGCAACTGAAGGACGGGGGTTGATTTGTGTGCCTATCGCATCGTCGATCGCTCAACAATTACAAATTGGTTTAATGACGGATGACAATACAGATGAATTTGGCACAGCTTTTACGATTAGTGTCGACCATAAAGAGACAACAACAGGAATTAGCGCTTTTGAACGTTCTCACACCATTATAAGTTTAGCAAAGCAAGAGGCTAAAGCTTCGGACTTTAAACGTCCAGGTCATGTTTTTCCATTAATTGCAAAAGACGGAGGCGTCCTTGAACGCATGGGCCACACAGAAGCAGCAGTGGATTTAGCAAAACTTGCAGGCGCATCTCCAGCAGGAGTGATATGCGAAATTATGAATCAGGATGGCACTATGGCGCGAGTAGACGATTTACAGGAAGTAGCTAAACGATTAGGGCTTGGCATTTTGACGATCAAAGATTTAGTCGCATACCAACAACAAAAAAAGATGGCGGCTTATTAATTTACTAGAGGAGATGGGTAATATGACTGTGCAGTTTGAAGGATATTTAAATGGCGAAGGATTACGAATTGGTATAGTGGTTGGACGTTTTAATGAGTTTATTACAAGTAAATTATTAGGCGGTGCGGAAGACGCGTTAAAACGCCATGGTGTTGCAGGAGATGATGTTTCCATCGCTTGGGTGCCAGGAGCTTTTGAAATTCCGCTTGTAGCGAAAAAAATGGCGATGAGTGGGAAGTATGATGCAATCATCACTCTAGGAACAGTTATTAGAGGTGCAACGCCACATTTTGATTATGTTTGTAGCGAAGTCGCCAAAGGAGTGTCACGCGCGAGCGACCATTCAGACATTCCAATCATATTCGGAGTGCTAACAACAGATTCAATCGAACAGGCCATTGAACGCGCAGGAACAAAAGCGGGTAACAAAGGATGGGAATCTGCAGCAGGGGCCATTGAAATGGCAAACTTGATGAAAAAATTATAAGTCCCACCTCCTGAGCTTTTGCTCAGGAGGTTTTTTTGAAAAGGTTGAAATATGTAAAATGGGGAATGTGTGATATAACGACAAAAACGTAAAAAAGAGTTGCGATAAATTTAACTATTAAATGAACTACCAATCCGAATGGAGAGATCGTTATGAAGAAAACCATTTATTTGGTTAGGCATTGCCAAGCAACGGGGCAAGCACTAGATGCACCGTTGACGGAAATAGGCAAGACTCAGGCAAAGGAATTAGCGGAATTTCTGCGAGAACGAGAAATCATTCATTTTGTTTCGAGTCCATTTACGCGAGCAATTCAGTCGATTGAACGTGCAGCCGACCAACAGAATTTGCCAATTGAAATTGATGATCGATTAGCCGAGCGTGTGTTGAGCTCTGAAGATTTGCCTGACTGGATGGCAAAACTTGAGGCTTCATTTGACGATGATGAGTTGAAGTTTGTCGGAGGCGAGTCTGGAAAAGAAGCGGGAGACCGAGCGATAGCAGCGATAGATAGAATGGAAGACAGAACCGTAGCGGTTACACATGGAAATTTACTGGGCTTGCTATTAAAAAGAATAGACAAACGCTACGGGTTTTCAGAGTGGCAAAAACTAACCAACCCGGATGTGTTCGAAGTAAAGATAACGGAAAAACGTATGTCTGTAACCCGCCTATGGAAATAAATACATAGAAAAACTGGCAGCGAAATTGCTGCCAGCTAATTAGCTGTGAATTACTCAAGTGTATTTCCTTCAGCTGGAATAGGATTGTTTTTCAGCATCCCTGCGAAATGATAAGTGTTATAAGCAAGACGTTGAATTGCTGATTTAGTAAAATCATTGTCTTTCCCGGAATCCATATAAGAAGGACCTGGTCCTGCTTCGCCAACCCAGTAGGCATCAACGTTTGGTGGGATAACAAAACCAATATGAGAAAGACTGTAAAGAATAGAAGCTGCAGCATGTTTAGCGCCATCTTCGTTTCCGGTAATCGCCACACCACCGACTTTGTTATAGAAAACGGATTGTCCTTTATCGTTAGTCTCGCTACTGCTTGCGTATAATCGCTCAATCGTTTGTGTAGCTAAAGAACTTTTTTCTCCTAGCCAAAGAGGAGTACCGATAATCACAATATCTGCAGCCATTACTTTTTCGAAAACTTGTGGCCATTCGTCTCCTTCGCCCATATCTGCTTGTACACCGTGTGCAACGGCATAATCAGCTAAACGAACAACTTCAGATTCTACGCCTAGTTGATTGTAATGAACTTGAACATCTTTGATAAACCCTTCCGTATGAGAAGGTTCCTCTGAACCTTTTAAGGAAGTATTAATGAAAAGTGCTTTTAATGTTTGCATTGTCTCGCCCCTTTTAAATAGTTAGGATATATTTCTTAAAGAAATTGGAGATTACTTATCGTTAACTGAATGCTAATTTAACCTGTACAGTTTTGTATTCCCTACTTAACTGAATATATGCAACATTCAACTTGGTTTTTCGTCTGTAGAAAAGAGGTGCTTATGGTGAAAAAAACAGATGTCATGCCTTATTTACTCATTTTTCTTTTATTGTTCATTAAGGTAAGTGTTTTTCGTGTGCTTATTTTTGATGCAAAATCATTTTGGCATATTGTCTTAATTGAATTCCCAACGTGGGCTTTATTGTTGTCGATTGTGTTGCTTGTAACTAAAAAGAGAATGTGGCGTGTGGTTTGGATTTTTAATTTGTTTGTTTCTGCTATATTTTTCATTACCACGCTTTATATGCGCTATTACACAACCATTCCTTCTTACTACGATTTGCAACAATTAACGCAAACGAGTTCTGTCAGTGATACCATCACGATGTTATCCAACCCATGGGATTTTTTGTTTTTCTTAGATGCTGTGCTGCTATTTTTCCTCGCATGGCGTTGGAAAAATCCTGTA
This sequence comes from Caryophanales bacterium, assembly GCA_038243515.1. GTDB lineage: Bacteria > Bacillota > Bacilli > Bacillales_A > Planococcaceae > Planococcus. The sequence continues at coordinate 39,916 of JBBSRA010000007.1, forward strand.
AAGCCAGTAGCAATGAAATATGTTGCGATCTCGATGGCTGCAATATCTTCAATCACCGTCGTTTATGCTCTTCAACAACCCATTATCGATGTTTCTTATTTTGCAAAAGAAAATGGATTCCTGCAATCTCAAGTAGTTCAATTGTATAATCGCTCAACGGACACTGCTCATGCTTCTTCTAGTAAATTATCAGCAAGAGAATTAGAAGAGCTAAAAGGAAATAAGTATGTAGAAATTAGTGAACACGAAAGCTTTGGAATAGCCGAGGGGCGGCATTTGTTCGTAATTCAAGTGGAATCTTTGCAAAATTTTGTGATTAAAAGAACGTTAAATGACCAAGAAATTACACCCAACCTCAACAAACTTTTAAGTGAAAGTGCTTATTTTTCGAATGTTTTTCAGCAAGTCGGAGCGGGCACAACGTCTGATGCTGAATGGATTGTTAACACCGGACTTTATCCGCAAGGAATGATTCCAACTACCAATAGCCTGTCAGGAAAAAGAGCCTCTTCTTTAGCACGTGCATTAAAAGAAAAAGGATATGGCTCTGCTACGTATCACGCAGACGATGTGACGTTTTGGAACCGAGATGTTCTGTATCCGGTTCTGGGCTATGAAGAAGTGTTCTCCATCGAAGAAATGCCGAATGTGAAGAATGTTGGATTTGGTCCTGCTGATAAAGTATTATTTGATTTTGCAGCAAGTGAATTACCGCGACAACTTGAGACTTATGACCAAATTTATGCTAATATTGTCACGCTTACGAGTCACACACCATTTGAAATGCCTGAAGATATGCAATACTTACATTTGCCTGCTGAGTATGAAGAGATGTATATTGGAAACTACTTGCAATCAATTCGCTACGCAGATGAAGAAATTGGTGCATTTATTCAAAAACTGAAAGATCAAGGAATTTATGATGAATCGCTAATCGCGATTATGGGGGATCATTCAGGTATGCATGGCAGCTTAGTGACCGAAGAAGATCAGCGGTTATTAAGCAATTTCTTAGGACACGACTATTCGCTGAAAGATCAATATACCGTTCCGTTACTGTTCATAGGCGGCAATCTTTTTGAAAAAACAGAAATGACGCGTCTTGGTGGGCAAACGGATGTAATGCCAACTTTGTTGGCTTTACTGGGCATCGATCATGACTTCCCAATGATGGGACATAATTTGTTTGAGTATAAAAAGAATTTAGTAGGAATGCGTTATTATTTACCTGGAGGCTCTTATATTCAATCTGAGCAATTTTATAAAGCACCTGGAGCCAAATTGCCGGAAGTGTTATACGATTTGAAAACAATGGAAAAACGTAGTAAAAATGGCGAAGCAAAAAAACATATCAATGACACCGAAACATTGATGAACTATGCCGATACATTATTAAAAGAATACACAGAGTAATAACCGTTACACTTAAACAAAAGCTGTTAAAGTGATTAGTAAGTATGGATGAAGGAGAGAAACAGTCTATGGTAAGAGAATTTGAAAAAGAAGTAATACAAGCAATGGACGAAATGTTTGAAAATGAAATGAAGAAAGTGAACGATGCACTTGAGCAAGATCTGTTAATTTCGTTAATTGGAGAAGTAAATGCAGGGAAATCTTCCACCGTCAACAAAATCATCGGAGAAGACATTGCTAGTACCAACCCGATGCCAGGAGAAACAGTTAGCGTAGACCCTTATAACATCAAAGGTCTCGAAAATATCAAATTTATGGATACTCCTGGATTAAATGATCCAAATGATGAAAACCCTAAAAAAACATTGGAGTTTGTTCAGAAATCTGATGTGATTTTATTTTTCTTAAATGCAGCAGGTACGGTGTTTTCTGAAAGCGAAAAAGAAAAATTCAACGAAATTGAAAAACACAATAAAGACATTTTGATCGTCTTAAATAAAATTGATGCCGCTGAAAACATCCCATCGATTGTTAAGTTTATTCAAGATCACACGGCGAATAAATACAAAGTAATTCCGATTTCTTCAAAAACAGAAGAAAACTTGGAAACTTTAAAGAAGGAAATCCTTTTTTTGCTCGAAAAGAAGGGTAAAGACATACTCTTCGCCAAAAGCATGAAGGGAAAATCCACGGCTGCGAATCGTTGGATTATTGGTGCCGGTGTTTCAGCAGGTATCATTGGAGCTTCACCAATTCCAGGCTCTGATGTATTGCCTCTGACAACCTTACAAGCCGGATTGATCATCAAATTATCAAACCTTTATGACAAGCCATTAACTAAAAAAGCAGCGAAAGACATGATTGTTGTTACTGCGACACAAACCATCGGCCACACAATTTACCGGCAAGCTTTGAAATTCATTCCGGGAGCAGGATCTGTTATCGGTGGAACTGTCGCATCGTCTATGACGTTAGCACTCGGCTATGGGGTGAAGTATGCATATGAAAACAATATTGATATTGACTACGACATGATCGGTGCCTTATTTGTAAAATTAAAAAACCGTGATAAAAAGCTTGATAAAGGCTAAAAAGAAATAAAAAGACTGTCTTCGAACGTCATGTCAATGACCTTTAGGACAGTCTTTTTCAATTTTCTTGCTTCATTTAGATTTGTCATTTAACTTTAAGAGAAAGATAAACGGAGGTGCGGGATGAAAATATTGGTAGTAGAAGACAATCCAAGTGTCAGTTCTATGCTAGAGCTATTTTTTTCAAAAGAAGGCATTACCGGAGACTTTGCAACAGATGGGTTAGAAGGTTACCGGAAATACAAAGCAGGTCAATACGATTTGCTAATTCTGGACTGGATGCTTCCGGGGATGGACGGGATTGCGCTATGTCGAAAAATTCGAGAAGAAGGAAGTTCTGTTCCTATCATCATGCTGACTGCAAAAGACAGTGAATCCGATCAAGTCATTGGATTTGAAATGGGGGCGGACGACTATGTGACAAAACCGTTTAGTCCGTTAACTTTGATGGCACGTATTAAAGCCGTTACGCGCCGCACACAAAAAACAGAACCCGTGTCAGATTTGATTCAAACCGTTTATTTTACGGTCAATAAAGAAACACGTAACATTTTAAAAGATGGCCGAGAAGTGGATAGCCTAACACCTAAAGAATTTGATTTGCTGGTGTTTTTTCTGCAACATCCAAAGCAAGTGTTCAGCCGCGAACAATTATTAGAACAAGTATGGGGATATCAGTTTTATGGTGATGAACGAACTGTAGATGTTCACATAAAACGCTTGCGCAAAAAAATAAATGGCGGAGATAAGCTGTTCCATACAGTATGGGGAGTTGGCTATAAATTTGAAGAACATGCGGATTAAGTATTTTTATCAGCTGATCGCCAGCCACATGAGTATTTTGTTGATTGCTTTTTTGATATTAAGTATTTTGTTCGTTCGCTATGTTGACGACTTTGCCTATAATGAAAAAGCTGAAGAACTTGAGGCATACGGCAGTCAAATTATTAAAGAGCTCGAACAGGCACGCCCAGGAACTAATTTACAATCCTATGTCTCCATCTTGAACGCGCAAAATATCAGCTTTATTGTTTTTGATCAACAAAGCCGTATTTTGTATCCTGTATCAGGCGCTTTTCCGCCTGTAGAACTAACACCAGAAGAATGGAATATAATCGAACAAGGCGAGACATTAACTGTCAATCGTGACGTCGAGCGATTTGAACTTACGGTCACATTTGTAGCAATGCCCTATTTCGAAAATGGTCAATTAGCTGGAGGCGTTCTTCTCGCTTCGCCGATTAGTGGTGTAAGCGAGATGATTGCCGAGTTGAACAAAACGTTAGTCACAACGATTTTAATTGCGCTGGCTATAGCGTTGCTTCTAAGTTTAGGACTGTCAAAAATGCATGTTAGCCGAATCGAACGCATGCGAAAAGCAACCTCGATGATTAGCGAAGGCCATTACGATGTGAATTTGCCGGAATCGAATTTTGATGAATTTGGTGATTTGGCACATGACTTCAATAAAATGGCTGCCAAACTTCAGCAATCAAATGAAGAAATTGATCGACTTGAAAATCGTCGTCGTCAATTTATGGCAGATGTTTCACATGAGATGCGAACGCCTTTAACAACCATTGCAGGAATTATGGAAGGTCTGCGAAATAACATGATTGAAGAAGATCAACGAGAAAAAGGCATTCGCTTAGCAAGTGAAGAAACAAAACGGCTTATGCGTTTAGTGAATGAAAACTTAGATTACGAAAAAATTAGATCCAGTCAAGTTACGTTAACAAAAGAAGAAATCGAAGCGGATGAACTTTTGGAGATTATTCAAGAACAGCTTTATTTGCAAGCAAAAGAAAAAGGCGACCAAATTGTCATTCGGACAAACCCAGGAGATATAATTTATGGAGATATGGATCGCTTGATTCAAATTTTGATGAATATCGTCAAAAATGCCATTCAGTTTACTGATGATGGCACGATCACAATCTCGACGCATTCTGAAAAAGACCAGATGGAAATCACAGTAGAAGACGATGGAGCAGGAATTGATGTAGAAGAAATTGATCTTGTCTGGCGCCGCTTTTATAAAGCGGATTTATCACGTGGTAGCGGACAGTTTGGACTCGGCTTATCCATTGTTAAACAACTGGTTACGCTCCATGATGGAGAAATACATGTTGAAAGTCAAAAAGACCAAGGGACGAAATTTAGTATTCAGTTGCCCCATAAAAAATGAGCTAGGGTTATCATTCCTAGCTCATTTTTTATATAGAAAAATTTGCATCTTTGTTAAAACTCTAGTCATAGTTTATTCATAATTGCTTGGTAAGCTATGACTAACGAATAAGAAAAGAGGTAATGACTATGAAGAAAATAATCTATATTTCGATTGGTGCATTAGCGGCAACCGCTATTTTTATATTGGCTGCTTTTAATGGTGACGAAACAGTAGCCACAGTAGGAGATAAAGAAATAACAAAAGATGCTTTATATGAAAAGCTAGTGGCGTCTTCTGGAGCAGCGACACTTGATGCGATGATTTCCAACGAAGTGGTCAACCAAGAAGCGGATCAAGCTAACGTTAAAGTAACGCAGGAAGAAGTCGATGCAGAACTGACTATATACGAAGAAAATTATGGCGGGACAGAAGCTTTAAAAGAAACTCTCGCAGCTAGTGGAATGACAGTCGAAAGTTTAAAAGACGAAATAAAAACGTATTTGAAAGTTGAAAAAATAGTCGGACCAACTATCAACATAACAGACGAGCAAATCAGCACTTATTTCGAAGACAACAAAGCAACATTTGAACAAGCTTCAACAGTAGAAGCAAATCATATATTAGTTGAAACACAAGAGCAAGCAGCCGAAGTAAAAGCAAAATTAGACGATGGTGGTGACTTTGCCAAACTAGCAGCCGAATATTCGACAGACACAAGTAATGCTGAAAATGGCGGAGCATTGGGTGAATTTGGTATAGGAGAAATGGCGCCGGAATTTGAAGAAGCTGCATTTAGTATGAAAGTAGATGAAATCAGTGAGCCTGTAAAAACAGATTTCGGTTTTCATATCATCCAAGTAACTAGTAAAACAGAGGCAGCTAAAGCTACTTTAGAAGACAGTAAAGACGAAATTAACGAAATTTTATTTGATGAAGCATTAAACACAAAATATGCTGAATGGTTAGCGGAAAAAACAGAGTCATACAAAATTGTCAATAAGTTGACAGAATAGGAAGTGTATAAAAATGGGATATTACAATTCAACAGAATCAGGAAAGAGTAAAAAAGGATATTTTGCTTCTAGCTTTACGGGATTGATTGCAGGCGCTTTATTAGTAGGTGTTATTTTGCCAAGTGTAACAGATGGAGAAATTGAGAGTGTTGCAGCAACATCAAGCAATCAGGCAGTTAGCGGATTACAAACAAGTTCAACAGTTGTTACTTCAGATGTAACAGAAATTGTAGAAGAAACTTCAAGTGCTGTTGTTGGAGTTACCAATTTACAAGTGGTACAACAAAATCCATTTGCTTCACAAACGAGTCAGAAAAAAGAGTCGCAAGAAGCAGGAGTAGGATCAGGCGTTATTTATAAAAAAGACGGGAATATGGCTTACATCGTTACTAATAACCATGTAGTTGAAGGAGCACAAGACGTTATGGTCACTCTAGAGGATGGAACCGAACTTGATGCCGAAGTTCTCGGAACAGATATTTGGACCGACTTGGCCGTCTTAAAAGTATCGGGAGAAAATATTGAAACCGTTGCGGAATTCGGAGATTCATCGGTATTGCAAGCAGGAGAACCCGTGATTGCAATTGGTAATCCACTTGGTCTACAGTTTTCAGGATCCGTAACGACTGGTGTTATTTCAGGAACCGAGCGTTTAGTACCGCTTGATATTAACCAAGACGGGACAGAAGATTGGCAGTCTGAAGTTCTTCAAACCGATGCGGCTATCAATCCCGGAAATAGTGGCGGTGCGTTGATCAATTCACAAGGACAGTTGATTGGTATTAATTCCATGAAAATTTCTCAAGAGGCCGTAGAAGGAATTGGATTAGCGATTCCAATCAATACTGCAATTCCAGTTATTTCAGACTTAGAATCAGAAGGTGCTGTGCATCGTTCATCTATGGGTGTCTCTATTTTAGATTTAGCTGAAGTCCCAGCACAATACCGTAGTAGCCAGTTAAACTTGCCTACAGATGTGGAAGAAGGAATTGTTGTTCAAACAGTGGTTGAAGATTCAGGAGCAGCACAAGCGGGAATGGAAGCGTATGATGTTATTGTTGAATTAGATGGAAAACCGGTGCGTTCTGTATTAGAACTTCGTCAGTATTTATACAATGAGACAAAAGTTGGCGATACTTTAGACGTGAAAGCGTATCGAAACGGTGAGCTTCAAAAATTCGAATTGGTATTAAGCGAAAATAAATAAGATAAAAAAAGACTTCCTGTTTTTCAGGAAGTCTTTTTTTATATGGACATGTTCTATAAATTAATAAGGTGAGAAAATTAATCGACAATTCCAAACCAATCCGTACCGATTCCAAAAGCGACAAGAATAAGAATCAAAACAATAAAGATGACAGATCCAATTTGCAAAGGATTATATCCTTTTACTCGCGGCTCTTGTATTCCTTGTTTCTGGTCATTTGGCCGATTTTTGGCTTCTGTCTCAGTGGCTTCTACATAATCTTTTTTTTCATTTTCACTCATTTCATTGCCTCCTCATACTTGCTATTGTTTTTAAGTACCCTTTTATTTATAAACTTAACCCATAACCTTTTCTTCTGCTTGCAATTCACGATCTGTTAATTTTTTAGCTAGTTCGCGACCAAAAAGCTCAGAAGACTGCGGGTCGCGTCCTGTAAGAATTTGTTTGCTGCCCCAAACTACATAAGCATCATGATCTTTTTCTTCGTGGTAGTTCCCAATTTTACTCAATTCGTCTTCGAGACTGAAAGGAAGTAAGTCGACTACTTCTTTTGGTTCTTTATCATTTGGATAGCCGGTTACTTTCAAGCCTTCAAGTAAAGCACGGCCTTCTTTAGTTTTTGTGTAAAGGAGTGGTGCGGGTCCGTGACAAACTGCTGAGACAATGCCGCCTAGTTCATAAACAACATTAATCACGGCATGCAAGTCTTCATTACGCGCCAAGTCAAACATGGCTCCGTGTCCACCAACAATCATAATCGCATCGTAGTCACTGGCTTTAACGTTAACAATCGCTGTAGTTTTATCTGCAATACCTGAATCGTATTGTTTTTGATAAATACCAGTTGGGTCCGCTTCTTTGCTCAAACTTATTGGATCAACAACTGGTTTGCCTCCATCAATCGAAGCAAGTTCTACTGTGTGACCTTTTTTTTCAAGCTCTAAAGAAGGCGCAAACAACTCTTCTGCCCACCAGCCTGTTACGTAATTATGTTCTTCGTTTGTATAACCACTTGATAATACTGCTAATACTTTTGCCATGTGATCTTCCTCCTGTTTGAAAAATTCCTTTGTTGTACATTTACCCTGTAACAAAATCCTGAAACGTGACAGCAAAGGAGTTTTTGGATTTGAGTTCATGGGTATGCTAGGGTTATCGTATAAAAGAAGACAAAAGGAAGAGGTGCATCACTTGAGAAAACTAAATCAGGACATCCAAGTGACTTTGTTGGAAGCGATGCTAGATGGCAGCAAAGTAGGCACGATTGTGACAGATCCGTCGCAACCGGATAATCCGATTATTTATACAAATAACACACTTGTTCAAATGTGTGGCTATACAAAAGAAGAAATGATTGGACGTAATTGTCGTTTTCTTCAAGGGCCAGATACAGTAAAAGCAGATGTTGATAAAATTAGAAAAGCTATTGCCAAAGAAGAAAAAGTTGTTGTGACTTTGAAAAATTACCATAAAGATGGTTCGCCATTTTGGAATCGTCTCGCTATTGAACCGATTCGAATTGAAGACAAGCTGTATTTTATTGGAACGCAAACAGATGTTACGCTAGAATACACTCAACAGCAAGAGCTTATCGCTAATGAAGATGAAATTGAAAAGTTGATGTTGCCTATTTTATCCGTTCAAGAAAATGTAGCAACCGTTGCACTAGTCGGCACAATGAATTTTCATCGTTTTGAAACGTTAAAAGTGAAAATTTGTGAATATGTTCAAGAACATCGCATTGAATATGCGATTATTGATATTACTGGATTGTCTTGGAATGAAAAATCACCACTTTTTTGGTTTACACAAATTTACGATGCCCTGCGGATTATGGGAAGTAAATTATACGTAACAGGTATTTCTGTAAAAGCGGCACACCAATTTGCTAAAGACTTAGATTGGAGCAGTGGATTGGTTACGTTTTCGACAATTGAAAGAGCATTAGACTATATTGCAAAAACAGAAAACAATAAAGTTGAAGAAACAAATAAGTAAAATTGCTGAAAATAGGTAAATGCAAAAAAAACCCGGCAAACGCCGGGTCTTTTCACGTTATGAACTAATATAATCGCCGCCATTAATATGAATAGCTTGTCCTGTCACATAAGTAGAATCTTTAGAAGCTAGATATACGTAAGCAGGAGCCAGCTCGGAAGGCTCTCCACGTCGTTTTAATAAAGTGTCTTGACCATGCTGTTGAACTTTTTCTGCGTCGAAAGTTGAAGGAATCAATGGTGTCCAAATGGGACCTGGTGCGACTGAATTTACACGAATTCCTTGGTTGGCGATATTAGCAGAAAGTGAGCGAGTAAAGCTTGTAATCGCGCCTTTAGTTGCAGAGTAGTCAATCAGCCCAGGAGATCCTTGGTAAGCGGTCACAGAAGACGTGTTAATGATGCTGTCTCCCTTTTGTAAATGAGGAAGAGCCGCTTGCGTCAAATAAAACATGCTGAAAATATTCGTAGCGAATGTTTCCATTAATTGATCAGGACTGATGGCTAAAAAATCTTCTTGCGGAAACTGCTTTCCAGCGTTATTTACTAAAATATTTAATTGACCAAATTCAGCAAGTACATCCACAATAAGTTGATTGCAATTTTCAACATCACTCAAGTCTGAAGCGAATTTTATTCCTTTAACTCCATAAGACTCGATTACTTGGATGGTTTTATCAGCATCTTCGTGCTCATCAAGGTAGGCAATGGCGACATTTGCACCTTCTTTGGCATAGGCTACTGCAACTGCTCGTCCAATACCACTGTCTCCTCCTGTAATAAGTGCAACTTTGCCTTCTAATTTTCCTGAACCTACATAATCTTTATCGTCATAAATCGGTTTGGGGTGCATTTGTTCTTCTGAACCAGGTTGTGTGGATTGATGTTGGGGTTCAACTTGTTCATCTGTTTTTTCGAATTTATCTTTCGTCATTATAAATCCTCCTCTAGTTTTAAATAGCATTAAGTTGATTATTCCCGTAGATGGTCCACTTAAACACATCAAGTTAGAACTTTAGAGTCGGACTTCTAAAAAAGGCATTACCCTCTTTAGATGGGCAATGCCTTTTTATGCGTCTTTATTTAAAGTACATTTATTTTACGGTAATAACTCCACAAGCAATGCGGTCTCCAGAGTCACCAGAAGGGTCAGTTTTTTGATCATCTTCTCCTGCATGAATCAAAAGAGCAGTTCCGCCTTCTTTAAGTAATGAATTTTCTTCGCCAATTTCAAGTGTCACATTTTCAGCTAAAAATTCTTGTGAAGCAGTGCCATCTTCGCTTACTTCAAGATTTGGTAAGTCACCAGCATGCGGGCCATCGGGATTGTCCATGCCGTGCATAGTGGTTTCTGGGTTAAAGTGATCACCAGCTGATTTGAAATCAGGCGTTTCACACATTCCTTCTTGGTGGAAATGAATACCGTGCAGGCCTTGTTCCAAATTATCAACTTGAAGTGCTACCGCAACACCATTATCTTCTTCGGTCAATTCGGCAGTACCAACTGCATCTCCGTCACTATTCATGAGTTCGACAGTTACTAAAAGAATTTCACCATCGTTACTAGTCGATTCGCCTTCAGTTGAATCCTCACTAGTTGAATTGTCTTCGGTAGTGTCTTCTGTTGCACCATCAGATTCTGTTGGTACGTCTTCTGTAGAATCATTGCCACAAGCTGCTAGAAATACTAAAAAGGTCAATATTAAACCGAGCAAAAGCCAACGCTTCATCTGAATCCCTCCCTTAATTTCGTCTTACTGTTCATTACACTTTAATGCGTGAGAGTAAACGTGATTTTTCAAAACCGATTCTTTTGTAGGAGAAGAAATTTCATCTCAAGCCTTGCTTTGCCAGATGCTCTATTTTAACTTGTATAAACAAAAAAAGACCTACCGACTCTGACTTATCGTGAAAGTCAGAGTCGGAAGGTCTAAGACAAGATCAGGAGGTAGGGCTGTTTTCGATAAGACGTTTAGTTGTGATCAATTGTTTTTCTGTTTTTCTTTTTGCGAAAAACTAGTGCAAAGCCAAAGAGCACAGACACTAGACTAACAGCTGCAGCAGGTTTGAAAAATGGTGGACGATAAGTGAGTAGAACGTCGTTGTCACCTGCAATTATTGGAATGGCCATAAAGGCGAAGTCAGCTCTCAAAACTTCTACTTTTTGTCCATTCACTTGTGCTTGCCAACCGCGTTCATAAGGAATAGCTAGCTTTAAAAACTCATCGTTTTGAGTATTTTCATAATCTAAACGAACACGACTGCCATCAATGGATAAATTACTAGATGAATCAGGTTGAGCTGCTTGTTCACGCAAAGATTCGTAAGATGCAGAAAAAATATGAATATCAGTTATTTCATATGCTCCTTTTGGAAGACGTATTTCAATAAGCTCATCAGCTGGAATTCGAATCGTTAAGTCGTCTACAAATGTTTTGTAAATTGAGTCGTTGGATTTTCTTGTCGTTTGATAGTCGTTCACTTCGAGCAAGAATCCTTGGTCAGCGGCTGTCGACACTAGATGGAAAGAGACGAACAAATCACCACTAGATTTTGGTGGGTTTTGTAGGTCTAAGTTTAAGCCACCTCTTCTTTCAACAACATGTAATACATCTCCATTAAAGATAGCACCGCTTGAAGCGGTATCAAATTCCAGAATGTTTTCATTTAACACAGGCAATGGATCCGTTTTTTGACTGTGATCTAGTACAACGCCCGTTATCATCGCTTGTTCACGCATCAATGGAGATAACGCTGCTAGTTGCTGCTCTTTGTACACGGTAGAAGTAGAGCGTGCAAATGGCAAGACATACTCGTTTTCATAGACGATATACTTTTCAGAAGAGTGGATTTCATTGAAACCATATGGAATATTGGTATCTCCGCGCGCACGGATGACGTACTTGCCTTGTAACATACTATACAAGTTCGCTCGGTTACCAAGAGTTGCATAGCGACTAACACTTTCACGTCCCATATCAATTTCAAGATCATACAAATAAAAATACAGTAAGTTTTTATTTAAAATACTGGAATAGGCACTTAATCCTTGGAAATCTTGAACGATAGGAGTATTGTTGCGCACACCTTCCATCCAGTCAATTCGGTAAGGACCGTCGTTTTCTTTTGCGTGAATATAATCGATTAACTTGTTGATTTCTGGATCATCATACTCAACACCCGTTATCAAGTCTCTGCTAACTTGTGAGATATTTCCTTCATCAAGAATTTTTTCGATTTGATAAATATTGGTTAAAAACAAAGCCCATACCAATAGAGATGTCATTAACAACCATTTAACAAGATTTTTCTTGAAATATGTGTATAGAAATAGTAGCAATAATGTAATGACAAGAGCACTAATCGAAAGTGTTGAAAACAAAGAGTCTATTTCGAAATACTCGTCTTTTCGCGCATAATAAACAAAGCTCAAAATCGTAAGTATGGCCGGGGGTAAAAAACGCCATAATGTGAATTTGTGCAATTGATCAAATGCCACGGCAACAGCACCACCCATGACTAACGAGATAAAATATTCCCACCGGTATTGTGGAGCAGAAAATCCGTTAAAAGCACTGCCGATTATCGGGCTGTTGTGCATAATTACAGCGATAATTCCAAGAAGTGCAAACAAGCGGAATGTTTTATGACTGTAAAGAAACCAGCAAAACAACAAGAACACGAAAAATGCAGGCAAGATGATAATGGTGTTATTGTACAAAATATTATCTGTTGTTTCATTAAACCAAGGGATTTGTTGTTCGAATTCAGGCCTGTGGTTGTTTAAATAAGCATAGACAGCAGGTACAAAAGAAACTGCGCTAATCCCTGCGCCAATCAATCCAGCGACCAAAAAACTCATGATGCTTTTCTTTTTTTCTTGTTCGTTCTCAGTAAGTGGAATAAACAGACGGAACAGAATGTATAGAGCGGTCAACATAAAATTAATATAAGCAAAGTAGAAATTATCGATCATGGAAATTGCAACGGCGACTAAAAACCAGCCTAGTTTCTGTTCGCGGAAAATTTTCTCCACGCCAAACAGTAAAATTGGTAACCATAAAAAAGAATCCGCGAAAAATTCCCAATATGTTACGTGACGGAAATACATACCTGAAAGCCCATAAAGAGAAGCGCCTAATAACGCTGCAGGTTTTGAAATTTTTATATACATAAAGAAACGAGTTGTGATAAATAAGATAGCTGCTAAACGGATGATACTAATGAAAACAGCTGCATTGGCCCAAAACAAGACATCGGTTGTCTGAATAATGCGAAGTGCCTGCAACAAGGAAATGATTATTACTGAAACTAAAAACACGATTGACGTAGAAAAATAATAAGAAAGTTCGCTAAAAGTGCCGGCCCCTAAGCCGAAATCAAACGAATAGAAAAACTCTCCTTGCGTATATTGTTTATACAACAGATCTTTAAAAGGCATCATTTGAGAAAGTCCATCATTAATTCCTACCATGAAATGTCCACTTGACCATTGGGAGAGAAAAACGGCGTGTCCAATTGTTGACAGCAATAGAGTTAGTAACGAGAGAAGAACAATAGGTCGCAGCTTGCGCATAGTGTCACCGTCTTTTTTCTTATTTTGAAGAAGGCGCATCTTTAAGAATTTTACTCGATACGACGAAAGTTATCGGAACTGTAAATAATACCGCAGCAAAAGGTGCAATATTGCTATTGAGGTTTAAAAATTCAACAAAAACAAAGATAAGCACGGTTGAAACAGACATATTCACCACTTGTGTTAATGGAAAGTACAAATATTTTTTAAGTGTTGGCTTGATACGATACGTTACGTAACAGTTTAAGAAGAAAGAGATATTCAGACTGATCAAAAAGCCAATAATATGTGCTAACAAATAAGGCAAATTGAATAAGTTGTGTAGTACTAAGTAAATCGAATAATAACTCAAGGTATTAATGACACCGACAAAAACAAAACGAGTAAATTCTGTATTTAACGATTTAAGATTCATGGTATTCATCCGCGTTACTGACATCTACAAGGAAATGAGGTCGCTGTTTTGTTTCATTGTAAATTCTGCCGATATATTCACCAATAACGCCAAGGCTGATTAATTGAATGCCACCGAGTAAAAGAATTGCGGTAATTGTCGTAAAGTAACCGGGAGCTCCGATACCTTCTGTCATAATACTGTAGAACGTAACCAAAATATAAATGAGCGATAAAAATAGCACGAGAAACCCTGTATAAAAACAAACGCGTAAAGGTTTCATATTAAATGAAATGATGCCATCAATACCATAATTGACAAGATTACTAAACGACCATTTGGAATCACCATCTACGCGCTGAACGTTTTCGTAGTTAATAGTCTTTTTGCTTAGACCAATCCACGAAAACAATCCTTTTGAAAAACGATTGCTTTCACTTAATGTAAGAATCGCATCAATGGCTTTACGACTCAGCAGTCGAAAGTCTCCTTCACCATCTTGTAAATCGACATCTGTAATTGAGTTGATAATCTTGTAGTACAAGGAAGAGAAAAGAGAACGCACTTTAGAATCTCCAGTACGTGAGCGCTTGGCTACTACTTGGTTAAAGCCATCTTCATAACCTTGTATCATTTCTCTAATGAGAGTAGCTGGGTGTTGCAAGTCGCTATCCATCACAATGGCTGCGTCTCCTTGGATTCGTTTTAATCCTGCGAGCATTGCTGACTCTTTTCCGAAATTACGTGTAAGCGAAATATATTTTAAGTTATCATGTACTTCAGCTAATTTTAAAATTTCTTGTAACGTATTATCACTACTACCATCATTGATGAACATAATCTCATAACGATATGGAAGCGACTCAAGTTCCTTCGCCAATTTATTGTACATTGCTGCAATATTGGCTTCTTCATTAAAAGCCGGAACAACGATCGAGATAAGCTTCATGTGTATTCCCCTCTCCAATTGCTACTAAAAATCCTTCATTAGCTCACATTACCCGTGATATTTAAGAAGTAAGCCTCGGAAAATGAAACTTCCTAGCTTTAGATACGTATAAGTATACGTCAGGTATTTTCAGAAATCATTTGTCTGAACATTCAGCGCGTTATCAAGAGTTTTCAAAACACATAGCTCCTGAATTTTCATGTTTCTGAATAGACGTTATCCGTTGAATTTTACTTGTTAGACCGATACCATTAAAATAGAATACATACTGATGAATGGAGAGTGTTAGGAATGGCGATTAATCTTGTAAAAGGTCAGAAAATCGATTTAACAAAAGGACGTTCATCTCTTTCGAGCATTATGGTTGGCTTAGGCTGGGATCCAGTTGCAACCAAAAAAAGTGGAGGTTTCCTAAGTGGTTTATTAGGCGGTGGAGGCGGCGGAGCTGACATTGACTGTGACGCATCTGTCTTGCTACTTGATGAAAACGGGAAATTAACAGCAAAAGAAAATTTAATTTACTTTGGTAACAAAAAAAGTAAAGACGGCAGCGTTGTTCACTCGGGCGATAACTTGACTGGCGAAGGTGACGGCGACGATGAAATGATCAATATCGACTTAAAGCGTATTTCCCCATCAATTCATCGTTTGGTCTTTGTTGTGAATATTTACAACGCTCAGAAAAAGAAGCAAGATTTCGGTATGATTGAAAACGCATTTATTCGCTTGGTTGATAATCAGTCGAAAGAAGAGTTAGTTCACTACAACCTTACAGAAAATTATGCTGGCAAAATGTCGTTAATTACAGGTGAACTTTACCGTCAAGATTCTGAATGGAAGTTTTCTGCTATCGGCGAAGGCGCATCAGAACCTGATATCGGATCAATTGCAAACAAATATTCTTAAGGAGTGTTGAATAATGGCAATTAACTTATCAAAAGGTCAAAAAGTAGATTTAACAAAAAGTAATCCTGGTTTATCAAAAGTGGTTGTTGGTTTAGGTTGGGATACAAATAAATATGATGGTGGACAAGATTTCGATTTAGACTCGTCGGTCTTCCTTTTGAATAGTGAAGGCAAAACAGCTTCAGAAGCTGATTTTATCTTCTATAACAATACAACAGGTGCTGCTGGTGCAGTTGAACATACAGGCGACAACAAAACAGGCGAAGGTGATGGAGATGACGAGCAAGTAAACGTTAACTTATCTGCTATTCCAGCATCTATCGAAAAAGCAACTTTTGCTATTACGATTCACGATGCAGAAGCACGCGGTCAAAACTTTGGCCAAGTAAGCAATTCATATGTACGTATCGTTAATGGAGATACTAACGAAGAGTTGATACGCTATGATTTAGGTGAAGATTTTTCAATTGAAACTGCAGTTGTTGTCGGTGAACTTTACCGTCACGGAGGAGAATGGAAATTTAACGCCATTGGCAGCGGTTATCAAGGCGGCTTAGAGTCTCTTGTAAAGGACTTTGGCTTAAACAGCTGAGTAAACGATGGAAAAGCAAGGAGACTGTCTCCTTGCTTTTTGTCCATTCATATCTAAAACCATAATTCAGACCAGCTGTTACGGCAGCGTGCCGGGAGGAGTCACGTATGAAGCATTTTAACGGATTAACCGATTCTGATTTAAAAACTTTTTTTAAATATTCCCCGGCAGAATTTAACCGTGATACAGAACGGGAAATCTTAAGCTTAGCTTTGGGAGCAGCACTGTATACTCCCGGATCTAGAGCTGATTTCGCACAAAAAATTTTAAACGGTGAATACAGTAGCGGTGCATTTGCCGGCTTAACAACATTGATTGTTTGCTTAGAAGATGCTGTGGCTGACACAGAACTGAAGAAAGCCGAAGAAAATACTGTAGGCGAGTTTAAAAAACTAGCAGAGGTTGGTGCAGAACAATTGGCAGCAGGGCCTGCGTTATTTTTACGAATCCGCACACCTGAACAATTGGATCAATTGATCGAAAATATTGGAGCGGCATTAAATGTTTTAACCGGAATCGTTTTTCCGAAATGTTCACCAGCTACTTTGCCTTCATTTTTTGAAGCACTCGATCGCGCTAGTAAAGTAGCCGGCAGAAAGCTTTACGCATTGCCGTTACTTGAAACAAAAGAAGTGCTGTACAGTGAATCTCGGGAAAAAACCTTATCAGATTTATACGAGATTATAAAGTCGCAAGCAGAACGAGTTTTAACAGTGCGCGTAGGAGCAACTGATTTTTCCAGCCTTTACGGTTTGCGGCGTCCTGCAGATCGAACAATTTATGATGTTCATATTATTCGAGACTGTTTAATCGCGATACTGAACCGCTTTGGTCGTTCAGAAGATGGCTTTACGGTTTCTGGTCCTGTCTATGAACATTTTTCTAGTGGAGAGCAACTTTGGTTATCGTCAAAGCCTGAAAGAACGCTTTGGGAAGAAGTGCAATTGGATATTTTGAATGGTTTTAAAGGGAAAACGTGTATTCATCCGTCACAGATTTCAATTGTCAACACGAGTCACATCGTGTCACTTGAAGCGTACGAAGACGCTAAATTGATTCTTGAAGAAAGCGGCAAACGCAACGGTGTTTTGAAAAGTCTCAAACGCAATAAAATGAACGAAGTAAAACCGCATTTGAGCTGGGCAAAAAAAGTGCTTGCTCAAGCAGAAGTTTATGGGGTGCTGAATGAAAACTATCAACCAATCGACGTCCTCAATCATATCCGGGCGAACCAATTATCAAATCAACACTAAGTTATGGGATAATTTAACGATCAATATCGCGGTAACAGATGCGTATCCTGGACTTTCACCAGAATCACTTTTTTCTGTGGCTTTACGCGTGAATAAGAAGCGTCAATTTTTATTTGTCAGTAAATTGATTGCTAAACACCTAGCGGTGGATCCGTCTTTAGCTCTTGGTACAGGAACATTGTTAGCTTCTTTGCTAATGGAAAGAGCAGGTCTAGAAGGATATCCTGATGCAAAATCACTTGTAGAAATGATTGAAACTGGCAAAGCGAATCGTGAACTCAGCTTGCAATCGCTCAGATTCAAAAAAACGATGCCTCAAAAAACAGTTTTCATTGGAATGGCGGAAACTGCGACGGGCCTTGGTCATTCGGTTTTCCAGCATTTTGAAGGAGCTGCTTATATTCATACAACACGTGAAGAAATTGTTGGCATGACCCCATCTTTTGTCTTTGAAGAAGAACATTCCCACGCAACTTCCCATAAAGTATATGCGCCTCCTGGAATGCTTGAAAGAGCAGAGACCATTGTTCTGATTGACGATGAAATCTCGACAGGCAATACTTTGCTGAATCTGGTTTGTGCATTGGATGATCAATTTCCTGGGAAAAGCTATGCTTCTCTGTCCATTCTTGATTGGCGAAACGATGGTCAAAAAGAAAAAATAGAAAATATGGTAAATGATCGTGGTATCCGTTTAAAAATCTTGTCGCTTATGTCTGGTCAGTTTGAATTGGTTCACAGTAAAATGCCTGAAGAACTTGAAAAGAGCCCATTAAGTAGTACTGGTGAAAAAGTTCCAGCTATTGAAATGAATAATAATAAATTAACGGTTGCTTCAAAAACAGGACAGCAATATATTGCCTATACAGGTCGTTTTGGTATTACCAGTAAAGAACAAGATGAAATTACGAGATGGACACAACAAGCAACAGCGCCCTTTGCGAATAGAAAAGATAAAGCATTAGTCATTGGAGTGGGCGAAAATATTTACTTGCCCCTACGCTTTGCACTGGCGTTAGGAGGAAATCCGCTCGTACAAACGACGACACGCAGTCCCATTTTTGCATCTCAAACCTTAGACTATCCGATACAAGAAAAAGCAACATTTAACTTACCGGATGCTGAAAAAATCAATCAATTTATTTATAACTTGAATGCATTAGATGTCGATTGTATCTACTTATTAGCTGAATCGGTCGTTGAGAAATCCGAATGGCAACCTTTACTTGCCTATTTAGAGAATAAGGCGCCAGTAGAATGGATATCCTTTACAACTAGTAAAAGGAGTGAAGAAATCGAATGATAGCTACCGGTTTAGTAAAAACGAGTTATCCAAAAGAAGACATCACTTTCCTATTAAAAGACGTAAGCGAAGTGTTTACCGAAAGTACATTAGAAGAACGAGAAAAAGCGGTTCAAACAGGTTCTCATTATGCAGAACGGTTGCCGATGGAATATCAACCTTCTGATGAATACACCAAGCTTTATCACGAAACGGTACTAAAAACAAAAGAACAATTGGGTTATTTAGTTGGTCTCGTAACACGTCGCATTTTCATGAATGCTGGAACTGATGATATTGTTCTTGTATCTTTAGCACGCGCGGGCAGCCCAATCGGTATCTTAATTCATCGTTATGCTAAACAAATGATGAAGATGAAATGGCCACATTATAGTGTTTCTATTTTGCGTGATAAAGGAATTGATGAGAAAGCAATCGATTCGATTCGTGCCGCACACCCAACAAGCCGCATCCAATTTGTAGATGGATGGACTGGAAAAGGGGCTATTCAAAAAGAATTGACGAAAGCGGTAAATCACCTTAACCAAGAAAAAAACTTGGATCTTTATGATGATATGGCAGTACTTGCTGATCCGGGTGCATGCGCGGTATTATTCGGGACACGGGAAGACTTTCTAATTCCAAGTGCGTGTTTGAACGCGACGGTATCAGGACTCGTGAGTCGTACCATTCTTAACAAGTTGTATATCGGTGAAGACGATTTCCACGGTGCGAAATTTTACGGAGAACTGCTAGAAGAAGACCTATCAAATGATTTTGTTGATCAAATTACAGAATGCTTCGAGGCTACTCGTGATAAAGTTAAAGCAGATGCTGTTTCGACACCTGTAACAGCGGAAAGAACATGGCAAGGGATGAAAGAAGTCGAAGAAATCGGTCATCAAATGTATAGTGAAACGGATTATCATTTGATCAAACCAGGAGTTGGCGAGACGACACGCGTTTTGCTTCGCAGGAGCCCGTGGAAAGTTCTTGTAAATAGTTTGGATAACCCAGACGTTCATCATATTTTGATGTTAGCAAAAGAAAAAAAGGTACCGGTAGAAGTTGTTCCTGACTTGTTTTATCGTGCAATTGGCTTGATCCGTTCAGGTAACGAAATATGAAGGTCCTGTTTGCTAGTGATTTAGATCAAACGTTAATTTATTCTCGCAATTCGATGGGCATGGACGTGACTGAAGACGAACTAGTGGAAGTAGAACGTTATGAAGGTAAGCCTTTGTCGTTTATGACGAAAACGAGTCAATCTGCGCTATGGAATATTGCCGATTCTGCTTTTTTTCTTCCAGTAACTACTCGCACAAAAGCGCAATATGAGCGGATAACGGGTATTTTTGGAGGGCAAAAACCTCCTCATTTTGCTGTGATTTCTAACGGTGCAGTTATTTTAGAAAATGGCCAGCCTATCGAGGCATGGTCCGAACAAATTCGTCAGCAGTGCATCGATCGCAAAACGATTATTGAGGAGTTGCTGCCAGAAATTGAACGACATTTTTCTGAAGACTGGGTACTAAAAGTCAGAAAAGCAGATGATTGGTTTGTTTATTTGATTATCGACCGAGCACGTTTTCCAGAAGACAAGCTGGATTTTTACAACAAAACGTTTAATAAACTTGGATGGGGACTATCGCTACAAGGCAGGAAGCTGTATTTCATGCCTGAAAGTATTACTAAAGCAGGCGCAATGGAGTATGTTAAAGAACGTCTAGGCGCTAGCTATGTCGTTGCTGCTGGAGATTCGTTATTAGACCTCGATTTATTGGAAAGTGCTGATTACAGCATGCTTGCAGCTCACGGAGAAGCCGCGAAGAGTGCAATTCCAATTTCCGAGCATATTCACCACACAAATCACCATGGCATTAAGACCGGAGAAGAAATTTTAGCTCGTGTAGCGGAAATTTCAATGCAGCGTCAGTAAGCAACAAAGCAAGGAGAGATTCCGATGGTTCAATTGAATCCAATCCCCGCTAAAACCTGGGATCCAGAAAAAATCGGGGAATGGCTGAAAAAACCGATTGTGGATCACAGCGAAACACAAATTGAAGAAAGTCGTATTACATATCCACAATTACTTGGGCAACTTACCGGTATGACACTCGATGCAGATGACTATTTTGCTTCTATCTACGATGTGATGGAAGCGGCGGAAGGGCGGTTAATCCGTCTTTCCGACAAAATGAACAAGCATATTGAACAAGATCGTTTAGGGACACTTCAGGATCTTTTCGAAATGAATAAGAAGGAAAATGGGCTATCATCAAACCGAATGGTGGCGTTTTTGGACGGCAAAGGATTGCTGCCTAAATTAAAAGATGCTGATTTGAACAGACGTCTGCGGATTGTGCTGATTGATATTCTGAAAGCTTTTCAAGAACAATCCGGAGGAAATACCACCCATTCCTCTTTTCGGCGTGTGACGACTGACTTGGTTAAGTGGATGTTTAACCATATACAACCTGAAATTGAAAAATTAGAGCTGGAAAAAGGATTGCCAGGCTTTTTATGGTATGGCAGCGCTTCAGAAAGTGAGACATGGTTTTTGAAATTGGCAGCAGCTTACGGCTTCCATATCATCGTTTACGATCCTAAAGGAGACCGCTGGTTTGAAAAAGCCATTGGCAACGAAGGACTTCACAGTCATAGTTTTCAAGTAAACGCCGAGTCGCTACTGCCTTTCCCAGAAGAAAAACCAAAACGTGTGGGAACAGTCGCTTACCGGGCAACTCAGGAAGTAGACCGCTTATTGCATCACGATGATTCGGGACTTTATAAACCATTCCAATTTAAATCTTATTTGACACAATCGGTCCGTCTGAAGACGACGATGGATGAAGCATTTATGCTTGCGAAAGAACGTGCAATGGTTCGACCTTCCTTTTCAGTAGCGAGTGGTCGAGTTAACATTCCCGTGGTCTTTTCTAAAGTGATGGGCATTGAAAAAGACCGTAAGCGTTTTTGGGATAATATTCATAATTTGACCGAACGCGAAGACACGAAACTGATTCGAAGCTTTCCGTTTATCGAAGAACGTAAAGGCAATCAGCAATTTCATTACCGTGCTGCACTTGGAAAAGATGGAAAGCTCGATCCTGAAAAAATGAAAACAGCGAATTGGTGGAAATACAATAAATTGCCGGATGGCGTTCAGACAGCCATTGCCGCAGCAATGGCAAGACATGTCGAAAAGCCGATTTTATTGCCTATCAGTGGTGAGTCTTTTGAGGACTTGCAATTGTATGCTTTTTCTCAGTCGATGTCGCTTCCAGAGGCAGTCATCCAATTGATTCAACTATTCGATTATCCGCAATTTGTGCCCACAATGTTGTTTTATAATGAAGAAAAAGATGGCGAACTGAGTCGTGCGGATGCCAATGCGATTGCTTTGATCCATGTATTTGGACTCGATGTTATCATCGTCAATCCGCAAGGGCATCAAGACCTGGAGCGCTGGGTTGACCCCGAATCGTTTGATACGCACTGGCTCGATGAACGAAGCTTTAACGAGCCATACCGTGAGCCTTCTGTCGTGAAAAAGTTATTTAAAAAATGGCTATAGCCAAAAAGGAGTGACAACAGATGACCAATATGCCAGATCAAATTGAACAACAAGAATTGGTAATGAAAGATGAAAATCAATTAAAAGTCCAGTTGAAAAAAGATCCTGAAGTTCTTCAGTTGGCTGCAAAAATTGACCCGAAAAACCAAATCGCTTTATTGGAATTTGGCCGTGAACCAGCAAATGAAATTTCAGCTTTTACTGGGAAAGTGCTAAATTCGGTCCAAGCAAACAGCATGGAAGAATCTAGTGAGTTATTAAAGCAACTAGGGAAAATCATGGACAAATTCGATAAAAAAGATTTCGTTGAGAAGAAAGGCTTTATGAGTAAAATTTTCAACAAAGGCAATAAAGTGATTGAGCAATTATTTAATAAGTATCAAACCATGGGAACAGAAATTGATAAAGTATACGTTGAAATCACAAAGTACGAAGGCGAAATGAAAAAGTCGACAACAACTTTAGAAGAACTGTACAACCAAAACTTCAATTACTTTATGGAGTTAGAAAAATACATCGCAGCAGGTGATGTTAAAGTTGAAGAACTAAAAGCTCAAGAACCAGCGGTCCGTGCAAAAGCGGAATCTGGAGATCAAATGGCGTTAATGGAGCTAAACTCTTTGCAAAATGCCATTGAGCTTCTAGAACAACGCGTTTACGACTTGGAAATGGCGAAACAAGTTTCTTACCAGTCGGCGCCTCAAATCCGTATGCTTCAACGCGGGAACACAAAACTCATTGGGAAAATCAACTCAGCTTTTGTTACGACCATTCCTATTTTTAAAACTGGCTTGATCAATGCAATCGCAGCTAAGCGTCAAAACTTAGTGGCAGAATCGATGAGTGAATTGGATCGCCGTACGAACGAAATGCTATTGAATAATGCCAACGATATTTCACGTCAAAGTGTCGATATTGCAAGAATGTCTGGTCAGCCAAGCATCAAGATTGAAACCATCGAACAGACATGGGAGACTATTATGCAAGGGATGAACGATACACGCGAAATTGAGCAAGAAAACCGTAAAATGCGTGAAGAAGGACGTCTCCGAATCGAAGAGTTGCAGAAGAAGTACGAAGATACTCAGCGCAAAGCTAATTAATTAGAGGAGGAATAAACTATGTCAGCAATTAACCTTTCAAAAGGACAAAAAATCGATTTAACAAAAACAAATCCGGGACTTACGAAAGTGGTCGTCGGTTTAGGTTGGGACACCAATAAATATAGTGGTGGCGGCGATTTCGACTTAGACGCTTCTATTTTCTTAGTAGGGGAAAATGGTAAATCACGCGGTCCAGAAGATTTTGTTTTCTACAACAACCTTGAAGGTGGAAATGGTTCTGTTGTTCACACTGGTGATAACTTGACAGGTGAAGGAGACGGCGACGATGAGCAAGTGATTGTTGACTTGCCAAACGTTCCTGCTGACATTCACAAAGTTGTGTTTACAGTAACGATTCACGAAGCAGAAAGCCGGGGACAAAACTTTGGTCAAGTTTCTAACGCATTTATCCGCATCTTGAATGAAAATTCAAACGAAGAACTAATTCGTTATGATCTTGGTGAAGATTTCTCAATTGAAACGGCTTTAGTGGTTGGAGAATTATACCGCCACGGCAACGAATGGAAATTCAACGCAATTGGCAGTGGTTATCAAGGCGGCCTTGCAGCATTAGTAAATGATTTTGGTTTAAGCTAAATTAATTAAAGACCGTCTATCAGTTTAATGAACTGATAGACGGTCTTTTTTGAAACTAACAAATGACTAGTAGAAATTAAGTTAAGAACAAAGAAATTTGAGGGAATATGATGATGAGAATTAGAACAATAATAAATATCATGAAGAAAGGAACTACACCTTTTATAACTTTCTCCACTTTTTCACCGGTTATTCCACTGACAACGAATAAGTTGAGTCCAACTGGCGGTGTGATCATACCCAATTCCATGTTGACTACCATAATAATTGCGAAATGGATAACATCAATTTCCAATGCAGAAATGATAGGAAGTAGAATTGGAAGTGTAATTAAGATAATTGCTGTTGGCTCTAAGAACATTCCAAGGACGAAAAATAGTAAACTGACAATAATTAAGAATGTCCATTTATTAAATCCACTATCACTTACCCAAGCTGCAAAGTCTTGTGGAACTTGCTCGGTTGTTAAGAACATACCGAAAACCAAAGCGGCAGCAATAATTAGGAAAATCATTGACGTCGTGTTAATCGATTCTTTGGTAATTTCAACAAATTGAGACCAAGTCATTTCTCTGTAAACAAGAATAGAAATAATGATTGCATATAAAGCAGCTAAAAAAGAGGCTTCTGTCGGAGTTACAATTCCTGTATAAATGCTACCTAAAATTAGGATGGGCATTACAAGTCCCCAGGTAGCTCTCAGTGTAGGACGCCACCGATCTTTTAAAGGAACTTTCGGCAAGCCACCATAATTTTTTCTGTGCGCTACAATTACTGCATAGACAATTAAAGCGAGGCCGAGTAGAATTCCTGGTAAAATTCCAGCTGAAAATAATCGTCCAGTAGATTGTTCTGAAACGGATCCATAAAGAATTAGTGGAATTGAAGGGGGAATTAGGATACCTAATGTTCCGGCCGCAGCGACTAATCCCATAGAATAACTTTTATCATATCCAGCTTTGACCATCATTGGAATCATAATGGCACCAATGGCTGCAGCAGTTGCAGGACTTGAACCTGAAATAGCTGCAAAAATCATACAAGTGATAACGGTTACTACGGATAAACCGCCTTTTGTATGACCAACCCAAGATCGGATGCATTCAATCAAGTACTTTGATATACCACCTTTAGCCATGATTAATCCGGCAAAGACGAATCCAGGAATCGCCATTAATGTTGTACTGTTAACTCCAGTAAACATTTTTTGTATGACAGTATTCAATGAGAAATCAACCATGTAAAGTCCGACAATACTAGAAACTGCCAGGCTTATGGCAATTGGCACTCGCAAGAAAGCGAAGACAAAAAGTAAAACGATTACAATTATAGCTGCTTCCATTCTGCATCTCCTCCGCCCGTAACATTTTCTTTCTTAATAAAGTATCGATAAGCTTTTTCGCAGAAACGGATAAATAACAAAGTGCCTGCAATCGGCATGATTAAGTAATTAATCCATATCGGGAAGCCGACATCAATAGTTTTAATATCTTGGCTATATGCTGTTGTTACCATATCAAGGCCAGTCCAAAAGATGAAAATACTGAAAGCAGAGCCAATCAATAACGTAACTGCTTGAGAGAATTGCTGCATTTTAGGTCCAAACCTATCGTAAAGTACGTCTATCGCAATATGCTTATCTTCTTTCAAAGCTGATGAAAAGCCGATAAAAATGGCCCACACTAAAAGCATTGTATAAATTTCGGTAGCCCAACTTTGAGAACTTCCTAAGACATAACGCATAAAAACGGAGTATAGACTAATAGCAATTCCAAATAAAAAGAAGATGATAGAGAAAGCGCTCTCAATACGATCCAGATATTTCATTTAAATCCTCCTCAATCAATATGTATTTTGGATACGAAAACAATTAGTCAAATCATAATACAAGTTATAACTAATAACAAGCAAAATTTAGAATAGAAAGAAAATTTAACTGATATAACTTTAGTGCTATTCATTTCTTGATATACTTAGTTCTAAATAATTACTGAAAGATGCTAAAAAAGAAATTACTATAAAAGATAGAATATTTAAATTTTTCTTTACATTCGTTTTTTTCTATGATAATTTTGTGGTAAGTTGTATCCAAAATTCAACGCAAGGACATCAACTTAATTTCTTTTGTTTATATCGTATACAAAGGGTAGAGAGAAAGAGAGGAGCAGATAAAATTGAAAGCCCTTACAAAAAAGATTTGAGTTTATCTTGAGATTTTAAAAAAATTAGGGGGTTTTTTAGATGAAAAAACACATTTTAACCTTATCATTATTAATGTCTGCGGTTGTATTAGCTGCTTGTGGTGATGATGAAGCAGCCACTAAAGGAGAAAGTAGTGGTGACGACGTTCAAGAAATGACCATTAAATTTTCTCACGTCGTAGCGGAAAATACACCTAAGCATCAAGGTGCATTAGCTATGAAAGAATATATAGAAAAAGAATCTGACGGTGCAATTGAAGTTGAAATTTATCCTAATAGTTCACTGTTCGGAGATCAAGACGAATATCAGAACTTAGTTTCGAATAATGTTCAATTTATCGCGCCTGATTTATCAAAATTTGTCGGGAATAATCCGCAATTTAATGTGCCATCTCTTCCTTTTATGTTTGATAATGATGAAGAAGCAATTGCATTCTGGGACGGTGAAAAAGGCCAAGAGATTTTGGGTAGTTTAGAAGGTGATGGTGTACTTGGTTTATCTATGTGGCCAAATGGTGGTAAGCACGTTACCAATAATGAACGACCAATTGATTCACCAGACGACTTTGAAGGCTTGAAATTCCGAACTCAAGGTGGTCAAGTGCTAGAAGCTATTTATGCCGCTTTAGGTGCGGGCTCTGAATCTATTCCTTTTGGAGAACTTTACACAGCACTTGACCAAGGAGTTGTAGAAGGTCAGGAAAATACGTTCAGCAACATTGAATCTAAGAAATTCGATGAAGTTCAAGATTATATGACTATTATGAACCACACACGTGTAGATTACGCTATTTTCACAAACACTGATTTTTGGGAAAGCATGAACGACGCGACAAAAGAAATCGTAGAAGCCGGAATTGACGAAGGAACAGAAGTGGCACGTGAAGAAGCAAAAAATCTAAATGAAAAAGCTCTTGAGTTAATTCGCGAAAGAGGACAGGTCGAAATCATCGAGTTGACACCTGAACAAATCGAAGAGTTCCGTACAACTTTAGAACCTATTTATGATGAATTCGAAGATGAAATTGGTGCCGATGTATATGAAGCGGCGCGTGAAGCTGCTGAATAATAATAAATTAAGAGAACTAAAAAAGTTGGCGGTTTCCGTTGCCAGCTTTTTTTAGTTTAAACTTTGCTTTAAGAAAAGTGTTTTGTAAGAAAAAATTAACCAAACCAATACTTTACAGACAGGAGAATGGATATGAACAAAGAGAAATTTGAAAAAGGATTGGAAATACGTAAAAGTGTATTAGGCGCAGAATATGTAGATCAATCAATTCAAAATGCGACGGAGTTTAATATGCCCATGCAAGAATTGGTTACAGAGTACTGCTGGGGAGAAGTTTGGGCACGCCCAGGACTAACAAAAAAAACCCGGAGTATGCTTAATCTCGCCATGATTACAGCATTAAATCGACCGCACGAATTAAAACTGCACGTTAGAGGAGCTATCAATAATGGTTTGACGAGAGAAGATATACAAGAAGTTTTTCTTCAAACTGCTATTTACTGTGGCGTGCCAGCAGCGATTGACAGTTTTAGGACAGCAAAAGAAGTGTTTGATGAAATAGACAAAGAACAGTAATTCACTAGTTGTCGAATTATTTTTAAGTAAAGAGAATTCGAGATAAGAAAATCACAATTGTTATAGACAATGCACTAAAAATAGTTGAAACAAAAACAGCTTGAGCGGCAAAAGCGGCTTCGTTTTCATATTCCTGTGCAATAATGGCGCTATTAACAGAACTTGGGACGGCGGAAGCAATAAATAATGCTTGAGCTGTAATAACATCTACATGTAGAAATGGAATAATAATAAAAGCAGTAAGCGGACTGATGATAAGCCTAACAGCGACACTAAGGTACACAGTAAACATATTTTTAGTGAAGTTCAATTGAACCACTTGAGCTCCCAACGTGAGTAACGCTACAGCAATCAATGCATCTGCGATGTAGGAGCCCGGTATATAAATAAACTGCGGTAGTTCTAAGTTGAATGCATTTAGCAGTAAGCCGAAAAACATTGCATAAAGTATCGGCATTTTAAAATAAGGAACCGTATCTTTGATTTTAGTTTTATTCAGTTTTTCTAAACTGATGATGCCATACGAGTACACCAACAAATTTTGAAAAGTAAGAACCAGTACTTGAACGCCCATCGCAACGGGGTCTTGTCGAAAGGCGAGATCATTTACAGAAATGCCGTAATTGCCCGAGTTGTAAAACAAAGAGCTGTGTGAAAATGCGATACGAAGCCCTTTGCTAAAACCAAGAAGTCTACTGATCACATTGGATACAAAATACAAAAATATAGATAAAAAAATAAAAAAAGCTAATACTTTAAAAAACAAATCCCAAGCCAGATCAGTTTCGTAAAGACGAATAAAAATTAGTCCGGGAACTAAATAATAAATATTAATTTTTGCTAGCGTGTTTAAATCAAGGTGAAATTTGAAATGTAGAAATGCACCAATTCCGATTAGGATGAGTATGGGGACAATGATGTTAAGGAAAATATTGAAAATTTCCATGAGATGTACTCCTTTCGTTTGTTCCACAAATAGAACTTTGTGCCGTTTCTGTACAATATACACTATTAAGAAAATTATACCAATCAATTTTGAAACTGAGGTGAATCTAAATGAAGCTACCTAAAAAAGTAAAGATAAATGAAGTTGTCTTAAGAGATGGACTACAACTAGAAGACAAAGTACTGACTTTAGATGAGAAAAAAAAGATATTTGATCAATTAGTAAAAGCTAATGTTCAGACGATAGAGTTTGGTTCATTTGTGCATCCTAAATTAGTGCCACAAATGACAAACAGTGGGGAACTATTTGAATTGATATCGGAAAATCCGAATGATGTAAAGCTGATTGCGTTGATTCCCAATTTAAAAGGAGCAAAAAATGCACAAGAAAAAGGCGTAAAAAACATAAATTTCGTCTTCTCAGCTAGTGATACACATAATAAGCAAAATGTTCAAAAAAGCACAGAAGATTCACTGAGTGAGCTGAAAGAAATTCTCAGTTATTGCAAAGAACATGACATGTGCTTGAGTGTATCGATTGCGACGACTTTTGGATGTCCTTTCGAAGGTGAAGTAAAAAAAGAACGGATTTACTGGATTCTTGAGCAATTAACGTCTTTAGATCTAGAAACAATTACGTTAGCGGATACTACGGGTATGGCAAATCCACAACAAGTTTACGACTTGATAACAGACCTAATAAACAAATTTCCACAACAATTATTCAATCTTCATTTTCATAATACAAGAGGAATGGGACTTGTAAACATGATGGCTGCAATGCAAGCTGGCGTCACAAGTTTTGATGCTTCCTTAGGTGGACTTGGAGGTTGTCCATTTGCTCCTGGAGCAACTGGCAATATCTGCACAGAAGATGTTGTTCATATGCTTCATAGTATGGGAATTGAGACAGGTCTGTCATTAGACGAGTTGATAATCGCTTCTAAGACGCTTCAACAACTTGTCGGTCATGAAACACCGAGTTATGTTTTAAAAGCAGGTCCATATAACCGAAAATATTTGATACCTACAAAGAAATAGAAACCTTATCTAACGGAAACCAAAAAAATATGCAATAAGCAGCGCTATTTTTTGTTACCTATCGATATAAACTAGGAGGATTATTATGTCTAAGTGGGAAACTTTGTTATTGAATAAACAATTCAGCAATGACAATGTCTATGTAATTGAACTGAATAGACCTGAAGCAATGAATTCGTTGAATACAAAAATGGCTGTCGAATTGATTGAATGTTTGACATCACTGGAGCAACAAAAAGATTTGCGTGCGTTAGTACTGACGGCTAAAGGAGAAAAAAGCTTTTGCGTAGGAGCGGATTTAAAAGAACGGAAAGGAATGACAAACGAACAATGGAAACAGCAACATGATATTTTCGAAGAGGCCTATGAATTGTTGCGAAACTTTAAGTTGCCAGTGATTGCAGCAGTTAATGGATTTGCCTTAGGAGGAGGCATGGAGATGTTGCTAAGCTGTGACCTTCGCTATGCTTCCGAACAAGCTAAAGTAGGATTGCCTGAAGTTAAATTAGGAATTATTCCAGGTGTAGGAGGAACTCAACTATTGCCGCGCGCCATTCCAGTCGGATTAGCGAAAGAAATGCTTTTTAGAGGAAATCAAGTTGATGCGCAGAAAGCGTTGGAAGTTGGAATTCTGAATGGTGTTTTCACGAAAGAAGAATTGATGTCAAAAACAATAGAAATTGCCAAAGAAATTGCGCAGAATGCACCACTATCTTTGCAATCGATCAAGAAATCTATTCAAACCGGATTGCATACAGACATGAATACGGCTCTTTCGATTGAACTTGATCAATACTACAAATGTGCTAATTCGGAAGATCGAATGGAAGGTATTTTAGCTTTTAATGAAAAACGAAAACCAAATTGGCAAGGGAAATAAAAGGCCTAATTAATTTATTGGCGAAAGGAGATTCAGAAAATGGAATTGAGCAGGCAATTAGCAAACTATAGCTTAAATCTGCAATACGAGGATTTGCCTGAAGAAGTCGTGTCATTTACAAAGTTATGTATTCTCGATTATTTCGGATCAGCAATAGCTGGATCAGATAAAAAACCGGTTCAAATAATTAGCAACTTAGTAAAAGAAATGGGTGGCTTTGAACAAGTAAAACTATTTACTGGAGGAAAATCAAGTGTATTAAATGCGACTTTAGTAAATGGATCGGCCAGTCACATAATGGAACTAGATGATATTCACAAAGGATCGATTATCCATGCAGCTACCGTTGTTATTCCAGCAGCATTAGCAGTTGCGGAATGGCGACAATTGAGTGGGAAAGAACTGATCACCGCTGTAGTCGTAGGATACGAAGTCTGCTTTAGAATCGGCGAAGCAGTATCGCCTTCTCATTATTATTATTGGCACAATACTGCTACGTGTGGGACATTCGGTGCCACGGCTGCTGCTGGAAAACTACTTGGTCTGACAGAAGATCAAGTAGTCGATGCTTTAGGAAATGCAGGATCACAAGCCGCTGGACTATGGGAATTTATTGTTGACGGTGCCATGACAAAACAACTACACACGGCAAAAGCCGCAATGAACGGTACAATGGCTGCTTTACTGGCGCAAAAAGACTTTACAGGACCGAAGAAAATTCTCGAAGGCGATCGTGGATTTTTTAATGCGATGAGTGAAGAACATGATGCTTCTAGAATAACGGAAAATCTTGGACAAGAATTTAAAATTTTGGAAAACTCTTTTAAAATTCATGCTTCTTGTCGGCATACACATCACGCCATCGATTTGCTGATCGATATTTTCAAAGAAGATCAACCTATACTAGAAGACATCGAATCGGTGGAAGTCGATTCCTATCAAGTTGCCCTTACTATCACGGATGACGTAGACCCTCAAACAGAATACGCAGCTAAATTCAGCCTCCAGTTCTGCTCAGCTTTAGCTTTGTTGAATGGTCGTGCAAGTCTGGAGGATTTCGGCGAAGAAAAGTTGTGGGATAAAGACGTTCGAGCATTGATGGAGAAAGTAAATGTTCATGTGGATCCTTTAATTGATGGTAGCTATCCAAAACAATGGGGAGCAGCAGTCACTGTTTTGTTAAAGAATGGACAGAAAATTTATAAACAAACGGATTTTCCAAAAGGTGATCCTGAAAACGCGGTTACTACAGAAGAGTTGCTTGAAAAATTTATAGGAATGGCTACATCAATGCCAAGCCAACAACGACAAGTTTTAGCAGTGAGTTTAATGGATTTAGAATCGATAGAAAATATTAGTGATCTTATGGCGACACTATAACTAGCAATAGTACGATTGACGAATGGAAAACGGAGAAAAGAATCCATGTAAAGAAGGCGTTTCTATGGAACGTAATAGTGAACAATTAATAGGGGTAGTAAATTTGATCAATCAATTAAAAACCTTTAACTCATCTGAACTAAAACAAGCCACTTATTTATTATCGCTTTTGCAGGAGCCGCAAGACGATTCAATCGATAACGCTGTACCGATGCATTTTCTTGGAAGATTTTTAGGGATGAAACAACACAAAGACGGGACAACTGAAATGGCTTTAGGATTTCAGAATGAAAATACTTATGGTGTAGCACAAGGTGGGTCTATTTATACATTGGCTGATGTCGCAATTGGCTTTAGCATCTTGCAGAATTTAACAGAAGAAGAAAAAGTATTTACTTTAGAGCTGAAAGTGAATTTTATTGAAAAAGGACAAGGTTCTCGTTTGATCGCGACTCCTTGTATTTTGAGACAAGGCAGAACTACAGTAGTTTCTGAGTGCGCGATTCATGATGATTCGGGGAAATTAGTGGCCAAAGCGCTGGGTACTTTTTATATCAGTAGAACAAAGAAAAGAAAGGAAGGAGACTGATGAAGGAAATCGCATATGAAGAAATTATGGAAAAAGTAAAAACGATGTGCATAGAGTCCAACTACAATCTCGGAGAAGATGTTTACGCAGCGTTTAAGAATGCGTTGCAAACGGAACGCTCAGAAACGGGCAAAGAAGTGCTGACGCAACTGATTGATAATGCCGATATTGCCAAAGTCGAAAGAGTACCAATGTGCCAGGATACGGGTACGGCAGTTTTTATCGTGGAAGTGGGTCAAGATTGTCACATTGTTGGTGGCAGGTTAGTAGACGCCATTAATGAAGGTGTGGAAAAAGGATATAGTGAAGGATATTTAAGAAATTCTATGATTTACAATCCGATGAATCGGACGAATACAGGAAACAACACGCCAGCCATTGTCCATATTGACTTGGTTGAAGGACAAGAACTGACGCTGCATATGACCGCTAAAGGAGGCGGTGCAGAAAACATGAGCGCACTGAAAATGCTGAAGCCTTCTGATGGTATGGAAGGAGTCAAGGATTACATTTTATCCATTGTTAAAGAAGCGGGACCAAATGCATGTCCGCCGCTAGTAGTCGGTATCGGTATCGGAGGTAATTTCGAGCGTTGTGCTTTTTTAGCTAAAAAATCATTGTTTCGTCCTTTAGGTGTACGCCACCAAGATCCAATAGTTGCAGAGCTTGAACTGGAATTAATGGAACAAATCAACCGCCTCGGCATCGGACCACAAGGCATGGGCGGCAGTACAACTGCACTAGACGTCAAAGTGGAACTCGAATCTTGTCATATTGCAGCTTTACCAGTAGCAGTCAATTTAAATTGTCACGCCAGTCGTCACCAAACAATTGTGCTGAAATGAGGTTATTATATGCAAAAGAAAATCCAATTGCCTTTACGTACTGAAGATATCGAATTGCTGAAAGCAGGAGATCGCGTACTGCTGTCTGGTACTGTATACACAGGCCGAGATGCAGCCCATAAGCGAATGGTAGAACAAGAAAAAGAAGGGATATCACTTCCTATTGAACTGGAAGATCAGGTTTTGTATTATACGGGTCCAACTCCAGCCAAACCTGGAGAAGTTATCGGTTCTGCGGGTCCTACGACGAGCGGAAGGATGGACTTGTATACACCAGCTCTTCTTGAAAGGGGCTTGAAGGGCATGATTGGCAAAGGCTATCGAAGTGAAGAGGTCATTGCTTCTATGCTGAAACATAAAGCTGTTTATTTTGGTGCTGTCGGTGGTGCTGCTGCATTGATTGCGCGTTCAATTAAAAAAGCTGAAGTGATTGCCTATGAAGATTTAGGAACAGAAGCCATTCGGAAATTGAGTATTGAAGATTTTCCAGTGTTTGTTATCAATGATATTCATGGTGGAGATATCTACAAAGATGAAATCGCAAAATATAAGCAATAATCAATGAACAGTGAGGTACCCAAAAGGAGGTAGCAATATGAAAGCAGGAATTATCGGATTAGGCAATATGGGCGGTCGTATGGTGAAAAGACTACTTGACCAAGGAGTAAAAGTTGGAGTTTTTGATCTGAACAAAGACTTAGTCCGAAAATTTGTAGAGATGGGCGCAGAAGAAGCGAAAAGCCCTGCAGATTTAGCAAAGAAATTTTCATATGTTCTGACAGTCTTGCCGAATGTTTTCATTGTTAAAGAAACGCTGATGGGTACAGAAGGCTTAATGGAAGGCATGAATTCCGATAGCTTGTTGATTGAAATGACGACATCGATTCCTTCTGTCACAAAAGAACTCAATGCTTTATTGAAAGAGAAAGATCTAAAGATGATCGATGCACCAGTTAGTGGAGGCGTCAAAAAAGCAGAAAACGGCACTTTGTCCATCATGGTCGGAGGCGAGAGAGTCGATTTTGATAGAGCAAGACCGCTACTAGAATGCATGGGAGCCCATATTTTTCATGTCGGAGAAGCGGGAGCAGGTCATACGATTAAGGCATTGAATAACATGATTTCCGCTACAACTTTGGCGGCTACAGGAGAAGCGATGGCACTCGGCGTTAAACTAGGTCTTGATCCTGAAAAAATGCTTGATGTCATTAATGCAAGTACCGGCAGAAGTTTTTCCAGTGATTTTAAGTTTCCCAATCAAGTTCTGACACGAAGATTTGAAGTCGGTTTTACTTTGGATTTGATGGTCAAAGATTTAAAAATTGCAATGATGATGGCAGAAGAAGAAAAGGTGCCTATGTTTATTTCCAGTGCGTCTTTTCAGCTGTGGAAGCATGCTTGGTCTCAAGGAGGCGGCGATCAGGATCATACGGCTATTATAAAGTATATCGAGGAAATGTTTTCTATAGAAATTAAAGGATCCGAATTGTTCTAGTGTTCAAAGATAGCCTTTAATGAAAAACATAAAATATTCGAGGGGTGCTATATGGAAAATTTCAAATTAACAGAACAAGATAGAGCCACTTTGCAGTATAAAGTAACAAATAAATTGAGAGAACTAATACTCAAAGGTGAGTTCAAAATGGGAGAACGCTTGATGCAAGAAGAGTGGGCTCAGAAATTAGGAGTTAGTCGAATGCCACTTAGAGAAGCATTGCGTCAACTAGAGGTTGAGGGCTTAGTTAAGATTGAACCTAGAAGAGGTGCAGTAGTTACTCCAATTTCCACTGAGGATATTGAGGAAATCTACCAATTGAGAGCTCTTCTGGAAGGACAGGCAGTTGTGAAGTCTCTTCCATATTTGGGGAATGAGGAAATACTAGAACTTGAAAATCTATATAACGCAATGATCAAGCTAAAAGCTGATGAAAACGATGTTGAGATTTTCATGAAACTAAATGCCGAATTTCATCGAATTTTAAGAGAAAGTTGTCCATGGAGAAGAATTCAAGGATTCATCGAAACTTTATGGAAAGGGATTCCTCCTTACACACCGAGTCTCCTATCAAATCACTTAGCAGATTCACATGAAGAGCATCGCTTAATGTTGGAATATGTAAAACAAAAAGACGAAGTTCAATTAAAAAGGATTACAGAAAAGCATATACTAAGAACCAAAGAAAACTTGATTGAGATGATGAACAAAGAATAACATTTTTAATTCACAGGAAGTTTGACAATCAGAGAGGGGCAAATGGTATGAAACAAATAGAGTTGGCGGTAATTGCAGGAGATGGCATTGGAAAAGAAGTCGTTCCTGAAGCATTGCGTGTTCTGGATGTGGTAGCAGAAATTCATGGCGGTTTGAAATTCAATTCGACCCATCATGACTGGAGCTCAGAGTACTATGTCCAACATGGAGAAATGATGCCCAAAGACGGCTTAAATCAATTGATACAAAGTGATGCGGTGTTCCTGGGAGCTGTTGGAGATCCGTCATTAGTTGCCGACCATATTTCACTAGGTGGCTTATTGCTGAAAATCCGTAGAGAATTTGAGCAAGTTATCAATATTCGTCCAGCCAAACAGTTGAAAGGAATCGTATCTCCTCTAGGAAATCCGCAGAATTTCGACATCATGATTGTCCGCGAGAACAGCGAAGGTGAATATAGCAGTGTCGGAGGAAGAGTACACAGTGGAGAAGATGAAATCGTCATTCAAAATGCAGTTTTTACAAAAAAAGGTGTTTCACGTGTTATTAAATATGCTTTTGAGTTGGCTCAAAAACGGAGTGGTCATGTAACAAGTGCCACTAAATCAAATGGAATTGTCCATTCCATGCCTTTTTGGGACGAAGTCTTTAAAGAAGTCGCAATGAATTATGGAGACGTTCAAACTAATAGCGAACATATTGATGCGCTTTCTGCTTTTTTCATTACAAAGCCGCAGACCATGGATGTCGTAGTAGCTAGCAATTTATTTGGAGATATTTTGAGTGATATTGGAGCCGCCATAATGGGCAGCATAGGGATAGCGCCTGCTGGAAACATTAATCTAAACGGCAAATATCCATCTATGTTTGAACCTGTACATGGTTCAGCACCGGATATTTTTGGAAAAGGAATTGCTAATCCAATTGGTCAGATTTGGACAGCTAAAATGATGCTTGATCATTTAGGAGAGCATGAAATGGGTATATTATTGCTAAATGCCATTGAAGAATCTATGCAATCTGGTATCAAAACTGCAGATATTGGAGGTAACTCTTCAACAAGTGAAGTAACCGATGAAATTATTGCTAAGCTTCGAAAAAAGTAAGAATTTCTTAGCAGCTATAACGAAAACAACTATCATCATAAAAAGAACTAAATTTTCTGAAAATACATTTACAACTGTTGAATTATTTAGTACGATACGTAGTAAGTTGATATTGTATCCAATATCCAAAGTATGGAGGATAAACCAATGAATAAACAGCGTTCTTATTTATTTGTACCTGCAACTAGTCTTTCGTTAATAAAGAAGGCAGTCTTATCTGTGGCGGATATTGTTATTGTAGACTTAGAAGATGCGGTAGCCTTATCTGAAAAGCAGGCTGCAAGAGATGTTATGAAAGAAGCTTTGAAAGTGTATAAACAGGAACACAAAATCATTGTCCGCATCAATTCTTTGGAAACTTCTCTTTGGGAAGCGGATTTGGAAACAGCCATTAATAATGGAGCTGCAGGAATTATGCTTCCAAAAGCAGAAGATGAGCAAGGAATTCAAAGAGTATCTAATAAGATACGTGAAATTAGAGAGAGCAAAGATGAAGCGTTTGAATTGATCCCATTAATAGAAAGTGCTAAGGGCGTACAGTTCGCGTACGCAATTGCCTCCGCAGATTCTTTAGTTTCGGCGTTGGCTTTCGGATCCATTGACTTTTCACTGGATATTGACTGCGAGCTAACTCCAGAAGGAATGGAATTGCTGTTTGCTCGCTCGCAGTTGGTTATTGCTTCGAAGGCGGCGGGTATTCGACCTCCAATTGATGCGGTTTATCCGAATTTAACAGATGAAGAAGGATTGAAAAATCAAACAGTTTTTGCAAATCAACTCGGCTTTAAGGCGAAACTGGTTATTCATCCGAAACAATTAGAAGTTGTCCATCGAGTGTTTTCGCCTTCAGATGAAGAAATCACAATGGCTAAAAAAATTATTGAGGCATTTGAACAAGCTGAAAAAGAAGGTATTGCTTCGATTAAAGTTGAAGGGCAATTTGTTGACTATCCTATCTATAAAAAAGCTAAAAAACTTTACAGTAGAAATAGTGAAAAGTAGTGTTGAAAAGCAGTTTAACCACTGTTATGTAGATAACTTCTGACAGACGAAACCAACAACTTATGCTGTACTAAAATACATAAAACCATATTGCAAGAAGACGCTGCAACGATGATTATAAAATTAGTAATTTGAGATGCTAGTAAAATTTTCTTGAAGTTCTGAATGACAATCTTAAGTAACTATTATTTTGTACGGTTACATTGAACGAATTGTAACGAAGTGCGAATAAAAGGAGGGATAACAATGGCCGATAAAATGGAATTCAATCAGGAAATTGCGACAGAGTACGACAAAGGAGTAAGGCGGACGTTGCCGACATATGATCCGATGTTACGCTTGTCACAAACATTTCTTCACTACGCGCTTAAAGAGCAAGCCGAAGTACTTGTAGTCGGTTGCGGTGGAGGAAATGAATTAAAAGCTTTTGGAGTACCAAATCCGGGATGGTATTTTACAGCAGTAGATCCTGCAAAAGCCATGCTTGAAGCGGCTAAAGTAAAAGCAGAACAAGTAGGGATTGAAAAGCGTATCGAGTGGATAAACGGTACTGTAATGGATGTACCAATGGAAAAGCACTTTGATGGTGCAACTTGTATTCTGGTTTTGCATTTTATCCCTGAAATAGAAGAAAAAAAGGCGTTACTAATGAAAATAAGAAGTCATCTAAATTCAGGAGCTCCTTTCGTGTTGGTTAGTAAATTTGGAGATCCAGATGATTCAGAGTTTAAAGAGCTCGTAGCTTTGTGGAAGAATTATTGGTTGGATATGACCAACTTATCTGCTCAAAAAGTAGAAGAGTTAATGAAAGGCACTTTAACGGATTCATCGATTTCTGAAGCTGACATTCGGCAACTGCTAACAGACGCTGGATTTCATCGAATTGCCAACTTCTTAAAAACTAATCAGTTTGGGGGCTGGATTTGTTACGCAGATTAAAAAGATCAAAATCAATTCTGTATGTTTTCAAAAAAGAATAGTGGCTGCGAAAAGGGAGGGACAGAAACGTGAAAAGCAATTCAGCGGAAAATGGGAGAACGCTCCTATTCATCGGAATAGCTATTTTAGGTTTTCTTGCTGTTTATTTTTTATTGCCAAATGACTTTTCTTACGCGGCTAAAGTAATGACCAGTATTATTACTCTTGGTATTATTTTATGGTCATTAGAAACGATACCTATTGGTTTGACCGCATTGATTATCTTATTGTTGATGTTGTTATTCGACGTCGCAGATACATCAGTTATCTTTAGTGGGTTTGCTTCACCAGCCACTTATTTAATCGTTGGTGGAATGATGCTTGCGACGGCAGTTAACGAAACTGCTTTAATTAAACGAATGAGCTATACGATTTTAAAAAGGTGGGGTGGTCGCTCAGCGGGATTGCTTGGTAGCATTATTATTATCCAGCAGATCCAAGCCTTTTTTATTCCTTCGACTGCAGTGCGGACTGCATTAATTTTACCAGTTTCAACAATGATTATTGATACAACTCAGGCAGAACCTGGAGGCAACTTAAGGAAAATGATTATGCTGGGTGTCGCTTTTGGCGGTGTCATCAGTGGGACTTCTGTTATGACAGCGGCAATCGGTAATATTTTGACAGTGGAGTTGCTCAATCGTTTAGCAGGTATTAACATTACATATTTTCAGTGGTTTTACTATACGTTTCCTATTTGGTTACTATTAATCCCGGCTATATGGTTTATGCTACTGAAAGTCTTTCCTTTACCAGAAGAGCAGAAATATTTTCCAGCAATCAAAGATGAAATGACAAGGAAGTTAGAAGAATTAGGTCCAGTTAACGCACAAGAAATCCGCTGTTTAGCAATTTTGTTAACCATTGTTATTTTATGGTTGACTGAGCCTCTTCATGGTTTGCATCCTAGCATTCCTGCTCTTGCAGGCGTAGTGTTGATGACTTTTCCTATTATTGGTGTTGCTTCGTGGGAGCCTGTAGTTCGGATCAACTACAATACGGTATTACTGGTCAGTATTACGTTGTCAATGGGCTATACGTTTGTGGATTCCGGCGCTTCGACGACAATTAGTCAGTATTTAAGTGTTGATTGGTTTATGCAACTTATACAAAATCCGTTTCCTTCAATAGTGATTGTTATCATTTTGGCTCAGATTTTTCATAAAATGATTTCAAATGTTGCGACTGCAGTTGTCGTGCTAGTGCCGATTGTTATAAGCGTTGCTCAAAATGCCGGAGTTGATCCATTGGTTATGGCGTTTACTACTGGATTGACTTGTCTTTTCGGATTTATCTTAATTGTTGAGTCCATGCCAAACTTGATTGCTCATAGCACAGGAATAGTTTCACAAAAAGATTTTTTAAAGCCTGGTTTATACGCAACTGTAATTTCGGTGAGTGCTACGATTTTTGTTGCGGCCACTTGGTGGAATTGGATTGGATTGATTTAACAAACTAATTTTAGAGGAGGAAAATGATATGTTGCCATTGGAAGGAATAACCGTTGTTTCTTTAGAACAAGCTGTTGCAGCACCATTTGCAACTAGACAATTAGCCGATTTGGGAGCGCGGGTCATCAAAGTAGAAAGACCAGGAGTAGGAGACTTCGCCAGAAACTACGATAAAACAGTAAAGGGAATGGCAAGTCATTTTGTATGGATCAATCGTTCGAAAGAGTCGCTAGCACTAGATCTCAAGAAAGAAGAAGCCAAAGAAGTGTTGCATAAACTGTTAAAAGACGCGGATGTATTTCTTCATAACCTAGCTCCTGGTGCCGTCGATCGACTTGGATTTAGCGCGCAAGAACTAAAAAAAAACTACCCGCAATTAATTATTTGTTCTATTTCTGGTTACGGTACTTTCGGACCTTATACAAATAAAAAAGCGTATGATTTACTCATACAATGTGAAGCAGGGTTGGTGTCAGTTACAGGAACGGAAGACACACCATCTAAAGCAGGAATTTCAATTGCAGACATTGCAGCAGGGATGTATGCATACACTGGCATATTAACTGCGATTATTTCACGCTATAAAACAGGGAAAGGCGCGATTATTGAAGTATCAATGCTTGAGGCCTTGGCAGAATGGATGGGTTATCCTCTTTATTACTCAGCTTACGGAGACAATGAACCGCCACGGACAGGTGCCAGCCATTCGACGATTTATCCTTATGGTCCGTTTAAAGCGGGTGATGAGAAAATGGTATTCATGGGAATTCAAAACGAGCGAGAATGGGTTGAATTTTGTGGAACTGTTTTGAATAATCCTGAATTGGCTTCGGATTCACTGTTCAATAGCAACTCCGAGCGAGTTGCTAATAAAGAAGCATTAAAAGAAATTATTGAAACTGTTTTTCAGACAATGAACTCTACTCAAGTAATTGAAAAACTTGAAGAATCGCGAATTGCGAATGCACGTTTAAACACGATGAACGAATTAGTCGAACACCCGCAATTGGCAGCACGCAATCGTTGGAGAGAAGTGGATTCGCCGGTTGGAAAACTAAAGGCGCTCATTCCACCTGTTACGTCGGATGAAGTGGATACGGTTATGAATCCGATTCCAGCTGTCGGAGAACATACAGATGCTATTTTAGTAGAGTTAGGTTTTTCGAAAGAACAGATAAGCAAATTGACTACTTAAAAAATTGTATTTGAAGGGGGAAATTTATAATGCCGACATTAACACAAACAGAAAGAGAGCAATTACGTCAAAAAGTCCGAGAACTATGTTCAGAATTCCCGAATTCGTATTGGAGAAAATTAGATTTAGAACGTGAGTATCCTTACGAGTTTGTAGATGCGCTAACAAAAAGTGGATATCTTTCAGCATTAATTCCTGAGAAATATGGCGGTAAAGGCTATGGTATGACAGAAGCTACGATTATTTTAGAAGAAATTAATCGTTCTGGTGGCCACGCTGCAGGTTGTCATGCTCAAATGTATACGATGGGTGCATTATTAAAACACGGTAGTGAAGAACAAAAACAGCAGTATTTGCCTGGTATTGCAAATGGATCAATAAGGTTTCAGGCCTTTTCTGTAACAGAAGACAAAGCAGGCTCTAATACTACTGCTATCGAAACGTTTGCTGAAAAAACAGCAAACGGTTATGTCGTTAATGGTCATAAAAATTGGACTAGTCGTTTACTGCAATCAGATTTAGTCATGTTACTTGCCCGTACAACACCAATTGAAAATGTAGGAGAAAAGCGCGCTGAAGGGCTTAGTTTATTTTTAGTTGATCTTCGAATCATTCGCGAACAACAACCTGAATCTCTAGAAGTGGAACCGGTTCGTGCCATGTTCAACTATGCAACAAACCAAGTATGGTATAAAAACATGGAAATTCCAGCAGAATGTTTGATTGGTGAAGAAGGTAAAGGGTTTCGATATGTACTAGACGGCATGAATGCAGAACGGACCTTATTGGCGGCAGAAGCGATAGGAGATGGATACTTTTTTATCGATAAAGCGACTAGTTACGCGAATGAACGAGAAGTCTTTAACCGGAAAATTGGTGAAAACCAAGGCATTCAATTTCCGATTGCACGAGCTTACGCAGCAATTAAAGCTGCCGACTTAATGCGTTATGAAGCAGCAAGAAGATTTGATAATAATGAAAAATTCGGCGAACAAGCCAATTTGGCAAAATTCTTGTCCAGTGAAGCGAGTTGGCAAGCAGCGAACGTCTGCCTAGATACATTCGGTGGTTATGGATTTGTCGACGAGTATGACGTAGAGCGGAAATTTAGAGAAACGCGAATGTATCAAGTGGCACCAGTCAGCAATAATATGATTTTAGCTTATTTAGGACAAAATGTATTAAAGATGCCGCGCTCTTACTAAATTGCTATAAGAAAAAAACTGTCTCATAAGTTTCATGAAATAAAACTAGTGGAGAAAAATCAAGCATCGTTCTCTCTATTGGAACGGGCTGATTCAAATAGAAATAGAGACGGTGAAGTGCTAAGATCTGCTCTTCTAATCTATTGATGTATTTCATCGAATTATATAAGTGTCTTTAGCTTTTTTAGTGCCTAGAGTCATCTAGGTTTGTGAAGAATGGAAACGGTCTCAAAGAAAACTAACTATTTAATATATATTGACAATGGATTTTAGCCTGTATATGATGGAGTCAATTCAAAATACAGATTAACTATGTTGATGGAGATAAGCTTTGTGCGAAGAAATCTCAAGAGAACTGATGGTTGGTGAGAATCAGTGGTTTCAGCATTTGGTAGCACTCCTGAATAGGTGGATTGAACAACTCAGTAGATCCATTCGCTTCGTGCTCGTTACGCATGTAAACCAATGAGACTGGCGGTTTTTGACAGTGAATTAGGGTGGTACCGCGAACAAAAGACTTTTCGCCCCTTGCATCTTTATGTGAGGGGAGAAGAGTCTTTTTGTGTAATTATAAATAATCACTGCCCGTAAAAGCGGGATAATCGAGAAGGGAATGACATCATTATGCTGAGAGACCAACAAATTTTGCGAATC
Organism: Caryophanales bacterium; assembly: GCA_038243515.1. Taxonomy (GTDB): domain Bacteria; phylum Bacillota; class Bacilli; order Bacillales_A; family Planococcaceae; genus Planococcus. Next base: position 83,305 of record JBBSRA010000007.1, read on the forward strand.
CCAGGACCTACACCAATTCCACCAAGTGTACAACGCGCGATGGCACAGCCGATGATCGGTCACCGTGGGCAAAGCACATCTGACATAATCAGTGACATCCGTCCAAAATTGAAACGTGTTTTCGGAACGCAACAAGAAGTCATCATTTTAACAGGCAGTGGAACAGCAGGTCTAGAAACAGCTGTAGTCAATACGATTGCTCCTGGTGAAGAAGTGCTGGTTCTTGTAACTGGCGCATTCGGAGAGCGGTTTGAGAAAATTTGTAAAGCATATGGCATTCAAACTCACGTTTTCGAAGTTGAATGGGGATTAGCAGTTGATCCTGAAGCAGTGAAAAATTTTCTTTTGGAACATCCCGAAATTAGGGTTGTCTTTTCAACATTTTGCGAGACGTCCACGGGTGTCTTGAACCCAATTAAGGAAATGGCTGCTGCTGTAAAAGAAGTATCAGAAGCGCTTGTTATTGTAGATGGCGTTTCTTGTGTAGCAGGGACAGAAACTGAAATGGACAAATGGGGAATTGACGTTGTGGTTACGGGTTCACAAAAAGCTTTTATGCTTCCAGCAGGACTGTCATTTATCGCTGCAAGTGAGCGTGCATGGAAGAAAATCGAAGCCAATCCTCAGCCTAGATTTTACTTGGATCTTAAAAAGCACCGCGATAATCTATTAAAAGATACAACGCCTTTTACTCCGGCTTTATCGATTTTGTTCGGCTTACAGCAAGTGCTCGAATTGTTAGAAGAAGAAGGGCTGGACAAAGTATATGCAAGACATCGTCTAATGAAAGATATGACGCGTGCAGCATTTGGAGCGTTAGGCATACCCTTATTGACTTCTGACAAAGATGCATCACCAACCGTCACAGCTGTAAAACCCAATGATTTAGATGCTGAAGAATTCCGTAAAGTCATGAAAGAAGAATTTGCTATAGAAGTAGCAGGCGGCCAAGGACATTTAGCGAAAAAGATTTTCCGTATTGGTCACATGGGGCATTGTTCTCCGGCAGACATGCTGCAGACAATCGCAGCAATGGAAATTGGCTTAATAAAAGTGGGTAAAAAAATCGAATTAGGTAAAGGCATTGCTGCTGCACAGCACGTTTATTTGACAGAAGGAGAGAAAACCAAATGACTTTTCATATACTCATCAGTGATCCACTCAGCGAAGAAGGAATTTATCCACTACGTCAGGCAAACGGTGTAAACATTGTTATGGAAACTAATTTAACGCCAGAACAATTAGAAGATCGTATCGACGGATTCGACGCTTTACTTGTTAGAAGTCAAACGCAGGTGACACGCGAATTAATTGAGAAAGCGTCTAACTTAAAAATTATTGGGCGTGCAGGAGTTGGCGTTGATAATATTGATTTGGAAGCAGCGACGGAATATGGCATTATCGTAGTCAATGCACCAGATGGCAATACCAATTCAGCGGCTGAACACACAATGGCTATGATCATGTCGATGGCACGTAAAATCCCTCAAGCTTTCTATGCTTTGCGAAATCAGCAATGGGACCGAAAATCTTATGTGGGTGTTGAATTGAAAAATAAAACGCTTGGTGTTGTTGGATTTGGACGAATTGGTCAAGAAGTAGCAGCACGCGCAAAAGGACAGCGAATGAACGTCATTGCGTATGACCCTTTCTTAACGGCCGAAAGAGCAGAAAAGCTAGGAGTCGATTTTGGTTCTGTAGAAGACGTGTTAAAAGCGGCCGATTTTGTGACAGTTCATACGCCTCTATTAAAAGAGACGAAGCATTTAATCAGTAAAGAAGCATTTGAAATCATGAAAGATGGCGTTCAAATTGTCAATTGTGCACGTGGCGGGATTATCGATGAAGACGCGTTGTACGATGCTGTGAAATCAGGAAAAGTTGCCGGAGCAGCACTTGATGTTTTTGAACAAGAGCCGATGGTTGATTTTCGGTTATTGGATTTACCTGAAATCATCGCAACGCCTCATTTAGCTGCGAGTACGTTTGAAGCACAAGAAAGCGTAGCAGTAGATGTTAGCATGGACGTAGTCAGCTATTTCGAGACTGGAACTGTCCGTAATTCAGTGAATCTTCCGTCTGTGCCAAAAGAAATCATGAAGAAAATTGAGCCTTATTTTGATTTATCAGAGCGTCTAGGTACTTTTTTAACCGATTTGACAGATGCCACTGCAGAAGAAGTTATCGTGAGTTACGCTGGAGAGTTAGCTAACATGGACGTAAGACCTTTAACGCGCAATATGTTAAAAGGCATGCTGAAGCGTCATCTTGGAAAACAAGTTAATAATGTAAATGCTTTATATCTAGCAAATCAAAAAGGCATTGTCGTTACTGAACAAAAGACTACAGAATCGAAAGGGTTTACGACCTTAATCACTGTAGAAGTAAAAACGGCAAATGGTATTAGAAAAGCAGCTGGTACTTTATTAAATGGACAAGGAGCACGTATTGTTAAAGTAGATGATTATGTAGTAGATGTTGTGCCAGAGGGTCATCTTTTGTATGTTCGTCACAATGACCGTCCAGGCGTCATCGGGCGTGTCGGAACTTTGCTTGGGCAGGAAAACGTCAATATTGCAACGATGCAAGTGGGGCGCTCTATTGTCGGTGGAGATGCAATTATGATGTTGTCTATTGATAAACCTGCAGAAGCAAGTAGTTTAGAGCAGTTAGTGAGTTTAGAGGAAATCCAAGGAGTCACACCTATTAACTTATAACAAATAGAAGGGTTGCCACTAAAAAGTCATAAAAGATGACTTTTAGTGGCAACCCTTTTGTCGATTACAGTTGTTCTAATAGTTGAAGCAATTCTTCTAAATGTTGGATTTCGTATGTTGGGACGATGGTTTCATGTGGGACGTGGTGTTCACGATTGATCCAAACAGAACGAATGCCTGCTTTGTTCGCACCTAAAATATCCGTCATTAAATTATCTCCAACCATTAGTACCTCATTAGCTGTAAAGTCAAATTTTGATAAAGCATAACAAAAAATATCTGGGTCCGGCTTACCTTTTCCAAAAGCACCAGATACAATAATATGATCGAAAAAAGGAGCGATTTCAGGTGTGATTTCCAGTTTGAGTTGCTGTAAGCTTGGCGAACCATTAGTTAATAAAAGCAACTGATAATGCTCTTTCAAATCTGCAAGTACTTCCAAGCTTTCTTCATATAGCACAGGGTTTCTTTTACGCGCTTCGGGAAAGTAATCAGCTAGTTGACTGCCGATTTCGGTGCTATTTTCAATACCGATTTTTGCTAAGCCAAGAGTCCATGCATCTCGACGATAAGTCGGGACGAGTGTTTTCATCTTTTGAAAATCTGATCCTTCATCGTCGAAGGTTCCCCATAGTCCTTCAAAAGGATTAATGCCAATCATTTTAGTGAAATCATACGTCTCACATCTTGAATAAAGGTCAGTTGCTGCAGCTCTTACGGCTCTTTCCAAACCAGAGCAATCTCGACCTGTTAATTTTTCAGCCAGACGGCATGTTTCCTGAAACGCTTTTTCCACACTTTTCTTATCCCACAATAACGTATCATCCAAATCGAGAAAAATCGCTTTAACCATTGATGTGAGCTCCTCCTAGACTATCTTTACTAAATTCAAGTGTACTGGAAATACGTCTCGAAATATAGAGGTTTAAAGAACTGTCACTGAAAAGGATAGGACTCTCAGTGTATGATAGGGGCAATGAGTTGGAACAGCTTTTGATATTTAACCAGTGGTAATTCAAATGCCAACTAGTGAACCGTTGCTAAAAGAAATTCCGCAAGAGTCAATTAAAGAAGTTGAAATCAGTCATCTCGACATCTTTGAATTTTCCCAGCTAGAGCTAAAGTGGTATAGGGTTCTGCTTATTTCGGATATGTTGCTAGAAGTCAGCGGAATTGAATACAAGATGGCGTCTTTTAATGGCTGGTATACGGGCACTGAAGTGGGTGCAAGAAATTTAGCAGATGAAGACAGTACAATGCATTGCCAGCAGTAGCAGCTCATGATACGGAACACGCAGTCAACCCGTTCGCTGTGGAAAGACAAAGCTTTAGTGGAATTAAACATCGCAGTACTGGAACCGTTTCAAAATGCTGGAGTGACATTTGTCCATCATCATACAGCAGCAAAGTAACTTAAAAATTTCGAGAAAAAAGAAGAAAGCAAACGTCTCGATGTTACGTGGAACTGAGTATGGCTCATTCCACCTATGTCACCAACGACTACGCATATTTTTCATAAGGTTTATAAAAATAGCTTAGTCAAACTAAATTATTTTTATCAAAAAGTATCTTATTCAACATAGGTGAAGATTCTACTCATTTGCTTTAAATCAACTAGACGGTATCTTTTAAATGGATAAAAACTACGGTTTTTAATGACGAAATACGTTGCATTCGAATGATTTGTACTATAATAGTACATAGTGAGTAGCACCGAGTTTGAAATTTTATAGAGAGAAGGAAATTTAATGGGACGCAAATGGAATAATATTAAAGAAAAGAAAGCATCTAAAGATGCCAACACAAGCCGGATTTATGCAAAATTCGGACGTGAAATATATGTAGCTGCAAAACAAGGCGAACCAGATCCAGAGTCAAACCAAGCATTGAAAGTAGTTTTAGAACGCGCGAAAACCTACAGTATTCCCCGAGCGATAATTGACCGTGCAGTGGAAAAAGCAAAAGGCGGATCTGAAGAAAGCTATGATGAATTACGCTATGAAGGGTTTGGTCCTAATGGTTCCATGGTCATTGTGGATACATTGACCAACAACGTCAACCGCACAGCTTCAGATGTACGAGCGGCATTTGGCAAAAATGGCGGGAACATGGGAGTGAGTGGCTCTGTCGCTTATATGTTCGATCACACAGCAGTATTTGGTATCGAAGGCAAAACAGCTGATGAAGTATTAGAACTAATGATGGAAGCGGATATCGACGTTCGCGACATTATAGAAGAAGAAGACGGGGTTATTGTCTATGCAGAACCAGATCAATACCATTTGGTGCAGGAAGCATTTAAAAATGCAGGCATTACAGAATTCACTGTAGCCGAGTTGACCATGCTTGCTCAAAACGAATTGCCACTGCCAGAAGATGCACAGGGACAATTCGAAAAAATGATAGATGCATTAGAAGACCTAGAAGATGTTCAGCAAGTTTACCATAATGTAGATTTAGAAGGATAAAGAAAAGAAACGCTTTGAGTAAAATCAAGCGTTTCTTTTTTTATGTACAAAAATTCTGATAATTTAAAATTTGACTTGTAATTCAAAAATAGAACAACTATACTAAATTTAAAGAATTAGTATAAATATTTTGAATTTTTTATTCAATTAGAAATGTACAGGTTCCAAAAAGTTCAACTTGTTAAGAAATTATCACACCGAAAGATCTCAAGGAATGGTAAAGAGTCGAAATTTTACACAATATATTGAAAACATTGGAGGAAGCATAAATGCTTAAAGAGCTATCACCGAAGGCCGAAGAGTTAAGAACGAAATTATTGAGGTTTATGGATGATTATGTGTATCCAAACGAAGTTACAGTTGAGAAATACCTGCAGGAAGCGGAAGATCGCTGGACCATTCCACCGATTATTGAAGAGCTAAAAGAAAAAGCGAAAGAGCAAGGATTATGGAATTTATTTTTGGACCATCCCGAATACGGAGCTGGATTATCGAATTACGATTACTCTCATTTATCCGAGATTATGGGTCGTTCGTTGATTGCACCTGAGCTATTTAATTGTAACGCACCAGATACTGGCAACATGGAAGTGTTTGTGAAGTACGGAACAGACGAACAAAAAGAGCAATGGCTTGAGCCTTTATTGCGGGGAGAAATTCGTTCGTGCTTCTCGATGACCGAGCCTGCTGTTGCTTCTTCTGATGCCACTAATATTCAAAGCAGCATTGTGCGTGACGGCGATGAATACGTGATTAACGCGAAAAAATGGTGGACAACTGGAGCAATGGACCCTCGTTGTAAAATTGCGATTGTTATGGGAAAAACAGATCCGAATGCAGCAAAACATCAACAGCAATCGATGATTCTCGTACCTTTTGATACACCAGGAGTCCAAATCATCCGACCGCTGACAGTCTTTGGTTACGACGATGCACCGCAAGGTCACGCTGAAGTCCACTACACCAACGTGCGTGTACCGGCATCGAATATGTTGCTAGGTGAAGGACGAGGGTTTGAAATTGCACAAGGACGTTTAGGACCTGGGCGCATCCATCATTGCATGCGTGCAATAGGAGCTGCTGAACGAGCACTTGAGCTACTATGTAAACGCGCTGATAGTAGAGAAGCATTTGGTTCTACTTTGGCTGATAAAGATGTCATCAGAGAAATTATTGCTGAAAGTCGAATTGAAATTGAACAAGCGCGTCTTTTGACTTTGCATGCAGCTCATAAAATTGATGAAGGAGGCGCGAAATCAGCACGTAAAGAAATTGCGATGATCAAAATCGCGGTGCCACGCGTTTCGATCAATGTTATTGATCGTGCGATACAAGTTTTTGGTGGAGCTGGACTAACAGAAGATTTCCCGTTAGCAGCCCATTACGCCAATGCTCGTGCGCTGCGTTTAGTAGATGGTCCGGACCAAGTTCATTTGCGGGATGTTGGGCGTCTAGAATTGCGTCAACAATTGAGAGAAAGTTCGAATGTGAAATAAGTTTCATATCTTTTAGTTAAAGAATTAAGTATATGTTTTCATATTAAGTGAATGAGGTGGTGGCGTGAGTCTACGCGAACGAAAAGTAGCGAAGAAAAGAGAAGATATCTTGCGTTCAGCGAGTAGAGTCATTGCGAATAAAGGCTACAAGAATGCAACTATGGAAGACATAGCTGCAGAACTACTAATGACTAAAGGTGCTCTTTATTATTATTATAAAAATAAAGAAGAGATTTTATACAGTTGCCATGAAGTAATATTGTCAGTAGCTATAAAAAATATGGAAACTATCTATTCAGAAGAAACTTCTTCTCTAGAAAAGATGAAAAAAGCGATTAAAATGCATTTAGATATTGTGATAAGAGAAAAAGAAGTTTTTAGCTTGATTGTAAAACCGGAAAAAGTTTTTTCAGAGTCTAATATCAAAGAGCTTATTGAAAGACGCGATAATTACACAGCAATGTTCGATAAGATTATGGATGAAGGCGTAAGACGTAAAGAATTTACTATTTTAAACAAAAAGATGTTACGCATGATTATTCTTGGAGCGATAAACTGGGTACAAATTTGGTATTCTCCAGAAGGAGAGTTTAGTAAAAAGGAAATTGAAGAAATCTATGCAGAGCATTTACTAAAACTATTAGTATAAATGAAAAAGAAAGGGGAAGTTGGAATATGAACAACATCTACTTAATAGACGGAGCAAGAACGGCTTTTGGAGGGTTTGGCGGAGCATTCGTCAATACTAACGCGACGGAGCTTGGAGCGGCGACAGCAATTGAAGCGTTAAAACGCTCGAATGTGAAGGCAGAAGACATCAATCATGTGTTTTATGGAAACGTCATTCAATCGAGTGTAAATGCTGCATATATTGCACGTCATATTGGGTTAAAAGCAGGCGTACCAAAAGAAGTTCCAGCACTTACGTTAAATCGTTTATGTGGATCAGGTGCGCAAGCGGTAGTAGCAGCAGCGCAACATATTTTATTAGGCGAAGCAGATTTGGTGTTGGCAGGAGGGGCAGAGAATATGTCGATGTCTCCATACGCTAACTTTGACCAACGCTTTAGTAAGTCGAAAATGGGCAATCTGCAATTTGAAGATATGCTGACAGCGACATTGACCGATCAATATACAGGTAGTGGTATGGGAATGACGGCGGAAAAATTAGCAGAGCAATACAAGATCTCACGTGAAGAGCAAGATGCATTTTCAGTCGAATCCAATCAGCGAGCCGCACGCGCAGTTGAAACGGGTGTGTTTGCTGAAGAGATTGTTGCGGTTGATGTGAAAACACGTAAAGGCGTTTTAGTCGTCGACAAAGATGAGCATATTAAGCCAGATGCTAACGAAGAAGCATTATCGAAGCTTCGCGCATCATTTAAAAAAGACGGAACGGTAACCGCTGGGAATGCTTCAGGCATCAATGACGGTGCTGCCTCACTCATCGTAGCGAGTGAAAAAGCTGTAGATGAACATAACTTAAAACCAATGGCAAGAATTGTTTCGTGGGGCGTGGTGGGCGTGGATCCAACCATTATGGGCATTGGTCCTGTACCGTCGATTAAACAAGCATTAGAACGCGCTGAGTTAACACTTGAAGATATTGATTTATTTGAAGTGAACGAAGCATTTGCAGCGCAATATTTGGCAGTGGAAAAAGAACTAGGACTAGACCGAGAAAAAGTTAACGTCAACGGGGGTGCAATTGCACTGGGTCACCCGGTAGGTGCAAGTGGTGCGCGTATTTTGTTGTCACTGGCATACGAACTAAAACGTCGTGATGGTAAATATGGAGTAGCGAGTCTTTGTATCGGTGGGGGTCAAGGAATTGCAGTGGTGATTGAAAGTGCTTAAGCTGCCCGTTATTGTGGCACCGATGTTTTTAGTATCGACGCCTAAAATGGTAATTGAAGCGTCGAATGCCGGTGTGATTGGAAGCTTTCCTTTACTAAACGCGAGACCAGCAGAAACATGTGCTTCGTGGTTGGAAGAGATAAAAAGAGCGTTGGGTGAAAAATCATGGGCAGTGAATTTTATTTGTCACCGCGGATCGAATAAACGCTATGAAGAGGATTTTGAAATGATTCGTCAATATGAACCACCGATTGTGATTACGTCACTCGGATCGCCTGCTGATATTATTAAAGTGGTTCATGCTTATGGCGGCTTGGTTTATTCGGATGTCGCTAATGTTAAACATGCTAAAAAGGCAGCATCTACCGGAGTAGATGGGCTGGTTCTTGTTTGTGCTGGAGCTGGCGGTCACGGGGGTCTGATTAATCCGTTTGCTTTTATTGCTGCAGTAAAAGAGTTTTATAAGGGAACACTTATTTTGTCAGGATCTTTGTCTACGGGAGCGGATGTCGCTGCTGCTAAGTTAATGGGAGCTGATTATGCTTATATGGGGACTCGTTTTCTAGCAGCTGAAGAAAGCAGTGCACCAGAAGAGTACAAGCAAATGGTTATTGATTCGTCGGTTGAAGATGTTCTTTATACAGATTCTTTTAGTGGAGTTCCGGTAAATGTGTTAATCCCAAGTTTGTTAAAGCAAGGAATCGATCCAAAAACCTTAAAACCCAAACATGAAGTTGATTTATCACATTTGGTCGACGCAAAAGCTTGGCGAGATATTTGGTCTGCAGGTCATGGTGTTACAACGATCACTAAACGAGAGACGACGAAAGAAATTATCGATCAACTGCTTACTGAATATAAAGAAGGAGTGGCTAAACTTGTACGAAACGATTAAAACCAAACTACAAGACGGAATTTTGACGTTAACATTGAATCGTCCAGATAATATGAACGCTTATACGGAAAAGATGAACGAAGAGCTTTTGCACTTTTATAAAAACGTTAACCAAGACGATGAAGTACGTGTAATTATTGTAACTGGCAGTGGACGCGCTTTTTGTGCTGGAATGGACTTGTCTGACGGAGGGGCAACTTTTTCATCAGAGCAATCTTCAGAAGACTACCGAGATCTTGGTGGACAAGTCAGTCTTCAAGTGTATGACGTCAATAAGCCAATTATTGCAGCCATTAACGGGCCGGCTGTCGGAATCGGTATGACGATGACGTTACCGATGGATATCCGGATCGTAAAAAAAGATACGAAAATCGGCTTTGTGTTTGGACGTCGTGGCATTGGACCAGAAGCGGCTTCGGGTTGGTTTTTGCCAAAAATCGTCGGAATTGGCAAAGCACTCGAATGGACGTTGACGGGTCGTTATATACCAACAACTGAAGCAGTTAGTGCAGGTCTGATGCAATACGAATCAGAAGATCCACTCGCTAAAGCTTATGAAATTGCGCGAGACATTGTCGGAAATACTGCTGCAACTTCCAATAGCTTTACGCGACAACTACTATGGAAGATGATGGAGCAAGACCATCCTTCTGCTTCTCATTTAGTAGAATCTAAATTTCTTCATTGGGCCGGTCAAAACGCAGATGCTACTGAAGGAATTCAGTCGTTTGTTGATAAAAGACAAGCTGATTTTCCTATGAAAGCTAGTGAATTGCCGAGCTTTTTCGACGACAGAAAAGAATAGATGTAATTATAAAAGATAGTAACTAACGTGTAGTTGCTGTCTTTTTTGTGTGAAAAAAGAAGAGAGGTTTATTTGATTTAAGAGCAAGATGGACCACCCGCTTCATTTGGTAATGGATATATTCCTGGAACCATTAACATTTCATTTAATAAATCATTTGCCAATTGGGCTAGATGGATTGTGGATTATAAAAAGCTGCTTTATTTACTGCTAGACTCAAATTCTTTAGACCAAGTAGCTGAAGTATTGCGTTCTGTCGGTATTGACGGAGAAATTGGCTATGAAAATGTTTCAGAGTGGATTGAAAAAGCAGGAGAATTAGATTCGTACATTAAAAAATCGATTAAATAAAGTGCCTACAGAAAAAATGCTGATTGTGTAATGTCAGTCTGGTGTAGGTTCAGCGATTGCGACAAGTATTTTAAAATAATTTTTACGCTTATAAACGAAAGAGCGAAATGAATGGTTTGATGAATTGAATACATAGTTATTTGTACCGCTTGGCCAAGTGTTTTTGAGTTTGATAAATACGCTCGTTGCACCACTCGTGTTGTTTTCTATTGCTCTCGGAACAGCAGGTCTTGATGATCCTGCAAAACTAGGTCAAATTGGAATTAAGACTGTTAGTTAATTTCTTGCAATAATTGTTATTGCAATAGTAATTGGATTGTCATTGGCAACTGTTATTTTCACATAAGGAGGAACGATTAAGTTTTAGCAAAGAAAAACCCAAATTGGTTTTTCGAAAATTTTACTCTCGCTAAAAATGTAGACTTTAGTACATCCAGCAAACAAAAAATATTCACGTTGACAAGAAATTCACTACAATATATAGTATGTGTAACCGGTTACACATAGAAAGAGAAACGGAGTCGTTTTGCATGACTACTATAAAGGATGTAGCAAAAAAAGCAGGAGTTTCAGTAGCTACGGTTTCGAGGTTCTTAAATGATAGCGGATATGTCAGTGAAGAATCAGCTAAAGCAGTAACTGCTGCAGTCGAAGAACTAAACTACGAATTGAATCCGATTGCACGGTCATTAAATACGAAGAAATCGAATTTAATAGGCCTAATCCTACCAGACATCACCAACCCTTTTTTCCCAGAACTTGCACGAGCAGTCGAAGATGTTGCTTTAACATATGGCTACACTGTGGTGTTATGTAATTCAGATGAGAATCCAGAAAAAGAAAAAAACTATATCGAAACCTTAAAGAAAAAATACATTGCCGGTTTTATTGTTGCATCGAACCAGCTAGATGTACCACATTACGCGAATGCCAACGTGCCAATTGTAGCACTTGACCGAGCGATCAATGAAAAAATCCCAACTGTTTCTTCTAATAATAAAGAAGGTGCAGTAATGGGTACGAATGCTTTATTGGAAAGAGCATGCCAATATATTCTTTTTCTTAGAGGACCTGAAGAATTGAATCCGGCGAACGATCGATACGAAGGATTTATGGAAGCAATTCGACAATCTAACGCAGAATATCAAGTCGTAAACTGCCCATTCCATTTTGCTGATTCACAAAAAATTGTTGAGCAAGTGTTAAAAGACAATCCGCAAATCGATGGAATTTTTGCTAGTAGTGACGTATCAGCTGCCGGGGCTTTAAAAGCTGCAGGTATTGTTGGAATGCATGTACCAACCGAATTACAGATTGTTGGTTTTGACGGAGTCGCGATGGGCGAAATGCTATCACCCGGATTAACTACTGTTGCGCAAGATATTTACAAAATGGGAGCAATTGCAACACGTGTTTTGATAAAACGGATTGAAAATATAAAAGTCGAACAAAGTTTTTATGAAGTTCCAGTGAAGCTAGTTATACGTGGAACAACAAGGAGTGTATCAGAATGATAACGGTAGTTGGCAGTATTAATATGGATTTGGTTGTTCAAACTGATCATTTCCCAAAACAAGGTGAAACAACTTTGGGTAATTTATATAAGACAGTGCCAGGAGGTAAAGGAGCCAATCAAGCAGTTGCCGCTGCAAGACTTGGAAGCAATGTACAGATAATTGGAGCAGTTGGACAAGATGCATTTGGAACAGAACTGTTGGCAGGACTGAAAAACGAAGGAATATTGACTCGACAAGTTAAGCGAACAGATGGCACGAGTGGCATTGCCAATATTCTGTTGTCGGAAGGTGACAATCGTATTATTGTCGTGCCAGGAGCCAATCACAAAGTTACAACAGAGGAAATCGATGCATTTGCTGAGCAATTAGCAACAAGTGAATTGGTCATGATGCAATTAGAGATGCCGATTGCTGTAGTGCAACGGACTTTGGAAATTTGTTATCAAAACGATGTGCCAAGCATTTTAAATCCAGCTCCTGCAAGTGGGTTTAGAGTGGAAATGCTGCCTTTTTGTACATACTTAACACCTAATGAAACTGAAGCAGAAGAAATGTTCGGAAAGAATTGGGAAACGGTATTAGAAAAATACCCCAACCGGCTTGTCATCACACTTGGACAAAGAGGTGCTCAGTTTTATGACGGCGAAAAGCATGTGACAGTAAAAGGCTTTCCCGCTAAAGCAGTAGATACAACAGGAGCAGGAGATACGTTTAATGGAGCATTAGCAACAGCTATAGTAGAAGAACGAGAATTTGAATGGGCTGTACGTTTTGCTAATGCTGCTGCTTCATTATCTGTTGAGAAGTTTGGCGCGCAGGGTGGTATGCCACAACGCGCTGCTGTTTTAGAACGAATGGCAGGTATTCAGTCGTGAAAAAAAGTAAGATCAATCACAACTAGCGTTTAACGGGAAAAAAGTTGAAGCTCTGGTTCCAGTTGTATTAGAATTAGTGAAATGAAATTTTGGAAATGTGTAACTATAGATTTACTCAGAAAGCTTGAGT
>JBBSRA010000008.1:0-88273 GCA_038243515.1 Caryophanales bacterium
AACTGTGGCTATTGGTAAAGCAGGTGCAGTGAATGCTGGACTATTGGCAGCTCAAATTTTGGGGACAGTTGATCAGGACGTAGCACAAGCCTTACAAGATAAGAGAGATCTTACAGCTGCTGCAGTTTTAGAAAGCTCGGTGGACTTGATATGACGAAAACTATTTTGCCTGGACAAACGATTGGAATTATTGGTGGCGGTCAATTAGGACGCATGATGGCGCTAGCTGCAAAAGAAGCAGGCTTTAAAATTGCTGTTCTCGATCCAGCTATGGATTCGCCAACAGGACAAGTAGCTGATATCCAAATCGTTGCTCCTTTTAGCGATCAACATGCTTTGGAAGAACTGGCTGAAGCGAGCGACGTTATTACTTATGAGTTTGAAAATATAGATGTTGAAGGCTTATCGAAACTAGCAGAAATGGCATACGTTCCACAAGGTTCTGAATTGATTCGTGTGACGCAAAACCGAATCGTTGAAAAACAAGCTATCTCTGAAGCTGGCGTTGTTGTTGCGGATTATATTACGGCTTCTACTTTTGAAGAGTTAACAAAAAAAAGCAGTGAGTTACCTTTTCCATTTGTAGTAAAAACAGCACGTGGTGGATATGACGGCAAAGGACAACAAACTGTTTCTTCTATAGAAGAGCTTTCTTTAGCACAAGGATTGTTCGCAAACGGCGAATGCGTAGCAGAAGCTTTTGTGGAATTCACAAAAGAAATTTCGGTAATTATTCAGCGCAATGTACACGGTGAAACGGCTATTTTACCAATTGGTGAAAATATTCATAAAGATCATATTTTGCACGAGACGATTGTTCCAGCAAGAATCGGGAAAGAGACAATCGATGAAGCAAAACAAGCGGCTGAAAAAATTGCGGCTCATTTGAACATGATTGGCACATTAGCAGTTGAAATGTTCGTTTTAGAAAACGGTAGTATCATTGTGAACGAGTTGGCACCGCGTCCTCATAATTCAGGACATTATTCAATCGAAGCGACAAACATTTCACAGTTTCATCAGCATATCCGTGCAATTTGCGGATGGCCACTCAGACAACCAATTTTGTGGTCACAAGCGGTAATGGTCAATGTTTTAGGTGAACACGTTGCGCCACTCGCTTCAAAAATAGCACAATTTCCAAATTGGTCGATACATTTATATGGAAAAGACGAAGCCAAGCAGAAACGAAAGATGGGACATGTTACGATATTAACGGAAGACTTAGAGGTAACTTTAAGTGAAATAGATGCATCTGGCATTTGGCCAGAATAATTGGAGGAACTTACTAATGATTGCACGTTACACACGCCCTGAAATGGGCGCAATTTGGACAGAAGAAAACAAATATAAGGCATGGTTAGAAGTTGAAATTTTAGCATGTGAAGCTTGGGCTGAAATCGGAGATATTCCGAAAGAAGACGTAGCGAAAATTCGAAAAGATGCTTCTTTTTCAGTAGATCGCATTTTAGAAATTGAAGAAGAAACTCGCCACGATGTGGTTGCTTTCACAAGAGCAGTATCTGAAACGCTTGGTGAAGAACGCAAATGGGTTCATTACGGCTTAACGTCAACAGACGTAGTCGATACAGCGTTGTCTTACTTGTTGAAGCAAGCGAACGTGATTATTCGTAAAGACTTAACAAACTTTATCGAGATTCTTGCCAATAAAGCAAAAGAACATAAAATGACTGTCATGATGGGACGTACGCACGGTGTTCATGCAGAACCAACTACTTTCGGGTTGAAACTGGCATTGTGGCACGAAGAAATGAAACGTAACTTAGAGCGTTTCGAAGCAGCTGCAGCTTCTATTGAAACAGGCAAAATGTCTGGTGCAGTTGGAACATACGCAAACATCGATCCTTTTGTTGAAGAATATGTCTGCAAAGAGTTAGGTCTTGCAGCATCACCCATTTCTACTCAAACACTGCAACGCGACCGTCATGCACAGTATTTAAGCGTACTCGCATTGATTGGGTCGTCTATCGAGAAATTTGCGACAGAAATTCGTGGTTTGCAAAAATCAGAAACACGTGAGGTGGAAGAATTTTTCGCAAAAGGCCAAAAAGGATCTTCAGCAATGCCGCATAAACGAAACCCAATTGGTTCTGAAAACATGACAGGGCTTGCGCGCTTAATCCGTGGCTATATGCTAACAGCTTATGAAAATGTTGCACTTTGGCATGAACGCGACATTTCGCATTCATCTGCTGAACGCGTAATTTTACCAGATGCAACAATTGCCTTAAATTACATGTTAAACCGTTTCGGTAATATCGTGAAAAACTTGACAGTGTTCCCAGAAAACATGAAACGCAACATGGATTCAACACTTGGTTTGATTTATTCACAGCGCGTGTTGTTGGCGCTGATCGACAAAGGCATGGCTCGCGAAGCCGCTTACGATACCGTTCAGCCATGTGCGATGGAAGCGTGGGAAAACCAAACGCATTTCCGCAAAATCGTAGAAACGAATAACACGATTACCTCAAAACTTTCTAAAGAAGAATTGGATGATTGCTTTGACTATAATCATCATTTACAACAAGTAGACATGATTTTCAACCGACTTGGACTAAACTAAACGGGGGCTTCTGAAAATGGAAAAAGGTCAGCTATTGTACGAAGGAAAAGCAAAACGCTTATATGCAACAGACGAAAAGGAAATTTTGTGGGTGGAATATAAAGATTCAGCAACGGCTTTTAACGGTGAAAAGAAAGAAGAAATTACCGGGAAAGGCATTTTGAACAATAAAATCACATCACTGATTTTCATGAAATTGCAGGAAGCAGGCATTGCGTCTCATTTCGTTAAGCAATTGTCTGATCACGAACAATTGGTGCAAAGTGTCAGCATCATTCCATTGGAAGTAGTGGTCCGGAACATCACAGCCGGTAGCATGGCCAAACGCCTTGGAATTAAAGAAGGCGTGGCCATTAGCCGCCCGGTCGTGGAGTTCTATTTAAAAGATGACGAGTTGAGCGATCCATTAATTACGGATGAACATGTTGATATGCTAAAGCTGGCAACTGCAGAAGAAGTGGCAGAGCTCAAGAAAAAAGCACGCGAAATCAATTGTGTATTAATTGGGTTTTTTAAAGAAATTGGTGTAGATCTGGTTGACTTTAAAATTGAATTTGGTCGTGATTCAACTGGTACTATTTTATTGGCAGATGAAATCTCGCCGGACACTTGCCGGCTTTGGGATATGAAGACAAAACAAAAGCTGGATAAAGACGTATTCCGTCGCAATCTTGGGAATTTAACAGAAGCGTACGAACTCATTTTAACTCGTCTAGGAGGACAACACTCATGAAAAAAGTGAAAGTATATGTAACATTACGTGAAAGTGTATTGGACCCACAAGGTTCTGCAGTTATGGGCTCTCTTCATAAAATGGGCTATGGTGAAGTGGCAGACGTACGAATTGGTAAATACCTAGAATTAGTTATTGAAGACAGCGAACGTGATGTAGATTCTTTAGTTAATGAATTGTGTCATCGTCTATTAGCAAATACCGTAATTGAAGATTACCGATATGAAATTGAGGAGGTTGTCTCGCAATGAAATTCGCAGTAATTGTTTTTCCGGGTTCGAATTGTGATTTAGATATGTATCATGCGGTCAAAGACGAACTAGGTGAAGAAGCAGAATACGTATGGCATGACTCAAAAGATTTGAGCAGCTATGATGGCATTTTGCTGCCAGGCGGATTTTCATACGGCGATTACTTGCGTTGCGGCGCGATTGCTCAATTTTCTGGAGTTATGGACGAAGTGAGAAAAGCAGCAGAAGCTGGAAAGCCTGTTCTCGGAATTTGTAACGGATTTCAGATTTTAACAGAAGCAGGTTTATTGCCAGGCGTTTTATTGCGCAATAAGAACTTGAAGTTCATGTGCCGTACTGTTGGGTTAAAAGTTGAAAACAATCATACATTGTTTACGAACGAATACGAGCAAGGTCAAGAAATCCAGATTCCAATCGCTCACGGAGAAGGCAATTATTATTGCGATGATGCGACATACAACCACCTTAAAGAAAACAATCAAATCATCTTTACGTATGCAGATGATTTTAATGGTAGCCGCAACAACATTGCAGGCATTATTAACGAACGCGGAAACGTGCTAGGCATGATGCCGCATCCAGAACGTGCAGTGTCCGAGTTAATCGGCGGCAAAGACGGATTAGCTTTATTTAAATCAATCGTAAAACAGTGGAGGGAAGCACATGTCAGTCATGCTTGAACCAAATGCTGCTCAAATAAAAGAACAAAAAGTATATCAACAAATGGGCTTATCGGATGCCGAATTTGAAATGGTCGAAACTATTTTAGGAAGATTGCCAAACTATACGGAAACTGGTTTGTTTTCCGTTATGTGGTCTGAACATTGTTCTTATAAAAACTCGAAACCCGTACTTGCGAAATTTCCGACTAAAGGAGAACGTGTTCTGCAAGGCCCCGGTGAAGGTGCAGGAATTGTAGACATTGGTGATGGACAAGCAGTCGTTTTCAAAATGGAATCGCACAATCACCCATCTGCGATCGAGCCCTATCAAGGAGCGGCTACTGGAGTTGGTGGAATTATTCGTGACGTCTTTTCAATGGGCGCACGTCCTATTGCTTTGCTTAACTCCTTGCGCTTTGGCGAATTAACAACACCGCGCGTGAAATATTTGTTTGAAGAAGTTGTTGCTGGAATTGCGGGTTACGGAAATTGCATCGGGATTCCAACAGTTGGTGGAGAAATCCAGTTTGACGATTGTTATGACGGCAATCCATTAGTGAATGCGATGTGTGTTGGCTTGATCAATCACGAAGATATTCAAAAAGGAATTGCTAAAGGGACAGGCAACCCTGTTATGTACGTGGGCGCTAAAACAGGACGCGACGGCATTCACGGTGCGACATTTGCTTCTGAAGAACTAACAGACGGCTCGGATAAAAATCGTCCAGCAGTACAAGTTGGCGATCCATTTATGGAAAAACTATTACTAGAAGCGTGTTTAGAATTGATCAAGTCCGATGCGTTGATCGGTATTCAAGATATGGGTGCAGCTGGACTGACTTCATCTTCAGCTGAAATGGCTTCTAAAGCCGGATCAGGTATTGAAATGGACCTTGATCATATCCCACAACGTGAGACAGGCATGACGGCTTATGAAATGATGTTGTCAGAATCTCAAGAACGTATGCTGATCGTCGTTAAAGCAGGACGCGAGCCTGGAATCGTTGAGTTGTTTGAAAAATACGGACTAGATGCTGTCACAGTCGGTACGGTAACAGACGATTCTACATTACGCTTAAAGCATAAAGGTAAAATTGTTGCAGAAGTACCGGTTGATGCGCTTGCAGAAGACGCACCGGTTTACCATAAACCATCAGCAGTTCCAGCTTACTTTACTGAGTTCCAACAGTTGGATAATGTAGAACCGCAAGTGACTGATTTCAATAGAACCTTGACAGCTTTATTAAAACAGCCGACCATCGCTTCAAAAGAATGGGTTTATGATCAATACGATCATCAAGTGCGTACGAGTACTGTTGTTAGCCCTGGGTCGGACGCAGCAATTGTCCGTGTCCGCGGTACCAACAAAGGCCTTGCGATGACAACGGATTGCAACTCTCGCTATATTTACTTAGATCCAGAAACAGGCGGTAAAATTGCAGTGGCAGAAGCCGCACGTAATGTTGTTGTGTCAGGAGCGAAACCTCTTGCAATAACAGATTGTTTGAACTTCGGTAACCCAGAAAAACCAGAAATCTTCTGGCAACTAGAGAAAGCTGCAGACGGCATGTCTGAAGCTTGTGTAATCTTGGATTCTCCAGTTATTGGCGGAAACGTCTCGTTATACAATGAAACAAACGGTACAGCTATTTATCCGACACCAACTATCGGAATGGTCGGTCTTGTAGAAGATCTTGCACACGTTACGACACAAGATGCGAAAAAACAAGGCGACTTCGTATATTTAATTGGAGAAAGCTTTACGGAGTTTGGCGGTAGTGAACTGCAGAAAATGGTCGAAGGACGTATTTTTGGTAAAGCACCAGCCATCGATTTAACAGTAGAAGCCAAACGTCAAAAAGAAATTTTATCAGCTATTCAGCAAGGACTTATCGCGTCAGCACACGATGTTGCTGAAGGTGGCGTTGCGGTCGCGTTAGCTGAAAAAACATTCGGTAACGGACTCGGCATGGAAGTTACGTTGTCTGGAACTGCAACAACGGCTTTGTTCAGCGAATCGCAATCACGCTTTGTCGTGACGGTTAGTGCAGAAAAAGCAGCACAATTTGAAAAAATCGTATCAAATGCCAAAAAAGTCGGCCAAGTCACGGGAACCAATTTCGTAATCAACGGTGAAGACGGTACGACTTGGATTAACGAATCAGTCGCAACGCTTTGCTCAGCTTGGAAAGGAGCTATCCCATGCTTGCTGAAATCAGAAGCTTAAATGAAGAATGTGGTGTCTTTGGAATATGGGGACATCCGAATGCGACGCAATTGACATATTACGGATTGCACGCTTTGCAGCATCGCGGTCAAGAAGGTGCTGGAATTGTTTCAACTGACGGAGAAGCGCTTCGACCATTAAAAGGCGAAGGCATGGTCAGTGAAGTTTTTACACCTGAAAAAATAGAAAAAATAGCAGGACATGCCGCAATTGGCCATGTCCGTTATGCAACAGCAGGAGGCCACGGCATTGAAAATGTCCAGCCGCTGCTCTTTAATTCAACTACTGGTAGTTTAGCTGTTTCACATAACGGCAATTTAGTTAATGCCACACAATTAAAAGGTCATTTAGAACGTCAAGGAAGTATTTTTCAAACAACTTCTGACACCGAAGTACTCGCTCACTTAATCAAAAGAAGTGGCTATGCAACGTTTGAAGAAAAAGCGAAAAATGCATTGTCTTTGTTAAAAGGTGCTTTTGCTTGTGTGATTTTGACAGAAGAAGCGATGTATATTGCGCTAGATCCAAATGGTTTGCGCCCATTATCTCTTGGTAAGTTAGGAGATGCGTGGGTTACAGCATCGGAAACATGTGCATTTGATATTGTTGGAGCAGAATTTGTTCGTTCGGTTGAACCAGGTGAATTTTTGATCATTACGAAAGACGGCATGCGTGCAGAACGCTTTGCTTATCCAGCAGAACGTTCGATTTGCACGATGGAATACGTTTACTTTTCACGCCCAGATTCAGATATTGATGGCATTAACGTTCATACGGCTAGAAAACGTCTCGGTGTTCAATTGGCAAAAGAAGTCCAAATTGATGCTGACGTTGTAACAGGTGTTCCTGATTCTAGTATTTCAGCAGCCATTGGCTACTCAGAACAAAGTGGTATTCCTTATGAACTGGGTATGATTAAAAACCGTTATGTCGGACGTACGTTTATCCAACCTTCACAAGATTTGCGGGAACAAGGTGTCAAAATGAAATTATCGCCTGTCCGTCAAGTGGTGAAAGGAAAACGCGTTATTATGGTAGATGATTCGATTGTTCGCGGTACTACTTCACGACGCATTGTCAAATTGTTGAAAGAAGCAGGAGCGACAGAAGTGCATGTGGTGATCAGTTCGCCACCAATCAAAAACCCTTGTTTCTATGGCATTGACATTAGTACCGCAGGTGAGTTAATCGCTGCTAATAATACAATAGAAGAAATGCGTGAAATTATCGGTGCGGATTCATTAACATTCTTATCGGTTGATGGCATGGTAGAAAACATCGGACGAACGGATCCTGGATCAAAATGTGGACATTGCTTAGCTTGCTTTACAGGGGAATACCCAACCAATATTTATCCGGATACAGTGTTGCCACACGAAAAAGAAAAAGTGAAATAAGGGGGAACCGGCGTGTCAAAAGCATATGAAAAAGCAGGCGTTAATATCGATGCTGGCTATGAAGCGGTCAACCGTATGAAGTCTCATGTAGAACGAACAGCGCGTAAAGGAATGCTTGGTGCATTCGGTGGATTTGGTGGTATGTTCGATTTATCTGAGTTAAATTTGAAAGAACCGGTTCTTGTGTCGGGAACAGATGGCGTGGGCACGAAATTAAAGCTCGCGTTCATGGCGGACCGTCACGACACCATCGGCATTGATTGCGTAGCGATGTGTATCAATGACATCGTTGCACAAGGTGCAGAACCTTTGTTTTTCCTGGACTATATTGCAGTCGGCAAAGCAATTCCTGAAAAGATCGAACAAATTGTTAAAGGTGTAGCAGATGGCTGTGTTCAAGCAGGCGCGGCATTAATTGGTGGGGAAACGGCAGAAATGCCAGGTCTTTACGAAGAAAACGAATACGACATTGCTGGATTTGCGGTAGGGGCTGCGGAGAAATCCAAAATCATTACCGGCAAAAAAATTGCAGCAGGAGATGTGTTAATCGGTTTGTCTTCCAGCGGCATCCATTCAAATGGCTATTCACTTGTACGTCAAATCATTTTTGACCAAAACCAATTTACATTAGATCAACAAGTTGAAGGCTATGAAGCGTTAGGACCAATTGGTGAAGCGCTGTTAACACCAACTAAAATTTACGCAAAAGCAGTGGCGGCGATTGGTAAAAAAACCGAAATTCACGGCATGGCACATGTTACAGGTGGCGGCTTTATCGAGAACATTCCACGGATGATGCCAGAAGGATTAGGCGCGGAAATTTCAATCGGTAGCTGGCCGGTACTTAAAATATTTACGTTGCTAAAAGAAAAAGGTGATTTAGCAGATAGTGATTTGTATTCTGTTTTCAATATGGGGATTGGCTTTGTGTTGGCTGTCTCTCCTGAAGATGCGGAAAGCGTTTTGAAAACTGCTAGAGCAAACGGCGAGCAAGCTTTCCAAATAGGCCGTGTTTCTAGTACAGAAGGCGTTCAATTCGAAGGACAACAGGACGGCACATTAAATGAAAACTAAAACAAAAATCGCTGTTTTTGCTTCCGGCAATGGCTCTAATTTTCAAGCTATTGTCGATGCAATTACAGATGGTAACTTAGAAGCTGAATTGATGCTTGCTGTAACAGATAAACCGCAAGCTTTTGTCGTAGAACGTGCAAAACGAGCAGGCATAACATCTTTTGCTTTTATTCCTTCTGAGTATGATTCGAAGCAACTTTACGAGAAAATGCTAAAAGAAAAACTGCAGGAACTGGGCATAGACTGGATCGTCTTGGCGGGTTATATGCGCTTGATCGGACCGGTTTTACTAGAAGCTTATGAAAATCGTATCGTTAATATCCATCCTTCTGTCTTGCCGGCTTTTCCAGGCAAAGATGCGATTGGTCAAACACTCGCAGCGAGAGCAGAAAACGCGGGCGTCACGGTGCACTACGTGGACGCTGGAATGGATACAGGCAACATCATTGCGCAACAATCGTTCTCGGTATTAGGGCGAGGACGTGAAGAAGTCGAGCAACAGATTCATCAAATTGAACACGAATTATATCCTGCAATATTGCAGCAATTATTCGACCGCTAAACTGCCGGTCTTAATCTTTAGGAGGACTATTTGTGAAAAAAAGAGCATTACTCAGCGTATCAGATAAATCAGGCATCTTGGATTTTGCACAGCAATTGGAAAAAATGGGCTATGAATTGTTATCGACAGGCGGCACTAAAAAATTTCTTGAAGAAAACGGTGTTTCTATTACAGCCGTAGATGAAATTACGAAATTTCCAGAAATTTTAGGTGGACGTGTAAAAACTTTGCATCCGCTTGTACACGGTGGGCTATTAGCCAAGCATGATGATGCAGAGCATCAAAGCGAAATGGCGGAAAATGGCATTTCTCCAATTGATATTGTCTGCGTTAATTTATATCCGTTCCGTGAAACCATTGCAAAACCAGATGTTACTGTGGATGATGCTATTGAAAATATCGATATCGGTGGTCCAACGATGTTGCGTTCTGCGGCAAAAAATCATGCATACGTAACGGTTATCGTAGATGCAGCTGATTACGCTGGAGTATTGACTGAATTACAAAACGAACAGTCTACAACGCTTGAGACAAGACGCCGTTTAGCTGCGAAAGTTTTCCGCCACACGGCAGCTTACGATTCCTATATCTCTAATTACTTGACTGACTTGACTAGTGAAGAATATCCGGACCAATTGACACTTACTTATGAGTTGTCTCAAACACTTCGTTACGGAGAAAACCCTCATCAAAAAGCTGCTTTTTACCGCAACCCACTAGGATCTAATTTTTCGATTGCCAATGCAAATCAAGTGCATGGTAAAGAATTGTCTTATAACAATATCCAAGATGCAAATGCAGCTCTTCAAATGATTAAAGAATTTAACATGCCAGCTGCCGTTGCTGTAAAACACATGAACCCGTGCGGCGTGGGTACAGGTGAAACAATTGCTAATGCATTTGGAAAAGCCTATGAAGCTGATTCGACATCGATTTTTGGTGGTATTGTTGCATTAAATCGAGAAGTTGATGCCGAAACAGCGAAACAATTAGCGATGATTTTCCTTGAAATTATCATTGCTCCAGCATTTTCTGAAGAAGCAATCGAATTGCTGACTCGGAAAAAGAATATTCGTCTTTTAACTATTCCGTTCGATAGTACGAGTAAAGACAAATGGAACACAGTTACGGTTGAAGGTGGCTTGTTGATCCAGCAGCCGGATGTATTTGGTTACGAGGACGCTAACATTCAAGTAGCAACAGAACGTCAACCGACAGCAGCAGAGCTTAAAGCATTAAAGCTCGGGTGGAGTGTGGTAAAGCATGTTAAATCCAATGCAATTGTTGTCTGCAATTCAGAAATGACCTTAGGAATTGGCGCGGGTCAAATGAACCGAGTTGGATCTGCTAAAATTGCATTAGAACAAGCAGGCATATCTGCGGAAGGTGCTGTGATGGCGTCTGACGCATTTTTTCCGATGAACGATACAGTAGAAGCTGCTGCAAAAGCGGGCATTAAAGCTATCATTCAGCCAGGTGGTTCAAAGAAAGACCAAGAGTCGATCGATAAAGCGAATGAATACGGCATTGCGATGGTCTTCACAGGCATCCGTCATTTTAAACATTAATCGAGGGGTGAGTAACATGAAGGTATTGATCATTGGAAGAGGCGGTCGAGAACATGCCATTGTGCGTCAATTTTTAAAATCACCGTCTGTCACTCAAGTATATGCAGCACCAGGCAATGACGGAATGCATGAAGATGCTGAAATAATTGCGATTGATGAAATGGACTTTTCAGGCCTTGCTGAATTCGTGTTGCAGCAACAAATAGATTTCAGTTTCGTAGGACCAGAACAGCCTTTATCAGAAGGCATCGTTGATTACTTTGAAGCTAAAGGATTGCGTATTTTTGGACCTTCTAAAGCGGCTGCGCAAATTGAAGGTAGTAAAACTTTTGCGAAAGAATTGATGGAAAAATACGCTATTCCAACTGCGAGCTATGAAACATTTACCCAAACAGCGCCAGCCATTGAATTTATTCGTCAACACGGAGCACCGATTGTTATTAAAGCAGATGGACTCGCAGCTGGAAAAGGTGTTGTAGTAGCAATGACTGAAGAGGAAGCCATCTCTGCTATCAACGACATGCTTGAAGGACAGAAGTTTGGAGAATCAGGTTCGAAAATTGTCATTGAAGAATTTTTAAACGGGGAAGAATTTTCTTTTATGTCGTTTGTTCATAGTGGTCAGATTTATCCAATGGTTATTTCGCAAGATCATAAACGTGCTTTTGACGGTGACCGAGGACCAAACACTGGAGGCATGGGTGCATATTCACCTGTGCCACAAATTTCGCAAGCGATTATTGATCAAACGTTTGCTGAAATTGTAGAACCCGCAGTTAGAGCGATGGCATCAGAAGAAACACCGTTTAATGGCATTCTTTATACCGGTGTCATTTTAACGAAAAAAGGTCCAAAAGTAATTGAGTTTAATGCGCGTTTCGGCGATCCTGAAACACAAGTTGTCTTGCCACGCATGAAATCAGATTTCGGCCTTTTTATGGACTCTATTTTAAAAGGGCAGCCGACGGAGCTCCAGTGGGACGATCAAGCTGTACTTGGTGTCGTTGTTGCAGCAGATCATTATCCGGAGACCGTTGAAAAAGGCGCGCGATTGCCTGACTTAACTAAGCTTGTGGGTGTCGAAGTAACTCATGCAGGTACAAAAAAAACAGCTGACAACTATGTCGGAAATGGCGGCCGTGTGCTGCTAGTTTCAGCAAGTGGTTCTTCTATCAAAGCTGCTCAAGAAAGAGTTTATGACCAGTTAAACAGTTTAGAATGGACTGGTTTCTTCTACCGCACTGATATCGGATGGCGTGCAAAATAATTTTATTTCACTTTAACGGCCAGTAAGATCTCTGCTTTTATAAGTGGGATCCACTAGCCGTAAAAGTTCGATTGGATCGACTGACAGTCAAGGGAAAGAATTCCATATTGAAGTTTCTCTTTATATATGCTATAATGACTGATGACACAAATTCGATAAGGAAATGTGTTATTTTTGTTTTTGCCTATCCTATAGGCAAAAGAGCAAAAAATGAGGATTTTAAACAGCCCACGGTTACCTCTATTGTAAACTCCAGAATGTAAACCCATTACGACCTCAGAAATAAAAAAACGAGCAACACAAATTGAAAGGGGATTAATTATGAATTGGTATGAAAAACTAAATCAGTATTTTCCAGTAGAAGAAATGAAGTCGAAAGAACACATGGATACCTTATTAAAAGAAAAAGGAAGCGTTTATTATAAAGATGAAGGCCCTTATCATGTATTAATGTATGCAGAGTTCCCACACTTCACGTTTGTTGATTATTTGTTTGTATCGAAAGAGTCACGCGGCATGGGTCTTGGCAGAAAGACTTTGCAAATGTTAAAAGACAAAAACAAGCCGATTATTCTTGAAGTGGAACCTGTGGACTACGAAGATACAGATTCAGAGAAACGCTTACGCTTTTATGCACGCGAAGGATTTGAACATGCATCTTCAATTGGGTATAGCCGTCGTTCACTTGCAACAGGCGAAGAAAATTCGATGGAAATCCTTTACTGGACGCCAAGCGGTGAAACAGAAGAACAGATTTTCGAAGGCATGAAAAAAATGTATGAAGACATTCATACGTATAAAGATGAACACTTTTATGGAGAATCGTATGATTCGGTATCTGACGTACTGACTTTCCAAGAAGAAGAAAAGAAAGACGTTTTAAAACCATTCAGCGATCCTGTCAATAACGACTGATAGTTCAAACCCACGCATTTGCGTGGGTTTTTTGTGTCTAAACGGATTGGGATATTCTTATTTTGCAGTGAACACCTATGTTCAGATGCATAATTATGCTACGATATTAAGTATTGAACCAGTAGAAAGCAGGTGCCGGCAAATGGTCAATCCGTTATGGAAAAATACAGAGATTCGAAATCAATTAAAAATCGTGACAAAAGAAATTGCGCCAGATCTCGTTTTGACAAATACAACGTATCTTCATGGGATTTTTAAGAAATGGGTCACAGGAAATATATGGATAGCAAATGATCGGATTGTATACGCAGGAAAAGAAATGCCGAAAATTGATGCTGCTACTGAAGTAGCGGATATGACAGGGAAATTTGTTGTTCCGGGATATATCGAGCCTCATGTTCATCCCACTCAATTATACAATCCACAAAGCTTTGCAGATTATGCAGCTCAAGGTGGAACGACAATGTTCTTATCTGACAACTTAACGTTCTTTTTATCACTTGAAAATAAGAAAGCGTTTTCATTATTGGATGAATTGGCAGAATTACCGTTTAGCTTTTATTGGTGGACTCGTTTTGATTCGCAGACAGAATTGAACAATGAAGATCAATTGTTTACTTCGACTTCAGTTGGTGAATGGCTAGACCGTCAAGATGTCTTGCTTGGAGGCGAATTAACAGGCTGGCCGAAGTTGATGGCGGGTGATGATCAAATGTTGTATTGGATTCAAAAAGCCAAAATGGGCTTGAAAAAAATTGAAGGTCATTTCCCAGGTGCATCGGAAAAAACACTAGCTCGTATGAGATTACTTGGAGCGGATGGCGATCATGAAGCAATGACGGTGGATGAAGTGGAAATGCGCTTGCTTCACGGCTATGGAGTGACGCTTCGTCACTCCTCAATTCGTCCGGATCTTCCGATGTTATTAAAAGGCATTGTTGAGCGTGAGTTAAATGTCTTTGACAAGTTGATGATGACAACAGATGGTTCAACACCAGCGTTTCATTTAAATGGTGTGATGGATTGGTGCATTCAAATAGCGCTTGACGCAGGTGTACCGGAGATTGATGCATATATGATGGCTTCTTACAACGTTGCTCGTTATTATAATGTAACAAGTTTGCACGGCTTAATCGCGACAGGACGTTATGCAAATTTAAATATTTTGGACGCTGTTGAAAACCCAGTACCTTCTGGTGTTATTTCAAAAGGGGTTTGGCTGAAGAAAGATGGCAAGAAAGTCTGTTCGTTGCCGAATGTGGATTGGTCGGTTTTGCCGGACCTGGATATCGACTATGAACTGACAGAAGATGATTTTCAATTTTCGATGCCTTTTGGAATTGAGATGATTAATGATGTTATTACCAAACCATACACAGTAAGTGTTGATACCCACGATGCCAATTTGTCAAAATCACACGATGAAAGCTTTTTAATGCTAATTGACAAAAAAGGTGAATGGCGCGTGAATACGATAATTAAAGGATTTGCATCTGGACTTGATGGATTTGCGTCTTCTTATACGAGTACAGGGGACATTATTTTAATTGGTAAAAATCGTCGAGACATGAAACTCGCATTCAATGAAATAAAGCGATTAAAAGGTGGAATCGTTGTTGTTGAAAACGGTGAAATTTTGCATTCATTGCCACTTCCTTATGGAGGAGTTATGTCAGATTTACCGATGGAGCAGTTGGTCGAACAAGAGCAAGTATTGAAAAAAGCATTAAAAGAGCGTGGCTATAAACATGGAGATGCTGTGTACACGTTATTGTTTTTACAGGCAACTCATTTGCCATACGTTCGCGTTACACAAAAAGGTATATATGATGTAATGAATAAAAAAATACTGTTTCCAGCGTTTATGAGGTAGGCGATATGAAAAAATTATTGATCACCTTACTTGTACTCTTAGTACTGACGATATTTGCTGTTGGGTTTTGGGCGATTATGCAAGACGATTCCGTTGATTTATCAACAAAAGAACCGTTGACGGTAGCACCTTTTACAGGAGAACAAAACGATTCTACAGCAAGTCGTAGACCCATCATGGCGGTTATTAATAACCATCCCGACGCGCGTCCTCAAACAGGATTAGTTGAAGCAGATATTGTTTTTGAAATGATTGCGGAATATAATATTACACGTTTTGTGGCACTTTACCAAAGTGAATATCCGGAAAAAATCGGACCAATTCGTAGTGCAAGAGAATATTTTGTAGAAATTGCTGCAGCTTATGATGCTTTTTTTGTAGCACATGGCTATAGCCAGGACGCACGTGAAATGCTAGATTCTGGAATGATTGATCACGTTAACGGCATTCAGCATGATGGCACTTTGTTTCAGCGGTCTTCGGACAGAGTTGCACCGCATAATTCTTACATCACGATGGACAACATCAAGAAAGCCATGGACGACACACGCGCTTTCACAGAATATCGAGGACAATCACCTTATTATTTCTATGATACCTCAGAAAGTGCTAAACTTGATGAACAGGCTCTTTCGGTAAAAGTAGCGTACGGGACAAACGAGCTATTTTTTAATGACTATACATACGATAGCGAAACGCAGTTATACAGTCGCTCGTCTGGTGGTGTAACAACCATCGATAAAGAAACCCTGAAATCAATAAATATTTCAAATGTATTAGTCTTTGAAGCCCAACACGAGACAATCGACTCTAAAGGGCGACAATCTATTGATTTATCGAGCGGTGGAGCGGCGTTGTTGTTCCAAGCGGGCGGTGTTCGGAAAATAGACTGGAGTCTGGTTGATGGAATGTTGGTACCGATTGCGGACGGAGAAGTTGTGAAGTTGATGCCGGGTAAAACTTGGATTCATATTGTTCCCACTACTCCGGGAATCGAACAAGCTGTCAGCTATGCGCTGTGACAATGGTAGTAATGAAAGGATGATGAAGCTTCATGCAAGTTGATAAAATTAGAGGCCATCAAACAGATCAATTAATTAAAGCTGTTTTAGCCTTAAAAGATAAAGAAGAAGCTTATCGTTTCTTCGACGATTTGTGTACGATTAGTGAAATTCAATCGATGTCTCAGCGATTAGAAGTTGCACATATGCTTCGTATGAAAAAAACATATGAAAAAATAAAGAACGAAACAGGAGCGAGCACAGCTACCATTTCTCGAGTTCGTCGTTGCTTGAACTATGGAAATGAAGGCTATGATGAAATGCTAGAGCGTCTGTATCCTGAAGAAAAACCTTTCGAACTTCCAAAAGACTGAACAGAGAACCGACTCTGTTCGGTTTTTTTGATATACTAAATAAATGATAACTGAGATAAAGTTAGGTGAAATGAAATGGATTTCAAAACATGGCGACATGTCTTTAAATTAGATCCCGCAAAAAAGATAACAAATGAACATTTGGACCGAATTTGTAAATCCAGGACTGATGCCATCTTGATTGGTGGCAGTGATAATGTCACAATCGAGAATATCCTTCACTTAACAGAACGTCTGCAGCAATACACGCTGCCGATTGTTTTGGAAGTGTCGACAATCGATTCAGTGACACCGGGATTTGATTATTACTTTATTCCGACCGTATTAAATAGTGACAATCCGAAGTGGATTAAAGGGCTTCATCATGAAGCCATTCGTGAATACGGAGAAATTATGGATTGGGATGAATTGATTCCGGAAGGTTATTGCATTTTAAATGCCGATTGCAAAGCTGCAAAATTAACTGATGCAAAAACAGATTTGACAACAAAAGATGTATTAGCTTATGCGCGTTTAGCGGAACATTTCTTCCGTTTGCCTATTTTTTATTTAGAATATAGTGGCATGTTTGGTGATATAGAGCTTGTTGAAAAAGTAAAAGATGTGCTTACAGAAACCCGTTTGTTTTATGGGGGCGGCATTGACTCGGCCACAACAGCAACAAAAGTGGCGGCTATTGCAGACACCATAGTTGTTGGCAATATTATTTATGAAAATATCGAAAAAGCGATTGAAACCGTGCAGGCAGTTGCGGAAACGGCTGACTAATCGTTATACTAATAAGAACGAATGTTCGAGGTGGTGCACAATGGAATTGATAACGAAAAACTTATTAAACGGAATGAACGCGGAACAAGCAGAAGCGGTCAAAACAACTGAAGGCCCTTTATTGATCATGGCAGGTGCAGGATCTGGTAAAACGCGTGTGCTGACACACCGTATTGCTTATTTGGTGCTGGAAAAACAAGTTTATCCATCGAATATTTTAGCTATTACTTTTACAAACAAAGCTGCGCGTGAAATGCGTAACCGGATTGACGGATTATTAGGGCACGGAACAGGACAGCGCATGTGGGCGTCGACGTTTCACTCAATGTGTGTACGTATTTTAAGACGCGACATCGACAAATTGGGCATGTCGAAAAGTTTCTCCATTTTAGATACCACTGATCAATTAACAGTCATTAAGAATGTCTTGAAACAACAAAATTTAGATCCGAAAAAATACGAACCACGGACAATGTTAAATGCAATTTCTTCGGCGAAAAACGAATGCATTGATGCATCACAATTTGCTGCAGATATGAATCAGTTTAATCCATATGAGAAAACCGTATCAGATGTTTATACTGCTTACGAAAAGCGGCTGAAGAAAAACCAATCACTTGATTTTGATGACCTAATTATGACGACTTTGAATTTATTTAACACAGTTCCTGAAGTATTAGAGTATTACCAAAACAAATTCCATTATATTCATGTAGACGAATACCAAGATACGAACAATGCACAATATCAACTCGTACAGAAATTGGCGAGCAAGTACAAAAACATTTGTGTGGTGGGTGATTCAGATCAGTCGATTTATCGCTGGCGCGGAGCGGATATCACCAACATTTTGTCATTTGAGAAAGATTACCCGAATGCAAAAGTCATTATGCTTGAGCAAAATTATCGTTCGACAAAGCGCATTTTGCAAGCAGCCAATGATGTTATTCAAAAAAACACCAGTCGTTATCCGAAAGAATTGCGTACTGAAAATGATGAAGGCACAGCAATTACATTGCACAAAGCAGGAGATGAACGCCAAGAAGCACAATTTGTCGTTCAAACCATTCAAACACTAATGGATGAGGAAAACTATAAAACTTCTGATTTTGCGATTCTTTACCGGACAAATGCACAGTCACGGATTATGGAAGAAATGTTCGTTAAATCAAATATGTCTTACACCATCGTCGGCGGTACAAAGTTCTATGACCGCAAAGAAATTAAAGATTTATTAGCGTATTTGCGTTTGATCGCAAATAACGATGACGATTTATCTCTTGCTCGTGTTATTAATGAACCGAAACGCGGCATTGGAGCTACTTCTTTTGAGAAAATGGCACGTTTTGCGATTGAGCAAGACCGTACCATTATGGATGCGTTACAAGAAGCAGACTTTATGGGACTGACGCCTAAAACAGCTCAGACGGCTTTAGAATTCCGCAACATGATGGCTAGCTTTACACAAATGCAAGAGTATTTATCTGTCACAGAACTAGTTGAAGAAGTGCTGAAAAAGTCAGGATATCGTCAAATGCTACAAAATGATAAAACCATTGAAGGCGAAAGTCGTCTGGAAAATTTAGATGAATTCTTGTCGGTAACAAAAGCTTTTGAAAAGCAAAGTGATGACAAATCATTAGTCGCTTTCTTGACAGACTTGGCACTGATTTCAGATATCGATTCGTTAGATGATGAAGAAGATGCAGATGGTCCGATTATTTTAATGACCATGCATGCAGCAAAAGGTTTGGAATTCCCTGTTGTCTTTATTATTGGACTAGAAGAAAATGTCTTCCCACATTCGCGTTCGAATAATGATGACGAAGAATTAGAAGAAGAACGAAGACTTGCTTATGTTGGAATCACACGTGCTGAACAACGTTTGTATTTGACACATGCCTCTTCTCGCACATTATACGGAAAAAGTAATTTCAATATGCCTTCTCGCTTTATTTCCGAGATTTCCGAAGATTTGATTGAACAAACAAGAGCGCGTTACCGTGCAGGTGGGGCAACAAGTTATAAACAAATACCTAAACGCGCAGCGGTCACACGTCCTGGTTACAATCAGTCAGGTGGAGAAAAGCTAGGATGGCAAACGGGCGATAAAGCAACGCATAAAAAATGGGGTACCGGCACAGTTGTCAGCGTCAAAGGCGAAGGTGAACAAACCGAACTTGATATTGCATTCCCAAGCCCTATCGGCATTAAACGGCTATTGGCTAAATTTGCGCCGATTGAAAAAGTATAATCGGGAGGAAACTGTATGGATCGCTTGAAAGCAGAAGAACGTGTAAATGAACTAAATGAAACGCTTCGGAACTACGGTCATGCTTACTATGTGCTAGATAATCCGACTGTTCCCGATGCTATTTATGATCAATTGCTAAATGAATTGATCGATTTGGAAGTGCTTTTTCCAGATTTAGTATTTCCAGATTCACCAACACAACGCGTCGGAGGAACACCGATTTCGAATGTGGAAAAAGTTATCCATGATCGACCAATGCTTAGCTTATCAAACGTATTTGGCGAAGAAGATTTACGTGAATTTGATAAGCGCGTGCGGAGTGGTGCAGGTGATAAAATCGAATACGTTTGTGAGTTGAAAATTGATGGTCTTGCAGTGTCACTTTTATACGAAGATGGCAAATTTGTTAAAGGCGCGACGCGTGGAGACGGACGCATCGGAGAAGACATCACAACTAATTTACGAACCATTCGCGCAATCCCACTAAAACTAAAAGATGCTGTGACGCTTGAAGTGCGCGGCGAAGTTTTTATGCCGAAAAAATCGTTCCATGCGTTAAATGAACAGCGAGGTGAACAAGGTGAAGAATTGTTTGCGAATCCACGCAATGCGGCAGCAGGATCGCTACGGCAATTAGATCCGAAAATTGCGGCGAGTCGTAATTTAGACGTCTTTATATATGGAATTGGTGGAGACGGGGAAACGTATAATTTATCAGACCATGATGAGTCGCTCGATTACCTCGCAAAGCAAGGTTTCAAGACAAATACAGAACGCCAAGTTTGTACGACTGTCGAAGAAGTATTAGCTTATATCGAAAAATGGACAGAAAAACGAACTCAGCTACCGTATGAAATCGATGGCATCGTGATTAAAGTCAATCAGTTTTTGTATCAACAAGAACTTGGATTTACAGCTAAAAGCCCGAAATGGGCAACAGCTTATAAATTTCCTGCAGAAGAAGTGTTGACTACCGTACGCGACATTGAATTGAGTGTGGGCCGAACGGGTGTTGTGACGCCCACAGCTATACTGGATCCAGTTTCAGTTGCAGGTACCACTGTGCAGCGAGCTTCTTTACACAATGAGGACTTGATAAAGGAAAAAGATATTCGTATTGGTGACAAAGTGATTATTAGAAAAGCGGGAGACATTATCCCCGAAGTAGTATCAGTTGTTCTGGACCAACGTTCTGGAGAAGAGCTACCTTTTGATATGCCGACCGAATGTCCTGCATGTGACAGTGAACTTGTTCGTATCGAAGGGGAAGTCGCTCTACGTTGTGTAAATCCGCAATGTCCTGCTCAAATTATAGAAGGATTGATTCATTTTGCGTCACGCAATGCCATGAATATTGATGGTCTGGGTGAAAAAGTGGTTGAGCAATTGTATCGAGAAAGGTTGATTCAAGACATTTCAGATATATATAAGCTCGAAAAAGAGCAATTATTGGAGTTAGAACGAATGGGCGATAAATCAGCTTCGAATTTAGTAGCCGCTATTGATGCTTCTAGAAGCAATTCAATGGAAAAGTTATTGTTTGGTCTAGGAATTCGTCATGTAGGTGAACGAGGTGCACGCATTTTGTCCGAGCATTTTGGAACGCTTGAGCGATTGCTAAATGCATCGAAAGAAGAGTTAGTGGAAATACATGAAATTGGCGAAAAAATGGCGGACTCTATCGTTACGTATTTCGATAACGAAGAAGTTCGTGCATTAGTGGAACGTTTACGCGAAGCAGACGTCAATTTAACGTACACAGGTGCACGCGTCCGGATCGAAGAAGGCGCAAATGCATTTGCAGGTAAGAAAATCGTTTTGACTGGCAAGCTCGAACAAATGACACGACAAGAAGCCAGTGCTCAAATAGAGGCGTTTGGTGGCAAATTGTCGGGCAGTGTCAGCAAGAAAACTGACTTATTAATTGCTGGCGAAGAAGCAGGCTCAAAGCTCGATAAAGCGCGTGAGCTCAAAGTAGAGATTTGGGATGAGAATCGTCTCGTTGAGGAATTGAACAAATAAGGAGATTTTAACATGAAACGCATATGGTGGATTCCAATCAGCTTGCTGCTGCTATCGGGATGTGTTCCTTCCAATACGGATGAGGAGACAGAAGTGATTAACGAAAAAGAAGAAGTAGAAACGGCGATCATTCCAAGTATACAATTGGATGATCAGTTTTACCGTACACTTTTGCCATATAAAGAAAGCGCCACTAGAGGGAAAATCGTTAACCGCTTGGACTCTCGCTACGATATTACTGAAACAGAAAATGGATTGTTGCGTTTGTCTCAAAAACAATTTTCACCTGACGATTATTATTTTCAAGAAGGTCAAAAAATTACCGATGAAGACGTCACAGCTTGGTTACAACGCGCTAGCAAAGACAATCCATTGGGCTTAAATCTTGCAGATGAACGATCAGAAAAACAGAAAAAGGCAGGAGAACGACCACCCGCAGAACTATTGGCACATGTAGTTGAGCAAAACTATTTAGTGAAAACAGCTGAAGATAAAATACGTCTTGGTGGTATTTCAGTAGGTCTAGCGTTAAATTCTTCTTACTATAGTTCGGAAAATGGAAGTTCTTACGAAGAAGAAATTCCACAAGCGCAAATTGAAAAAGAAGGCAAGCGGATGGCCAATGAAATAGTTAAGCGTTTGCGCGAAAAAGAAGGATTAGCGGAGGTACCTATTGTCATTGGACTTTTTAAACAAAACGCGGGAAATGCAATGGTACCGGGAACTTATTTTTCATCTGGTGCAGCTCCAGCTGGTGAAGAAAAAATCGCTAGTTGGAACCCCGTAAACGAAACTTATGTGCTATTTCCAACTTCCGGTAGAGATGACAACTACCGAGATATCGATACAGCTTTCCGCAATTTTAAGCAAGATGTCGAAGTATATTTTTCTAATTTTACTAGCGTAATCGGCACTGGATTTTATAAAGAAAATCAATTAAAAAAATTAAAAATCGAAGTTCCGATCCAATTTTATGGAGCAGCTGAACTGATTGGCTTTACGCAATATGTAACGGGTCTGGTTATGGAACATTTCCCAGAAGATATTGTAATCGAAGTTAGTGTTACGTCAACAAATGGTCCTGAAGCATTGATTTTGAAAAAAGCAGGCGAAACAGAGCCGTTTGTTCACATTTACGAATAAACTGCAGTGAAATTAGGGATAGCCATGCGGCTGTCCCTATTCATTTTTTTAGAAAAATGGTATGATATAGCGTATGTTTACTGAATCCGGAGGTGTAGAAAAATGGCGAAAATGACTAAAGAAGAAGTAATTGAAGTCGCTCATTTGGCGAGATTGGCAATTACTGAAGAAGAAGCTGAACATTTTGCAGATCAATTAGAAGCAATTACAAATGCAATGGAATTGCTAAGCGAATTAGATACAGAAAATGTTGAACCAACGACGCATGTTTTGCAAATGGTCAATGTATTGCGTGAAGATAAATCCATCCCTGGATTAGACCGCGAACTGGTGTTGAAAAATGTTAAAGAACATGAAGGTGGACAAGTAAAAGTCCCAACAATTTTAGAATAGTCGGAAGGAGGAACTAAAGATGTCATTGGTAGAAAAAACAGCTGTACAATTGCA
Organism: Caryophanales bacterium; assembly: GCA_038243515.1. Lineage (GTDB taxonomy): Bacteria > Bacillota > Bacilli > Bacillales_A > Planococcaceae > Planococcus. The sequence goes on from JBBSRA010000008.1 coordinate 23,126, forward strand.
AGAAATGATACATACAAAAAGAATAACGATTGCGGAAATGACTGAAAAAGCATTTGACCGCATTGAAGCGCTTGAACCAAAAGTCGATGCATTTCTTGCGTTAAACAAAGAACGCGCTACACAACTTGCTGTAGAAATGGATAGAGTGCCTTTTGCTGAACGTGGACCTTTATTTGGTTTACCAATCGGAGTAAAAGACAATATTGTTACAGAGGGTCTTGTGACAACTGCTTCTAGCCGTATTTTAGAAGGATTTAATCCAGTTTATAATGCGACAGTTGTAGAAAAATTAAAAGCGGCCGGGATGGTAACAGTCGGAAAATTGAACATGGATGAATTCGCAATGGGTTCTTCTAACGAAAACTCGTATTATAAAAATACGAAAAATCCATGGAATCTTGAAACCGTTCCAGGCGGATCTTCAGGAGGTTCTGCTGCTGCAGTCGCGTCAGGAGAAGTACCTTTCTCTCTAGGTTCAGATACGGGCGGCTCGATTCGTCAACCAGCTGCTTTTTGTGGTGTGGTTGGCATGAAGCCAACATACGGACGAGTTTCTCGTTTTGGGTTGATCGCTTATGCATCTTCACTAGATCAAATTGGTCCCATTACAAGAACAGTTAAAGACAACGCTTTATTGTTAAATGCTATTTCAGGGTATGACGATAAAGATTCCACTTCTGCTAATGTTGAAGTTCCAGATTTCACTGCGGCATTGACTGGTGACATTGCAGGTCTGCGTATCGGCGTTCCAAAAGAGTATTTTGCTGAAGGTGTTGGCGAAGCAGCAAAACAGGCTGTACTTGACGCATTAAAAGTGCTTGAAGAACGAGGGGCAATTTGTGAAGAAATTTCACTTCCTCATTCAAAGTACGCATTAGCAACTTATTACATTCTTGCCTCTTCTGAAGCATCTTCTAACCTTTCTCGTTTTGATGGCATTCGTTATGGCTATCGTACAGAAAAAGCAGGAAGCCTTCTCGATTTTTACATGAATACGCGCTCTGAAGGATTCGGCGATGAAGTTAAACGCCGCATCATGCTTGGTACGTATGCGCTAAGCTCAGGCTATTATGATGCTTACTACAAAAAAGCACAAAAAGTGCGTACATTGATTAAAAAAGACTTTGATGATGCATTTGAAAAATACGATGTTGTTATTGGTCCAACTACGCCGACACCAGCATTTAAAATTGGTGAAATTATTGATGATCCATTAACAATGTATGCCAATGATATTTTAACAATTCCAGTAAACTTAGCAGGTGTACCAGCCATTTCCATTCCTTGTGGATTTGATAATGACTTACCGCTTGGTTTGCAAATTATCGGTAAGCATTTCGACGAAGAAACAGTTTATCGTGTTGCAGACGTTTACGAACAAGCAACAGATTTCCATAAAAAAACTCCTCAAACCTGGGAGGGTGCAGCACAATGAATTTTGAAACGATCATTGGACTTGAAGTCCACGTTGAATTAAAAACAGAATCGAAAATGTTTTCTCCAGCACCGGCTCATTTTGGTGCTGAACCGAATACCAATACTAACGTCATTGACCTTGGCTATCCTGGTGTTTTGCCAGTAGTGAATAAAACGGCAGTAGACTGGGCAATGAGAGCAGCGCTTGCGTTAAACTGTGAAATTACGCGTCACACGAAATTTGACCGTAAAAACTATTTCTATCCAGATAACCCAAAAGCTTATCAGATTTCACAGTTTGATCAGCCGATTGGTGAGCATGGTTGGATTGAAATTGAAGTAAAAGGCGAGAAAAAACGTATCGGCATCACGCGTCTTCATATGGAAGAAGATGCAGGGAAATTGACACATACGGATAAAGGTTATTCGCTAGTCGACTATAACCGTCAAGGAACGCCATTAATTGAAATCGTTTCAGAACCAGATATTCGTACAGCTGATGAAGCCTATGCATACCTTGAAAAAATCAAAGCGATTATTCAATATACGGGTGTTTCAGATGTACGTATGGAAGAAGGATCGCTACGTTGTGACGCAAACATCTCGCTTCGTCCATTTGGTCAAGAACAATTTGGTACAAAGACAGAATTGAAGAACTTGAACTCATTCAACTATGTTCGTAAAGGAATTGAGCACGAGCAAGTTCGTCAAGAGCAAGTGTTGTTGTCAGGTGGAATCATCGAACAAGAAACACGTCGTTACGACGAATCAACAGGGAAAACGTTGTTGATGCGTATTAAAGAAGGATCTGACGATTACCGTTACTTCCCAGAGCCGGATTTAGTTGATATTGTCATCGATGATGCTTGGCTAGAACGTGTTCGTTCAGAAATTCCAGAATTACCAGATGCAAGAAAAGCGCGTTATGTTTCAGAGCTTGGTATGTCTTCTTACGACGCCATGGTTTTAACACTCGCAAAACCGATTTCCGATTTCTTTGAAGCAACAGTAACTGCTGGTGCTGACGCGAAACTGTCATCTAACTGGTTGATGGGAGAAGTATCAGCTTACTTGAATGCTGAGCAAAAAGAGCTGCAAGATACAGAATTGACACCTGAAGGACTGGCAGGCATGATCAAGCTAATTTCTGACGGAACGATTTCATCTAAAATCGCCAAGAAAGTCTTTAAAGAATTGATTGAAAAAGGCGGCGACGCGAACGATATCGTTAAAGCTAAAGGACTTGTTCAGATCTCGGATGAAAACACATTGCGTGAGTTTGTTACAGCGGCACTCGACAACAACCCGCAATCGATTGAAGATTTTAAAAACGGTAAAGACCGCGCAATCGGTTTTCTTGTTGGGCAAATTATGAAACAAACAAAAGGCCAGGCAAACCCACCGTTGCTTAATAAAATTCTTCTTGAAGAAATTGCGAAAAAATAAGTATAGTTTCAATGAGATAAAAGGATGGTCCGTCATGGGCTATCCTTTTTTTGAGCTGTTTTAGAATGGAGTGGTTGATAAGCGCACAGGCCGCTTTGTGTATAGCTCATGCAGTAAGCCAACCAAAGAATACCTGTCTTACTACTTCGCGTAACTCATGAGCGCAGTGGTAAACGTACTTGGATTTTGGATGTGATTTTAATGGGAACTAAGTTTAGAGTCGAGTCGTCATTAAAGCTATGCAATTCATTATATATAGGCGTTTGTTCATCTAAACCTTGAAGACTTTGCTACATAACAGTAAACTGTTATTAAAGACAAGTTAGTCTTAGTGAGATGCATTGTCAGTTTCATTGAGGTTAAGTAGATTTAATCAGTTTTATGCAAGTAAACCTCCTGTTCGAAAGTGGGAGATAGACTTAGTAGCAAAGTAGGAAAAGGGAGACGTGATGGTATGATGACAGAGCAGCAGTATTTCGAGACGGGTATTACTTTGGAAAGCTATATGGCTCAAATGGAGTCCAACCAGCAAAAGTCTTACAGCATCTACGAAAAATTTGCCCTTCCAGAAGATCCAGAATTTATGACTTTACTTAAAACCAAAAAGCCGCATATCTTAGCAATCACTGAAGATTGGTGTGGAGATGCCATGATGAACAATGCGATTTTGCGAAAAATTACGGATGCAGCTCACTTAGAAGTTCATTGTGTATACCGTGATGAGAATTTGGAGTTAATGGATCGATACTTAACAAATGGTGGACGATCAATTCCTAAATATATTTTTCTTTCTGAAAAGGGTGAAGTTTTAGGCAGCTGGGGTCCGAGAGCACCTAAGGTACAGGAGTTTGTTGATGAAAAAAAATCAGTACTTCCTGAAAAAGATGACTCGCACTACGAGCACCATTTGAAAACAGTAATCGGTGAAATTTCAGATGGCTTTGTTTATAATGATGAATTTTGGGAAATTGTCTATACAGATTTACGCAAGGCTTTGAAAGAGGCATTAAAATAAAAGTATAGTCAGCGATTGATTTCGTATAATTAAATTTAACCTGTTTTTCTTGTTCGTCTTTATAGAAAGTCCAGAAAGGCTGAATCTCATGAAACGTGCACGTATTATTTATAACCCTACTTCTGGTCGCGAATTGTTTCGCAAACATTTACCGGAAGTTTTAGAGAGAATGGAAAAAGCAGGCTATGAGACATCTTGCCATGCAACTACGTGTGAAGGCGATGCCATTCAAGCCGCAAGAACTGCGGTAGAACGTAATTTTGATTTAGTTATTGCTGTTGGTGGAGACGGCACATTAAACGAAGTTGTTTCGGGAATTGCTAAGTTTCAAAAGCGTCCGAAAGTGGGACTTATTCCAATGGGGACTACTAATGATTTTGCTCGTGCTGTTCAAATTCCGCGTGATATTACGAAAGCTGTAGACATTATCCTTAAAGGAGATTCGATTCCTGTAGATGTTGGATTGATGAATGATGATCGTTATTTTATCAACATTGCAGGAGGAGGCAGGCTTACAGAACTGACATACGAAGTTCCAAGCAAATTGAAAACAGTTCTTGGGCAAATGGCTTATTATCTAAAAGGCATTGAAATGTTGCCATCGATTCGATCTTCGCGCGTCCGGATTGAATACGATGGCCAAGTTTTTGATGACAGCGCAATGATGTTTTTAATCGGTTTGACCAACTCTGTTGGCGGATTCGAGAAATTAGCACCAGATGCTAGCATCAATGACGGGAAGTTTACGTTACTAATTTTAAAAGAGCTTAATATGGCCGAGTTTATTCGCGTAGCTTCTTTAGCTTTGCGCGGAGACCATTTATCAGATCCACACGTCATTTATGCAAAAGCAAGTAAAATTACAGTTACGACAGAAGAGCGCGTGTTATTGAATCTAGATGGCGAGTATGGTGGCTTATTGCCAGCCACTTTTGAAAACTTAGCATGTCATATTGAAATGTTTGTGCCAATTGATGTATTGAATGAACAAGATCGTAAATAAAAAGCTGGAAAAACAGAAGAGATTCTGTTTTTCCAGCTTTTTATTATCCAGCTATTTGCTTAAAGCAACTCAATTGCTTTATCTTGTTCTGCTGCAAGTTCAGGCAAGTTTTCGATAGGTTCCCATCGAAACAACAAAGTCATGCCATTGTCGCGGCCGTGACTTTTGATGGTGTGTTCAAATTGTTCAATCGGTTCCCCTGTATACTCAAATTGAAAAATGTTGCGTTCATATGCTTTGTTTTTGTTTTCAGGGTAGTATGTGTACTTATGAATTTTTCCGACAAATTCAAGGACTTCGCGTGGTAATCCAGTTTCTTCTTTAACTTCTCTGTATAAGGCATCAATTAACAATTCGCCGTCTTCAATTGTACCTCCAGGCACTTGCAGACCAGCTTCTGGTTCTCCTTGATACTCAAATACTAGCAATTCACGGTTTTCGTCAGTGCCTCTAGTGATGTATGCAAACACTTTCCGTTTTGTTCTCATGGTGTCTCACCCTTTTTATGTTAGTCTTTATAGAATACTAAAAATTGAGAGAAATTTCAATTTTTTTAGCTTGTTTTTTGTCACATCTTATTCAAAGTTAGCCTTAAAAGCAAGGCGAAATGGAGCTCTTGAGAAGTGGGTTTGTTGTACAATGAGATTAAGAGAACAGTTTGTTTAATGTTTGAAAAAAAGGAGACGAGTAGATTGGACTTCCAAGATCCGGCTTTTCTGAGTCGCATTCTAACGCTTATGACTTTATCATTCCACATTCTTTACGCCACAATAGGTGTAGGTGTCCCACTCATGATTATGATCGCTCAGTGGGTAGGTATTAGAAAAAAAGACGAGCACTATATTTTGATGGCTCGCCGTTGGGCGAGAGGATTTGTTATAACCGTAGCAGTAGGTGTCGTAACAGGTACAGCTATTGGTTTACAGTTGTCATTGCTATGGCCAAATTTTATGCAGTTAGCAGGAAATGTTATTGCGTTACCATTGTTTATGGAAGTATTTGCGTTTTTCTTCGAAGCAATCTTCTTAGGGATTTATCTGTACACATGGGACCGTTTTGAAGATCAGCGAAAGCATTTTCTCATACTTATTCCCGTTGCATTAGGTGCAGCTGCATCTTCTGTTTTTATTACCATCGTCAATGCCTTCATGAATCAACCGCAAGGCTTTGAAATACTGAATGGTGAAATGGTCAACGTCAGTCCGTTGTTAGCCATGTTTAGTCCGGCAGTACCAACAAAAGTAGCTCATGTTATGGCCACTGCATTTATGACCAGTGCATTCGTGTTGGCTTCTATTGCAGCACTCCGCATGCTTCGTGGCTCTACTCATATTTACCACAAAAAAGCGCTATTCTTGACTATGAAATTAGGATTAGTGTTTGCTATTGCTACTGCTTTAATCGGTGACTTTTCCGGTAAATACTTAGCAGAATACCAGCCCGAAAAATTGGCGGCTGCAGAATGGCATTTTGAAACAGAAGAAGATGCAGGTCTGATTTTGTTCGGCGTGTTAGATGGAGAAGAAGCAAAATACGCTATTAAGATTCCGTATGCGCTGAGCATCTTGGCGCACAGTAATCCGTTTACGGAAGTGACCGGACTTAACGAATTCCCAGAAGACGAAATTCCACCGCTATGGATTCATTATCTTTTTGATACGATGGTTATGATCGGTATGTGGCTAGCATTTTTCTCTTTTGTCTACGTTGTGGCAACATGGCGCAATTGGTCGTTTATTCGCACAAAATGGTTTCATTGGTTAATTGTAGCTGGAGGACCTTTGGCGTTAGTCGCTATTGAAGCAGGATGGTGGTTTACAGAAGTAGGACGCCAACCTTGGGTTCTCAGAGGGTATATGAAAATTGATGAGGCCGCGACCACGAGTGGTCATGTCGATTTGATGATTATCTTGTTTGCAGGCTTGTATATTATTCTAGGGATTGGTACGGCTGTTGTTTTAACTAGAATGTACAAACGCAATCCCGTTGAACAAGAATTAGCAGAACGGGAAAATAGCAAAGGCGGTGAAGAAGAATGACTTTAGAAATTATTGGAATTTCTGTTTTATGGTTGTTTCTGTTTCTGTATGTCATTGTGGCATCGATTGATTTTGGTGCTGGCTTCTTTAATGCTTATAGCTCATTTGTCGGCAAGCAACACATCTTAACAGGCATTATCCAGCGTTACTTATCTCCAGTTTGGGAAGTAACAAACGTATTCTTTGTATTCTTCTTTGTTGGGATTATTGGGTTTTTCCCACAAACCGCTTTTTATTACGGCACGACTTTATTAGTACCAGCGAGCATCGCCTTGATTTTGTTGGCGATTCGAGGTTCTTATTATGCATTTGCAACGTACGGAGCTAAAATTAATCACCGAGGTTATATTTATATGTACGGCTTGTCTGGCTTGTTATTGCCAGCTGCATTGTCACCAGTATTGGCAATGTCTGAAGGTGGTTTTATCCAACTGGACAACGGCCAACCTTATCTTGATTACTGGGCATTGTTTACGAGTCCGTTAATGTGGAGTATTGTCGTCTTGAGTTTGACAGCTGTGCTTTATATTTCAGCGGTATTTTTAACCTGGTATTCTTCAAAAGCGGGTGATGCTAAAGCTACTGATTTGATGCGCAAATACGCGCTCATCTGGGCAGCCCCTGCAATGATTACAGCAACTGGTATTATTTACGAACTTCGCAGTCACAATCCTGAGCATTATGCTCGCATTCTTGACTTGTGGTGGGTATTCGCTGTTTCGTTCTTGTTGTTTGCGGGAACAGTTTACCTTATCTGGAAAAAGCGTCATTACGGATGGGCTTTCATTTTGTTGATCGGTCAGTTCTTTACAGCATTCTTCGCGTACGGTGCTTCTCATTATCCGTATTTACTGTATCCGTATTTGACAATTTACGATAGCTTTACGAACGAAGCTATGGCGATTGCATTAATCATAGCCTTTATTGCGGGCCTTTTCTTGCTGTTGCCATCGCTTTACTTATTGTTCCGTTTGTTCTTATTTGATAAAGATTATGTCGAAGGTAAATCGGATTATCACGCATAAAGGAGGCACTAATCATGCAGGATTTCATGATATTTTATGCACCTTTTCTGGTGTTGATTGCATCTATTGTTTTCGGTTTCTGGTTTTCGTTGAAAGACGGTCCGGTTACAAAAGATCGAGATTAATGCGCGCGCAGGCTTTTGCCTGCCGCGTTTTTTTGTTGTATGATAGGTAAATGCGAAATGGAGTGAGCGTTTTGAAACCAGTAAATAAAAATGACCAGATTACGATTCATGTAGAAGATTTGACGCACGACGGAGCAGGCGTAGCAAAAGTAGATGGCTATCCGTTATTTGTGCCAGGTGCATTGCCTGGAGAAGATGTTGTGGTTCACGTAGTAAAAACCTTAAAATCATATGGCTTTGCCAAGCTTATTGAAATACAACAAGCTTCACCTTTTCGTGTTACAGCTCCGTGTCCCGTGTTTGATACATGTGGAGGCTGCCAAATTCAGCACCTGTCTTACGAAGGACAAATGACCTTTAAGCAGAAACTAGTGCGCGATGCGATTACACGTATTGGTAAATTGCCAGATGTACCGGTACACCCTGTTAAAGGTATGGAAGATCCATGGCGCTACCGCAATAAATCCCAAATTCCTTTTGGCACACAAGATGGCAAAGTGGTTGCTGGGTTTTACCAACCGCGTTCGCATAATATTGCAGACACTAATACGTGTTTAATTCAAACACCCGAAGCAGATGCAATCATGGTCGCTTTGAAAAAGAATTTGGTTGAGTTGAGGATTGAACCTTACGAAGAAGAAACACATCGCGGCATGCTGCGTCACGTAGTCGTTCGAAAAGCTCGAGCTACTGGAGAAATCATGGTTGTTTTGGTTACGAAGAAAAAGAAATTTCCCCAAGCGCAACGAGCCATTGAGTTGATTCAAACAACAGTGCCAGAAGTGACATCAATTGTGCAAAATATTAATAGTGAAAAAACCAATGTGATCTTTGGCGAAGAAACCTTGACGCTTTGGGGCAAAGACGTGATAGAAGATCGAATTGGGGATGTTCGTTTTGAAATTTCTGCTCGTTCATTTTATCAAATCAATCCGGAACAAACAGAAGTACTTTACGGGCAAGCGCTGGAATATGCACGATTAACAGATGAACAAACCGTAATCGATGCCTATTGTGGCATCGGAACGATTTCGTTATTTCTTGCACAACGAGCTAAATTTGTTATGGGTGTTGAAATTGTGCCACAAGCAATTGAAGATGCGAAACGCAACGCGGAATTAAACGGCTTGGCTAATACTTTGTTTGAAGCAGGACCTGCTGAACAAGTAATTCCGCGCTGGTACAAAGAAGGCAAACGAGCGGATGTATTGGTAGTAGACCCACCGCGTAAAGGTTGTGATGAGCAATTACTCCGGACGATACTAAAACAGCGTCCAACGCGCGTTGTTTATGTATCTTGTAATCCTGCGACATTGGCACGTGATTTGCGCATATTAGAAGACGGCGGCTACCGTACGATAGAAGTACAACCTGTCGATATGTTCCCACAGTCTACACATGTGGAATGCGTAGCCCATTTAGTACTGAGATAAGATAAAAGAAAGAGCTTATTTCCATTTGGAAATAAGCTCTTTCTTTGCGTAAAACGCATATCTACTAAATAAAGAGACCTATCACAGATCTATCTTCTGAAAAACTATTTTTCTGTCTATATTCAGTGTAATTTCAATAAATCAGGGAATCATATTATTAGTAGTAGAATTTCCTGGTTTAGTTGAAATAGGAGGATGACAAAATGGCAGATAGAAAAGATGAAATCATTTTGAGAGGACTTCAAGAAAATAATTTAAAAAATATAGATTTGAACATTCCTAAAGAGAAAATCAATGTTTTTACCGGACTTTCAGGGTCTGGAAAAAGTTCTGTTGTATTTGATACATTAGCAACAGAAAGTAGAAGACAAATGACGTTAAACTATCCGCTCTATGTTCGACACCAAATGCCAAGGTATGAAAGACCTCGTGCCAACTTGATGCAACATTTAAGCCCAGTTGTTGTTGTGGAACAAAAACCAATAAGAGGTAATTCTCGCTCAACTATTGGCACTTATATGGACATTGATCCATTAATTCGGCTGTTGTTCTCGAGAATTGGCAGTCCGTCGATTGGTTCAGCCACTGAATTTTCGAGTGAAAGTTCTTTTGGTAAATGTCCGGAGTGTAATGGCTACGGCGAAGTTATTGCTCCTGACGTAACTAAAATAATCGATGAAACAAAATCACTTCGAGACTATGCAGTGAGATTTAAGCCTTTGTCTCCTTCTGGCTGGCAAGGAAAGTGGATGGTGACTGGCGGACTATTCGATCCAGATAAACCCATTAAAGATTTTTCGAAAGAAAAGTATGATCTGCTCGTATATGGACCACAAGAAGGTGAGCGAGTATTTGCGCCTTTTCACACAAAAGACGGCCCTCACGAACATGAATGGGATGGAATACTGCCTAGATTTAGACGTCTTTACATAAATAGAGATGTCTCAAAGTTAAAAAGAACGTCTAAAGAAGATATTTTAGCTATGTCTACGCACACATTATGTCCGACCTGCGAAGGTACAGGATTAAATCCTAAAGTGTTAGAATGTAAAATTAACGGCTTTAATATCGCACAGTACGATCATTTAGAACTGACAGAATTGCTAGTAGAACTAGCGAAAATAAAAGATCCTATTGGAGAGTCAATCTCGCAGCAAGTGCTTCCAAATGTCGAGCAGTTGGTTGACTTAGGATTAGGCTATTTGAGTTTAGCAAGAAAAATGACAACCTTATCTGGTGGGGAAGCACAGCGGGTGAAAATTGCGCGTCATTTAGGCAGTAGCTTAAATAACATCACCTATATTTTCGATGAACCGAGTGCAGGACTTCACCCAGAAGAAATAGAAATGTTGATTCAAATGTTGAGGAATTTGAGAGATAACTATAATACTGTAGTCGTCATCGAACATAACTTATCTGTTATAAAAATAGCGGACGAAATAATAGAAATGGGTCCAGGTGCCGGCGTAGGTGGTGGAGAAGTGGTTTATCAAGGCGAACAAGAAGGGTTGAAAAACGCTTCAGCCATAACTACTTTAGATCATCAACTCAAAATAAATGAGACCCCTAGAAAAGCAGAAAACTGGTTTACAATACAAGATGCAACTAACAATAACTTGAAAAATACAAATGTAGAAATTCCGAAAAGTGTATTGGTTTCTGTGTGCGGGGTTTCGGGTTCCGGCAAAAGCTCTTTACTGTTTGGCGCATTTACAGAGAGATATCCCGAAACAATCTCAGTCGGCCAAGGGAGCATTGGAACTTCTAGCCGTTCAACACTTGCTACGTATATGGGAATATTGAATGATATTCGGTCGATTCTTTCAAAAGAAACAGGACAGCCGGCGGGATTATTCAGCTTTAATTCTTTAGGGGCGTGTCCTGTCTGCGATGGTAAAGGTGTTACCACGCCAGACGTAGCTTTTGCGGATCCAGTGACTGTCACATGTGAAGCTTGTAGAGGGACAAGGTATTCGGATGAGGCATTGTCTTATCGATATAAAGGGAAAAACATAGTGGAAATATTAGAGCTTACGATAGATGAGACAAATCGTTATTTAGAAATGCCGAAAATTGTACGAAAAGTAAATACCTTAAAAGATGTAGGATTGGGATATTTGACATTAGGGCAGACGACAAGTTCGCTAAGTGGAGGAGAAGTGCAACGCCTTAAACTTGCTAGTCAACTTAAAAAAGAAGGGCAAATTTATTTGTTAGATGAACCTTCATTAGGTTTGCATACAAAAGACAATGATAATTTATTAGAGGTTTTTCAAAGTCTTGTAAACAAAGGAAACTCTGTAATCATCATCGAACACAATCTAAACTTTATTGCAGCGAGCGATTGGGTAATTGAAATGGGTCCAGGTGGTGGGAAAAAAGGCGGCGAAGTCTTGTTCGAAGGAACACCAAAAGATATGCTGCAGTCAAACACAGTGACAGCGAAATGGCTAAAAGCAGGTGTAGAAGAATAACTTATCTAACTTCTTAAAATGCAGATCTAATCAAGTGACCAGCTTTATAAACATCAGTTGGCAAAAAAAACAGCTTGATCAGCGAAATATGCTGATCGAGCTGTTTTCTCGGTTAGAACAAAATGTTCTGCTTTACAGGTTTTAAAGAGACAAACTGTAGGGTAAAGATAAAGGAATACCTCTAGAAGGAGCGAACGATAACAATGGAACATATACCCGAGTCAAAATTCAAAGATAAGAGGGAAGCCATCATCCAAGGATTGGTCGAACAAAATGTATTTAAGATTAATGGCAGACAATTGTATGAAACTTCACTTTATGAATTAATAAAAACGTATACAGAAACAGACCAAGCTGGTTAATTCCAGCTTTTTTCGATAGTTACTATAAATTAGGAGGCACATCAATGCATAGTGAAAAATTAGCGAAGTTTCAGAAAGAACGGTTGGATGAATTGACAATTGCCGATATGCAGCAAGACATGGCAAACGGCAAAATCACTTCAGAAGAATTGGTTTTGATGTACAAAGAAACAATTTCAGTGCGTAACAAAGACACAAATGCAGTTCTTGAACTAAATCCAGATGCTTTGATGATTGCACAAGCACTTGATTTTGAACGTCAACAAAAAGGACCGCGGTCACTGTTGCATGGCATTCCCATTTTGTTAAAAGATAATATAGACACAGGGGATAAAATGCACACGAGCGCAGGTTCTTTAGCGCTTGAAGACCATTATGCATTGTGTGATGCTAAAATCGTTAAGAACTTACGCCGAGCAGGAGCTGTCATTCTTGGTAAAGCTAATATGACGGAATGGGCAAACTTTATGTCTGAAAATATGACCAATGGCTATAGCTCTCGCGGCGGACAAGTGAAAAATCCGTATGGAGAATTTGATGTTGGAGGATCGAGTTCCGGATCTGCTTCGGCGATTGCTTCAAATTTAGCAGCTGGAGCGATAGGAACAGAAACTTCCGGTTCTATTATCAATCCTGCTGCTCAAAATAGTTTAGTTGGTATAAAACCGACTGTCGGCATGACGAGCAGAACTGGTATTATTCCAATAGCCCATACACAAGATGTGCCTGGACCTTTGGCTCGAACAGTTGCTGATGCAGTCGCTCTTTTTTCAGGTATTGTTGGTGTTGATGACGAGGATATTGTTACTACGTTAGCTGAGCCTTTCGAAAATTATGACTGGCACAAACATTTGAAAACAGATGGTTTACAAGGTGTGAAATTAGGTGTCGCTCGAGGTTTGTTTAAAGAAATCACAGCTGAGCAAGCTAGACTTTTTGAAAAAGCATTAACTGTATTGCGTGATAGCGGTGCAGAAATTATTGATGAAGTTGATTTAGGGGTTCATGAAGAAGATGTAGGATTTGCGGTTTTGCTCTATGAGTTTAAAGCTGATCTAAACGCTTATTTAGCAAAGTCAAATCCAAATCAACCAATTCGTTCATTAGCAGATGTTATTGCTTTTAATCGTGCACACGAAGACAAAGCATTGAAATATGGACAAAGTCTACTAGAACAAGCAAATGAAATAAGCGGCACGTTAACGGAAAAAGAATATCTACAAGCACTCGAACGCAATCGTTTTCTAGCTGCAGAACAAGGCATGAAAAACACGTTGGAAACCATTGGGGTTGATGTTCTTGTATTGCCACATTATTTTGGTTGCAATATCGGAGCAGCCGCTGGATTCCCGTCAGTTACAGTGCCATTTGGATACAATCAAACAGGGGAACCGTTTGGTGTTACATTTGCGGGGCAAGCTTTTAGTGAGCCGACTTTAATCGAATATGCGTATGCATTTGAACAAAAAGTTAAAGGAAGACGCAAGCCATAAAAAAAAGAAGCCATTTAGGCTTCTTTTTTTATGCCAACTCGTCTAAATGCTTCCATACTTGTTCAATCAGAATCGACAGTTCAGATTCGATCTGTTTATCGTTAGCCAAAGTAGTAAGTACACTTTCGACCAATGCTTTTCTTGGAACTTCTATTGCTAACTCTGTTGCTAGGAATTGGACCAGTTGGTGTGTATTCGCGTGAGTTTTTAGCTTGTCAGCATAAGCTTTTAGCATAGTGGGAAGTTCTTCTAAGCTGATAAGCTCTGATAAAGTAGCAATTGGTAATTTGAGCTTACCAATAAAACTATCTTTTGCTGCTATTTGAAGAGTAATGGTTGCTTGCAAACGACGAACGACAAAAGAAGAAAGTTTTTCTGCTGGTAATTCATCTATAGAAACGAGACGCCATAAATGAATCAGTTGTTGGACATAACCATGAACAAAAGCCGCATTTTCTAGTGCGTAAGGAGCTGCTTCTTTGCCGAAAACATCAACGATTCGTGAAGAAATCCATTCCATTTCCAGTGTATATTGTTTAACGGAAAATGACTTTAGTTCCGGGTCTTGCGAATAGAAAATGCTTTCATAGAGAGAAAAAAGATTTTTTTCGAGATTAAGCTTGATGCGGATATACAATTGTTCTGCAAGCACTTCGGGATCGTTGGTCAACATTCCAAGTGCTGCAGCCAATCGTTGCTGACGAATTTCGCTACCGATAGATTCCATAATAGCCATAAGACACTCTGATTTAGAACCAAAATAATTGTAGAATGTTCCTTTTGATACACCCGCTTCATCGAGTATATCTTGAATAGAAGAAGGGTTATAGCCTTTGTTGATAAAAAGCTTATAAGCCGCAGTTAAAATTTGTTGTTTTTTAGGATTCATATATCTCACCTTTATACCGTTAGTTTATTTTATAATAGTCCTTAAAGTCATTAATATCAATGTTTTGAGATTTATTAAACATAAAACTTGAAATTTTTATACAGTCAGTATAAAATAATCAAATGAAGAAATAGAAAATGTGTAGCATTTACGGAGGAAGCGAAACCATGACAGAACAGAAAAAAACACCTTATGGCATTATAGCCATTTTATTCACCGGAGCATTCGTAGCAATTTTCAACCAGACCTTATTAAATATTGCGTTGCCTGAAATAATGATTGATTTAAATATTGAAGCGTCAACAGCACAATGGCTCGTAACGGGCTATATGCTGGTAAATGGAATTTTGATTCCAGCGAGTGCTTATTTTATCCAACGCTATTCCAACCGCTCAATATTTATTATAGCGATGTCTTTGTTTGCACTTGGAACATTATTGGCAGCTATAGCACCAACATTTAGCGTTTTATTAATCGGAAGAATGGTTCAAGCTTCTGGTGCAGCATTGATGATGCCATTATTAATGAACGTCATGCTTGCTGCATTTCCTGTTGAAAAACGAGGATCTGCAATGGGCGTATTCGGTTTAGTAATGGTCGTTGCCCCAGCAATTGGTCCAACACTTTCTGGCTTTATTGTTGAGCATTATTCATGGCGTGTACTTTTCTGGATCGTTTTACCTGTAGCATTGGTCCCATTATTGTTAGGTATTTTTAAATTGAAAAACTTAACATTCCAAGATCGGAAAATTTCACTTGATAAAGCTTCACTTGCTCTTTCAAGTTTAGGGTTCGGCGGAGTGTTATATGGTTTTAGTTCAGCCGGAACATTAGGTTGGAGCAGCCTTACAGTGATTATAACGATTACGGTCGGAATTGTATCACTGATTATTTTTGGTTTGCGTCAGTTGAAATTGGACGAACCGCTACTGGAAATCCGGATTTATAAATATCCGATGTTCGCTTTGTCTTCTGCCATTTCAATCGCATTATCTATGTCTATGTTCTCAGCAATGATTTTAATGCCGATTTACGTCCAGACAATTAAAGGAATCTCGCCGATTGATTCGGGATTGCTTATGTTACCAGGAGCTTTAATCATGGGCTTCATGTCTCCTGTGACAGGTCGTTTATTTGACCGATTCGGTGCGAAAGTACTGGCAATTCCGGGACTTTCACTTGTTGTCGTCACGACTTATATGTTCAGCCAATTAAGCTTAGATTCCAGTTACGTAAATATTATGTTGATTTATACGGTGCGGATGCTCGGAATTTCAATGGTTATGATGCCCGTCATGACAAATGGTTTAAATACCTTGCCAATTAAAGCCTATCCACACGGAACTGCAATCAATAATACCTTGCAACAAGTAGCAGGCGCTGTTGGATCTGCGTTCTTGATAACTATCATGAACACGCGGACTTCTTCTTCTGCAGAAAAATTAGCAGCAAACGGAACATCGCCTGAAGATATTACAAACTTAGCGATGCTTGACGGCATTAACTTTTCGTTTTTCGTTTCAACGTTTATTGCTCTTGTAGCGTTAATTCTTGCGTTCTTTATTAAAAAACCAGTGAGACCTGTGACAGAAGCTGAAAAAGAAATTGTTTATAGACGAGAAGAAGTCACTCAATAATAAAATGAGCCAGTCTGAATTTCAGACTGGCTTTTTAATGCGAAAAAATACTCTCTCAGTCTGTTTTTTTTCGTTTAAAGCCTACAGACTACTGACAAATTTCGAGTTTTAAAAAAGACGGTAAAACCACAAATATGGTACACTAAAAACATTGAAAAGAAGGTGGAATCGCAAATGACTTTTATAAATGAACTAAGCCCGATATGGAAAGAAAAATGGGAAAAGGCCGGATTTGAAACGGCTATGCCGATTCAAGATCAGATGATTCCAGAAATGTTAGCAGGCAATGATATCGTCGCAGAATCTCCTACAGGTTCTGGTAAGACTTTGGCATATGTTTTGCCGATACTTGAGCGAGTGAATCCGGAAAAACCGGCAATCCAAGCAATGATTGTTGCCCCTTCGCAAGAATTGTCGATGCAAATCGTGAATGTTTTGCGTGACTGGACAGAAGGAACAGACGTAACCGTTACACAATTGATTGGCGGAGCAAACATGCAACGTCAATTAGAAAAACTTAAGAAAAAGCCGACAATTGTAGTAGGTACACCAGGGCGTTTAAATGAATTGGTCAAAACAAAAAAGCTAAAAATGCACGAAGTTCGCACATTAGTATTGGATGAAGGCGATCAGTTAATGGCGCGTGAGCACCGCAATATTATGAAAGACTTGATTGAAAAAACACAACATGATCGTCAATTGGTTCTTGTGTCAGCGACCATTACAGAAGAAATAGAACTCGTTGCAGAACGTTTGATGCAACATCCCACACGCCTTCAAGTAACTGCAGAAGATTTACCGATGTTTGGCAAAGTGACGCATTCGTTCATTAAAGTGGATGAGCGCGATAAAACGGAACTTTTGCGTAGCATTTCGCATATTCCAGGCATGAAAGCTTTGGCGTTTGTTAATAACTTAGATCAATTGTTGATGAAAGAAAATAAATTGAAATTCCGTGATGCAAAAATTGTGACGCTTCATTCTGAAATGAAAAAAGATGAGCGTAAAAAAGCGCTTGATGCTTTCCGTAAAGGCGAAGTAGCTGTCTTGATCGCAACAGAAGTGGCAGCGCGTGGATTAGACATTGATCTAGTGACGCATGTTGTTCATGTAGATGTTCCACAAACCATTGAGCAATATTTGCATCGTTCAGGAAGAACAGGAAGAGCTGGAGCAGATGGTGAAGTATTAATATTATTAGCGTACGCTGACGAACGGCATTACAAAAAATTCACAAAAGAATTGCCTTCTAAGCCTGTTCAAAAAATCATCCATAGTGGAAAGCTGATTGAAGGATCTAGCAAAACCATTGCGGCAAAGGGGAGTAAACGATGAATTTTCAAGAAAAGCTTGAGCAATATGCTGAACTAACGGTTTATGTGGGGTTAAACGTTCAAAAAGGACAGTTTGTTGTTATTAATACAACAACGGATACACTTGAATTTACACGACTTGTTGTAAAAAAAGCATATGAAGCTGGAGCCAAACGTGTCCAAGTTAATTACGAAGACCCAGTACTTACACGGACTCATTTTGAATTAGCACCAGAAGATGCTTTTAAAGAATTTCCTGAATGGTCTATTGTTCAGCGTGATGAAGTGATCAATACAGGTGGTAGTTTTCTTTGGATTGATGCAGAAGATCCAGACTTATTAACAGGAATTCCAGCAAAGCGGTTAGCTAATTGGCAAAAAACGGCAGGAAAAGCATTAGAGCGTTATCGTCAAGCAGTTGGATCTGATAAAGTAGCTTGGTCGATTGTAGCGATTCCTTCACCAAAATGGGCGCAAAAAGTATTTCCAGATTTACCAGCTGAGCAACAAATGGAATCTTTATGGCAAGCTATTTTCAAAACGGTACGTATTGGTGAAGGAAATGCTGTAGAAGCATGGAACAACCATATTGCGTTATTGGAACAACGCGCTACTCAATTAAATGATAAACGTTACGTGAAATTGCAGTACAGCGCACCTGGAACAGAGTTGACGATTGAACTTCCAGATAAACATATCTGGATGACAGGTGCGTCAAAAACACCTCAAGGCAATCCATTTATTGCGAATATGCCTACTGAAGAAGTATATACCGTGCCTTTAAAATATGGTGTAGATGGTACTGTTCGGAATACCAAGCCTCTAGTTTATCAAGGCAATGTCATTGATGGCTTTACGCTGACATTTGAAGGAGGAAAAATTGTTGACGCGACAGCAGAGACAGGACAAGAACTTCTTAATGAAATGATTACAGCAGATGAAGGAGCAGCGTTTCTAGGAGAAGTGGCATTAGTGCCTCATCACTCTCCAATTTCTGATTCCAATATTTTATTCTACAATACATTGTTTGACGAAAATGCTTCGAACCATTTAGCAATTGGTGATTCTTATCCAACTTGCTACGAAGGAGCACGCGATTTGGAACACAACCAATTAACAGCTCTTGGCTTGAATACATCCCTTGTTCACGAAGATTTTATGATTGGCAGTGAACACATGGATATTGATGGCATTACAGCTGATGGTGCAAAAGAGCCCATCTTCCGCAAAGGAAATTGGGCATTCTAAGAGGTGATAAAAATGAAGAAGATTTGGATTGCGGCACTGACTGGGTTTTTGCTGTTTAGTGGTTCAGTTGCTGCTCAAGCTGCGGTGAAGATTCCGGCAGCTTACGTAGCAATTGGCGATTCACTAGCAGCGGGTCAAACACCTAAGCGCCAAATAGATACAGGATATGCTGATTTAATTGCTCAAGAACTGACGCGCAATCAACCTGTTGCATTTTACTCAAAAAACTTGGCGTTTCCAGGTTTCACTACCGAAGACGTTTTAGACAGTATTCAAAGTGATGAAGCCAAAGAAGTATTGGCGTCAGCCAATATAATCACTATCTCGGCAGGGGCAAATGATTTACTTCGTCTCGTTCAAAATGATCCGAAACAAGGCTCGCTGACGTTTCAACAACGTCAAGTAGACTTTGCTCTCAATAGAGCACGAGAAAATATGGATTTGATTTTGGCTAAACTTAAAGAAAACTCACCAGATGCTACCGTTTATGTAATTGGGTATTATTTTGCTTATCCGCACGTTCGTGATAACCAAAAAACAGGGACTGCTAAACAGTTAGATCTTTTGAATAAAATTCTTAAACAGTCAGCTGAAAAAGCAGGCGCTGTTTTTGTATCGGTAGATCAATCGTTTGGCGCAGATGCTGTAGACAAAGTTCCCAATCCAGCAGATGTCCATCCAAACTTAATTGGGTATCAAGCAATGGCAAATGCATTTTTTAGTGAATATCAAGAGGTGTGGACGATACAGGATAATGAATTGCCATCGCCAAATCCATTGTCTTTTGAAGAAATCATAGCAGCACAAGATCAAGAAGACCCAAAAAAACCAGAAGATGACAAGAAAGCTGAAGAAACAGCAACTCGATCTTCTGATCAAAGCTTAAACGGTTATTTAGCATTGAGACAAGCCATTCCTATTAGCTGATGGAAATTTTCACAACAAAAAAACGTTCGAGCATCATTGATGCCCGAACGTTTTTATTTTAGCGCTTTTTTCCACGTGTAGTGGATTGTTGAGAAGGTGTTTGTTGGGTTTTATCTTGTTTTCTATTTTTTAATACTTTACGAATAATTGGGTACGCGATAGGTCCATATTTTATAGCAGATTTTAATATTCTTCCAATTCTCATTCAAATCTCTCCATTCTTATGTTTGTTGCTCTTTAGTTTCCCAAGTATACCAGAATTCAAACTTATTCTGTAGATTGTGCGTGAGCAAGCAAGATATTTTTGTATGCGTGAACACTTGAAATCAATACATACTCAGCGTTACCATGCCAATCGTCTCCGCTTGGTCCAAATTCGATTGCACCTTCGCCACCTGTTACGGCTGCGTAATAACGTGTATCGGCAGCACCATGTTGGCCAAACAAAATCGCTTTTTCATCAGTTATTGTTAAAATCGCTTTTTGTAAGCTTTGAATATATGGGTTTTCTTTTGTTGTGGTCAGTGCAGGTGTAGATCCTGACGCTTTATATTCCATATCGATGTCTAAATCTTTCGCTAGATCGACCAGCTGACGAACAATTTCCTCTTTGTCTTGTCCTGGCATAAAACGGATATCATACGACATTTCGCAAATTTCTGGAACGACGTTATAGCGATCTCCTGCTTTAATAATCGGTAAGTTTACAGAAGGTTGGTCATAGTATTCCGTAGATTCTTTTCGGAAAGGCAAGTTGGTGATTGCTTGATGAAATGTCATCGCAGACTCTATCGCATTGATGCCTTCCCAAGGTCGACTGCCGTGAGCGGGTTGTCCTTTAAACGTCATATCCATTCGTAAAATACCTTTAGATTGCAAGCCAACTTTTAATCCCGTAGGCTCTCCGCAAATAACGAAATCACCGTGGAATCCTTGTTCGACTAGCCATTTTGAAGTGTTGCGTCCACCAATTTCTTCATCCGTTACAATATGTAATTGTACGTTACGAGTTAGTTTAGCACTGTCGAGCTCAACAAATGCTTGCATCATTGCTGCGACGCCTGCTTTCATATCAGCAGATCCTCGACCGTAAAGGCGTCCTTGTTGTTCAAAAGGAACAAACTGCTCTTCATGCCCCGGAACGACATCGACATGACCATTCCAAATAATCGTCTCGGTTCCTTGCCCTTTAGCTGCTGTCAGCATCAAATACCCTTTATTGTCATGAATAGTGATGTTTTCACTTTTTTCTTTTAACCATTTTGCACAATAGTGAAGAGCATTGTTCGCACCTTCTTTTGTATCGCTTTGTATTTTGATCAACTCTCTTAATAATTCAATCATGTATCCGGCATGCCTAGAATTTCGGCTGCCTTCACCTCCTTTTCAACTATCACATCTATTCCTTTCTTTACCCTATGAGTGTATCCTAAAACAGTCTTGCATTAAAGAAAGGGCTTGTGTACAATACAAGAGAAAGTTAAATAATTGTATACACCACAAGGGGAGCTTTAGCTGAGAGTGAACATTCGTTCTTACCCTTTGAACCTGTAAGTTAATACTTGCGCAGGGATGTGGATAGAAACCGGCTCCTACAACGACGCCAGGCTCTGTCCTGATGTCGTTTTTTATATGGTTTTATTCACGGCCCTTCTGGTGATGTGCACAACACATAAGGAGGAAGTCATGAGAAATAAAAAAGTATTATTAATGACAGAAATTGCTATCTTTGCGGCTCTTGGATTTGTTTTGGATTTTATTTCATTCCGCATGCCACAAGGTGGTTCAGTTAGTTTTGTCATGATCCCAATCGTGTTAATTGCTTTTAGAAGAGGAGTTGGAGCAGGAGTTTTGACTGGATTATTGGTTGGCTTGCTCCAAATTGTCTCTGGCTTTATCTCAGTGACGCCTTTGTCGTTTGGTTTTGTCATTTTGCAAGTGCTATTGGATTATTTATTGGCATACGGAGTGGTGGGACTAGCTGGTATTATGCGTGCAAAATATATAGAGCATGCGCAAGCTAAGCAAACTGGAAAGATGCTTATGGCGATTGTGGTCGGTGTCTTGCTTGCATCTGTTTTGCGTTATTTTGTCCATGTGGTAACAGGGATTTTGTTCTTTGGTATGTTTGCTGATGGAAATGTAGTCATCTATTCAGTTGTTTACAATGCTACTTACATGATACCGGTATTTCTACTAGCTGCTTTTGTGTGTTCTGCGCTTTTTGCAGCAGCACCAAAACTAGTGGATGCTAAAGCTTAGAAGAAGAAGGCTGTCTTTAAACAGTCTTTTTTTTAGTTGGTTAAAGAAACAGCACAGAAGCCTCTAATTTGATTTTGTGGTATAATTTTTGAATAGAAAAGCTTGAAAGAAGGGTATTTAATGATAGCAACTACTGAAAAAGAAATTGAAATGTTAAAAAAAGCTGGGCAAATGGTGGCTGAAATTCGGGAAGCGATGAAAGCTGCAACAAAAGTTGGCGTGACAACGAAAGAAATTGACGAGTTGGGCGGCAAATTATTTCAAGAGCTTGGTGGCGTTTCTGGACCAAAAGCAGAATATGATTTTCCAGGATATACATGCATCAGCGTCAATGAAGAAGTCGCTCATGGCATTCCAGGTAGTCGCGTAATAAAAGACGGAGATATTGTGAACATCGATGTTTCCGGTTCTTATGAAGACTATTTTTCTGATACTGGAATTTCGTTTGTAGTAGGAGAAGGTCATACAGAAAAAGAAAAAATTTGTGCAGCTGCGGCTTCTGCATTCGATCGCGCGATGACAAAAGTCAAAGCCGGTGCAAAACTCAACCAAATTGGTAAAGCAGTAGAACGCGAAGCGAAAGAACAAGGGTTGTTCGTTATCAAAAATTTGACGGGGCATGGCATTGGCAAATCGCTTCATGAGGCGCCTCAGCACATCTTAAATTATTACGATGCGTGGGAAACAACCATTCTTAAAGAAGGTATGGTGCTAGCTGTAGAGCCCTTTATCTCTCAAAAGTCTGAACACGTCATCGAATCAGGTGATGGCTGGACATTTATCACACCAGATCAATCATTGGTAGCGCAAATTGAACATACCGTGCTTGTAACAAAAGGAGAACCAATTCTTTTGACAAAACTAAATCGATAACAACTATATAGAGTGAATAAAGAGGTCCGGGTAAAATTCCCGGATTTTTTTATAGCCAAATTTTAAAAAACTGCGAACACACTCGATTTTACAAGTGTGTTCGCAGTTTTTAAATGTCTGTTGTTCTTTTTTTAATCAGTAATATACCCGTCAAGATAACACCACTCAAAAACAAAGAAGCAGTTGTGACCAGCATTTCGCTTGTCCCATATTTAACAGCAATTCCGACAAATGCCCAAATAAAGACTAATGCATAGAGAATGTCCATGTGATGAAACCGGATATGCAAAGCAAGTGCCGTAGCGACAGTCAACATAATCACTGTCCACAACTGATCGCTCAGTCCCCAGCCGCTCCAATTGTGATACGTTAATACAAATGAAATATTAGCAATCGTCGCTACGCTAATCCAGCCCATGTTAAGTGAAATGGGCAGGCGTTCAGCAAAGGATCTTTCAGAATTTCCATATTGCAAATAAAGAGCAATCAATGCGGCTAAATAACCAAGCATCGCGAGTATTGACCATGCAAAAAATTCATAATGCCACAGTAGTAGCCAAGTAATATTAAAAACACTACTTAAAATAAAGTACCAAGCAATTTTAAATGAAGGAGTTTGCCCTTTTCTTAAGCGCACCCAAAAAGCAATAATCCAAACAGCCAATGCAAGATAGATGATAGCCCAAATTGAAAACGTATAACCGGCTGGTGTAAATAAGACAGATAACCGATTGGACACTTCGCCTGTAGTTTGACCATTTATTGGCAAAGTTGTTGCCAAAGTATTCATGACAATCACTGCGATAAAGGCGATTGTCATAAGTAAAATACGAATCATGCGTAATCCCTCCCTTTCATTAGTATAACTGTACCAGTTTCAATCAACAAATAACGGTTTCCAAATAAGTCTTAAAAATGTCGATAAGGTGAAATGGTTTAGCATAAAAAGGAATATTATTTCGAAGTCTGAATAAAAATGGTATACTAAAGAAGCGTTTTTAGAAAATTTAGTTTATCAGGAGGAGAAATTATGACAGTTCACTATCCAGAAGTATGGGATTTGGATTCGCTATTTCCAGGAGGCAGCGAGTCTAAGGAATTACGTGTACATATGAATGAGTCTGTAACAAAACTTGAAGCGTTTGAAAAGCATGTCCAAAAATTTGAAGTACCAATTTCAAAAAAAGATGCACCTAAAGTTTTTAAATTACTTGAAGAAATGAGTCACATGATGCGTCACTTGAGTCAGTCGGGTGCGTTTATCGGCTGTTTAATGGCACAAAATACACAAGATAAAAAAGCGGGTATTTTGGAAAGTAAAGAGGCTTCATTATCAGCTCGTTTCCAAAACTCTTTTCAAAAAATCCAACAAGATTTATCAAAGATTGATGATGCAATTTGGGAAGAGCTATTAAACGAAGAACTTTTGCATAAATTCACATTTATTTTAAATGAGTGGCGAGATGAAGCGAAAATGTTGCTTTCTGAAAAAGAAGAGAGTTTGATCACGGCATTAAGTATTGATGGTTACCACGGCTGGAGCCAATTATACGATATGCTAGTTGGAGAAATTAGCGTGACCGTGACCGTAGAAGGGGAGAAGAAAACGTTATCCGTTGGACAAGCAAACAATTTAAGTTCTCATAAAGATGCTGCAGTTCGCAAAGAATCGTATGAAAAGTTAGAAGAAGCGTGGACAGAAAAAGAAGAGTTTTTTGCAAAAACCTTGAATTCCATTGGGGGATTCCGTCTGGAAACGTACAAAAAACGCGGATGGGAAAATCCGCTTCAAGAGCCTTTACACATAAATCGCATGAAGCAAGAAACACTGGATGCGATGTGGGGAGCTATCAGTAAAAACAAACAACCATTTGTCGATTATTTAAATCAAAAAGCGCAATTGCTTGACAAAGATGGATTAGATTGGTATGACGTTGATGCACCGGTAACAGAAAGTACGCAACAGTTTATGTATCAAGAAGGAGCCGAATTTATTTTGGAGCAATTCGGTAAATTTGGTCCGGAACTAGAGCAATTTTCTAGAAATGCATTTGAAAATGGTTGGATTGAAGCAGAAGATCGTCCGAACAAAAGACCGGGTGGATTTTGCACAGGCTTGCCATTAAGTGAAGAATCACGTATTTTTATGACGTACAGCGGATCTATGTCCAACGTTGCGACCTTAGCGCATGAACTAGGCCATGCTTTTCATTCGTATGCCTTAGGTCCAGTGCATTCGTTAAACCGGTCATATGCAATGAACGTTGCAGAAACGGCTTCAACATTTGCAGAAATGATCGTGGCAGATGCTGCAGTGAAAAATGCACAGTCTAAAGATGAGAAAATCGCTTTACTAGAAGATAAAGTACAGCGCAGCGTTGCGTTCTTTATGAACATCCACTC
The DNA here is from genome assembly GCA_038243515.1 of Caryophanales bacterium. Classification (GTDB taxonomy): domain Bacteria; phylum Bacillota; class Bacilli; order Bacillales_A; family Planococcaceae; genus Planococcus. The sequence goes on from JBBSRA010000008.1 coordinate 48,509, forward strand.
GCGCTTTCTTTTTGAAACGCGATTTTATGAAGAACGGAAAAATGGTGTTGTTCCGGCAGCAAGATTAAATGAATTAATGGAAGAAGCACAAAAAGAAGGATTTGCAGGTGGATTAGCTTCTACGCATCCTCATTTTTGGGCATCTAAACTTCATTTTTACATTACGTACGTGCCTTTCTACAATTTCCCTTACACATTCGGATATTTGTTCTCATTGAGTGTTTATGCAAAAGCGTTAGAAGAAGGCAGTAGCTTTGAAGAGAAATACATGGCATTGCTTCGTGATACAGCCGTTATGTCAGCAGAAGATTTGGCAATGAAGCATTTGGGTGAAGACATTACACAACAAGCATTCTGGGAAAAAGGAATTGCCTTGTGTGTCCAAGATGCCGAAGAATTTATATCGCTGACATCTGAAGAGGCTTAACGTGAATTTGCTTTTTGAAGGACAGACTTGTTACTTGCGCAGTTTAGCGGTTGAAGATGCAGAAGACATGGTTCAATTGCTATTACGTAACCGTGAGTATTGGTCTGTTTATGAACCAACTCATCGAGATAGCTATTTTACAGCAGCCATTCAACGAGAGAAAATCCGTGAATCTATTTATCAAGCACGAGAAAATCGAGAGTACAGCGTAGGTATTTTTGAACACGAAACCAATAAGCTAGTTGGTCATATTTCTGTATATGGCGTAAAACGGATTCCTTTTTTAAGCGCTTTAATTGGCTATTCGATTGATGAGGCCTATATTGGTAAAGGAATTGCGACCGAAGCCGTACAGTTGATGACAGGTTGCGTTTTTGAACAGCTTCGACTTCACCGTGTGGAAGCCTATGTGTCTCCTGAAAATGTAGGGTCTATCCGAGTGTTAGAGAAGACAGGGTTTCGTCAAGAAGGCTTGCTGAAAGAGTTTCTTTATATTAATGGCGAATGGAAAGATCATTATTATTACGCCATGATTGAAGGAGAATTTTGAAAAGGCAAGGCCACCTATAAAAAATGGTGGAAAGAGTTAAATCGCTGGTTTGAAACGTGAATAACAGGAAAAGAAGGTGCATTAATGATGAATAGAGATAAATTGTTTTCTTATCATAAATGGGCAACGCTGGCCTGCTTAGAACATATTCAAGCTGTGGGAGAGAGACTGTACAAGAAAGAAGGAGCCAATTCTTTTGCTTCGATTCAAGAAACGACAGTACATGTCTTAGGCGTGGAAAAACTGTGGTTGCTCCGAATGTCTGGCGTGAAAAATCCGACATTTGAACATTTTGACGTGGAAACAACGGAAAAAGCAATAGAAGCTTTTATGTTACTGCATGCCGAAATGGAAGTGTTTTTTGCTTCGTTAACTGACGAACACTGGCAAGAAACGCTCCATTATCAAAACATGCGCGGAGATGAATTTTCCACGACAAGAGAAGAAATGTTGTTTACCTTTGTTAATCATGCGAGCTATCACAGAGGACAAGTGACTTCTTTGCTTCGGCAATTTGGTAAGCAAGGAATTGCACTCGATTATATTTATTTTCAAAAACAAAACCGCTGAGAACTTCTCAGCGGTTTTCATTGCCATTAATGACGATATCTAATTTACCGGTAGTAGGGTCAATCACTAACCCGTGGACAGGAACAGTGCTATCTAGCAATGGATGATGACGGACCATATTAACACTATGCGTAACGCTTTGTCTCACGTCATCAAAGCCACGAAGCCAGCCTTCTAGGTCAACTCCAGAATACTCCATCATCTCAATCGTTTTCTCATCTATTCCTCGAGCTACCATTTTTTCTAAAATTTCTTTGGGTTTAATCGCAGACATTCCACAATCGTGGTGTCCGATAATATAAATTTCATCAGCATTTAATTCATATACAGCTACAATCAAACTGCGCATAATACCACCAAACGGATGGTTTATAACAGCTCCGGCACTTTTAACAATTTTAACGTCGCCATTTTTGAAATTCATTGCTTTTGGCAACATTTCAAAAAGTCGAGTATCCATGCATGTCAAAATGACAACTTTCTTATCTGGGAACTTTGTGGTCATGTACTGTTCGTATCGTTTTTCTTTTACAAACTCTTCGTTGTACTCTAAAATTTGGTCTATTAAAGCCATTATTATTTCCTCCTCATCAACTGGTGACTCTTTAAGTTTAATCCAAATTTCTGAAAAATACGAACTGATTTTGCCGATATTAAAAAAATTAGGAAAAAAGTCTTCTTTTCTTCTCCACTTTTAAAAACAGCATGCTTTTTACAAAAAAGATAATAGCAAAAGGCTGAAAGTAAACCCATACAGGGTCTATCCTCAGCCTTCACTATTAACGTGACATTTTTTCTAATTGTTTAATCATCGCTAACGATAATCCTGTCCCAATTGCGACAGATTCTAACGGTTGTGGAGCAATATGGATGGGTACGGAAATTTCCTTCGACAGCCATTCTTGCATTCCTTTTAACAACGCGCCCCCTCCAGAAATGACCAAGCCTTGGTCGACCATGTCGCCCGATAGTTCAGCTGGGCAATTTTCTAAAGTTGCACGAATGCATTCTAAAATAGCATAAAGTGATTCTTTTAATGCATCTTGAACTTCAAGTGAGCTCAAATTGACGGTTTTAGGTAAACCAGTCATTATGTCACGACCACGAATTTCCATGTGTTCAGCTTCATGAGGAACCGGTGCATAACCAATTTCTTTTTTGATGTTCTCTGCGGTACGATCGCCAATCAAGACATTATACTGCTTTCTGACATAATGAATAATTGCTTCGTCCATACGATCTCCTGCTACTTTAACTGTATTTGAAGAAACGACACCGCCAAAAGAAATAATACCAACTTCTGTAGTGCCGCCACCAATATCAACAATGACGCTCGCTACAGGTTCACTAATGGGCAAGCCTGCACCGATAGCGGCAGCGACAGTTTCTTCAATCAAATGAACCGTTTTTGCGCCACCATATTTTACAGCATCATGTATTTCTCTGCGCTCTACGGCAGTCGCACCAGAAGGCGTACAAACCATGACGCTTGGTTTACGAAAAGCACTTCCAAGTTCCTTCGCAGCGCGTTCCATAATGATTTTGAGTAAACTTCTAGTTACGTCAAAATCTGCGATGACGCCATCTCGTAAAGGTCGAATAACCATAATAGAATCTGGAGCTTTGCCAAGCATGGCTTTTGCTTCTGTGCCGATAGCTAAAACAGTTCGTGTTTTAGTATCTACTGCAACGATAGAAGGTTCATTTATAATAATGCCTTTTTCTTTTGTGTAAACTAGTATATTTGCAGTTCCTAAATCAATTCCAATAGCTGTTGCAGAAAACATACACGAATTCCTCCTATAAATAAAACGATAATTAGTAGGAATTTTACCATTGTAAAAGGATAAGCGAAAGAGTCGAAGGAACTTAAAGTAATGAAAAAGAGATAAAGAGCTAATTTTGAAAATAGACATACATAAAAACGTAAAAACCGACTCTACTAAAAGAGCCGGTTTTTATCGCTTAGTATTTTTTTTCTGGAATTGGATCTACATGCTCTGAATCATTTGAGTCAAGCCCTTTTCCAAGGAAGTGAAGAAGCACGAAGAAAAACAAGAAAATTACGACCACAAAACCAAGAACTACGGTGATGCCATAAACCATAATGATAACTCCTCTCTAACTGTAATTATCAATACTAAGTATACATGATTTGGAAGCAAAAAATAAGTGTCGAATTATCGAGACTTAAAATGCCCAGTTGCCACCACGGAAAATTGGCTCACAAGTTCCATCTTCTAATATGCCATCAATGTCCATTTCAGGTGAGCCAACCATGAAGTCTACGTGTGTAATACTTTGGTTTAAGCCATGCTCAAGCAATTCTTCCGAAGCCATTGATTTTCCGCCTTCGATACAGAATGCATATGCACTTCCAATTGCAAAATGGTTTGACGCATTTTCATCAAACAACGTATTATAAAACAAAATATTTGAATCAGAAATTGGTGATTGGTGAGGGACCAAAGCAACTTCACCTAAGAAATGGGAGCCTTCATCTGTTGCAACGAGCTGCTTTAAAACATCTTCGCCTTGGGCAGCTGTTACGTCAACAATCTTTCCGTTTTCAAATGTTACTTTAAAATCATCGATAATATTTCCACCATAGCTTAATGGCTTGGTACTTGAAACATAACCGTTTACACCTGTTTTATGTGGCACAGTGAAAACTTCTTCTGTCGGCATGTTGGCCATGAAAGCATCGCCTTTTTCGTTGATCGACCCAGCTCCACACCAAAGATGACCTTTTGGCAAAGCTACTTCTAAATCTGTTTTAGGTGATGTGTAGTGAAGTTTTGCGTATTTTTTGCCATTCAAGTAATCAACTTTCGTATGAAGCAAACGATCGTGCTCAGCCCATGCTTCAATCGGCTGATCTAAGTCTGCGCGAACTGCTTTGAAAATCGCTTCCCAAAGCGTATCAACTTGTTGTTCTTTTGATACATCTGGAAATACTTTAGCTGCCCACTTTTCGGAAGGTGCTGCGACAACAGTCCAGCTGATTTTATCAGATTGAACATATTGACGGTATTTACTTAACGCTTGGCCTGTTGCTTTTTGTGAAGCCGCAATACGTTTTGAATCAATTCCCGATAGCAAATCAGGACTTTGTGATACGACACTAATAAATGCAGCGCCTTGTTCTGCAAGTTGTTCACGTTCTTGAACTTTCCATGCAGGATATTGCGAGAACGAATCTTCAGGAGCAAGTTCAAAACGTATGCGTGAAATCGTGTCATCCACCCAATCTACATGGACTTGTTGAGCCCCTGTTTCATAAGCTTTTTTCGTAAGTAAACGAACAAATGGTGCAGAATCAATGGCGGCAGCAATATAAAGTTGCTGACCTGGTTGAATATTTACGCCCACTTTTATAGTCAGTTCAGCATAGCGAGCTAATTTTTCGTCAAAAGATGTCAAATAAATCTCTCCTCTCATCTTATTCTATAGTAGCAATTTTCAGTCACCACCTGCAATCATTTATATCGAAATACGAAATAATCTTTTTCTTGCATTTTTTATTATAAAAGTTTATAGTTTAAACAAATGTTTAAAGTGGAGGTGATGATATGAATCAGAAAGAAGTGGAAGTGCTGGAATTGATTCGCCGAAATCCTTATTTATCTCAACAGGAAATGGCGGAACGCTTAGATATGTCCAGACCTTCGCTTGCGAACTTTATTTCAAATTTAATGAAGCAAGGAAAAATTTTAGGTCGTGCTTATGTATTGCCAGAAGAAAAAACAATTATATGTATCGGTGGAGCAAACCTTGATCGAAAGTTTCTTATGGAGCACACAGCACAGATGGGCACTTCGAACCCTGCCTCAGTTTCGGGAAGTGTAGGTGGGGTAGCAAGGAATGTTGCGGAGAATTTAGGTCGGCTAGGTCATTCAGTCAAACTGCTATCCATTGTTGGAAATGATCCTGAATGGAGCTTGATTGAATCAGCTTCTAGTTTGTACATGTCTACTGAACTGACAAAAGTAGTCGAAGGTAGTTCAACAGGAACTTATACCGCGATTTTAGAGCCAGATGGTGAAATGTTATTGGCGATGGCTGATATGAAAATCTACGATGCGTTAACAGCAGCTTATGTTGCCAAAAACGACAGTGCTTTATTATCTGCAGCTTTTCTCGTCATCGATTTAAACTGTCCATTTGAAACGATAGAATATGTACGACAGTTGGCGCTTACTAACAAGATTCCATTAGCGGTCATCCCTGTTTCTGCTCCAAAAATGAATCGCTTAAGCGAAGACTTAACAGGAATCAGCTGGCTAATTTTAAATCAAGATGAAGCCAGCAAGTATTTACAGATAGACATTGATTCAATCGAAGATTGTTACCGCGCGGTCGAGCAACTTTTAAACCGAGGAGCCGAATCAGTAGTTATAACAGGTGGCAAGACGGGTGCTCTAGCCGGAAATACTGCGGGCATCGATCATTATGCTTCGATTCAAGTTGATCATGTTACAGATGTCACAGGAGCGGGCGATGCATTCTCCGGTGCGATTGTTCACAGCGTGTTAAATAATCAGGAGATTGAAGCCGTTATTCGATCAGGTATGGTTAATGCAGCAAAAACTTTAGAAAGCAATTTGACCGTTCGTCATGAACTGACAGCGGTACAACTACAAAAAGAACTGGAGGAATTACAATGGACACAATGATTTCTTATTCAACTGAAGTACAACAAGCAATAGAGGGCAAAAAGCCCATCGTGGCGCTTGAGTCTACAATCATCTCACACGGTATGCCTTATCCGCAGAACGTGGAAACAGCGCGTATTGTTGAACAAATTATTCGTGATAATGGCGCAGTTCCTGCAACAATCGCAATTATGGACGGCAAAATAAAAATTGGGTTGTCTGAAGAAGAACTAGAGTTACTAGGAAACACACCAGGTGTTTCTAAAGTATCTAGGAGAGATATTGGCCAAGTGATTGCAACGAAAAAAATTGGCGCAACTACTGTAGCAGCAACAATGATTTGTGCTGAACTTGCGGGTATTCGCGTTTTTGCTACTGGCGGAATTGGCGGAGTACACAGAGGTGCAGAAACAACAATGGATATTTCAGCAGACTTAGAAGAACTATCGAATACTGGAGTTGCAGTTGTGTGTGCAGGCGCGAAATCGATTTTGGACATTGGATTAACATTGGAATACCTTGAGACAAAAGGTGTACCGGTTATTGGATACCAAACAAATGTTATGCCAGCATTTTATACACGTTCAAGTAATTTCGATTTAACTTTCCGCACAGATAGCGCAGAAGAGTTAGCTAAAGTTCTAAAAGCAAAATGGGATTTAGGCATTGACGGCGGAGCAGTTGTCGCTAACCCAATCCCGGCAGAACATGCCTTAGAAGAATCGTTTATCAACGGCATTATCGTTCAAGCGATGACTGAAGCAAAAGAAAACAACATTTCAGGTAAAGAAGTAACACCTTTCCTTTTAGGAAAAGTGAAAGAATTGACTAAAGGATCGAGTTTAGTTGCCAACATCGAGTTAGTTAAACACAACGCGAAAGTCGGAGCAGAACTTGCTGTTGCATACAACAAGCTTTAAGAATAAAGTTTAGAAAGAAGTCCGCTTGTGGACTTCTTTTTTGTTGAAAAAAATTAAGGGTTTTCAGTTGCTTTCATTTTGGGTAAAGAGAAAAGAGGGGATGAGGTATATGAAAGCTGATGTATTTATTGGTGGCGGAGGAATTGGCGGATTGACGCTTGCCTTAAAATTGGTGCAGCGTGGAATTGTCGTTGTTCTCGCCGAACGAATGGCTACTAAGGCTCCAACATATAAGGGAGAACTCTTACAACCGAAAAGCATGCAAATTTTCGATAGACTTGGACTATATAAAAAAATCTGTGATCGTTCAAATGAAATTAAAGTATTGGACATGCTTGAACTTTCAAGTTCCCTCCAAGTAAAAGACCAAGCGTTCATGGATTATAGCGTACTGCCAGGAAAGTATAACGCTGCTTATATGATGCATCATGAAGAGTTAAAATTAGTTATTTTAAATGCAGCATGCGAGTTTGAAAATTTTCATTATTTAACAGGCACTGCTTGCAAAGGATATGCAGAAAACACAGCGTTACTTCAAGAAGGTACAAAGAAATTCGAAGTAAAAGCCAAATTTTTCTTTGGAGCTGAAGGTCGTTCTTCTGTCACACGTAAAGCGATGAAAATTGAAGTAAAACAAACTACGTACAATCATCATTTTTTAACGGTTACTTTCCCACGAGCTGAAGATTTTACAGACGGTAAAATTATTTCTACATATAACCGCTTTCTAGGACTTTTCCCATTACCGGATAATCAAGTTCGTAGTGTATATTTAATTCCACCAGGAGACTACAAGCAATTAAAAGAAAAGCCGATTAGTCACTTTCACAAACTCTATACAGATTTGGCTCCTGCAGTAGATGGATATGTTCAACAGCTTACTGATTGGAAAAAAGTTCAACTGATGATTCCAGTTATGTATCACGCAGATTCATACGTTAAAGGTAATAAAGCAATTATCGGAGACGCAAGCCATGCGGTTCATCCCATGGCAGGGGAAGGCATGAACATGGCCATTCAAGATGCAGATGTTTTGGGGGAATTGACAGCAGATATGTTTGAGCAAGACAAAAAAGATTCCACCAATTTAACTTGGTATGAACGTGTTCGTTACAAACGAGCAGACCACGTCATACAGTTGAGTCACTTAGCAGCATTAGCCTATTCGTTTCCGTTTAAACCGGTGAGCTATTTACGCCAACGAACATTCGATCGTATGGAAGAAGATCGAATTCTCCATTTTAAACAAATGCTAAATGTTTCAGGACTTGGCATGCGGAAAGAAAATGTTCGCGACCGATTTATTCAAGGTGGGATTATGCCTGTGCGTATAAAGGACTTAACAAAAGACACAAAAGAGTTAAAGTATTATACACCGGAAGAAGATTATCCATGGAAAACGGAGGGACTCAAATGATAGATGTGATGAAGATGTTTAAAGCACGAATGTATATGAAACGAAACGAGCCTTTTTTGTATAGCTGGCATGCTTATGTCGGGTATGAATTAGACTTGTTTAAAGCTTTTGATCGACCGATGACAAAGTTTGACGTGTCAGACGCGTTGAAACTTGATGAAGATCTTTTAAAACAATGGGTCAGTATTGGTGTGTCAATTGGTCATTTGAAAGAAATGGGAAGAGGGCGCTACAAAACATGGAATGCCTGGAAGTTACCAAAGCCAAAAGGCAACAATTCCTCAGGTGTGTTACTGAAAGAAATGATGGAATTGCATATTCCAACGCTTTTAAGCTATCCAGATATGATGCGCAATCAAGAAAGACTTCACTACGATGAAGAAAAACATGCACCAACCGTAGCAGAGACAAGTCGTTTGCTAGAAGTATTAGCTTTGCCCAAAATAGCAAGACGTCTAAAAGAAACACACGCCAATAAAGTATTGGATATTGGCTGCGGTGAAGGTGGTTACATTAAGAAATTAGCGGAACGTTTTCCGAATACACATTTCACTGGAATTGAAATTAGTCCTTCTGTAACAGAAGTCGCAAAAGCCTTAACGAAAGACAATAAAAATATTTTAATTGAAAATGCAGACCTTTGGCAGTACAAACCTGATGAGCCACTAGACATGGTCATGATGAACAACGTCATTCACTACATCGATCTCGAAAAACGCCAAGAACTTTTTAATGAGTTGGCTAGCTGGGTTAAAGAAGAAGGAATGTTGTCTATTATTACACCTATAGCTGGAGATAGTAACAGTCCACCTTTCGCTAATGTCTTTAATAGTTTTTTCTCGTCATTCGATAATTTGTACCGTTTACCTGTACGTGAAGAATTAGCCAAGTGGGGAGAACAAGCAGGTTTTGAATTGCTCAACATCCAAACCATCATAAAAGAAGGCGGTTGGTATGTCGTGCATTATGAAAAGAAAAGCTGAAGAAGCCGTTAAGGTTCGACAGGCATAAGACAGACTGGCGAAGCGCGCACAGGACAAAAAGTGGAACTGGATTCGGGGTAGCTTATGACCCGAGGAGCAGGTCGGTAAAACTAGACCTTAATCATTCCAAAAAAATCCCCTGAAGAGATAACCTTCAGGGGATTTTAGCTGTGTTATTTGCGTAGCGAACCAAGTTCAGTTGCGATAGCTTGCATTTCGCTTGTGCTGAATTTGTCGCGGGTTGCAACAACTTCGTACAGTTCATGCAAGTCTTCATATTGTGAAGCATTAAAGTGTTCAGCTTTCATTGCATCCACATTGACCATACGCAATTTTGCTTTTATTTCTTCAATCATAAAGCTAACATTTTCTGGAGACGGTGTTGATAAGTCCATGATAAGTTCCTACCTTTCAAGTGAATATGCTTTATCATTTCACTATTCAAATGTAATGTCAATTGCCAGAGTGTTTTGCTTCTTTTTCTTCTTTAATTTTAGCAATAATACGTTTTGTCTCGAAGACAATCACACCGGATAAACCAAGAAGACCGATCAAGTTAGGGAACGCCATTAATCCATTCATCACATCTGAGAATGTCCAAACAACATCAAGCGAAACCGTTGCTCCCACATAAACCATTGCAACAAAAGCGATGCGGTAAACCACGAGCAATGCCGGGTTTTTGAATAAATACTGGAAACATTTCTCGCCGTAATAAGACCAGCCAATAATCGTAGAAGAAGCAAAGAAAATCAAGCCTACCGCAACAATTATCGGACCTGCGCCTCCTAAAAATTGTTCGAATGCTGCTGTTGTTAAAGCAGCTCCTTCAAGAGACTTGTCAGTGTAAAGACCAGACATAACAATCGTAACACCCGTAATCGAACAAATGATAATTGTATCGAATAATACTTGTGTCATAGAAACCAATGCTTGGCGTCCAGGCAAATCAGTGATCGCAGCAGCAGCTGCAATTGGAGCCGATCCAAGCCCTGCTTCGTTGGAGAAGACGCCTCGCGCAACACCGTATCGAATAGCAGCACCGATAGCACCACCGACTGCAGCTTCACCTGTAAAAGCAGCACTGAAAATTGTGCCAAATGCAGCTGGAATCAATTCCATATTAAGAACCATAATAATAATACCTGCGATGATATAGAATAAAGCCATAAAAGGAACGAAGAATGAAGTAACACGACCAATGCTTTTGATTCCACCAAGCAAAACAAGTGCAGTGAAAATCGTTAAAATGATTCCTGTAATCCATGTTGGCACACTAAATGTATCGCGAACAACAGAAGCTACTGAGTTTGATTGTGTTCCGTTTCCGATTCCGAAAGCTGCTACTGCACCAAAGATAGCAAATAATACAGCCAACCATTTTTGTTTTAACCCATGTTCCAGATAATACATAGGTCCGCCAGCCATTTGACCTTTAGCATCGACGACACGGTATTTAACTGCTAGAATAGCTTCACCGTATTTAGTAGCCATGCCGAAAAATGCTGAAAACCACATCCAGAAGATAGCACCCGGACCACCGAGTATAACTGCTGTTGCGACACCAACAATATTACCTGTACCGACTGTTGCAGCCATTGCGGTTGAAAGTGCCTGAAAGTGACTGATATCGCCTTGAGACGTTGTGTCTTTATTTTTAGTGAAAACCAATTTTAGGGCATAAGGCAATAAACGAACTTGAAGAACACCAATACGAACTGTTAAGAAAATTCCTGTACCTACTAATAAAATTAATAAAGGCGGTCCCCATACATAACCGCTTATCGTACCCAATAATTCTTCAAACTGTGCCATTATTTTTCCCCCTTTTAGTAATTCTTATTTTTCTGAGAAACCTCCCATAAACATAATATTCCGAAATTTCTTTCATATAGTCAAGTTATTTTTTAAAAATAAATTTTATATAAGAGTTTAGATTGTTGGAAATTAGGGAAAATTCCTAGTAGATGTGAAAATCATATTTATTTTAGGAGGAATGTAGGATGAGTCAAAACAAATTAATGACAGGTTTATTAGTAGGAGCAGCAGTGGGAATTGTTATCTCACTACTCGATAGCAACACTAGAAATGACGTTATTCAAAAATCGAAAAAAGCAACTAGTAGTGCAAAATACTATGCTTCGAACAGAGATGAATTGGTGAATGCTTTCCAGCAGCAGACTGAAAGAGCGCAAAACCTCTATTCACGTATTTCTGAAGATGCATCTTACGTCGGTAGCAAAGTAAGTGAATTGAAAGAAATGTCCCCACAAGTAAAGGAAATGGCGCTTGAAACAAAAGAAGCATTCATGGATACGAAAGACGCAGTACTAGAAACTAAAGATGATGTAATGTCAGCTGTAAAAGAAGATAACCCATCTCCAAGTTCGTCATTAACGGACAACGAGGATTCTTCTTCAAAATCAAACGATAAATCATCTGCATCAAAAAGTGATAACGATAAATCATCTGCATCAAAAAGTGATAAAGAAAAAGGCAATCAATCTGAATCGAACTCAAACTCTGGGAATCGGTCATAATCCGATCGCGTCTACTAAACCTTCAGGTCAGCACACAGATCAAGCTCGTGTTCACTCAGCCACTTTTGATGTGACCACGACCAAAGGTTTTCTAAAAGAATTGTTACAGCGGATTAAAGACGTCGACGTGCCAGGACTTGGAGCACAGTTGGCGTTTTTTTTCCTTTTGTCAATTTTCCCGCTGTTGATTTTTTTGGTTACTTTGCTTCCGTATTTAACTTTATCTCAAGACGAAATTTTTAGTTTTTTAGAAGATGTCGTGCCAGATACGGTATACTCCTTGATTGAAAGCACGTTAACAGAAGTGTTAACCACTCAAAACACAGGTTTGTTGTCTTTTGGTATCTTGGCAACCATTTGGTCAGCGAGTCTCGGAATGAATGCTCTGATTAAATCCTTAAATCTTTCTTACAAAGTTATAGAAGATCGTCCAATTCTCCTAGCGCGAGGGATGTCTATTGTCATGACCATTTTGCTCATTTTCATCTTAGTTATAGCTTTGGCATTACCGGTTTTCGGTGAACAAATTGGTCGGTTAATTTTTTCATATATGGGATTAGAAGAAGGTTTTCTAGCAATTTGGAACTCTATTCGATTCACTATCCCTGTAATCATCATTTTTGTAGCGTGCACCATTATTTATTGGCTAGCTCCAAATGTGAAAATCAATATTTCAAGCGTTTTAGCAGGTTCTGCTTTTGCTGCAACTGGCTGGTTGTTAACTTCTTATCTATTTTCGATTTACATCAGCAACTTCGGGAATTTTTCAGCCACATACGGCAGTATCGGAGGAATTATTGTTTTAATGCTATGGTTATATATATCGGCGATGGTATTGGTAATAGGTGGACAAATTAACGCGGTGATGAAAGAACGTCGTTATTTACTTAACAAAAGAACTGCCTGAATTTCAGGCAGTCTTTTTTATACATTGCGATTGAGCATTCGTAAACCATTCAAAATAACTAAAATTGTACTACCTTCGTGACCAATCACACCAAGAGGAAGCGTAATAACTTGGAAAAAGTTTGAAATGATTAAAAGAATGATGATGGAAACGGAAAAGAAAATATTTTGTTTGACGATACGTTGCATTTTACGTGAAAGTCGAATTGCGTAAGCAATGCGTGATAAATCGTTTTTCATCAAGATAACATCTGCAGTTTCCAGTGCAATATCAGTTCCAGCGCCCATCGCTATTCCGGTTGTTGCTGTTGCTAAAGCAGGCGCGTCATTAATGCCATCGCCTGTCATCGCTACGTATTCATACTTTATCAGTAATTTTTTTATTTCTTCTACTTTATCAACAGGCATGCACTCTGCGATATAGTCATCGACTCCAGTTTCTTTAGCAATGACAGCAGCTGTTGTCTGGTTATCACCTGTCAGCATGGTGCAATAAATACCCATTTGTTCTAACTCTTCAATTGTAGATTTTGTGATATCACGAACTGTATCTTTTAATGCCATAGCAGCAAGAATGCCTTCTTGATCTCGAACAAAAGTTACTGTTTTTCCTTGGTTAGCTAGTTTTTCCAGTAGGCCATTTTCAAACGTTGCAGCTAGTTGTTCATCAACAAATTTTGGCTTTCCGACTAGAAATTCTTCGTTTTCTATAATTGCTTTCAAGCCGTTGCCTGGAATATCTTCAATCAATAGGTTTGGCAATGGAACAATTCCTTGAGCGATAACAAAATCACTAATCGCTTTTGCTAAAGGATGATTAGACTGTGATTCAATCCCTGCAATTCTCGCCATTGCAAGTTGAGGATTGGCTCCTTTACGGATGACGAAATCGGTAACTTCGGGCTGACCGCGAGTCAATGTCCCTGTTTTATCAAAAGCAATGGCGCGGACCATACTTAAATTTTCTAAGTGCATTCCGCCTTTAAATATGATACCGGTTTTTGCACTGTTAGAAATGGCGGCAAGCGTGGCTGGCATAATAGAAGCAACAAGTGCACAAGGAGAAGCCACCACCAGCAAAACCATAGCGCGATAAAACGTGGTGTTCCAATCCCAACCAAAAACATAATGAGGCAAAAATAACATAAGCGCAAAACCAACAAGGACGATTTTTACATAACGGCCTTCAAATCGTTCGATAAATTGCTGAGAAGGAGATTTTTCACTTTGCGCCGATTGAACCAAGTCAATGATTTTTTGGAACAAAGTTTCAGAACTAGGCTTTGTCATTTCCATTGTGACGGCACCTGAGAGATTGACTGTTCCGGCAAACAATTCATCTTCTTCATATTTGGAGACGGGGATAGCTTCACCACTGATGGCTGATTCATCGACAGCGCTTTGTCCATTGTGCAAAATTCCATCTACTGGAATTCGCTCTCCAGGCTTCACTACAACAAAGTCACCAATCTCCAAGTCACCGAGAGGGACACGGATCGTTTGTCCATCTCGAACTAACCAAGCAGCTTCGGGCTGTATTTCCATTAAAGACGTAATTTCTTTCCGGCTTTTGTTCATAGTATATGTTTCTAGCGCGCCGCTTAAAGAAAAGATGAAAATCAGTATCGCACCTTCTGCCCAATAGCCGATGATAGAAGAACCAACTGCTGCTAAAATCATTAAGATTTCAACATTTAGTTGCCTGTCCTCTAAAGTTTTCACTATGCCATATTTGGCTTTGGCATAGCCGCCAATTCCAAAAGCCAGCAAAAAAAAGGTTACTGAGTGGATAGCGTAATGCTGTAGGTCCAGTATAAAAGCGATGACAATTAAAACTCCCGAAAATAACGATGCGATCAATTCGATATGTGTTTTAAAAAACAGCACAACTGCCACCTTCTTTCCTTTAATGCATCAATCAATAAAAAATGTAAAAGATAGCGATATAAAAAAAGATTTGCTTGTTTTGTAGCTTATCATATTAGATCTAGACAAAAGAGCTGATAAATCTGTATCGAGAGCCAAAAGAAAAATCCGCTACCAAGAGGCAACGGATTTACTGATTATAGTTCTTCGGAAGGACGAGACTGGAATTGTTTCATTTTATCGTCCAAATCATCAACCATCGCGATCAAGCGATCAATGTCTTCTAGTTCTGTGTTTTCAGGTTCGATTGTATCTAATACTTCCAGAAACATGCTTAACCGTTGCTTCATATAAGAAACTTGCTGTTCTTTACTCGTAATGGATTTCCCCATTTGGTACACCTCATTTCGTTTGTTAATCGTAACGGAAAAACGAGTAGATTTCAATAAAGTATAGGTAGAATTAATTATTTTAATCTTTTAACTATTTTGAATATTTACTTAATGATAAATGTATGTTAAGTTAAAGTTAATCAAAAGAGAGGGGAGGCCGAAAGAAATTAGCGAAACCACATCACAACATCAGGAAATTCGAAGGAGGCGGTTCGCACATTTCATCGGTACTGTAACCGAGAATGCTATTATGAAAGATAATTTAACCGTATATAAACCGTAAAAGGCTCATCCCACGATCTGACATCAGATACGGAATGAGCCTTTTATGATGGTTATCGAATCTCGAAAGTTTCAACAATTTCAATTGAATCTTTAACAGATTGAACCATTGAGCAGTTTTTACGCATTAACTCCATAATGCGTGGCATTTTCTCTTCTTTAATTGCGCCTGTAATAATAAAATGTAAATGTACTTTTTCAACTCGACCTGCTTCTTCATCATTGCGCACAACTTCTTTAACTTCAATTTGAATATCTTCAAAAGGCATCCTCATCTTATCAAACACTTTTCTCATAACGCCACCACTACAAACAGCTAGTGAAGATACTAATAGTTGATAAGGTCTAAAGCCATATTCTTCATTACTGGAAATTTGGAAATCTCCAAAAGGTAAATGTCCAATAAAACCATTTTCACTCATAGAAAAATTCATCGTATAACGCCTCCCTATGATAGAATTGTATCTGAAATCTTATTAAACACAAAAGAACAAGCTTATAAGGAGGCGCCATGAAGTTATATTTTAAAAGTGCCCGTGGACGCTTCTGGATTTTAGTAGCCATTGTTTCCATTTCGGGTTTTTCACAAGGCATGTTATTGCCATTGATTGCGGTTATTTTTGAACAAGATGGTGTTTCTTCTGCATTAAACGGATTGAGTGCGACAGGATTGTACGTAGGGACGCTTCTAATCGCGCCTTTTATGGAACCGTACTTGCGAAAATTCGGCTATAAGCCACTAATTTTAATAGGTGGAGGATTAGTAATTTTATCGCTATTTCTTTTTACATTATGGAAGTCTGTCTTGTTTTGGTTTTTATTGCGTATTTTGATAGGAATTGGTGATCAAGCTTTGCATTTTTCAACTCAAACTTGGATTACGAGTACGTCGCCGCACCATCGCCTTGGACGTAATATTGCAATTTATGGCATGTCTTTCAGTATTGGTTTTGGAGCAGGTCCTTTGTTTGTACCTATGGTAGAAGTGTTTGAAGCTTTGCCATTTATCGTCTCTGGATTGCTCTGCTTATTAGCGTGGTCTTTAGTTTTTTTACTCAAAAATGATTTTCCTGAAGTTACTGGCAGCGCCATGACAGCAAAAGGAACCATTAGTCGCTTTAAAGCTGCAATACTTATTGCGTGGGTCGCATTTTTGCCACCGCTAGGCTATGGGTTTTTAGAAGCTTCACTCAATGCAATTTATCCTGTGTACGCATTGCGTCAATCCATCGAAGTCGGTATGGTGTCGATTATGTTGGCTGCTTTTTCAGCAGGTGCGATTCTCACGCAATTGCCACTCGGAAATTTGAGTGATCGCATTGGCCGAAAAAAAGTTTTATTGCTAGCGTTAACTGGGGGGGCAGTTGTCTTTGTAGCTTCTAGCTTTTATGAATCGAATGCGTGGTTAACTGTCGGACTTTTTGCGTTAGCTGGCATGTTTGTTGGTTCTACATTTTCACTTGGTATTTCATATATGGCGGATTTAATGCCAAAAGAGTTGTTGCCAACAGGCAATTTGTTATGTGGCATTGCATTTAGCATTGGAAGTTTAGCAGGACCCACGATGGGCGGGTTGTTTATTCAATACTCAGGAGGACTAAGTTTCTTGCTACTCATTGCTGGTATTTTACTCGCGATTACAATACCAATTGCACTGAAAAATCCGGTCAAAACAAGTTCTGCCTAGTAAAAAAGCTGAAGCAGAGAGTGAAAACTCTTTACTTCAGCTTTTTTATTTTAGAACTAACTTAGTTACAGACTCTACTTGAGCAGTTTGCGGGAACATATCTACAGGTTGAATATATTCAATGCGGTAGATTTTAGTTAGCTGCTGTAGGTCTTTAGCCAAAGTAGAAGGGTTACAAGACGTATAAACAAAACGTTTCGGTTTTACTTTCAAGATAGTTTGCAAGAGTGAATCTGCAAGACCTGTGCGTGGTGGGTCCACCGTCAGCACGTCTGGAACAAATCCTTCGTTGCTCCAAAGCTCCAGCCATTTTTCAGCTGTACCTGTAACATACTTTGCGGTATAACCTTGTGCTTTTGCGTTGGCTTTTGCATCGACAACACTTTCGTGGAAAACGTCCATGCCGCGAATTTCTTTGGCACTATCCGCTAACCAAAGTCCAATCGTTCCGACGCCACAATAAGCGTCGACCACAGTTTCTTTTCCAGTCAATTCAGCCGCGCGTTTAATTTCATCGTATAACTTCACTGTTTGTGTTGGGTTTAGTTGGAAAAAAGCACGTGCTGATAAATCAAATGCCAGTTCACCTAGTTCTTCGTGAATAGTATCTTTGCCAAACAATGTAATCGTTTCGTCTCCGAAAATTAAAGAGGTCTTTTCTTTATTGATGTTCTGGACAATTGATACTAAATTAGTATCAATTTGTTTCAAACGTTCCATTAATAGTTCTTTTTGTGGAATTTTCGAACGTGTCGTCACTAAAACAAGCTGGATTTCTCCAGTTTTAACACCTGTGCGTACGACGATTGTACGAATGATCCCTTTCATTGTTTTGCCATCGTATATTGGCATTTTCAATTCTTCTAAAATTCGTTTGACAGCATTCGTTATAACCGTTGTATCTGGGTGTTGAACGATACATTCATCAATATCCAATAATTGATGAGAGCCTTCAGCAAACAATCCAGCGATTACTTTCGAGCCTTTTAAGCGAGTTTGGAATTGGCTTTTATTGCGGTAGCGCCAGGGATCTTCCATACCAATCGTTTTCTCTACTTGAACACTTGTCCCTTTTAAATAACGTTCTAGTGCTTGAAGCACAAGATCGCGTTTTTCAACAAGCTGCTGGTCATATGTCATGTGTTGCAATTGACAGCCACCACAAGCTTCATAAATTGGACAAGGTGGTGTTTGTCGGTGAGGAGATGCCTTCTGAACTTTAATGATGCGTGCTTGTGCGAAATTACGTTTGACTATCGTTACTTGCGCCATAACTTCTTCACCTGGCAAAGCCCCAGGCACGAATACTACGTTACGTTTAAAATAGCCAATGCCTTCACCATTGATCCCGAGTCGTTTAATCGTCATCGGAATTTTTTGGCCTTCTTCAATACTTGGTTTGTCGTTCATGGATCTCACATCCTTCAGTTAATCATCTCCCCATTATAGTCTTATTTATAGATATCAGCCAGTGCTGATCGCAAATTAGGGAATTTGAATTGGAAACCATGTTGTTCAAGGACAGTAGGTATCACTTTTTGTCCTTCAAGCACAAGCTGGCTTTTATCACCTAACACCGCTTTCATGGCAATTGAAGGAACTGGAATCCAATGCGGTCGCCCAAGTGCATGTGCAATTTCTTTACCAAACTCTTTCATTTGTTTCGGATGCGGTGCCGTCACATTAAAAGCACCGCTTAACTGGTCGTTATCTAGCGCAAAGATTAATGCACGTGCAACATCTTTAATATGAATCCACGAAAGCCACTGCTTACCAGAACCTACTGTTCCACCTGCAAACATTTTGTATGGTAAAGCCATTAACGGCAAGGCACCTGCATCTTTTCCAAGAATAATACCGAAACGGCCACAGGCTACACGTAAGCCATCTTTTTCAGCACGTTGAGCTAAAATTTCCCAGTCACGAACTGTTTGTGCCAGAAAATCAGAACCAATATCAGCAGAAGCTTCGGTATAAGTCACTGTTTGAGATGGAGGATAAATTCCAACGGCACTAGCATTTACCAACACTTTCGGCTTTTTTTCCAGTTTGTGAATAATCCGCAGTAATTCATTAGTTGCGTCCATACGACTTGAGTAAATCAGTTTTTTCTGTTCGTCACTCCATCGCCCGTCGTTTATAGAAGCGCCTGCTAAATTAATAAAAGCATCAATACCTTCAAGTTGTATTTCTGGAACCGCATCATCAGACAACCATTTTACGTATGTAATAGAATCAGTGGCACTTTTCTCTTTACGAGACAAGACAACCACTTTATCGCCTCTAGCAGTTAATTGTCGAATCAATTCTTGACCAACAAATCCAGTTCCGCCTGTAATTGCTATTTTCATTTCCATCGCCTCCATTTTTACTTAGCATACCCTTTTAGGCATCGAGCTATGCAATTGTTTGGCTTAAAGGTGTATAATATAAGGAGAAAAGAGGTGCCAGTAAATGCCGATTATTTCAAAAATCACACAGGGAAAGAAAAACCCTGAAAGGTATAATATCTTCTTTGAAGATAAATATGCTTTTAGCGTGGATGAAGCGGTGCTTATCAGGTATCAGCTGACAAAAGGAAAAGAGCTAGATCAATGGACCATCGAAGAAGTCAATTTCGAAGATGAAGTCCGAAAAGCCTATAATAAAGCGCTTTACTATCTTGGCTTCCGTATGCGAAGCGAAGGAGAAGTACGCCAAAAGCTAAAAGAAAAAGAATACGGTGATGCCGTCATAGATGAAGCCGTTAAGAAATTATATGTCCATAGTTTTCTCGATGATCAGCAATTTTCAGAAGCACTCATGAGAACGCAAATCAAATCAGGCAAAAAAGGACCGCGTGCAATCCAGCAAGATATGCAAAAGAGAGGGATTGATAAACAGATGCAAAAAGACGTTTTAGATTCTTATTCCGAAGAAGAACAATTGGAAGTTGCTAAAGGCCTCGCTGAAAAAATTGCGTTGAAAGAAAAAATGAAAACGCCAAGTCAAATCCATCAGAAAATTACCGATACATTAATGAGAAAAGGCTATAATTACTCATTAATTAAATTTGCGATAGAAGACTTGGATCTTGAAAAAGATGATAACCAATGGTCAGAAATGATTGCAGAACAAGGGGATAAATTATGGCGCAAGCATAGTTCAAAACTTACAGGTTATGATTTAAAGTCGAAAGTAAAGCAAGGACTCTATCAAAAAGGTTTCCCGAGTGAAGTAATCAATGATTATTTAGACAAAAAGGAGCTTGAAGATGACTGAACAAAAGCCGTATAGTGATATGACAGAACATGAACTACGTGGAGAAATTGCCCGTTTGAAAGAAAAAGCCAGAAAAGCTGAACAATTGGGTATTGTAAATGAGTTCGCTGTACTTGAGCGAAAAGCAGTAATGGCAGCAGCTTATTTACTAGATCCTGCTGATTTTAAAAAAGGTGAAGTATACCGCATCGAAGGAGATCCCAATGTCTATTTCCAAATCGATTATTTAAAAGGTCGATTTGCTTGGGGGTACCGCATGAGTGGAGAAAAACATACGGAAGCGTTGCCAATTTCCATGCTACGCCCGTTGAAAGAAGGGAAATAAGTATATGAAAGAAATTATCGAGCAACTGACAATCGAATTATTAGAAAAAAATCCAAACCTTTCTGAAGAAAAAGCACGCACTTGGATTGAGCTGCTAGCATCTGATTTTGAATCATCATACGCTAAAGCTGGATACGACTATCAAGGTACAGCAGTAGTTGAAAAAGTAATGCGTCAATGGATTGATAGCTACGGTGATAAAATTCATGAATTTGCCGGAACCAACCCGAAGTACGCACATCTGCTAAACGACTAATAGAATAGAAAAGCATAAGCGCCCGTCTAGATTCGACGGGCATGAGACGCACTGGCGAAGTAGCGTTCTTTGCCACATAGCCGGAGTGACTTATGACCCGAGAATTTGGCTGCAGAAGTCTGGACAAGGAAAAGCGTAAGCGTCCGTGTAGCTTTAAACTATCTGCTTTCAATCAAAAAAACGCGCACCCTCGGGTGTGCGTTTTCTAGTTGTGACTGTAATCCAATTTTTTTCTTAATTTGTCTTCACTGAATATCCAACCAGTATAAGAATTGAGAATTTTGCAATCCTTATCCATATGCACTACCGCAACAAATGGATAATAGTCGTTGCTCCGATAACGTAAATCAATCAATCGTACTTCATAAATGTTGCCATACTCATTAATTTCCCAGCGATACAGAGGCGAGAAGGAAATGAACGCAGCCATATTTTTATCTTTCATTGCGGCTTGAATCATGTTGTTATCAGGCAATTCTTTTTTCATAAACTTGTCGTAAATATTAATCGTTCGTCCATAAGCACGACCCACGTAATGATGACGATCAGTATCAGCTGCGATACGCCAGTGGAAAAAGCGCATAGTTGGTGCAACAAAGACTTTATCAGTGCCGGGAATGGTATTCCGAACAGCTTGTTTAATAGCAGCTTGTACTGCAAAGCGAACCAAGTAATAAATAAACATGGAGATATACAAAACACTCATTGTCCAAACAGGGTTAGCGCCGAATGCCCATATTGTCAAAGCGAGTACGTGTGCCCCGAAAATAATCGGGTCAAATGTATTAACCACCCCGAGAGCAATCCACCGATTAGAGATTGGTCTTAATGCCTGCGTGCCGTAGGAGTTAAAAATATCAACGAAAACATGCATAAAGACTGCTAAGAAAGACCAAAGCCACAAATGCAGAAGATTAGCTTCTGGGAAAAATAAGGAAAGTCCACCTGTAATCAACATTGGCCACAAAATGACAGCAGGAATTGAATGTGTTGCACCTCTGTGGTGACGAATATAAACAGCGTTATCGCGCAATTTTAAAACAGTATCTACATCCGGCGCTAAAGAACCGATAATCACACCGGAAATGACAGCGGTCATGGTGACGGGGTTGCTAGCGACAACTGGGTCAGCCAGTGCAAAGCCACCAAGGGCAATGCCCATGACAATGTGTGTACCTGTATCCATTGTCTAATCCCCCCTTTCAAAAGAAGTTATATTTATGGAAAACCTAAAATTTTTGTTAAAATAAAAGCATTCCTCAGTTTCATATATACCCGAAGTGGAACTGGAATAATCAAGCTGAACGGAGGATCTGGTCATTATACTTAAAAAAACAGAATTTCAAAATGACTTAATTAGCTGGTTTTTAGCAGAAAAGAGAGACTTACCTTGGAGACGGACTGCAGATCCTTATCAAATTTGGATTTCAGAAATCATGCTTCAGCAGACACGAGTAGATACCGTCATCCCTTATTATAAACGCTTTGTCGAAAAATTTCCTACTTTGAACGACCTAGCAGAAGCAGATGAACAAATTTTACTAAAGCAATGGGAAGGACTAGGCTATTATTCCCGTGCACGAAACTTACAGGCTGGTGTAAAAGAAGTTGCTGAAAAATATGGCGGAATTGTGCCGAACACTCGAAAAGAAATCTCATCATTAAAAGGTGTGGGTCCTTATACTGCCGGTGCTGTGCTGAGTATCGCATACGGTATTCCAGAACATGCAGTCGACGGCAACGTGATGCGCGTATTGTCACGAATTTTATTAATTGAAGAAGATATCGCTAAACCAAAGACACGCAAAATCTTTGAAGAAGCAGTCACTGAAATCATTAGTCACGAAGATCCATCTTCATTTAATCAGGGATTAATGGAATTGGGCGCATTGATTTGTACACCCACTTCTCCGAAATGTTTGTTATGTCCTGTACGCGAGCATTGTTCAGCGTTTTATGAGGGAAAACAAAACGAGTTACCAATCAAATCTAAAGCTAAGAAAACCAAATCGTTACAATACGCAATGGTGGCGATACGCCATAACAATCGGTTCTTAATGGAACAGCGTCCGGCTACAGGATTGTTAGCAAGTATGTGGCAATTTCCATTGCTTGAAACAGCCGTAGATGTATTGCCTTTAGAAATTGAAGAGCAATTATCAGAAAGCTTGAAAGGCGTTGTAGACAAAGCCGAAAAAATTACTTCTTTCAAACATGTCTTTTCTCATTTAGTATGGAATGTGGATGGCTTTATTGCCGAAAGTGAAAATATTGTTGCGCCTGTTCATATGAAGTGGGTGACTGCAGAAGAATTAGACTTATTGCCGATTGCAGGACCTGTTCAAAAAATGAAGTCAGCTCTGCAGCAAAGAGGAGATGTTTGATGATGACAGAACAAAAAGTAGCATTAGTGACAGGCAGCAGCAAAGGACTTGGTAAAGCACTCGCAATTGCGCTCGCAGATCAAGGATATGATATCGTCGTCAATTATGCACGCAGCAAAACCGCTGCACTTGAAACTGTAAAAGAAATCGAAGCACGAGGACAAAAAGCTTTACTGGTTCGTGCCAATGTAGGAGATGTCGAGAAATTGCGTGGCATGTTCCAAACCATTAAAGAAGAATTTGGTCGTTTGGATGTTTTCGTATCCAATGCAGCTTCTGGCGTTTTACGACCTATTATGGAACTAGAAGAGTCTCATTGGGACTGGACGATGAATATTAACGCAAGAGCCATGCTGTTTGGTGCTCAAGAAGCTGCAAAATTAATGGACAAAGGCGGAAAAATACTCGGCATCAGTTCATTAGGTTCGATTCGTTATTTGGAAAACTATACGACCATTGGTGTTTCAAAAGCAGCTGTAGAATCGCTTACGCGTTATTTAGCTGTAGAAATGGCGCCACTTGGAATTGCGGTGAATACAGTATCTGGCGGAGCGCTCGATACAGATGCATTAAAGCATTTTCCAAACCGTGACGACTTACTAAACGACGCCCGTATGAACACACCAGCAGGCCGAATGGTTGAAGTCGATGACATGGTCAAAGCGGCGTTGTTCTTGATTTCTTCTGACTCGGACATGATTCGCGGTCAGACGCTAATTGTCGACGGCGGACGTTCAGTTGTCATGTAATCATTTGGTCTTATGCCTTATCGCTGTATGTTTTCAGAATTGATTGATATAATATCAAAATAGCAGATAAACAAAGGCTTAGACAAAAAGGTGGGATAGTACATGGCGATTCCTGCGGAGGGTGAAACAATCCAAATCCACAGTTACAAGCATAACGGTCGCATCCACCGTGTCTGGCAGGAAACAACTGTACTGAAAGGTACGAATAACATTATAATTGGTGCAAATGAACGGACGCTAGTGACAGAATCTGATGGACGAACTTGGTTGACGCGTGAACCTTCAATTTGTTATTTTCACGCAGAGCATTGGTTTAACATCATCTGTATGCTCCGAGAAGACGGTGTTTATTATTATTGCAATGTCAGTTCTCCATTCGTTTATAATAATGGCTCGTTAAAGTACATCGATTATGACTTGGATGTAAAAGTGTTTCCAGACATGTCATACACGTTATTGGATGAAGACGAATATGAGGACCATAAGCGACAAATGGGGTATCCTAAAGTAATTGATCAAATTCTTTACCGAAACGTAGATAAATTGATCGGTTGGATCAAACAACGTAAAGGACCGTTTGCCCAGGACTTTATCGAAGTATGGACGAACCGCTATGAATTTCATAGACTAAACCGGATTCGTGATTAAAGTAAAAACCTGTTGCTAGCTGACAGGTTTTTCGTTTTGAATAGAATGGAGTGAAAAGTTTGAGCAGTATGAAACGCTATATGCAATTTGTCAAACCGTATTATTGGCAAATTGCACTGACAATCGTCATCGGCATATTCAAGTTTGCCATTCCACTTTTTATTCCACTGCTGATTAAAATCGTCATTGATGATATTATCGGAGCGGATGCCCTGTCAAACGCAGAAAAGCTAGAACAATTATATTTGTGGCTCGGTGGAACGGCGATTGTCTTTTTCTTATTACGACCGCCAATTGAGTATTTCCGCCAATATTATGCGCAATATGTTAGTAATAAAATTCTTTACGATGTTCGAGGTTATTTATACGGACATTTGCAGCGTTTGAGCTTACGTTACTACGCAAATACACGAGCGGGCGAAATTATCTCGCGTGTTATTAACGACGTCGAGCAAACGAAAAACTTCGTCATGATTGGTTTAATGAACGTTTGGCTAGACCTTGCGACGATTATTATTGCCATTATTATTATGTTGACAATGGATGTTTCATTGACCATTGTTGCCTTGCTGGCGTTTCCATTTTATGCATTCAGCGTTAAGTATTTCTTTGGTAGACTACGAGATTTAACACGCGAACGCTCTCAGGCATTGGCAAACGTTCAAAGTTATTTACACGAACGGGTTCAAGGGATGAGCATTATCAAAAGTTTTGCCTTAGAAAAGCAAGAACAGAAAATTTTTAATGATACCAATGATCAGTTTCTAGAAAAAGCAATTGACCATACGAAATGGAATGCGAAAGCATTTGCAGTTGTAAATACCATTACGGATGTTGCCCCTTTACTGGTTATTGGGTATGCAGGCTACCAAGTAATTCAAGGAGATTTAACATTAGGTACGATGGTAGCATTTATCGCTTATATCGAACGACTCTATAACCCATTACGTCGATTAGTCAATTCATCAACAACTCTGGTTCAATCGTTAGCTTCGATGGATCGTGTTTTTGAATTAATAGATGAAGACTATGATGTAACTGATAAAGAAAACGCTCGTGATTTGAAAGTGGTTGATGGCAAGCTTGAATTCCGAAATGTATCTTTCCATTATAATGAAGGCGGAACTGAAGTGCTGTCTGATTTAAATTTTACTGTAAAACCCGGTGACACTGTTGCACTTGTCGGAATGAGTGGTGGTGGGAAATCAACGATTGTCTCATTGATTCCACGATTTTACGACGTGACAGGTGGTGGGATTTACATGGATGATCATGACTTGCGTGACGTGACGACCCATACATTGCGAGATCAAATTGGATTAGTTTTACAGGACTCTATTCTATTTAGTGACTCTGTAAAAACGAATATTCTTATGGGGAAACCGGAAGCGACAGATGAAGAAGTAATTGCTGCAGCAAAAGCAGCAAATGCGGACGAATTTATTTCTCAGTTGCCTGAAGGCTATGATACAAAAGTTGGGGAACGCGGTGTGAAACTTTCTGGAGGACAAAAACAACGTGTAGCAATTGCACGAGTATTCTTAAAAAACCCACCGATTCTTATTTTAGATGAAGCAACATCTGCGCTTGACCTTGAAAGTGAGGCGTTAATTCAAGATTCATTAGAGCGCTTAGCGCACGATAGAACGACGTTAATTGTTGCACACAGACTATCAACAATTACTCACGCAGACCAAATTCTAGTGATTGACAACGGCAAGTTGGCTGAAAATGGTACACATGATGAATTGATGAAGCAACAAGGTGTTTATTATAACTTGTTCCAAGTTCAGCATTTTAATTGATTAAGAGCAGAGCACCCAACATTTGGGTGCTCTTTTTCTATAGCTGTAATTAGAGGTACAGTCAAAAAAAGATATTGCATTAATAATAATATTACGTATAATTGAACTAAGAAGAATTTTCTGAATCATTTTCGTGCAAAAGGGGGAGCCTCATGAATGAACGTAAAATCATCTTAGACGTTAAAGGTTTACAAACATCCTTTTTCACAGATGATGGAGAGATACCAGCAGTAGATAATGTAGATTTTCATATAAGAGAAGGTGAAGTTCTAGGAATCGTTGGTGAATCAGGATGCGGTAAAAGTGTCACTTCACTCTCCATAATGGGCTTAGTTCCAAGTCCACCAGGCAAAATTACAAATGGTGAAATTTTATTTCAAGATAAAGATTTAACAAAATTATCCGAAAAAGAAATGAGGAGAATCAGAGGGAACGACATCGCGATGATTTTCCAAGAGCCTATGACTTCGTTAAACCCACTTTTCACAATTGGTAATCAACTCCGCGAAGCGATTAAAATTCATAAGAAAGACTGGTCGAAAAAACAAGTTCAAGAACGGGCAATCGAAATGATGAATTTAGTTGGCTTGCCTCGACCAGAAGGATTGATGAAAGATTATCCACATCAATTGTCAGGCGGAATGCGTCAGCGTGTCATGATTGCTATGGCTTTGTTGTGTGATCCCAAAGTATTGATTGCGGATGAACCAACAACAGCACTGGATGTAACAATTCAGTCTCAAATTTTAAAATTGATTAAAAACCTAAATGAACGGTTAAATACAGCCGTATTGTTAATTACGCATGATTTAGGCGTAGTCGCTGAATCGTGTGAACGCGTAGTTGTCATGTATGCAGGAAAAGTGGTTGAAGAAGGTCCGGTTCATACGATTTTTAACGATCCACAACATCCATACACAAAAGGGTTGCTTGAGTCGGTGCCAGATATGCGCTTTAAAAAAGAGCGGCTTTATTCAATTCCTGGTAATGTTCCAAAACCAGGCACGATAAAAACAGGATGTAAATTTGCTGCACGTTGTGAATTTGCATTTGATCGGTGTTTTGTAGAAACACCCGAACTGTACCAAACAGCAGACGACCATCAAACTCGCTGTTTCCTATTTGATCCGAAGGAGGTACAGGCTCATGACAGAACCGTTGTTAAAAGTTGAAGGGTTAAAAAAGTATTTTCCGATTAAATCAGGAATTTTAGGAAAAGTTAGCAACCACGTTAAAGCAGTTGATGATGTGTCTTTCACTGTTCGAGAAGGTGAAACATTAGGAATTGTTGGAGAATCTGGTTGTGGAAAATCGACAACGGGACGCATGCTGATGCGTCTACTTGAACCAACCGAAGGTATCGTTACATTTGATGGTCAAGAGTTGACTAGTTTGTCGAATAACGAAATGCGCAAAGTGCGTCGTGATATTCAAATGGTCTTTCAAGATCCATATGCATCATTAAATCCACGCCACACAATTGAAAAGATTTTAATGGAACCGCTTAACGTTCATGATATAGGCGATCCAAAAGAACGAAAACGAAAAGTACATGAGTTTTTGGAAATTGTCGGCTTGAGTAGCTACCATGCAAAACGTTACCCACACCAATTTAGTGGTGGTCAGCGACAGCGCATTGGTATTGCGCGTGCTTTAATGACAAATCCAAAACTAATTATTGCCGATGAACCGGTTTCGGCGCTCGATGTATCAATTCAAGCACAAGTTTTAAACTTGATGCAAGATCTGCAAAGAGATTTAAAACTCACTTATATTTTTATCGCTCATGATTTAGGTGTGGTTCGTCACATTAGCGATCGTGTAGGTGTAATGTATCTTGGGAAAATGGCAGAACTTGCTAGCACTGAAGACTTATATGAAAAGCCGTTGCATCCGTATACGCAAGCATTACTAGCTGCTGTACCAGTGCCAGATCCGGAGTTTGTCCGCGAAGAAGTTGTTATTTCGGGGGATGTACCAAGTCCAGCAAATCCACCGAGCGGCTGTAGATTCCATACACGCTGTCCTTTTAAAATGGATATTTGCTCCGAAGTTGTACCGATTTTTGCAGAAGTTGAAAAAGGTCATTCTGTTGCCTGCCATCTTTACGAAGAGTCCAGGCCGCAATGATAATAAATAGAAAAAACGGAGGGGTTAATTTGGGGAAGAAAAAGTTCTTAACATGGTCACTATTATTACTTCTACTTGTTTCCACAGCTCTTTTTGGCTGTAGTTCTGACAAAGAGTCAGAAGAAGGTGGCAGTAGTGAAGGTGGATCTACTGAAGAGAAAACATTAATCTTTGGACGCGGTGGAGATTCAGTTTCACTTGATCCAATTACGGTTACAGATGGTGAATCTTTTAAAGTAACAAAAAACATTTTTGATACGTTGATAAACTTTGGCGAACAAGACACAGAAATAGAAGGTGGATTAGCTTCTGAATGGGAAACTTCTGAAGATGGTTTAACATATACGCTGACATTAGAAGAAGGCGTTAAATTCCATGATGGCACTGATTTTAATGCAGAAGCTGTAGTGAAAAACTTCGATCGTTGGGCAGCTGGAGACGGCGAGCAATTCCCATATTACGGTTCAATGTTTGGTGGATACGGTGATGATGAAGGACATGTAATTGATTCTGTTGAAGCAACAGGCGATTACGAAGTTGTCTTTACATTAAATCGTCCACAAGCACCGTTTCTTAAAAACTTAGCAATGAGCCCGTTCGCAATTGCATCACCAACAGCAGTTGAAAAAGCTGGAGATTCTTTCGGGGACAACCCAGTGGGAACAGGACCATTTAAATTTGTTGAATGGAAACGTAACGATACGATTACAATTGAAAAATTTGATGATTATTGGGTAGATGGCGAGCCTAAATTAGATCAAGTCGTATTCCGTGCGATTCCAGATAACTCAGCTCGTTTAAACGCTTTACTATCAGGAGAAATTGATTTGGCAGACGGCATCACACCTTCTGATGGTAAGACAATCGAAGGAGACGACAATCTTCAATTGTTTGAACGTCCATCTATGAACGTAGGCTACCTTGGAATGACAGTAACGCGTGAACCATTTGACGATCCAAAAGTTCGTCAAGCGGTAAACCATGCCATTGACAAGCAAGCAATTGTAGACGCATTTTTCGAAGGGCGCGCAGAAGTTGCGAAAAACCCAATTCCGCCAGTAATTAGCGGATATAACGATGATATTGAAGAATATGAATATAGCCCTGAAAAAGCAAAAGAGTTATTAGCAGAAGCAGGTCTTCCAGATGGTTTTGAAATGGAACTTTATGCAATGCCAGTTCCACGCCCTTATATGCCTGATGGTCAAAAAGTAGCGGAAGCAATTCAAAAGAACTTAGCTGATGTAGGCATAACAGCTAAAATCGTATCATTTGAATGGGCTACGTATCTTGAAAAAGCTGCAAACGGAGAAGCTGATGCATTCCTACTCGGATGGACTGGCGACAACGGAGATGCAGATAACTTCTTATACGCATTACTTGATCAAGACAACGTTGGTACAAACAACTATACGTACTATGAAAACCAAGAATTGCATGATCTTTTAATTAAAGCACAATCAGAAGTTGATGAAGACGTACGAAATGACTTGTACAAGCAAGCTCAAGAAATCATTCATGATGATGCTCCTTGGGTACCACTTGCGCACTCTACACCCTTATTAGCTGGCGGAAAAAATGTGATTAATTTCAAAGCACATCCAACAGGTTCTGATAAATTGGCTGGAGTAGATTTGGAGTAGGCAATTCATGGGGGGAAGTCGGGATGATTTCCTCCCTCTTTTTTTTACTGTTATACATATTGTAAGAGATGGAGAGGTGAAGAAGATGCTTCACTATATTGGAAGAAGACTTTTACAGCTAATTCCCGTATTACTCGGTATGACGTTTATCGTATTTATGATCATCCGTGCGATTCCGGGCGACCCTGCACAAGTCATTCTTGGTCAGCAAGCATCCGAAGAAGCAATAAAGGCATTACGAACAAATCTTGGCCTAGACAATCCATGGTATATTCAATACTTTGATTACCTCAAAGGACTGGTTACTGGCGATTTAGGAGAATCACTTCGGACGCGAACTCCAGTAGTGGATGAAGTTTGGCCCTATTTAGCTGCAACAATTGAGTTATCATTATTCGCTATCATAATTGCTGTTATTGTCGGAATTAATGCAGGAATTATTTCAGCGTGGTTCCAAAACTCATGGTTTGATTATTTAGCAATGATTATTGCGTTAGTTGGTGTATCGATGCCGATTTTCTGGCTTGGATTAATGAACCAATGGATTTTCTCGATTGAGCTCGGAATTTTACCAACGACAGGTCGTGAGAATGTTCGAGATCCGGTCGATGTCATGACTGGTTTCTATGTAATTGATACATTGATTGCAGGAAATTTTGGCCAGCTATCTACAGTATTAAAACACCTTGTTTTACCAGGCACAGCTTTGGCAACAATACCGATGGCGATTATTGCTAGAATGACGCGCTCTAGTATGCTAGAAGTTATGCGTTCAGATTACGTAAGAACAGCTCGCTCAAAAGGTTTGTCAATGTTCTGGGTAGTGTATAAGCATGCACTTAAAAACGCTATTATTCCGGTATTAACGATTATTGGTCTGCAAATGGGATTGTTACTTGGTGGTGCCATTTTAACAGAAACTATTTTCGGATGGCCAGGAATCGGTCGTTACATTTACGAAGCAATTGGCTTCCGTGATTATCCAGTTATACAGTCTGGAATATTAATTGTTGCATTTATTTTTGTTATGATTAATTTATTCGTCGATCTGCTTTATGGCTTGGTTGATCCACGCATCAAATATGACTAGAAAGGGGGAGACGTATTATGGCTGAAACAGTAGTCAAACAAGATCAAGAAGAAATGCAAAAAGTCGCTGGTCCTTGGAAAGAAGCATGGCGAGGTTTCCGTAAAAGTAAAGTAGCAGTCGTTGGTATGGGAATTGTTATCTTCTTTGTTTTGTTAGCAATTTTCGGACCACTATTTACACCGCAGGGCATCAATGCACAAAATTTGTCTCAACGGCTCATGCCTCCTTCTTCTACGCATTGGATGGGAACTGACGATTTTGGTCGCGATATTTTATCGCGTGTAGTATACGGTGCACGGATTTCACTATGGGTTGGCTTTTTAGCGGTTATTGGGTCTGTTATTGTTGGGAGTATTTTAGGGATTTTAGCTGGCTATTACGGACGGTGGGTAGATACGATTATTTCCCGCATCTTTGATATTATGCTAGCGTTCCCAAGTATTTTACTAGCAATCGCGGTTGTATCGGTTCTTGGACCTTCTTTACGAAATGCGCTAATTGCTATTGCCATTATCAACGTTCCAAACTTTGGTCGTTTGATTCGCTCGAAAGTATTAAGTATCAAAGAAGATGAATATATTATGTCAGCGAAAGCGATTGGCATGAAAGATAATCGAATTCTTATTTCGCATATTCTTCCCAATTCTATGGCTCCTGTTATTGTTCAAGGAACGTTAGCAATTGCAACTGCAATTATTGAAGCTGCAGCACTTGGATTCCTAGGATTGGGCGCACAAGCACCTTCTCCGGAATGGGGGAAAATGCTGGCAGACTCGCGTTCGTATTTAACAAATGCGCCGTGGACGATGATTTTCCCAGGTGTCGCAATCATGTTGACCGTTCTTGGGTTTAACTTGATGGGTGACGGATTACGTGACGCGTTAGATCCGCGAATGAAGTCATAAAAAAACGTGTGAGGCCTTGGCCTCACACGTTTTTTTATATAAAGTTTTCGAGATCACTATCTACTTCATCGGAATGATAATTCAAATACGCGATAATGAGTAAATCCAAATGTTCGAGCTGTTCTTCGTAATCCAAAATTGCTGATAACACATGCATTAAATGATAAACCGAAAATTCATCTTCATGTTCTTCATGTGCTAGGTTTATTTCTTTTATAAAAATGGCCATTACTTCGTTACGTTTCAGAATGGCATCCTTGCCAGAACCTTCACTATGTTCAGGTCGTAATTTACCTACATACTTCATGTACAGCTGTTCGTGGTAACTAGCTAAACTTTCTAAACGTTCTTGTATCATCATATGAAAATGTTGAGGTAGCTGCATCAATTCGTTTTCGAACCGATTAAGTCTTCTCAATACTTCTAAGCTTTTTTTTGATGTGGCGATCATTTGACGATACAGAACCAGTTTTCGTGCCTTTATATATTGTTGCTTTTTGGTATAACTTCGTTCTTCTTTGTAAAACGAATACCATTGATCTACTTGTACTAACTTATCTGCCAGTTTCTCAATATCTTCTTTAACAGAAATGTGATCAGATGCGTGACGAATGGAAACACGAATCCAACGAATGACTTCTTCACTTACGGAATGGATAGAAGAAAGTAATCGATTTTCATATTTGGGTGGTAAGAATATCATGTTCACAATAAATGCCGATATGATACCGAGAAGCACAGTGCCAAACCGTAAAGATGCAAAGGTTAGAAAGTCAATGGAATGAGAATCCATAATGATAATGATCGTTACCAAAGTAAGGGGAACGGGTTTATCCAGCTTCAATTTCAGCATGACAACAATCGCCAAGATAGCTGCTGCGCCAATAGTAAAGTAATTACTACCGAGAGTTAGAACAAAAATAATAGCTATTGCTGCACCAATCAAATTTCCATAAATTTGGTCGAGTAAAGTCAGATAAGACCGGTAGATAGATGGCTGGATAGCGAAAATCGCTGCTACCCCTGCGAAAACAGGGGAAGGCAATCCCAATAAGTCGGCCAGGAACAAGGCCATAGAAATGGCCACACCGGTTTTAAAAATACGTGCACCTAATTTCATATACTTAAGGACTCCTTCCTTAAAGATCCAGTTTCTTTAATTATAACTGTTCAAACGCTTCACGTACCGCTTGAATAGAAAATTCTATATCTTCTTCTGTGTGCTCCGTTGTTAAAAACCATGCTTCATATTTTGATGGAGCTAAATTGATTCCTTGTTCAAGCATTAATTTAAAGAAGCGTCCAAAAATTTCACCATCAGATCCTTTAGCTTGGTCGTAGTTTTCAACCGTTACATTAGTAAAGTAAATCGTTAATGCACCTTTCAAGCGATTGACGGTAATAGTCACATTAAATTCTTCGGCAGCTGCCAAAATTCCTTTTTCTAGCTTTGCTCCGAGCTTATCCATTTTTTCGTAAATGCCATCTTCGCGAAGTACTTCTAAGCATGCAATTCCTGCTTGAATTGAAGCCGGATTTCCAGCCATTGTTCCAGCTTGGTAAGCAGGACCTAAAGGAGCAACAGTTTCCATGATTTCTTTTTTGCCACCGTACGCACCAATTGGTAAACCGCCACCAATAATTTTTCCGAGCGCTGTAAGGTCTGGTATTAGTCCGAGCATATCTTGAGCACCGCCGTAATGGAAACGGAAAGCGGTAATGACTTCATCATAAACAATCAATGCACCTTTTTCATGAGCAATGCGGTGAACTTCTTTTAGATAGCCTTCTTTCGGTTCAACAATGCCAAAATTCCCGACAATCGGTTCAACTAGAAGACAGGCAATTTCTTCACCCCAACGATCCATGGCTTCTGAAAATGCGTCAATATCATTAAATGGAATTGTGACAACTTCTTCTGCGATAGATTTTGGAACACCTGCTGAATCCGGAATCCCTAGAGTTGCAGGGCCCGATCCAGCAGCTACAAGTACTAAATCCGAGTGACCGTGGTAGCAACCAGCAAATTTCATAATTTTTGTTCTTCCTGTGTAAGCACGTGAAACACGAATTGTTGTCATTACGGCTTCCGTGCCGCTATTTACAAAACGTACTTTGTCCATATTAGGCATAGCACTTTTCAGCATTTTGGCGAAAGTGATTTCGTGGCGTGTTGGAGTTCCGTACAGTAGACCTGTTTCCGCAGCGCGTGTAATAGCCTTTGTGATATGAGGGTGAGCATGTCCTGTAATAATCGGCCCGTAAGCCGCAAGATAGTCTATGTATTTATTGCCGTCAACGTCCCAAAAATAAGCACCTTTGCCACGTTCCATAGCGATAGGGGAACCGCCGCCTACTGCTTTAAACGATCTTGATGGACTATTAACTCCGCCCACAATATGTTCTAATGCTTCTTTATGCAGTTCTTCTGATGTGAAATGATTCATTGAATAAATGCCTCCTATTGATTGGACTCTTCTTTATTGTAGACAACCTTATTCCGAAACGCCAAAGAAATTGAAACTGGGCTCAGTGTTCGGTACGATAGGAGTAAGAAAAGGAGTGGTAAAGATGACTGCAGTAGAAGGTATGCAAGCACCAGAATTTTCGATAAAAAACGAAGCAGGAGAGACTGTTTCACTGAAGGATTTTACTGGCAATAAATACGTAGTTCTTTATTTTTATCCAAAAGACATGACTCCAGGTTGTACGACACAAGCCTGTGATTTCCGTGACGCTGAAGCTGATTTTTCCGAACTTAATGCAGTAATTTTTGGAGTGAGTGCAGATTCAAAAGATCGACATACGAAATTCATTGAAAAGTACGGTTTGCCTTTTTCATTATTAGTAGACGAAGATCATCAAGTGTCTGAGGATTATGGCGTTTGGGTAGAGAAGAATATGTATGGCAAAAAGTCTATGGGCATTGAACGTTCGACTTACTTGATTGATCCGACAGGAACTATCGTCAAAGCTTGGCACAAAGTGAAAGTACCCAACCATATCCAGGATGTTTTAGAAAGCTTAAAGATCATTAGTAAGCAATAGGGAGGAAGACGTTGATGGAAATTTTATTTACATTTGTCCCAAGAGAAGATCAGCAACAAAGAATAGAAGATGCATTCCCGGAAGTTGAGTTCTATTTTCTCAATCGAGATAAAACGCGGCTTTCATCTGCTAATATTATTGTGACATATGGAGAAGACCTAACAGCGGAGGATATCAAA
This sequence comes from Caryophanales bacterium, assembly GCA_038243515.1. Lineage (GTDB taxonomy): Bacteria > Bacillota > Bacilli > Bacillales_A > Planococcaceae > Planococcus. Next base: position 84,127 of record JBBSRA010000008.1, read on the forward strand.
TCTGCTGAAAAAGTAAAGTGGATCATGGTTGCTAGTGCAGGCATTGAAAAGCTTCCGCATAAAGCCATCGAAGAACGTGAAATTATCGTCTCGAATGTAAAAGGGATCCATAAAACGCCAATGGCTGAATCTGTTTTGGCTCACTTATTAGCATTAAAGCGTACGTTGCCAGAAATTTATCAAAATCAACAAAAACATCTATGGAATAAAAAAATGAGCTCTTCAGAGTTAAATGGCACGACAGCATTAATTCTTGGGCCGGGAGCAATTGGATCAGAAATTGGCCGCTTGCTCCAGGCTTTTGGTGTCATTACGATTGGCTGTAACCGCTCAGGAAATCAAGCTCTAAATATGGACAAGATGATTTCGTTAGATGAGATTCTAGATAAGTTGCCTCAAGCGGATTACGTCATTTCAGTTTTGCCAAGCACACAAGAAACTCAGCAACTTTTAGGCAAAGAGCATTTCAAAGCGATGAAACAAACGGCCATCTTTATGAATTTTGGTCGTGGTGATTTATTCGCAGAAACTGTACTTTTAGAGGCACTGCAACAAAAAGAAATCGCTTTTGCTGTGTTGGATGTATTTGAACAAGAACCACTTCCGGAAGATCATCCGTATTGGTCAATGGATAGAGTTGTCGTGTCGCCACATATCTCCAGTAAATCTGGTAAGTATGTAGATCGTGCGCTTGATATTTTTATTCCAAATCTTAAAGAATGGCTTGCCAATCAATCCGTTCCAACCAATCTAGTCGACATGGAGAAGGGGTATTGATCATGAAGATTTATACGAAAACTGGTGACAAAGGCACCACTTCACTTGTATACGGAACAAGAGTAGCAAAAAATGATGCAGTGGTAGAAGCTTACGGTACGTGCGACGAAGCGAATACATTGATTGGGTTAGCAGTCGGGTATTTGGATTCTGAATTTTTCGATGAAAAAGGAGACCTCCTTGAAATTTTTCATGAAATCCAAACAACTTTATTCCATGTAGGAGCGGAACTTGCTACACCTGCCGGAAAAGAAGTCAAATGGAAACTAGCAGAACAAGATATTGCTAAGCTAGAACAATGGATCGATTACTACGACGCCGAAGTACCTGCCCTTAGTAATTTTATCTTACCTGGAGGGCATCCTTCTGGAGCAACGCTTCATGTGGCAAGAACTGTTGTCAGAAGAGCAGAACGCACAGTGCTATCAATTGAAACTGAAGTTTCTCCAAATGTTTTGGCGTATTTAAATCGCTTATCAGACTTTTTATTTGTCGCTGCGCGTTTAGTAAATCAACGACTCGGAAGAATTGAAAAAGGATTACACGAAAAATAAGTAAAAAATCGCATGACAAACGGCGGTAATATAGTGATTTCTTGACACCTGACACTTTTATTAGGTACACTGTTTATAACGATTATAATGTAAGAATATCTATGAAGTGAGGTGCACGGCGATGTCTGAAGTACAATTAAAGGACGCGCTTGATGCTTTGAAGTCAACGGGTGTAAGAATCACGCCCCAACGTCATGCGATTTTGGAGTATATGATTCATTCAACAAACCACCCAACAGCGGATGACATTTATCGCGCGCTTGAAAAAACGTTTCCTAATATGAGTGTTGCAACTGTCTATAATAATTTACGTGTGTTCAGAAAAGCAGGTCTGGTGAAAGAATTGACTTATGGAGATTCTTCGAGCCGTTTCGACTTTGTTACAAATGACCATTATCATATTATCTGCAATGATTGTGGAAAAATAGTTGATTTTCATTACCCTGGACTTGATGAAGTAGAACATTTAGCTTCACATGTCACTGGATTTGAAGTAGATTATCATCGTCTTGAAATTTATGGAACATGCCAAGACTGTGTAGGGAAAACGGCGAAAGCACAATAATATATTCAGGAACAAATAAGTTTACCGTGAATCAACGGTAAACTTATTTTTTCGCCACAATAAAAACATCCAGCGAAAATTCGCTGGATGTTTTTATTGTTGTGAACTTTTTTTATTGTAGTCTTGATCAAACTCTCTGCCTTCAAGCGAACGATCCATCGTTAAAGGTTCATTGCAGTGCATGCAAATATCTACGCGGCCAAGCATTTTTGTATGTTTTCCACAATTTGGACATTCCACAGGTACGGTTTTCATAGATAGTAAACCGATCCATGCATAGACGCCTGTACTTCCGATAATCGCGACAACACCAAGTAGCATGAAAATCACCATCACAATTGGGTGATTTCTAAAGTAAATCCCTACATACATAATGACAATACCGATAAAGATTAATGCTAACGCAAACGTACGAATACGATTGATTTTATTTTTATAAGGTTTCATGGTTTATTTCCTCCTTGCATCCATCATACTATATCATAAACAAGCTTAAAAAGTGATATTGGTTTTCAAATGAAGGAATCCGCAATAAATATGTCGAAATAGAGAAAAGCAGAAGCTAATATGTGTAGCTCTGATGTTTGGTAAAAAGAAAAAGGCAAAGTCTAACAGATGACGGGATAATGAAAACGAGCTGAGGTTTATAACTAACCATTTTGCGAAGCTTTAAAGCAGAATGCGATAGAGACAGCAAGGAGTGAAAGTGATGGAACAAATACTACGTCCGATTTATCAAGAACGCGCGAGTCAGGAAAGTACGCTTGGTGTGATTTTGGTTGAAAAAAGAGAGAAAGTCAGTCAAATCACAGATACATTTGATTCGATCTTATTAATTATCACGAAAGAAAACGAAACGCCGGTATTCACCAAGCATTATACGTACTTAGATAAAAAAGCAGCGATGCATATTGTGACGGAGAAGCAACTACATAAATGGTTGTTGTTAGGAACTAATCGGAAAATCGTAGACTGGCTTTTCTATGGCCGCGTTATCTATGACCGAAACGAATTCATGGAAAAACTAAAGACCGAACTAAAAGACTATCCTTTTTATGGTCGAAAAATCAAGATGGGAATAGAATTCGCCAAATTGATTCGACGTTATATGGAAGGAAAAGTGTTTTTTGAAGAAAAAAATTACATGGACGCTTATCATCATATGATAGAGTCGCTCCATCATTTAGCTCGACTGGCTGTACTTGAAAATGGATTGCCGCCAGAAGTAACCGTATGGTCTCAAGTGAAAAAGATGGAACCAGCCATTTACAAGCTGTATGAAGAACTAATATCAAGCGACGAGCCGATTAATAAACGATTGGAATTATTATTTTTAGCAAGTGAATTCTACATTCATTCACGAACAAAGGATGGAGCTCTTCATATAAGAGAAGTTATGGAAAAACAAAGTAGTTGGACAATTCAAGAATTGCATGAACAAGAAGAATTGAAGAATTATTCTACAGACCTTGAAGTGTTTATCGAATTCCTTGTTGATAAAGATCTCATTTTTATCAACGGTGTCGTGACCAAAAGCGAAGGAGTCTTTCATCGATACTATTACGTTAAAAACTAAATGAGGACTGTGAGTGAAGTTCTAGTCAATCGCAAGCCTAGTTTAAGTGGTAACAAATTAGAAACCTTTAAACATTAGAATTGAGTCAATTGGGCGCTTCTAATTAAAAATTATAATCCATAGTTTTTTTCTCGACTCAAGATTGTTGGTTTTATTGATTAATATAATTAGTAGGCTAGGTGGCTGGTAGTTTTTCTATAGGAATAAGCTACTCGAGAAGTTGTCAGCTGTTGATCCTTTAAAAAGGAGATGTGTGACACAAGATAGAATTATCTTTTAAACGTTCGGAGCAGTGATTTCTGTTATAAAGGGTTACTTATAGAATTAAAAGGATAATGATTTGAATACTTGTTAATTCGTATGTAAAAATTCTTTTGATTTTCTTTGCTTTAGTCGTTGACATGTATGAGTCAAATGTATTATGATGATACATGTCGCTAAGGGAATTTAAGTTTTTCACAATAATAAAAAGGCTTGACTCTTTCATTTAACAATGTTAACTTAGAGAAGTTGCTTTTACAGGACGTATACAAACTGAACCTTGAAAACTGAACAGCAAAACGTCAACAAACATGCAACGGTCGCGCAAAACGGCCCGCGCACAACTTACTGATCAGCTTTTATGCAGATCAAGCTATCTTCGGATGGTGCCAGCAACAACTAGAGCAGTCAAAT
>JBBSRA010000009.1:0-77644 GCA_038243515.1 Caryophanales bacterium
AATATTTGCAGAGCGTTCTTTATGTAATTGATATAATTCTTTAAGGCGTGGTTCTAAGCGTATATCCAAATCTGAATTTAACATGATCTATTCTCCTTTAGGTGTTTTTCTAACTTTAAACCATTTGAATTTTTTTAACAAATATAATATAAATTTAGTTATAATTAATCCTCTGTTTCCATAGTCGAATGGGATATTTGTAAGAAGAATTCGACAAACTTCATGGTAAGTAAACAGCACGATTTGATGAAGTCGCAATGAGGGTAGGGATTCCTTAGAAGTTGAGCAGCTATAAAAACTGATGAAGGTGGCGATTGGTCGTGAAAAAGAAATTCCCAATTATTGAAACAGATAGATTGATTTTACGAGAGGTAATAAAAGAAGATTCAGCTGATATGTTCCTCTATTTATCTGATAAAGAGGTAATGAAACATATGGGGCTAGAACCTTTTCAGACCCAAAAAGAGACACTTGATGAAATTGGCTGGTACCAAACCATATTCAAAGAGGCCACAGGAATTAGATGGGGAATAACACACAAAGAAAATGGAAGAGTTATTGGAAGTTGTGGTTTTTTTAATACGCACCCCGAGCATTCCCGAACTGAGATCGGTTATGAATTAAGCAAAGAGTATTGGGGTAAAGGCATTGCTAGTGAAGCATTGGAAGCTATCATTCATTATGGGTTTCAACACTTCCAATTAGAACGCGTTGAAGCATTAGTCGAGCCTGCTAATTCTGCTTCCTTAAAACTGTTAGAGAAAAACGGATTTAAACAAGAAGGATTATTAAGACATTATGAATTTACTTGTGGCAAATTCGATGATTTATACATATATTCTATTTTAAAAGGTGATGTGGTCACTACTTAAAAAAATTTCGCTTATTGAAGAACACTTACTGAGTAATCATTTTAGGAAAGAGTAGCTGTAGCTCTTCTTTTTTTGTTTGTATTTATCACACGACCAATTTTTTCAATCTTCTCTTTACTTCTTTTACTACTTCATCTACACTAGAGCCATCGGGAATAACCCGAACACAAAAACCGCATACGTTTTCTGCACTAGGGGTGCCCACTTTGGCTGAGATGCAAGCGCAAGCTTCAATCCCTCAAAACTCGATCAGGATAATACCTGCGTGAGGAAGTGCGGCGCATTTCTGAAATAATTCTTTTAATTATTTGTAGACTATGGCTGCATCTTCACGGATGCGGTCTTTTTTGTGCAAATTTTTAAGGAGGAATTAGAATATGGAACCATTGCAATGCGGTACGAGTCCAATTGTCGGATTTCGCTTTTCACTCTATCCGATGACTAGTGATTTTATCAAAATAATCAAAGGGGCGTTAAACGACACAAACACCTCAAATGTTTGGATGCATACGGACGATGTTTCGACAGTGATACGCGGCAAGCAAATTTATGTCTTCAATGTTGCCAAGGCACTGGCTTTGCATACGGCAAAAACTGGAGAACATGTTGCACTGTCCGGTACCTTTTCGATTGGCTGCCCTGGTGATTCGTCAGTTGATGTCTTTTTAGAAAAAGATGATGTGTTGTTAAATACAGACAAAACACAACAATACGTATCATCTCAATTTGCGCTGTACCCAATGAACAACCCAGATTACATGGCGGTTATTTACCGTGAAGTCGAGCGCGCCAAACAACAAGGCGTTTTTAATGATTCGATGCATTACGCAAGTGGCATTCACGGCGATATTCATGACGTATTCGCTTTTTATGAACAAGCATTTACTAACGCCCGCTCCGACGAACATCACCATTTAGTCATGACCGTGTCCATGAGCATTAACAGTCCGTCTCACGGAGGTGCGTAAAATGCTGAAATCCTGGAAATTAAAAGAAGTCGTCTTGATGTCGTTATTTGCAGTTGTCTTTGGTATTGTCTATTTATTGTTTGTTCACGCAGCGAACATTTGGGCAGCCGTGATTGGTCCACTCGCTTATGAATGGATGTTCGGCATTTGGTTTGTTGTGTCAATCATTTGTATGTACATTATTCGTAAGCCAGGAGCCGCTTTTCTCTCTGAAACAATGGCAGCTGCCATTGAAGTGCTTATTGGCAATGCGGTTGGTCCACGTCTCATTTTATCTGGAGTCATTCAAGGACTCGGCGCTGAAGCTGCATTTGCTTTGACCGGCTATAAACATTTCAATGTTTTGGTGCTAATGCTTGCTGGCATTGGTTCAGCTGTATTTAGCTTTGTTTACGGTTACTTTATTTCAGGTTATGCAGCACTAGATCCGTCATTTGTCGCGTTAATGTTTACAATTCGTGTTCTTAGTGGTGCGATTATTGCGGGAATCGGCGGGAAGTATATTGGAGACGCTTTACTTGCGACGGGATCACTTCGCGGTTACGCCATTGCACGTACGAAAAAAGGTGATATCAATGCTTGAAGAGATTTTCTCTTTAAACAAGCTTTCTTTTTGCTTTCCTGAAGATGAGGAAAAAACCTTAGACAAGCTTTCATTTTCGGTTTACCGAGGTGAAAAGTTAGTCATTTCAGGGCCAAGTGGCTGCGGCAAAAGCACGCTTCTGTATTTATTGAATCGCTTGTACCCCGATAATTGTGAAGGCTCCATCAGTGGTGAAGTTCTGTTGTTCGGAAAATCCGCCGATGAGTATGCACCTGGTGAAATCAATCACCGCATTGCGACGGTCTTTCAAGATCCCGATTCACAGTTTTGCATGCCAACTGTCGAAGAAGAACTGGCATTTACGCTAGAAAATTTGCATACACCGTTTGAAGAAATGGAAACACGCATCATAGCGGTTCTAGAACTAACTGGCCTAACACATCTGCGAAAAGCGGTTATTCAGTCTTTGTCTGGTGGAATCAAACAACGCATTGCAACCGCTTGTGCGCTAATCATGAACCCAGAATTGTTATTGCTCGATGAACCGCTTTCTCACTTAGACCCTTATACAGCCAAACAATTTGTTGACTGGCTAGAAGAGCTACAAGTAAAATCTCGTTTGACAATCGTCGCGGTTGAACACCGTTTAAGTAGTTGGGGACTTTTTTTTGAACGAGAAATTCAACTTGATGGGAGTGGCCGTTTAGTGGCTGATCATCCATTTACACCGAGAGAACCGGTTATATTTCCACAACGACATTGTACCATGCAAGATACCACGGCGTTACGTGTTGATGAGTTATCAGTTACGATCAAAGATCGACAATTGCTTGCACCTCTATCTTTTCTAGTTGAACGCGGCGAAGTGGTCGTTATTGCAGGACCTAATGGCAGTGGCAAATCAACACTCGTCAAGTCGCTATGCGGCATCTATAAAAAGACAACCGGTACGATTGAATCAGATAGCATTGGTTATGTTCCACAATCTCCTGAGTATTTGTTTTTAACACAAAAAGTTGGTGAAGAAGTCGCTTATTCAAGAGCCTCTAGCCGCTTAGAATTTACAAAATTGATGACCAACTTGCGTCTGGAGGAAATCGTTAATGCTCATCCTTTCTCTGTTAGCCACGGACAAAAACGGCGAGTAGCGATTGCCGCGATGCTCGCCGATAAACGGCCTGTACTACTAATGGACGAACCAACTTCTGGGCAAGATGCTGCTGCGCTTTTAGAACTTTTTGAGTTGGTCGACCAGCGTTCTCAAGAAGGCACAACTTTCCTGATTGTTACGCACGATATGGAATTTGCTGCGAGCATTGCCGACTCGGTCTTACTGATCAAAGATGGCCAACTAACTGGTAAATTTATTGCAAAAGACGTGTGGCATAACGACAGACTACTGGCGTCTCACCATTTACTAGCACCGAAAGGAGTGGCTCGTCTTGCGGAATCTTTTGCATGACATGAATCCTTCTGTGAAATTCATTTTGGTCACGGTGTCGATGCTCATCATTGCATTGTTCTTTAATCCATGGACGCCACTGTTTTTCTGGATAAGTATCTTTCTTTTGCAACTTACAATGAGTCGTACTAACTGGAAGTTGTGGCTTTTGTTTATGCTTCCCTTTTCAATTGGTGCTTTTGGTTATTTATGGACCACTGTCGTCTTTGGCGCAGATACGAGTGGAACCGTTATTTGGTCGTTTGCAGGAATTGACGTGACAGATACACAATGGGCACATGCTTTATCTCTGGCTTTTCGCGTTATGGCGTTCTCGACTTTGTCTTTACTTTTCGCTTTTACGACTGATCCAGTGAAATTTATTTTGAGTCTTATGCAGCAGCTAAAGCTTTCTCCAAAGCTTGCATATGGTGTCATGGTTGGTTATCAGTTTTTACCGGTCATGAAAGATGAATTCATACAAATCCAACAAGCGCAAAGACTGCGCGGTGCGGAAACTAAAAAATATAGTTGGCGACGACTATTAGCCATGCGTCGTATGTTGATTCCGATGCTTGCAGGTGCTGTCAGAAAAGCTGAACGATCAGCATTTGCTATGGAAGCGCGTGGTTTTACAGGTGAACCAAGAAGCGATTATTACCGACCTATTCGATTAGGCCGCATAGACGTTTTAATGTCTAGTGTTTTTATGACGATACTGCTTGTCAGCTGTCTTGGCGGTATTTGGTTGAATTAAATTCAGTTATAACAAGGAAGCTTTTTTATTAAAGCATTCCTTGTTTTTTGCTTGTTACTTATTTTGATTTTTATAAAAATTCCTTAAGTAGTTATTTACATAGTAAATAAAAAACCATGTCTATTCATTATTACAAACTTTAAAAATAACGTTTAATTAGTTTAGAATACATAATAAAGTTATTTACTTCATTAATTTCCCGTGAAATTTTCACATTTAAAAAAGAGCTGATTTCTCAGCTCTCTGGTGTTCCGTATGTGATGATGTCTTCGTCTCTTGCATTAACGCCATTTCTCACATGAACGATTGTACGTAAAATTAATCTTGCTTTTGGATGTTCAAGTGACCAACGTTCGTCTGGTACGATTTCAAACTGCTGCATGACCGTATCTTTTGATTTTACAGATCCTGCAAACTCCATTGATTGTTTTGCGATGATCGTTTCATAAAAATCAAAATCACTATCATCTCGTGTATCTTCCACAAGTCTTATTACATTCAATTCGATAAAATCAATCGTTTGCTCACCGTCGCCACCATCCAGATAAATCGTTCCGTTTAATGTTTCGCCTTCTTCTAAATGTGGCATTTCTACCACTGTGTTTACTTTTAATGACCCAATGCCAATTGATGATAAAAAATCTTTAAACTTCATAGCCTAGAAACCCCCAACTTTTGTTAGTTCTTGTATACCACAATTTGTCTGAATTAAAACAAATTTATAGTTCTGTATAATTATATTGATTTTCTAAATTGGTTTCGTATCTATTGTATCGACGTTTAAATAATTTGTAAAAATGAGAAATTAATACTCTTAATATTGCATACATAGGAATACCGAGAATAACTCCCACAATTCCAAATAACGAGCCCGCGGTTAACAGCACAAAGATAATCGTTACAGGATGAACAATCATCGTTTTGCCCATGACTTGAGGAGAAATTAAGTTACCTTCTACTAATTGAACAACTGTCCAGACAATAGCTAGTTTAACAAGCATGAATGGCGATGTCACCAATGCGATAATGGCAGCTGGTGCAATGGCAATTGCTGGACCAATATAAGGAACTACGCTTGTGACCATGGCAAGAACACCAAGTAACAATGCATAATCCATACCAATAATTAAGAATCCAATATAAACCATAACGCCAATACAAAATGCAACGATCAACTGCCCTTGTATATAAGCGCCCAGCTGTTTATCTGCTTCTGCAAAAACTTCACGCGTATCCTCTCTATATCTCGGAGGCAATAACTTCAAGAAATACTCCGGCAATTTTTCACCATCTTTTAACAAATAAAACAAGATAAATGGAACAATAACAATCGATAAAATAACACTAGTAATGGTTGAAATCAATCCTGTCAGACCTGAAATAATGCCGGTTACAGCATTTTGCAATGTATCCGCAATATTATCAGGTAATGTTGCAAGCAAAGTATCTAGCGTGAAATCGGATTCACTATAATAATTACCAACAAATGATGTTCTCAAAAACGCATCAAAATCTGTTAATAGTTGCATGAAATACTCTGGAAATTCAGCAACTAAGGTTTGAAATTGAGAACGCAAAAATGGAAAAACTAATACGATAAGCAACGTGAATAGTCCCACTACACCAAGGAATATAATGAGAATTCCCCAAATACGAGAAATTTTAAAATTTTCCAACATGCGCAATACGGGACGTAACAAGTAAAATAAGACCAAAGCTAATACAATGGGTAACACTACTGTTTTCATAAAGACAGTTACTGGATGAAAAATAAATGAAACTTCTCTAAAAATGTAAATAACAATCCCAATCAACACTAAAGAAAACAACGTAAACAAGGTATTTCTTCCACCTAAAAACTGTATATAATTCGTAGAAAAAAAAGACCGCTTGTTTTCTGACTCCATAAGCTTCCCCTTTTCTGAATAAACTTTATAATTCTATTTTACCATAATTTCAGTCTACTTAGTTTAAAGGTTGAGATAAAAATTCACGCAATGCTTGTTTATTCTGCTCAATATCGATATCAAGAACTGATCCTGCTTGTGGGTAATTGCCATAACTATAACTATCTTTTACGGGCAAAGTTAAGCGTTCAACTTCTCCGCCACTGCTTGTTGCCAATTGAGTGGCTAGTTTTATTTGATCAGTTAATGGCATATCTGTTTGAACATAACCTTGTAGTGCTCCCGCTAGCTTAGGCAGTTTTGGAATTGAAGAAACTGTTGCCATTTCTTCTTTCATTGCCGCAATCACTTGCTGCTGTCTGCGCACTCGACCAAAGTCACCTTCATCATCTGCTCTAAAACGAGCATACCCTAAAAGTTCTTTGCCATTTAACTTTTGCAGACCTGGTGTTAAAGAGACACCGATATTTTTAGACATTTTCTTTTCCACATCAATTTCCACACCATTTGGTACTGCTACGTCAACAAGACTTTCAAAACTTGAAAAATCGATCAATGCAAAATGATGAATTTCTATACCGAACATCTCACGCAAGGTTTCAGCAAGTAAATCTACTCCACCTAAATAATAAGCCGTATTCAATTTATAGGATTGATAGCCAGGAATATCCGCATATATATCCCGCATAAATGATGTTAATTTCACTTCATTGTTTATTTTGTCGTGCGTAACTAGCATCATCGTATCCGTACGAGATTTTTCTTCTCCGCGTGAATCGACACCAAGTACTAAGATATTTTCATAGTCTCCGTTGGGTGCATCTTCTGCGAATTCCACAGGTTCTTGGTCTGTCGTTTCGGTCGCTGCCATTTCTTTGCCTGCTTTAAATTGAAGAAATACATAAGCACCAACAGCGATTAAAGCAATCAAGAACATAAAAACAATACCGCGCAGTCGAACTTTTCTTTTTCTACGTCTTATTCTATGGGTAGGTTGTAATTCTTCGTCCATTACATTTACGCTCCTTTTTTAAACTTTTACGTCAATAAGACGCATAACTACTTATTAAGTTTCTAGTTTAGATCTCGACAGTACGTGATTTATTCTTTGCATTTTCAGCAGCTGCTACAAAAGTTTTTCATTTCTTTCTATTATATGTTTTATTAGAATGAAGACATTTTTATTGTCTCTACCTCGCCAGAGTGGTAGTATTTTCTTAGCAATAAGAGAGGAGAATCATCATGACAGAAAAAGCAATATTTGCAGGCGGGTGCTTTTGGTGTATGGTCAAACCGTTTGATCAATTTGATGGCATCGAGCAAATCGTTTCTGGTTATAGCGGTGGTCATGTAGAAAATCCTACATACAAACAAGTGAAATCTGGAACGACTGGCCATCTGGAAGTTGTGGAAATCACATTCCAACCTGCAGTCTTCTCTTATGAACAATTACTTGATATTTTTTGGCAGCAAATTGATCCAACAGACGACGAAGGACAATTTCAAGACCGTGGCCCTTCCTACCGTGCAGCAATCTTTGTCCATAATGAACGACAACGTGTAATTGCAGAACAATCTAAGCGTCAACTCAGCGCTAGCGGGCGTTTTAACAAGCCTGTCGTCACTGAAATACGCGATGCAGTGCCATTTTATCCAGCTGAAGATTATCATCAAGATTTTCATAAGAAAAACCCTGAGCATTACAAAAATGATCGAGCGGCATCTGGCCGTGATGAATTCCTTTCCACTAGCTGGGATAAAGTTGACGCTTAATGCGTTAACTTTTTTTACCTCAACGAATAAACTGATTATTCCACCAACTTTTTACTACCCGATAATTAAGGAGGCATTTGATTGAAGCTTATCGAATCTGTTGATCCGATTATTATGCAATTGATAATTGTTCCTTTTGTCGTTATTGGAATTGGTATTTTAATAGCCATATTGACTAAAAAAATTTATATGGGACCCCTTACGACGATGATTTTAACGTTAAGTTATAATTATTGGTATTTCACCACTTTTTTTCCTGATTCAGAATTGTCGTTTACAATGGTTTCATCTTGGTGTATCATTTTTCCATTGCTCTCTCTGTATCTGACTTGGCTTATTTTGAGACAACTTCAAACCATTAAGTCCTTATTTTCTATAGAAGCTCGTGATCTCGATTAATCTTTTTTATTAAGTAAGATAGCGAAAATAAGCATAAGTACAATAAATCCTAAAAACATAAACAAAGTAATGGTGTGATTGCCTGTTTGATCATAGATGATGCCGATTGTTAGAGGCATAAAGGCTGAAATAATATAGCCACCCGATTGCGTCATTGCAGTCCAGCTATTGGCTTCATCTGCAGAACTTGTTTCGTCAAGAGGCATTAGCAAAGCAATTGGAAAAAGACCACCTAATGCAACACCAATAAAAGCAGCGGCTAACCATATAGTCTCCATATCTCCAAACAATAGTAAAAAGACTCCGATAGCCCCAGAACTTAACACCATTATAATCCAACCCAAGCGATTAGGAAACTTACTAAAAAATAATGGAATACTAATGTTTCCCGCTATTTGAACTGTTGTCATTAAAGTCAAGACACCACCTGCGGCTAAAACAGACATCCCTTTTTCAATCGCAATCGGTGCAAGCCAAGTAAGCATTGAAAAAAACAATGACGATTGAAATCCAAAAAACAGCAACATATACCAGGCTCGTTTATTTTTTAATGGCGATATTCGAGGAAGTGCGAGATTTGTTTGTTTAGCTTTTACTTCGGGCGGCTGTTCTACGCATAGCCAAATAACTATAGCCAACACTGACAACAAACTCCAACTAGCAATAGCGATTGGCCAATCTGCAAGCGTATAAAATAGACCCGTTAACCCCGCAGCCAACGTGGCACCAAGCCCCATTCCAAAAGAGTACACCCCAATCAATGCGGCTGTTCGTCTTGGGAAATCTCGCTTAATCATAGCTGAAAGTAACGGACTGATTACTGCAATGGCCAAGCCAATAAAAAATGCACTGACTAGCAGTACTGGATAGGTTGGTAAAAACCCTCTAACCAATGTGAAAACACCGATTATTGCTAACAGCACAGCAATAGATCGTTTCAATCCAAACTTACGACCAAAAAGAACTGCCAACGGTGCAAAAAGCCCCATACAAAATACAGGAATAGCCGTCAGTAAACTCACTTCACTATTACTTAAATCCAAATCACTGCGAATAGGTTCAAGCATCGGACCAATAGACGAAATTGCGGGACGTAAATTCAATGCCACAAACAAAATGGCCACAATCATTAAGCCTATTGCAGATTTTTTTTTCGGTTCAGTCACTCTTTTCCCTCCATTAAATTAAAAATGACTAACGCTTTTTTATTATATTGATCTTCTATCAAGCATACGTTTATTTTACTTTGTTAATTTTTAAAAGCAAAAAAAGTCTAAGCGTGGCTGTAAATAAAGTTTAAACTTTTACCTACCTCTTCACATACCCAAACTTGTGTTCTCTACCTCACTTCATTTAAAATAAGAGTGTGAAAGGCGGGTTGCCAATGAAACTCGTAAATTGGAGTTATGCAAAACGTTATAATATAAAAGCGATTTTTGATGAATTTCCACATGTTGTCGTTTTGTTCCGCCAAATTGGAGGGTATTACTTTATCTATTCCATGAAAGGCTTAACACCAGAACATATTCCGGGACGGCGCGACTATGTTCGCATGGAATATTTGCTCAACAAAGAACTCGGCATGCTAGAAGCTTATTTAGAACGTAAAACGAGATAAAAAAATTTCTATTTTCAGTTTATCCAAGACCACAGGCGATTGCTATCGATTTCCATGGATTTCATGGTATACTAATCTTATTGTGAAATTTAGGAGGTACGTATACATGATAGCTGCAAATGATGTAAGTCTTCGCTTTGGTGATCGCAAACTTTTCGAAGATGTAAATATTCAATTTAACCCAGGTAATTGCTACGGATTGATTGGTGCCAATGGTGCAGGAAAATCTACTTTCGTCAAAATTCTTTCTGGTGAAATTGAACCACAATCCGGAAATGTTTATATGGGCTCAGGTGAGCGTCTTGCTGTACTAAAGCAAAACCATTTTGAGTACGAAGATCATCCTGTTCTAGAAACTGTAATCATGGGACATAAAAAACTATATGAAGTCATGTCTGAGAAAAATGCAATCTATATGAAAGAAGATTTTTCTGACGAAGATGGCATGCGCGCTGCTGAACTTGAAGGCGAATTTGCTGAATTAAACGGTTGGGAAGCTGAATCCGAAGCAGCAATTCTTTTGCAAGGACTCGGGATTAGTGAAAAACTACACGACAAAAAAATGGCTGAACTTTCTGGTTCTGATAAAGTAAAAGTACTTTTAGCACAAGCTTTGTTTGGTAAGCCGGACGTTCTATTACTAGATGAGCCTACCAACCATTTAGATTTAAAAGCGATTCAATGGTTAGAAGAATTCTTGATCAACTTTACGAATACGGTTATAGTTGTATCCCACGACCGTCACTTTCTTAACAAAGTATGTACGAATATTGCCGATCTTGACTTTGGTAAAATTCAATTATACGTTGGCAACTACGACTTTTGGTATGAATCAAGCCAATTGGCAACACGTTTAGCATCAGATCAAAACTCGAAAAAAGAAGAAAAAATCAAAGAACTTCAAGCCTTTATTGCACGTTTCTCTGCCAACGCTTCTAAATCGAAGCAAGCAACTTCACGTAAGAAAACGCTTGATAAAATTGAATTAGACGATATCCGTCCTTCTTCTCGTAAATACCCATTTGTTAACTTTACAGTTGGGCGCGAAATTGGGAACGATGTTTTAACGGTTAGAGATCTAAGCCAAGCAGTAGATGGCAACCAATTATTAAATACTATTAGCTTTAATTTAAGCAAGGAAGATAAAATTGTTCTAATTGGTGATCCACTTGCTAAGTCAGCGCTTCTGCGCGTATTAGCGGGAGAAGATCAACCAGCCGCGGGTGAATGCAGATGGGGCGTAACCACATCACGTGCTTATTTACCTATCGATAACTCGAACTATTTTGAAGGCAGCGAAACATCTCTAGTAGACTGGCTCCGTCAGTATTCTCCAGATGACGAAAGCGAAACTTTCCTACGCGGCTTCCTTGGCAGAATGTTATTCTCTGGTGAAGAAGTTAAAAAGAAACCTTCTGTTTTATCCGGTGGCGAAAAAGTGCGTTGCATGCTTTCAAAAATGATGTTGTCTCACGCGAACGTTCTTTTGTTAGACGAGCCAACAAACCACTTGGACTTAGAGTCGATCCAAGCATTGAATAACGGCATGATTGCCTTTAAAGGCGCTATGGTCTTCACTTCTCACGACCATCAGTTTATTCAAACGGTTGCAAACCGCGTGATTGAAATTCGCGAAGACGGATCAATCCTTGATAAGCAACTTAGCTATGATGAATTCTTGGAATGGAAAGAAAAAGAAGGTATTACAAACTAAAACGTGTAAAACAGGACCACTCGTTGAGTGGTCCTGTTTTGTCTTTATACAGAGAAAAGCTGTAGATCTGCGCAGATCTACAGCTTTTCTTGTTTATTTATTTAGTAAACCGTTTCACCAATCGGCCTGCAGGCAATTTAGAAACGTATTTATTTCCTGAGTTGGATATTTTTTTAATTAGTTTCAGCAAGTCTTCATCGCCAGTCCAATGTTCTGTCACTACTTCTGTTGGGAATTTGTTTAAGATTGTATTAATAACAAACACCGCCACAACCACGTCATCTAAAAATCCACCAGGACCTATTAAGATTTCTGGCAAAAAGTCAATGGGTGCGATGAAATACAAAATTCCTGCTCCCACTGCTGCTTTACTTTTTGCATCGATACGGCTGTCTAGCATCATTCTTGTTAACAAGTGGAATAAATCGGGTGCAAACAATATATATCCGCTAACCGATCCTACTAATCCTGATTTGTTGTCTGCCCATTTTTGTATTTTCGTCCGAAGCTTTTGGTAGAAATCTTGTTGTTTTTTTTCGCTTGGCATCGGTTTTTTTAAGTATTGTTCAACCATTTGCTTATCCCCCCTTGAACTTCTAATTTAATTGCTCCAAATGATTAAAAAACTAATGTAATGTTTGTTGCTATGCGTTCTTTATCAGGTACGCCATCAACTATCGTAAATTTCACAGGCTGCCCTGGGTTTAATTTTCTAAAACCTTCTACGTTTATATTCATTTCTTCGAAGAAGAAATCTTCACCGTTGTCGCCTGTAATCATGCCTATTCCTTTGTTTTCATCAAATGACTTTACTGTACCTTCCATCTCAAAAACCTCCTACATTTTCTTTACCAGTACTTTATTTATACCCCGTTATTAATAACTAAAAACCTTGCAGAGAAAAGTTTAACGATATGACAAACTAATAACGCGTTTTTTTAATAAAGAAACAAAAAATATTTTTATCTTCTACATATTGGAACATATCGACTATTTAAATGGTCATAATAAATGGAGTTAAAAATATGTGGGTACTATTTGGGGTTATAGCTATAGTGACAACTTTTTTAAATCTTTATAGGTATAGGATAGGATAAGATTATACATTTGCAATGGCAATGGGCTTATCATCTACATCATTAACACTTGTTGCAGAATACAGTATGGTCTCTAGCTGGGTAAAGGCAGAAGATTGGCCTTCTTTATTAGATATAGTTCCAACGTTGGATATCGCTTTATGAGTTTTGACGGTTATATCCATTTTGTTAAACATAACTCCTGTACTTTTAGAGCTAAAAAAGAAAACTTAATTATTTTCGCCTCGTTTATATGATGTCAATTGTTGAAAAAGTCTTTATAAATAAAAAAAGAACTGCTCTTGAGAGCAGTTCTTGAAAAATTAGGCTTTAGTTACGTTTGTTGCTTGTGGTCCACGGTTGCCTTCTTCTACTTGAAATTCAACACGTTGCCCTTCATCAAGCGTTTTAAAACCTTCGCCTTCGATTGCTGAGAAATGTACGAATACATCGTCTCCGCCTTCAACTTCGATAAAACCAAAGCCTTTTTCTGAGTTAAACCATTTCACTGTTCCTTCTTGCATGTAAATTACCTCCTGTGGTAAGAAAAATTTTTAATATGGAATCTTTACATAATAAATTCACATATTCCCTAAAGTACCATCACGTGCTGATCACTTTGGGGAATATGTGAATAGCTGTCGTCGGTTAAGAATTCATATTGTATATCTATTATATCAAATTGACTACAAAAGTCAAACAAATCTAATAATTTGTCAATGGTTTGCCGTCAACTAGCCAAATAAGCCCACGAAACACTCTTAACTCTCTTTCCTATTTATCGAAATATTCTCATTACTATTTATTCCAATCATAATTGTAAACTTGGTCTCTTTCTTCATGTTCAGGAAAATGACGACTAAAATCTCGTTTGAGTGTTTCTAGAAAACCTTTGATCTTTTTTACTGAAGAAAATTCATGTCGCGAGACGACTCTAACTTCCCAACCATCAAACACGATTCATAATCTGTTTTCATGCAAATGATTTTATGCATAGTTATGGGCTTCATTTCTGCCTCATTAGCATTGTGTCAAATCCTAAATGGCTTGTAAAGTATTCCTCACCGATTGCTACATGGAATTCGAAAGTTTGTATTGACTTGTTATTTCACGTAAAATATAGAAGAGAGAATGCACTGCAATGAAACTTTTCAGTGCTCTGAACGTATAGATTAAGTAGTAGTGAAGGAGGTTCTTTGCATGAAGCCCCTAAAGCCGATTGAAAATTTTATTAAGAGGCAATCTGTCAGTTTGCCGATTATGGCTGTAATGTTTCCGGTCCTTTATTTAGGTGCCGAAATTGGTTTTATTGCTTCTGGAGCTGTCGCTGCAGGAACGTATATTGCCAGCAATAGCACAATAAAACAAGTTCAAATTTCATCTGATTCTAAAAACTTCGGAATGACGCGAAGTGAGTTCAAAAATGTACGCGTTCAAATAAAAGAAGGTCAAGAAAAAATCAAGCAACTTCAAAGTAATTATTACAAAGTTCGTTCCATTTCTTCTTTTAAACAATTGATTGAAATGACGAAAATTGCCAATAAAATCATTACTGTTGTACAACAAAATCCAAGGAAATTTTATTTAGCTGAACCGTTTTTTTATTCTCATCTAGATTCAGCGATAGAATTGACCGAAAAATATACGTTGCTTGTCGGCCAACCCGTGAAAGACCAAGATATGCGCATCGCTCTTCAGGATACACGTGAGATGCTGTTATCGCTTAATAAAGTTATGGAACAAGATTTGAAGCTTGTTTTATCTGGTGATATTGAGAGATTGCGCGTGGAACTCGATTATGCACAGTTAGCCGTTGATCAACACAACAATCAGAAATTACTTGTTCAGCCAGAACCTGAACATAAGGGAGACGTGGAAGATGACAGAAAAACCATCAACTCGAAGTGAATTAGATGATTTATTGGAATCTCCATTTGGCATGCAGATGGAAAAACAAGATCGATTGATCACTGAGCAGTCTGAAGAACGTCCGACATCCATAATGGATCGCTTAACTAACGAGGAACAGGAAAAAGCACGTGAACTCGCCAAACAAATTCCAACTGGTGACAATGAAGCCATTTTAACATATGGTGCAAATGCACAAAATCAATTGAGTCAGTTTTCTCATAAAATGTTGGATCATGTGCAGCGCAAAGACATTGGTCCTGTCGGGGATGTTCTTCATGACTTGATGAAAAAGCTAGAAGAACTGAATCCAGAAGAATTAGCTCAAGGTAAACGCAATGGTATCCGGAAAATTTTTTCAAAAGCTAAGTACTCCGTGCAAGAAATGATGACAAAATATCAAAAGTTGAGTACACAAGTTGACCGCATTAGCATTCAGCTTGACCACTCGAAGCGTGGATTGCTCGATGATGTTCAAATGCTCGATCAATTATACGACCAAAACAAAACTTATTTTCAAGCATTAAACGTCTATATCGCAGCTGCAGAAATTAAACGTGATGAGATTATGACTGAAACTATTCCTGCTCTTCGCAAAAAAGCAGAAACTTCACAAGATCAAATGGTCTATCAAGAAGTCAACGACATGGTTCAGTACGTTGATCGTTTAGAAAAACGACTTTATGATTTGCAGTTATCGCGTCAAATCACCATTCAAAGTGCACCACAAATACGTATGATTCAACAAACGAACCAAACTTTAGCAGAAAAAATTCAATCGTCGATTATGACATCCATTCCGCTTTGGAAAAACCAAATTGCTATCGCACTTACGTTAAACAAACAACTTAAAGCGGTAGAAGCCCAAAAACAAGTTACGGCAACAACAAACGATTTGTTGCTCAAAAACTCTGAGATGCTAAAAATGAATTCAATTGAAACCGCTCGCGAAAATGAACGCGGCATTATTGAAATTGATACATTGAAGAAAACACAAGAAAACTTATTAGAAACAATCGAAGAAACTTTGCAAATCCAAGCAGAAGGCCGCAAAAACCGTAAAGCTGCAGAACTTGAAATTGGACGCATGGAAGAAGACCTTAAACAACGTCTTCTACTTATTCACGAAGATCACGAAAAAAAACATAATAATTCGATTTAATGAAAAAACCGGAAGCCTTGAGCTTCCGGTTTTTTCATTATCGACCATGGGTGGGTCGATTGGACAGTATTTCGTTTTGTTTAAACAGTATTTGATTGTTTTTCGATAGTATTTTATCTAATTTGGACAGTATTTGTACCATTCGGACAGTATGCCCATTATCTATAAAAAAAGAAACTTCTCAATACATAAAAAATTCTAAATAATTCTTAAAACTCGCCTTTACCTGGATTCAATAACCAAATGAAGACTTCTTTTTAACAAACGCATCGTTTGTTCAACAAACTGTTCAAGAGAATCTGCACTAACGGATTTATTGCCATACATCATGCGATAAAAAGCAGCTTGATCTTCTGAAATTGAGTCACTGCTTAAAAAAAGATGCAGAACTTCAATGCCTTGTTTTTTCGCTTCTGCTACAGCGTTTGCAGTGTCCACTACGCCGTTCTCTGCATAATTATAGGCAGATGGCTCACCATCAGAAAAGACTAGTAAAAAGCGGTGTTTTTCAATTCTACGTTTCAGTCGGTTGCTCATCCAGCGGATTGCAAAGCCGTCACGGTTATCTTCATGAGCATCAAATGAAGCGATTGTCTCTGCATGGTCTTTGTTGCGGTCTTCGAATTTATGCATCCATTCAAAATAGTTTGGTTGTTCAGCATCCCTTGCCTCGTATGCATCTTCGTAAAACAAGACGATTTCATGTGGCACATTCAAACCACGCAACACATCATGAAACAACAAGACTGCTTGCTTTGTTTCTTCTAATTTATCAAGCATCGACGCTGACCCATCGATCAATAAGCAAAAAACCGCATCCAGTTCTTTCGAAGGCGCTGTTTTGCGATAAAACGGCTTTGGTCGCTCTTCAATTGCGAGTGGCACGAGTTTTTTCGACAGTCTTCCTGCATTTAAATTGCTGCGAATGCCTTCTTGTCTTTGCGTTATGCGTTTTTTCAATTCTTTTAGCAATGCGCGTACGTAAGGTGCTTGTTTTCTTCGCCAGTTTTCAATAGCTAAGCGATGATCACCTGAAGCTTGCAGTCTCGACTCGTGATAGACCACTTGATCGTTTGCGGAACCAAATTTCCCTTCTGCTTTTTTGGGTTTGCTATCCATTTGACGATCTTCCGCGTCGCTGTCTTCTTTATGCTCACCAGTCGAATCGCCTTTTGCTGTTTGTTGAACTTCGCTTGCCCCTTCTTCTTCCCTACCACCTTCAGCAAGTTGTGAGTCACCTCGCTCTAACTCAAACTCCATCGCAGGCGTATCAGTCAATTCAGTTTCCCGGTGCCAAGCCTCGAACCATTCTTCAATGGTTTCAATTTCTTCGGGTTCTTCGGCTCTTTCCGCTCTAATTCCTTCATGGTAATGAAACGGAGGTACTTTTTCGATGGCTTCACCAAATGTATAATACGTATGAAGTGCATCCGATTCCAATAGAAATTCAACACGGTCCATTATGCGGTTAACGATTCTTGCAGAATCCGTTGTTGATTTTGCATCAAAAAGTTCTGTCCAAATAAATGACAATCCCGATAACTTTTCTCCTACATCAACGTCTTTGCCACGTAATTGTAAGTATGCTGCATTGATCAATAAATCTGCTCGAAAGTCTTTTTTCAAGTTCTGCTTGGATTGATCTTCATGATATTCCGTATATACTGCTTCTCTTGTCTCAAAAGCTGCAATAGTTCCTGGTCGAGCTGCTTTAATAAATTCAGACAGCCGAAATTCTTCTGCACATAAAAGCAATTGTTCCCGAAGACTCGGCAATACTGAATTTGTTTTTTTAAATTCTCGCCAAGCCTGTAAGTCAAAATGACGCCAAAATCCAGCTGCCATCAAGTAAATATCCGATAAATAGCCATATCGCTCGATACGTTTTGTTCGGTGACGCCAAAAAACACTAATAGACATCGCAGATTCTGACGGTCGGAGCTCTATTAACTTGCGTGTCGTCACTTTTAAATAAGGTGCATCGGCCAACGCTCCTGCAAGCAACTCCATTTGATGAAGCAATTTTGTATCAATGGTTTCGTTATTAAATTGAATAAAGCGGTTTACTGATGTCATCTCTCTCACCTACTTTTTCCAAGTATGAGCCAAATCCATAAACAAATCGCGTTCACTTTCATCATCTAGTTTTTCTGCAATGGCGTATTGCACTGCACGTATGGGATCCATATGTTCAGAAAGAGCTGTCGCATCAAGTAAACTACGAATCGATGCCGCTTCTTCTGATAGCAAGCCATTTTTTACTTGCTTCATTAAATCTTCTGCCAAATTTAACATAAATGATTTTAACACTTTATCAGCTTTTGGAAATTCACGATCCCATAGTTCACTTAATTGCTGTCCTGTTAAATAGGGAATGGGGTATGCGATAAACCGATTTTTTAACGCTTCGTTCATTGGTGCTGTCCCGATATAGCCTTCGTTAATTGCTGAAATAACTCCAAAATCTGGATGAGCTTCAATAACTTCACCTGTAAATGGATTAGTCATCATGCGTCGATGATCTAATGCACTGTGAAGAATTGGCAAAGTTTCTGCTTTTGCCATATTGATTTCATCAATATACAAGAAGTGTCCTTTTTTCATTGCTGTGACTACAGGTCCTTCCACAAACTCAATAATGCTTTGGCCGTCACGTTGCACTAATGTTTTAAAGCCTAACAACGCCTCGGCATCTAAGTCAACTGAACAGTTAATGCTTTGCATAGGTTGCCCAAAAAGAGCGGATATACTTTCTGCAAGCTTTGTCTTACCTGCACCTGTGGGACCTTTAAGTAATACAGGTTTACGCAAAATGATCGCAGACAATATATCTTGCCACAAGTGATCGTCTGGAGCGATATAGCCTCGTTTGCCAATTAACTTTTTGTATTCGTCGTGCGTGCGTTGTTGTCGCTTTAAAACATCTTCTTGAATGTATGACATTTTTTCATCCTCATTTCCACAGAAAAAGCCGATGTGCTCCATCGGCTTTTTACCAGTATTCAACTTGTTTTTATTCGAAATAAGTTTTGTAAAAGCCGCCAATTTTCCCTGTATTATCTATCACGAAAATAAATTCATCGGTTTCATTTTTCACTTCGTATTCTTTTCCAACAGTTAACACATTTGAAACCAAAAACTTGGCTGCATTTGTATGTTTACACGTTACGGTTTTAATCGTTTCTTTTTCCAACCATTCGTTGTGAATCACAGTCATCACCCTTTTCTATCTGTCTATACATTCAGTATAAGGAAAAAGCAGGTTAAATTCAAACAGACTCTGTTACAAATCAAAATTCATCTGTGCATTCGTAAGGTCTATTATTTTCTAGTATGTTTTTTTATTAACTACATAACGCAACACGATCATACTGATAATAAGAGCTGATACTAAGATTAAGAAAACCTGTACATGTTCGAGTATCGATTGATAAGCATATGGAAATGACCGACCGACATTAAAGTAAAGGAACATCCAAACAAATCCTGCCGTATATGCAAATAATACATAGCGAAGAAACGGAAATCGGTTTGCTCCTACTACATACGGCATCGCCCAGCGTATGCCAGGCAAGAAAAAGCTAAAAGCAATTGCCCATTCTCCGTGTTTTTTCAAAAACTCACTAAATCGACTGATTGGATGCTTTAATCGCGTTTGGTTTAAACGATTTAATAATCGATATCCCAAACTACGGCCGATAAAATAAGCAAAAGTATTACTCGTAACCAAGCCTAAATAAGCCGATAAGAAAGCATACACCGGTTTAAAATAGCTGATTTCTGTTAACACTCCTGAAAAGGCTGCGGCTACTTCGTTCGGAATGGGTAATCCAAAAAGCAGCAACCAATTAAAAACAAACATACTGAAATAACCATATTCTTTCACTAATTCAATAAAAAACGAGATATCCATGGACTTCTACCGCCTTAGGCTGTTGTTCCCTTAATCATGACAAAAAAAAGATAGTCCTGCAATGCAGGACTATCAGTTTAATCATTTATTAAGATTCCAGCAATAGATCTTCTGGATTTTCGATCATGTTTTTAACCATCTTCAAGAAACCAACAGAATCGCTTCCATCAATTACGCGGTGATCGTATGAAAGAGCTACATACATCATTGGACGAATTTCGACTTCATCGCCAATTGCCACAGGACGTTTTTGGATTGTGTGCATTCCTAGAATACCTACTTGTGTACCGTTTAAAATGGGTGTAGATAGCAATGACCCAAAGACACCGCCGTTAGTGATTGTAAATGAACCACCAGTCATGTCTGCAATTGAAAGCTTTTTGTCACGCGCTTTTTTAGCAAGTTCTCCAATTGTCGCTTCAATTTCTGCGAAGTTCTTTTTGTCTGTATCGCGAACGATTGGCACAACAAGTCCTTCTTCAGTTGAAACAGCAATTCCCACATCATAAAACTGTTTTAACAATACATCTGTTCCTTCTAATTCGGCGTTAACGTATGGATATTTTTTCAATGCAGCAGTTACCGCTTTTGTGAAGAATGACATAAAGCCAAGTTTCACGTCGTTATTTTTAAGGAATTGATCTTTTTTACGGCTACGTAATGCCATCACGTTAGTCATGTCGATTTCATTGAAAGTAGTCAACATTGCCGTTGATTGTCTAACTTCAAGAAGACGTTTTGCAATTGTTTGACGACGTCTTGTCATTTTTTCGCGAACAACACGGCCACTTTCTTCATCAGAAGAAGGAGCTGCAGGTTTTGGCGCTTCCGCTTTTGCAGCTGGTGCGTGTGTTGCAGGTTTTGAACCATGAGCTTCAACGTCTTGAACACGTACACGCCCCATTGGATCTACTGGAGAAATCGCTGCAAGATCGATTCCTTTTTCGCGTGCTAATTTACGTGCAGCTGGACTTGCAATTGTACGATCAGAAGAAGATTGTTCTTCAGCTGCCGGATCTTTTTCTACAGGTTCTTGAGTTGCCGGAGCTTCTGTTTTAGCGGGCTCTTCTGTTTTTTGTGGTGCTTCTTCAGCTTTAGGTGTTGCAGTTTCGCCAGAACCTTCGCCAACGATTGCGATAACTTGCCCAACTTCAACCGTATCGCCTTCTTGTGCTAAATGTTCTTGAACAACTCCAGCTTCTTCAGAAATAACTTCGACGTTAACTTTATCTGTTTCTAGTTCAACGATGAATTCTCCCTTTTCTACTGTGTCGCCTGGCTGTTTAAGCCACTGGGCGATTGTTCCTTCTGTAATCGATTCTGCTAGTTCTGGTACTTTGATCTCTGCCACAAAAAATTCCTCCTTAGATTATCCTTACAATTTAGCTAATGCTTCGTCAATAATACGTGCTTGTTCTACTTTATGCGCTTCTCCATCCCCCTCTGCAGGGCTTTGGCGCTGCGTGCGACCGAAGTATTTCACTTCTTTGCCATCAGCCAGTTCGCGCAAATACGGATCTGCAAATGTCCACGAACCCATGTTTTGCGGTTCTTCTTGTACCCATGCTATTTCTTTAGCATTTGGATAACGGTCAACAACCGCTTTAATCTTCTCAGCTGGGAATGGATATAATTGCTCTACGCGGACAATGTGCGCCCCTTCGTAGCCTGTACCGTCTTTCACTCGTTCTGCCAAGTCGATTGCCATTTTGCCACTTGCAAAAAGAACTCGTTTCACTTTTTTCACGTCTTTGCCCATATTCGGTTGTTCGATGATCGTTTGGAAATGACCTTCCGTTAAATCATCTACTGATGCCCCGACGAGTGGGTGACGCAATAATGATTTTGGCGAAACAATAATTAATGGACGAATCGACTCTTCACCTAGCATTTTCGCTTGACGACGTAAAATATGGAAATAGTTTGCTGCACTAGATAGATTTGCAACTGTCCAGTTGTTTTCAGCAGCCATTTGAAGATGTCTTTCTAAACGAGCACTTGAGTGCTCTGGTCCTTGGCCTTCAAAGCCGTGAGGCAGAAGCATAACCAAACCTGATTTTTGTCCCCACTTTGCTCGTCCAGCAGAAATAAATTGGTCGAACATCATTTGTGCCATATTGGCGAAATCGCCATACTGTGCTTCCCAAATTACTAACGCTTTATCATTTTCAACATTATAACCATATTCAAAGCCTAAAACGGATGCTTCACTTAATGGACTGTTATAAACAACAAACGATGCTTTAGCATCAGAAATATGATGCAACGGCACCAACTCATTACCATTCTTTTCATCGTGTAAAACAAGGTGACGTTGAGCAAATGTACCCCGCTGAGCATCTTGTCCCGTTAAGCGAATCGGATTACCATCTTGCAAAATTGTACCAAACGCAAGCGTTTCTGCATGTGCCCAATCTACTTTGCCTTTTCCTTTAAACGGCTCTTCGCGGCGTTTTAAAATTTTAGCTAATTTGCCAAAAGTAGAAAAGTCATTTGGCCATGACAACAGCTCTTTGTTCATTTTTGTTAAAACATCTTTATCAATACCCGTTGGAACTTCAGGGAAGCCGTTTAAAACGGCTTCAGGCATTTCCACTTTCGGAAACTCGTCTGATTTGTTTTCTTTCACGCGATCATATGCTTCTTGCATTTCTTTTTGTGTATCTGCATCTAATTTTTTAACATCTTCTTCAGAAAGAACTTTTTCAGCCGTTAATTGTTTTCCGTATAATTCACGAACGGTGTCATGCTGATGAACACCATGGTACATTGTTGGATTTGTCACTAAAGGCTCATCCATTTCGTTGTGTCCATAACGACGGTAACCGATTAAATCGATCAAAATATCTTTGCAGAACTTTTCACGATATTCAAATGCCAAGCGAGCCACTGCAACAACTGCTTCAGGCTCATCCGCATTTACATGAATAACAGGTACTTCAAACCCTTTTGCTGGATCTGAAGAATAATGTGTAGAACGAGAGTCAAATTGCTCAGTTGTAAAACCAATCAAGTTATTCGCAATAATATGAATAGACCCACCCGTTTGATAGCCTCTAACGCGACTAAAGTTTAAAGTCTCTGTGACAATTCCTTGTCCTGGGAATGCTGCATCTCCATGAATAAGAATCGAATATGATTTTTTCGAATCTACTTCTGCAATACCTGTTTTGCTCGTATCTTCTTGAGCAGCACGTGTTTGACCTGCAACAATTGGGCTAACGATTTCCAAATGAGACGGGTTATACGCCAACTTAACATTTGTTCCTGTCGCTGACTTATAAGCTGCACCCATATGGTATTTTACATCTCCAAACCAGCCTTTTGTGATTTGAAGGGAACCATCTTCTGGAAGAAAAGCTTCATCTCCTACGTGAGCAAATCCGGCAAACATCATTTCATATGGTTTATTTAAAATATGTGTAAGCACATTTAAACGACCGCGATGTGCCATCCCGATCATAATATCTTCAGTCCCTGCTGACTCGGACATACGAACTAATTCATCCATTAACACTACTAACGAATCCACACCTTCAATTGAAAAGCGTTTTTGTCCTACAAATGTACGGTGCACAAATTTCTCGAAGCCTTCTACACGCGTCAACAAGTCAAGAACTTGTTTTTTCTTATCAGCATCTAGTGAAGGCTTTGCTGTTCCAGCTTCGATTTTCTCTTGTAGCCAGCTACGTTCTTGTGGCTGAATTACATGCGAAAATTCAAAAGCAACTTTTTCCGTGTAAAGTGATTTTAAATAATTGATTGCTTCAAGGCCATCTTTTATATCAGCCGGTGCATTACTTAAAATTAACGAGACAGGTACTTCTTTCAAATCTTGTTCGCTAAGGCCATAAGTTGAAGGCTCCATGCGAGTAGTGTCTTTTGGTTGATCTTTTAGTGGGTAAATATCGGAAGCTAAATGACCGTGCGCACGAACAGCTTCGGCTAAGTTAACGGCAGCCAGCACTTTTTCAAAATTATTTGGTTCAACAGATGTTGCTGATAGAGTCTGTTGTTCTGGAGAAACTTCTGTCGGCGGTCCATATTGCTCAAACAGTTCAACATATTCCGGATCAAGTAATTCCGGTGATTCTTGATACAAGTCATACATTTCCATTATGTATCCCAAGTTCGGACCAGTAATGGAGCCCCAGGGGGATTTTGTATCTGAATGATTGCTAGACATTAAAAAACCTCCAACTATTTGTTTTAAGCCAGTCGCTATATTTGTATATGTCTTGCCTATTTTATCACGCTTCCCATTAGACATAAAGTAGAAGGCGCTAGGCAATTCAAGTTTAAATTTCCCTATCAATCTTACTACTTCCTTGACAAAAAACAAAGCATTTTAGTGAAATAATTCACACATCAGATATAAAAGCATGTTTATCCATTTAATGTCTGCGATTCAAGCGTTTTCAAAGGGGTTTTAGTTACAATGAATACAATTGTGAATATCCTTTGCCCGTTTTTTTAGCGGTGTAAAGTGCTGTATCTGCTTTTTTCATTAATTCATCAAAATCATCGCCATGCAATGGATAAATGGAAATGCCAGTTGACGAAGTTGGTGAAAAATGATGCCCATTAATTGTCCAGCCCTCAAGAAGTGTCTTATTGATCCTTGCGATGACCATCTCAATATGCTGTTCAAACTTTTCTGGTACAATTCCGGTTAATGCTACTAAAAATTCATCGCCACCAATTCTTGCAACTAAATCATCAGTGCGCAAACTTTTTTTAATCGCTTCTCCGAAATGATAAATAAATTCATCACCAACGTCATGCCCAAATCGATCATTCACCGATTTAAAGTCATCGCCATCTATATACAAAAAAGCGATATATTCATTTTCATTATTAACTTGTTTTTTGATTTGATCGAATTCTTGAATCATAAACCGACGATTAGGTAAATTCGTCAAACTATCATGATAAGCCATAAAATGAAGTTGTTTTTCAAGTTGCTTTCGTTCTGTAATATCAAATAAAATGGACAAAAACTGATAAATTTCGCCATCTGTATTCATAAGCGGAATGATTGTAGCATCTACCCAAAAGAACTCATTGTTTTTCTTTGCAACTTCCATTTCTCCACGCCAAATTTCATTTTGCCATACTACTTTTCGTATTTCTTCGTATTTTTTTGTAGTAATAAGTGCATTACTAATTTCAAAAACTGTCATATTAATTAACTCTTCTTTTTTATAGCCTGTTAGTTCGTTCAGATTTTTATTAACAAACTTAATCGTACCAGAAATATCCCAAATCGCGACAAGTGCTGCGTAATTAAGTGCATCTTTGTAGCTCTCCAGAATATTCTCTGTTTTTTTAAGCTCATTTTTCAACAGCTGTTCCGTTGTTAGCTCTCGAAACACAACATGGAATGCTCGAATCATACCGTTTTCTATGATTGGTGAATAACTCACTGAAAATTTCGCCTTTACTCCATCGTGCTTTTGTCGATTCATAATTAAAGAGGTGCTTTTTAATGAGGGCTTAAATTGTGTTAATAATTCTTTTCCTGTTTTAAACAATTCTTTTTTCTTTTTAGACAAGTCATCATAAGTCAGATTGACCCACTCTTCTTTTCTTACCCCAAATGCTTTTTCATAAGCTGGGTTTAAATCAATAATTTTATATTCTGCAGAAATCATAATCATTGGATCTACCGAATTCTGAACTAACGATTCATAAAACAAATAATCTTCTTCAATTTTCTTTTGAACTGTCACGTTTTTGGTTACCGCCAATACAAACTTTTGACCCTGATAGTCAATAGGTGTTAATTCGGATTCCATCGCAGTGTCCAAGTCGCTAAATAAACTGTAATCCCGATATGCGTGACTAACGCCTTTTTTCAAAGCAATTCCATATTGCTTTTTTATTTCTTGAGACAAAGCGAACGGCATGCTCTCATCTAAGTTAGTTCCGATCAACTCTTTTTTGAATATCGTAGAACACACCGGGTTAACATACATATAGTCAAAAGTTTCTCCATTTTGTTTCATGAGATAGACCGGATTTTTTGAATTTTTATAGAGAAGGTCTAGTTGCTCTATAGAAAAAGGCATTGCCATCTTTTTCACCGCCTTTAGTAAACAAATTGATTTGAACGTGTAGTTACTTGCTCAATAAACTTTTTATAGGAATCTTGTTCTTGTAAATTTTCAGTAGATAAAATAAGACTTTTCTTTATATCGTCTTTTGCCCAATAAAATTTTGTATGCGCTAAATATGTTGCATTTCCTGATAGCTCGAGGTCAATCTTATTTTCACCAGTAGAAATGGTACATTTCACGAGTCCACCTGGATTATAGACAGATACGTCCCCGTATGGCATTAATCCAGACATGCAACTAATTAAAGCAGAAGCAGTCATCGCTGTCCCGCAAGCATTTGTGAAACCAACTCCGCGTTCATATGTCCGAACGAATATTCCTTTTTCGACAGGTGTCACATAGCTGACGTTGACACCATTCGGAAAATACTCATTATCACTATTAAAATACTGTGCCCATTTTTCTTGATGGCTGGAATCGTTCTGGAGTGTAGCTGGAACAATTCCGATTAAATGCGGATTCGGAACAGATACAGCTGAAAACAGAATGTCTTTTGAAACAAATGGTAAGGGCTTATTGATCCACTCATTTTGGTTTAAGTAATTCATCGGCAAACTTTTCAGTGAAAATGATACCGGAGAAATTTCTACGGCATATGTCTCAATCTCGTCATTCGAGGCTTCTTCTTTTTTTACACATAAAGAAGCTTTCATTGTCTCAATCATAGCTTCTTGCACATTTTGTTGTTCGCATACATACCGCGCTACACAGCGAAGACCGTTGCCACACATCGAGGCTTCTGATCCATCATTATTGAAAACACGCATTTTTGCATGTGCAATAGCTGAAGGTAACATCACTAAAATGCCATCAATGTCTGGATCTATTGTTGAAACGTGCTTTGCCAGCTGCGCGTAATCATCGCGTTCTTCTCCTTCAAACATATAGAAGGTATTCATTGAGCCATGAACTTTTATCAACGCCATTTCCATTTTGTTCACCTCTTTAACTAATCACGACTTATTTTGTATGAATGGCTACTAGTTTAGCCATATCAGCTGCTGTAATTGGTGGTTTGGCTTTTGTCATAGCTTCGATTAACTGCTCTTTATCTTTTTGTAAAAGCGTAAGTTCTTCCATAAATCGATCTGCAGACAACTGTTCTTCTTCTACTACGTGAGCAAAGCCTTGTTTTTCAAATAAATTCGCATTCAGAATTTGGTCACCGCGACTTTTTTGAATCGAAAGTGGTACTAGTAACATGGGTTTTTTCAAAGCTAAAAATTCGAATATTGAGTTTGAACCTGCACGCGATACAACAAAATCTGTCATATGCAGCAAATGAGGAAGTTCATGTGTCACATACTCAAATTGGCGATAGTTTGTGTGTGTATCTAGCTCCGGTAATCGATTTCCTTTGCCACATAAATGAATGATATTATATTCTTCTACTAAACGTTCTAGATTGTTGTGTATAGCTGAGTTGATCATGGCTGATCCTTGGCTACCGCCCATAACCATTAAAACGGGCAGATCACTCGTAAACGAACAGATTTCCTGGCCTTTTGCTGCAGTTCCTTCCAGCAATTCACTGCGAATAAGAGACCCTGTACAAGTAGACTTGTCACTTGGCACATGCGCTAATGTTTCGTTAAATACAGTGAAGATGTGATCAGCAAATGGTAAAGCAACTTTATTTGCGAGCCCTGGAGTAACATCTGATTCGTGAATAATGACAGGTACTGACATCATTCGCCCAGCCATTACAACTGGTACTGAAACGAAACCACCTTTTGAAAAAATAGCAACAGGTTTGATTTTACGAATAATATTGACTGCTTGCATTAAGCCCGCTCCTACGCGGAATGGATCTGAAAAGTTTTTCGTTGAAAAATAACGACGTAGTTTACCACTCGAGATAGGGTGATATGGAACTGAAGGAAACGACTCTCGTATCAACTCATTTTCAATGCCATCTTTAGAACCGATATATTCAACATGAAAGTCTAATTTTTTTAATTCTGGAATTAATGCTTGGTTTAACGAGACATGTCCAGCAGTTCCGCCACCGGTTAATATAATTGTTTTGTTGTCCATTGTTTGTCCTACTCTCATCTATTAATTTGACGCAACGAGATTATCTTTTAGAAAGATTAACTGTGCTATACTGAGTTTTATGTGCTAAATTTTAATGGGTAGCTGTTTAAATTGTGTACTAATAAGTAAGAATAGTTAATCGATAAATTAGCATTTATTTTACATAGATTGCAGGAGGAAAAATTATGCACGAAACGCGAACGAAAAAAGAAAAAGTGTTGATGTTGATAAAAATTGTTTTTCCTATTCTTGTCACGCAAGTCGCCATGTATTTAGTGACGTTTTTTGATATTTATATGACTTCACGTTATGGAACAGAAGATTTAGCTGGCGTTTCTATTGGGTCCTCTTTTTGGGTTCCCGTCTATATTGGCTTAGCCGGTATCCTCATGTCTATCACTCCAATTGTAGCACAATTAATGGGGGCTAAGAAAAAAGAGCAAGTAAAACAAGCTGTTCAGCAAGGAATATACTTGGCACTCTTACTAGCAGCAATTGTGTTTATTTTTTTCTATTTTGGTCTCGATAGTTTGCTTGCACTTATGAATCTTGAACCTGCAGTTGCTGATGTAGCTAGTCGTTATATTTTTGCGATGTCGGTTGGACTTGTTCCGTTATTTGTTTATATGACATTGCGCTCGTATATTGATGCACTCGGAGCTACACGCGTCACGATGGTTATTTCTTTGTTATCCGCTCCAATTAATGTTTTCTTTAACTATTTATTGATATTTGGAAACTTCGGTTTCCCAGAACTCGGGGGCGCAGGAGCAGGACTGGCTTCGGCTATTACTTATTGGCTGATACTGGCGATTGCTACTTGGATCATCCAAACAAGAAACCCATTCTCTTCTTACGGTATTTTTCGTAATTGGCCTAAATTATCATTGAGCCGCTGGGCTGAAATTAGTCGCATTGGAGTCCCAATTGGCATTTCAATTTTTGTGGAAACAAGTATCTTTTCCGCAGTTACATTTTTACTTGCGGTTTATGGTACCGTTACGATTGCAGCGCATCAAATTGCATTAAACTTCACGTCACTTTTGTATATGTTGCCACTCAGTATTTCCATGGGTGCTACCATACTAGTGGGCTATGAAGTAGGAGCTAAACGTTTTCATGATGCACGCCAGTATAGTTGGTTAAGTGTCGGTACTGCTATTGTCTTTAGTTTCTTATCTGCTTGTATTTTGTTCTTTATGAGAGCTGAAATTGCTGCTTTATATTCCTCAGATCCTGTAGTTATTAAACTGGCGGTTCAATTCTTGCTATTTGCTGCTTTGTTCCAATTATCGGATGCTATTCAAGCTCCTGTTCAAGGTGCACTTCGCGGATATAAAGACGTTAACATCACATTTGTTATGGCGCTGATTTCTTATTGGGTTATTGGCTTACCTAGTGGTTATATTTTTGCGAATTTTACTGATTTCGGGCCTTTCGGCTATTGGATTGGGTTAATCGTTGGCTTAACTGCAGGTGCTATCACATTGTCTATTCGATTATTAATCATTCAAAAAAAGATTGCTTCTCAATTTGGTAACTAACTACAAAAAAGCAGGAAATGAAAATCATTGATTTTCATTTCCTGCTTTTTATTTATCTTTTTACAAGGCTATTTCTTTATACAACTCCATCAACTCTTTTTTTTCCGATTCTAACAACTCCGACTCAGTAATTCGCAGTAAAGCAAGTTCTAGTTTTTGCTTTTTGGTTTTACGAACGCGTGGATGTGTCAGTTCATCGTTTAGTTCAATTAGTATATGATTTTCGAGTTCTTCATGCGTCGTGATTTTTTTTACAGTTGACCTTTGCGACCACAGCTTTTGATAAGACTGAATCATGGAAGCTCAACCTTTTCTAGCCCTTCCCCGATTACCACAATTTGATTTTGCATTTTCATGTACTCAGGAAGCCATTGTGCCATTCCATAAGCAAATTGAAAAGCATGAGGGTATTTGTCACCTTCAAGTGGTACGTAGCCTTTTATTCGGTAAACCGAATCTGGTAAAGCGCGTAACCATTTTTCAAATTTTTCACGTCCAACAGGAGCATCAAATTGTAATACTTTTGCATTCAGATTTAGTTTAGAAACGGGCGCTTTTACAACATCTTTCGTAGAAGACGCTGTTACCTTTTCCAGTGCTGAAAACGGAATTTTAGCATGAACCGTTTGAATAATTTGGGCAGTTGGATTTAGCGATTGTATTTCATACACCACTGTTCCTTGCTCACTTTCCGTCAATAAATCCATTTTGTTAGCCAGTACTAAATCTGCATGACGAATTTGTTCTAAAAACAACGATCGAATTTGCGGAGACAAGCTATTGCGATCCATCCATCTTTTGCTATCTGCTACTGTGACAATGCCTTTAAAGTTTAATTGTTCAGCAAATAGTGGCGAAAAAATAGCATCTAAAGCTTCTACAGGATGCGCGGCTCCCGTTGTTTCAATCAGCAACACATCAAATTCTTCTTCTGCTAACAGTGTTTGAATTTGTGCTTCTGATTTCTCTGATCCCGAGCAACAAATGCACCCATCTAAAATTTCTTTTAATGGTACACCATCTTCAACTGCATCAGAATCCATATTCATTTTGCCTAGCTCATTCATAAATACAGCTGGTCTTAGTCCTTTTTCTTTCATTTGCGTAATCATGTTTTTTAATAGCGTGGTTTTTCCACTTCCGAGAAATCCACTAAACAAGTAAACGTCTTTCATCGTCTCACCCTTTCGCTAAATGATGAAGAAAAGGCCCGCCGAAGCAGACCTTGACATCACTCTTCAGCTTTTTCTGAAGAAGAAGCTGGAATTCCTGCTTCTTCTATCAAAATTTTCTTAGCTTTTTGTAATTGTGGATCGTCGTTTTCGA
This sequence comes from Caryophanales bacterium, assembly GCA_038243515.1. Lineage (GTDB taxonomy): Bacteria > Bacillota > Bacilli > Bacillales_A > Planococcaceae > Planococcus. The sequence continues at coordinate 31,079 of JBBSRA010000009.1, forward strand.
TTTTCTTACGCAATGCATCCATCACTGCAAATGTGCTATCTTCTATTAAAATTCCTGTTACTTCTAAGTCGTTTTCTTCTTGGAAATTTTCAACAGCTTCTGTCATTTGTTCTTCAAATACGCCATCTACATCTCCAACTTCGTAGCCAAGTGCTTCGAGCATTTGCTCAGCAGTTTTAACTTGTTCAGAGATCACACCGTCTTTCAATTCGATTGACGTATCTAATATCGGAAGAGATGCATATTCTGGGTAAGCTACTTCTACATCAGGTTTGATGCCTTTTTCGTGAATCCAATTGCCATCTGGTGTCAACCATTTAGCTGTTGTAAATTTCAAATTAGAGCCATCTTTAAGATCATTTGCCGTTTGAACAGTTCCTTTGCCAAATGTTTTCTCACCGACTAATTGAATATCTGCTGACTCACTCATCGCACCTGCTAAAATTTCAGAAGCTGAAGCGCTTCCGCCATCAATTAGCAAAGTAACGGGTACTTTAACTTTCGTACCAGGTGAAGACATATAGACTTCAGGTTCTGACCCTTTTGCTTGAACTTCAAACAATGGCTTTCCTTCATCTATAAACAAATTCGAAATATCAAGCGCTACATCCAACAATCCACCTGGGTTTTGGCGAACGTCCATAACGACCGCTTCCATTCCTTCACTTTCCATTTCTTCTATCGCATCAAGCAATTCTTGATACGTGTTTTCAGAAAAACTGGTTACTTGAATGTGCGCTACTTTGTCACCGATCATCTCGGCGTAAACCGTCTCGAGTGGAATTTCGTCTCGAACAATGGTGATGTCAATAGGCTCCGCATTTTCACCGCGTTGGATCGTTAACGTGACTTCTGATCCTTTTTCACCACGAATTAACATAACCGCTTCAGTTGTCGTGAAGCCTTGTATGCTTTCCCCGTCAACCGCAATAATTTGGTCATTTGGCAAAACGCCAGCTTTTTCAGCTGGTGAATTTTTGATAGGTGAAACTACCGTTACGTAACCGCCGCGTTCTTGAACTTCCGCACCGATTCCCTGGAAGCTTGATGAAATGCCTTCTAAAAATTGAGACGCTTCTTCTTCGTTCAAGTAATCAGAATAGGGATCTTCTAGCGAATCAACCATGCCGTTAATCGCACCGTTAACTAGAACATTTCTATCGACGTCTTCAAAATAATTGTTTTGAATTTCATCATATGCTGTATATAATTTTTCAAATTCGCGTCGCTCTGGAGAATTTACTTCCACAGCTTTGTCTTCGCCAAACGTTAAAGCAAAAACGGTCAATCCAGCCGTAGCAATGATTAAAAGAAACACCAGCATAATAAAAGAAAATGTTTTCATCTTGATCATATGCGACGGTGATTCTTCTACTGGTGGAATGGGTTCTTTCTGTTCTTCCGGACGTTGCTCATCCATCTACTATCACCACTTTCGTAATTACACTCAGAATTTGAAAAAATGAAAAGAAAAAGACTGTCGAGACAGTCTTTTTACAAGCTGAGACTTCACGCTATAGATTGCAAATCAACCTTAAGGATCGGCAAAGCTTTTTTCTAGTCTTGAATCGCTGCTTCTAAAGCGACAACGATCATTTCGTTGAATGTTGTTTGGCGTTCTTCTGAAGTCGTTACTTCGCCTGTTAGTAAATGATCACTTACCGTTAAGATTGATAACGCTTGACAACCGAATTTTGCAGCCAATGTGTATAATGCTGAAGATTCCATTTCAAGACCGAGTACTCCGTATTGAGCCCATTTTTCATGCTCTGCAAATTCGTTATAAAAAACATCTTCAGTAAAGACATTTCCGACACGTAAGTTTAATCCTTTTTCAAGACCTGCATTATAAGCTTTTAACAATAAATCAAAATCAGCTGTTGGTGCATAGTTGATCCCTTTAAAAATGATTTCATTCATTTTTGAGTCTGTTGACGCACTTTGCGCCAAAATAACGTCGCGAACTTTAACATCTTTATGAATCGAACCACATGTACCAACACGAATTAGTTTTTTAACGTCATATTCCTGCATCAATTCAGTAACGTAAATCGAAATCGAAGGGACACCCATTCCAGTTCCTTGAACAGAAATGCGTTTTCCTTTGTATGTACCGGTGTAACCGAACATATTGCGGACTTCGTTATACAAAGTTACATCTTCTAAAAACGTTTCCGCTATGTATTTTGCGCGAAGCGGATCTCCTGGTAGTAAAATCGTTTCGGCAATATCGCCTTTTTTCGCATTAATGTGAACACTCATTTAAAAACCTCACTTTTATATAGTAGATTTAATCATACTGTTTTTTTACTGCTAGTGCAATAAAGAGCCTTACTGGTCTATATATTCTCTCCATATCTCATCAAAAACACTTGCTCTCATGATTGGATGTGCTTTTTCTTCTATATATTTAGAAAGTCGCTCAAAATCAGTTTCTGATTTTGGAAATGAATGATCGAGAAACATCGCATCAGAAAAACGCGAATAGTCATCTGCGTCAATTTTCCCACGGTATTTTAATGTAAATTGATAAAATGAGCGATGCATCACCCAACTCCTTTCGAATTTCAGGCAAAAAAAACCGGACAAGTTGTCCGGATCACCTTTTATTCAAATAATTCCTTGTACTCGGTCAAACCTTCTGCGTCTAATTGCTCTTTGGGAACAAAACGCAGCGCTGCAGAGTTAATGCAATAGCGAAGTCCTCCTGAAGATGAAGGTCCGTCTGGGAATAAATGTCCCAAATGCGAATCTGCAGTCGTCGAGCGAACTTCCGTTCTTCTCATACCATGACTTGTATCGAAAGTTTCTTTAACTTCCGTTGTTTCAAGTGGCTTAGCAAAGCTTGGCCATCCACAATGTGCATCAAACTTATCTTTCGAGCTAAATAACGGTTTTCCTGACACAATATCAACATAAATACCGTCTTCGAAATGTTGGTCAAACTCTCCTTGGAAAGGCGGTTCAGTTCCACTTTCTTGTGTCACATGATATTGCATTGATGTTAGTTTTGTTTTTAAATCGTCTTTCATGCTTGTCCACCCCAATTCTTTTCAATAAATGCCGTCCGACCTGACCCCACTGAATAACGGTTGTAATGACCAGGATTTTTCTTATAATAATCTTGATGATGTGTTTCTGCTAAATAAAACGGTTTTGCTTCAAGGATTGGTGTCGCTACAGCCTTGTTAAATCGTCCTGAATTATCCAGTTCTTGCTTAGACTTTTCAGCAGCAATTCGCTGTTCTTCAGAATGGTAAAAAATAGCGGTTTGATAGGATTCACCGCGGTCAAAAAATTGACCTCCAGCATCTGTAGGATCGATTTGTGTCCAGAACACATCTAGTAGTTTTTCGTAAGAAAATATTTCAGGTTGAAATGTGATTTGAACTGCTTCTACATGACCTGTTGCATTTGAGCACACTTGCTCATAAGTAGGATTTTTCAAATCGCCACCTGTGTATCCACTTACAACTTCTTCAATCCCGTCTAATGAATCAAAAGGCTTGACCATACACCAAAAACAGCCTCCTGCAAATATTGCTTTTTCTGTTTTCATCTACTCACTCCGTTCTTTATGGTTCAATTGTCACCAATAACCGGATGTCGTCTTCTTTTAAGTTGAAAGACGTTGCGCGAACAGAGATGCCATCATCTAACGAAATTTCCGTCAATTTCAGGAGCACTTCTTCATCCGCCGGTGTCACTTCCATAAATTCAGGAAGGTCTACTGAGTCTCTAAGCAACTTTAACGCAGATTCAGGAGGAATATCCAGCATACCGACTTCAACAGACTTCTGTTCTAGTAATAAATTACCATCTTCTTGTACAAGAGGTTCGAATTTCATCAAAATTGGCAATGTCACAGAAAAAATGCTGAGTTCTGTTGATATACTCACATCATCTGTAACAGATAAAGAAAGTGGAATCGGCTGATCTTTCATCGCTTCTTGTATATATGTGTTGGCGATTCCTTCAAAATCTGCTTTTGTCGTATTCACCACAACTGTATTGCCCGCAGCAGCTCCACTTTTGGCTGCTTGATACGATATATAGTCTTTTGACGGTGTGGATAAGTAAAGTGTCATTCCAATTACTACCAACATATTCAGAACCAATAACAAAATAAAAGCCAATTTCCATTTTTTCATTCAATCACCATCCTATTCCTCATAGCTCAAGCCACATTCATCCATGCTTTTTAACATACGCTCTGTTATCAAATCATACCCTTTGCTGTTTGGATGAAAAAAGTCAGAATGATAAACTAAGTTTTTGTTGCCAACAAACAAATCACTAATAGGGACAAAACAAGCTTGAGGATCGGCTTCTACTCTTTTTCTCATCGTCTCATTATAAGAATCGATGATTAAATCAAATTCTTCTACTTCGTCTGTTACAAGCGAAAAGGGATTATAAATACCCATAACAATTAATGGCGCGTTGGGATTAATCTCTCTAATCCCAGTGATAATTTGGTCAAATCTATTTTCGTAAAGAACCAATTCGTCGTCAAAAGCTTCTATATTCAAAGAAAACAAATCACGTTTCACAATTTTCATAACGTCGTTTCCACCTATTGTTAGCGTTAAATAATCGGCTTGTCCAACTGGACCCCCCAATTTGCCTTGCTGAAAAATAGCTAATAACTGGTCACTTCGACGTCCGCGTTTTGCTGTGTTTTCAACAGTAACACCTTTGATTCCTTGCCACGTTTGAATTTCTGACGCTACTCTTCCTGTATAACCACCCAAGTCGCTTTCGTCTCCTACACCTTGAGACAAAGAGTCACCAAGTGCTGTAATGACTACAGATTGAGGAATAAAATTGGGAGGTACTGTGTAAGTTATATTCACTGGTTTTTTTCGTGGTTCCGCTTTATCATTGCCAAAGATAGACGATGGACTGCACCCCGACACTATACCCATAAGCACTATTATAATAAACAGGATGCGTTTCAAATTCGTCTCTCCTTTTTAGGCCTTTTAATCGGTATAATACATAAATCCAATTGCTCCAATACCCGTGTGGGTAGAAATAATTGGCGTTGTGAAGTCAAATTGAATATCAGTAAAACCGGTTTCTTTTATTTTTTCGCGTAGTGGATCTGCCATTGCTAATCCATTCGCGTGAGCAATTCCGACACCTTTAACTTTTTTACCCGCTGTTCGCTCATTATAATCCTTCATCAAATACTCAACCACTTGTTTATGACTTCTAGCTTTTGCTACAGGTGTATATTCTCCGCCATCTAGTGAAGCTATCGGTTTGATTTTCATTAACGACCCCAGTAAAGCACGACCTTTTCCAATTCTTCCGCCTTTAACGAGATTGTCAAGCGAATCGACTACGACAAATAGCTTTGTATTTAGACGAATTTGCTCAACGCGTGCAACAATTTCTTCCATTGACTTTCCTGCTTGAGCCATTTCAGCTGCTTCGAAAACCTGGAAAGTTAAGGCATGCGAAATATAACGAGAATCGATGACTGTTACATCAGAGTCAGACAATTGGGCTGCAGTTTTAGCAGATTCCACTGTTCCACTCATTCCACCAGTCATATGAATCGATAAGATCTGATCTCCATTTTCGCCTAGCTTATCATACAACTCTTTAAATACACCTGGAGCTGGCTGTGAACTTTTCGGCATTTCATCGGTATTTTTCATTAGTTCTAAAAAAGATTCTGGCTCAAGATCGACGCGGTCTAAATAGTTTTTTCCACCAACTTGAATACTTAAGGGAACCACATGTAAGTCATATTTTTCAATGATTTCCGGTTTTAAATCAGCGGTCGAATCCGTAACGATATGAATCTTTGACATGAAATCACTTCCTTCTTCACTTGAGTTTAAGTAGTTGTGGCGCAATAAACAACTAATAAGATTACCATTTTGTTCTAGTTAGTTAAATCTTTTTTGTAGTCATGGTAGAAAGTGCATAGGCAATTCGACCATGCACAAGTGCTATTGCTTCTTTTGGCTTTATATAGCTTAGCTCTTCTACACCGACAAGGTCCAAAAGTTGAACCGTTACAGTTGCCGGCATTATTTTATTATTGTTTTTTTCCATGATGTCAGCAGTTCCATGAATTGCAACCGGCAATATTGGCACACCCGCATCCTTTGCGATACGCATAAATCCTGCTTTAAACTCGCCGATTCCTTCACCTTTACTTCTAGTACCTTCAGGAAAAATCAAAATAGAATGACCTTTTTTTAGCTTTTCAACTGTATCTGCAATTGACTTTAATGCACTTCGGCGATCAGTTCGATCTAAAAATACACAATTCATTTCTTTCATATACATTGGAATAATAGGAAATTTGTTTACTTCTTTTTTGGAAATAAAACCAAAAGGCTTTGGAATCATCGACAAAAGCGTCGGAATATCAAAATTCCCTTCATGATTGCTGACAAACAAAACCGGTCCTTCAGGCAAATTTTCAGTACCCGTAATCCTTATCGTGCTATTTGTTCGTTTCATAATGCCACTCGCCCATTTTTGAGGTTCCGTATGAATCAATTGGTCATATTCTTGTAAACTTAGTTGCGGCTTTTGTTTTACGATTTTTTTTAAATTTATCGCACTGATTGGCAAATAGCCAAATAAAAATGAAAATGTACGAATCGAATTAAACACAGTCGTTTTTCTTTTTACGACGCTCATATACTAAATACGAAAAAGTCACATCATTTGAAGTTTGTTGTTCAGACTCCGACACAAGCTTCCACTCACGTCCATACTCTGGAAAGTACGTATCGCCATCAAACTCTTGTTGAACGAGCGTGATATAAAGACGATCTGCATCTGGTAATACAGATTCAAAAACTTGTTCGCCGCCAATGATCATGACTTCTTCATGTTTTTCTCTCGCTAACTTGATGGCATCTTGAATGTTATGAACGACATCAACGCCATCTGCTGTGTAATCATCATTACGGGTCACAACAATATTGCGTCGCTTTGGAAGAGGACGTCCAATAGATTCGAACGTATTCCGTCCCATAACAATTCCTTTTCCGATAGTATGTTCTTTAAAATAAGCCAAATCTGCTGGAATATGCCAAGGCAATTCGTTATCTTTTCCGATGACTCGGTTTGGATCGTGCGCTACCATCAATGAAATCATGTATTTTCCTCCTATCCCGCTTTTGGCAGGGGTTGAATTCTACGTTACTGGGCTATTTCGTTGTTTAAGAACTCGCTAGAATCAGCGCCTTCTATAATTTCTTTTAAGTTTCGTAGTCGTAAAAAGTTAGAACTAATCGCGAATTGCTGGTCACTGTATTTAATACTAGCTGTTAAACTGCAACAGGTGCTTTAATCCGCGGATGCGGATCATAACCTTCAATCGTGATATCTTCTAGTTTCAAGTCAAAAATTGATTCGACGTCTTTATTGATTTTCAAGGTTGGCAATGTTTTTGGTTCTCTTGATAGCTGTTCTTGTACTTGCGAAAGATGATTTGAGTAGAGATGCGTATCACCTGTTGTGTGGACAAAATCACCAACTTCCAAATTGCATTCTCTAGCAATAAGGTGCGTTAACAAAGCGTATGATGCGATATTAAATGGCACACCCAAAAAGACATCTGCACTGCGTTGATAAAGTTGACACGATAATTTGCCGTCTGCTACATAAAACTGGAACATAATATGGCATGGTGGTAAAGCCATGTCATCGATGAATTCTGGATTCCATGCAGTAACCAAGTGGCGTCTAGAGTCCGGATTCTTTTTAATCGATTCAATAACATTTTTCAGTTGATCGATGGTCCCGCCTTCTGTTGTTGCCCATGAGCGCCATTGCTTGCCGTAAACTGGGCCAAGATCACCGTACTTTTCGGCAAACTCTGGATTTTCAACTATCTTGCGTTGAAAGCTTTGCATCTCAAGCTTATACACTTCTGCGAATTCTGGATCTTTTTGAGCGCGACGACCAAAGTCCACCATATCAGGTCCAGCATATTCATCACTTTCTACCCATTGAGCAAACGCCCATTCATCCCAAATATGATTATTGTCTTGCAATAATGCTCGGATATTGGTGTCGCCTTTAATAAACCAAAGAAGTTCCGAGACAATCAAGCGGAACGCTGTTTTTTTAGTTGTCATCAAAGGAAACCCTTCGGTTAAATCGAATCGCATTTGATGTCCAAAGACACTCAATGTACCTGTACCGGTCCGATCTTCTTTTGTGGCTCCGTTATGTAAAATATGTTCACATAGGTCTAAATATTGCTTCATGTAATTCGCCTCCATTGTTAGTTTAATCATAACAAAAACTTTCTGCTAACAAAACTTTCAACTAAATAATAAAAATTCACAAAACAAAAACCGCCTAAATAGACGGTTTAAGAAAGCCATTTTGGCGGTGTATTTTTCGACCAGTAGATGTCTCCCAACTTAATGTGTTTTTGGAAGTCGTCTTCAGCTAGATGATAGTGAAAGTTAAAAGAATAGCCTAGCTGTGGTTTTTTCTCTGTTCTGACATGGAAACGTATTTCGTCTTTATTGGTTTCAACGTCATACACATGGAATATCTTCTCTGAATGATCGCCAGAAGGTTTTTCAGAAATGGCTAATTTGCTTAACTTGCCGGTATTGAGATTTCCAAGATGAACGTCGATTGCTCGTTGAATATTAGGTAAAATCAACGTTTGGAACTCATTTTGAATAACAGGACCAATTCGGGATCCGAATTTCAAATAAGACTGCTCTTCTGCAGATTGATAAACCAGATCAAGAATAGACTCACTTGTGTCATAAAACTCGCTCGGGTCTACCCAGTCATAAATATATTGTTTGTTAATGCTTTCAGTTGCATGTGATTTCGGTTGGCCCTTTTCGTCTAAAAGCGACTCCCAAATTAAATGATTGGGGGAAATTGCGCCCAATGTTAAAACGGCAACTGCAATCACTAGCGACTTTTGCCACCAGTTTTTCATGAACATCACCTTTTCTTTATGAACATTTTAGTAACACGCTTTTTTATTTATACGAATTTCACGGGTAAAGGTTTCATCTTCTTGAAATTCATTGTACAATAAAGTCATTAACAATGCCTTGTTTTTTTAAAAAGGAGGAATTTTCATGGATACATCATTATTGATCGGACTGGGTCTTCTGTTTATGCTTGGTTATTTGACTTCTCTCTCAATCACAGACTAATAAGCAATAAAAAACTTCCTGAACTTTGGGGAGTTTTTTTATTGTCATCGCTTTACTCTAAAATACAGTATTACAAATTGTGATAAACTCCACTTAAGAATAAACAAAAAAGCACGAGGGCTGTCAATTCCTAATCGAATTGACAGCCCTTTTTGTTTATATACCTACTTGAAGTTGCACAGCGTCTTCCCATGAGATATGCTCCGAGTTACATTAGACAACCTGTTCTCTGCGCCGAGTATCAAAACGTATTATTTTTTATTTTTGGTATAACTGAGATTACACCATAATGAAATTTGGTATTGGGCCGAACACGTCGGGCAAATCCGAAGCGTTCGAAATCTTCGGAACGAAAATGTGCTTTTAAAACGATCGTTTTGCGTGCTACGCGTCTTGCCTCTGCTACCCACTCTTCTGTTAATTGGCCATAATTCGCAGGACCTCTTAGCGGTGTAAAGTTAGATGCTTCTGTTATTTCTTCAGTAAACATAGGATCCATATAAATAACGTCAAACGAGTCGGATTCAAGCTTTTTTAGAAAAGAAACTGCATCAGAAGATACAACGTCTATTCGTTTCATCGCTTCATTTAAATGAGGCATGGCTACATAGCGTTTTAAGCCTTGCTGTACGACGTATGCGAGGACTGGATGACTTTCACAACCAATCACTTTACCCTGGTCTCCTACCCACTGAGAAGCTACTAGAGAGTCTGACGCTAAACCTAATGTACAGTCTAGAAAAGAATCACCACGCTCAAGACTAGATACAGCGATTAACGGATCGTTTTGGAGTGGTCTTTTTGTCCGGAAAGCCGCTGAATTCGGATGAAAAAAGAACGGCTCTTTTTTACCCATTGGATAAAACTCGAGTCGTTCTTTTAAACAAATCAACAAATCTGCTTTTTCATCTGCCTGTATTTTTTCAATGGATCGTTTATTGCGCGGTACTTGTTGAAGCGACAGATCTATTGAAACGCGATCAGCCCAATCAATCATGGAAAGAGTTGGCCGGTACGCTGTTGTGACAACTGTTTTCACTGAGCAGACACCTGTTCAAGTGCTTGTGCCAAATGGTCACGAATTTGTTCCATTGGATAACCTTCAATTTGTTCACGAGAAATAAAATGAGCCAATTCGCCATCTTTTAATACCGCAATCGATGGTGATGATGGAGCTACTTCTTCAAAATAATTCCGCAGTTGCGCGGTAGCTTCTTTTTCTTGACCTGCAAATACCGTTACTAAATGTTCCGGCTTTGCCTCTACTGCTTGAAGTGCTTCTATAACTGCTGGACGTGCCAATCCTGCTGCACAGCCACAAATTGAATTGATAACAACTAAGCTCGTTCCTTTAGCATTGTTCATATGTTCATTGACATCTTCAGCTGTCATTAATTCTGTAAATCCTGCTCCAACTAATTCCTGACGCATCGGCATAACAATGCCTTTCATGTACTCATCATACGCATTCATGTTTTCGCCCCTTTTCTTAAAGTATCATTTTACTTAAACTTAATGTTTATCTACTCTAGTGTAACCTAGATATACAGAAAATTCATAGTATGTCGATTTAACCAGAAATTTTCTAAAAGAAAAAGAGAAATTGTTAAAGGAGATTAGAACTCTATTATTGAAAGATGATTATTAGAAAAGAAAAAGTAACTACAGAGACGATGATGTCTAAATTATAAAGAAATCAGAAGGAGTTAACCAATGAAGAAGAAAAAGAACAAACAGAAAGAAGAAAACTGTTTTGTCGATTTGTTTAAGGACATTAGTATAGGGGTCGTTATTGAAATTGTTTTCTCAGTTATTTGGAATACCTTATTATTTATTCCTAGAATGCTGATTCGTTTCTTCACCAGTATTTAAAGTTTCTATAAAAAAAGAATCTACTCTGTGATCAAATTACATCCTGTGAGCTTTAGAAGTAAGTACTCGAACGCGAAGCAACCGTTAAAAACGTATTATCCAGTCGATTTTCCCGAATTTATTAGCTAGATTTCTGTCCTTAGTATATTAATAGCTATCCTTTTTCCAAACAATATAAAAAGCCATCCCTTAGGATGACTTGAATAGTGAAATTTGAATACCTTCTACTGATGGCGGGCGAAGAGTGATAGAACTTTCTGACTCTTCTACCGTATAATCCTTCAAATACGCTTCCACTTCTTTTGCGTGTTCTGCAACTGACTCTCTTATAAGCTCTTTAATGATTAAAGAGCTTCTTTTTTGATTTAATACTACCCCATTGACTGTTAGATTCACTCGAGACCCTCCTATGTATATATTTAAAAGATATCATAAATTTATCAAGAAAAAACGTTTATATGGACCTAATATTTATAAAAAAATTTTTTATTAATCGGAATACCCATGCCCATTGACTCACGTTCTAGTCTTTTATACCTTTTTTTTCTATATCCTCGCGAATTGACCTTGCTGTTTTATGTATTTTTAATAAAACAAAACCCACTCAGGTTTGAGTGGGTTTCGTTCAACTGTTACTTTTATTATATTTCTATTATTCTTTACGCTAAAACTCTCCCATCACGAAAATTTAGCAAGCACTTAGCATGCATTTATCATGCTTACTCATACTCTTTGTTAATAAATTCAAGCATTTGGTTAAAGATATCGTATTCAAACCATTCATAAATCATATCTTGCGTATACACGCCTTCTTCTTGAAACTCTAGATTGTTAGCTGATAATTGGACAATTTGTGTATCTTCTAGTTCGTTACCTTCTTTTTTTACTTCTTGTTTTGCAAACCGTTCTGCTACTTTCTTATAAAATTCATCGCGTTTTTGACGATCATCAAACTCCCACGATTCATATTTTCCACTATATAATATTTCTAATGAGTAAACGTTTTTGTTCATTGCTAGCTCCTCCTTGTACAGTTCAATTAACTGGAGTTTACCTCTTAACCACTTTTCGAAAACATTTCTAGCTGTTTATGCCTCTAACTAAAAAAACTGTGACAACAGTCATTTTCATGACAACTGGCACAGTCTTTTGTGGTTTATTCGCTTTTCATGGCTTGGCGAGCTTCGGTCATTTGTTTCCAAACTGAACCTTTAGCATCTTCACCTTCTGCGATTCGTGCGATAGCCATCTTAATTTGCAGTTTCACTTCAAATTCAGGATCACTTTCTGCTTGCTTGAGTGCTGGTAATGCTGACTCTGTTCCTGTTTCGTAAAGAAACATTGCTGCTCTCCAACGAACCAGTTTATTTTTATCGTTTAAAGTTTCAATCATAATTGGTTCGAATTCTTCAAATCCTAAATCACTAATTGTGTCACCTGCTGTTCTGCGAACGGCCCAGCTCTTGTCTTTCATAGCACGTTCTACATAGGGAACGACGGCTTTGTCATCAATGTCGCCAAGGAAAATAGCAGCCTGTCGACGAATTGACATTTTGTCATCATCCAAAGCAACTGATAGCAATGCCAAGTCGTCAACATCCGCTTCAATCATTTGATCGAGCAACTGAAAACGTGTTTCCCAATCTGGCGCATTAAATTCTTCTGCAGCTATTTTGCGGCCACGTGGAGCGGCTTCAGGTTGTTTGTCGTCTTTTTTCGTTGTCAATGCAACCAAGCGCTCTTGTGGATAAGCGGCTTCGATTTCTTCTACCATACTTTTGCCTATTTCGGCTTTATCTCCATAACGAACACCATAATCAGCCCATTTACGCTGCAACAAATAGTTTTCCTCAGTTGGGTCCATCACGTTCTTCATAGCGGTGACAAAGCGCTCAGACATACCAAAACGTTCTTCTGAAGAGTTGTCAAAAACTTTAACTTGTAAGGGAATACCTTTGAATTCCTGAACATGGACATACACTTCGCCAAAATGCTCATCTAATTCAATTTTTTCACTCGATTGTTCATGGCCTTCTCCAAATACATTGCGTACTTGTGCCAAGATAGTTTCCCAATCAAATTTTGAAATTCGCTCGACTGCTAGAAAATCAGCAACATGATAAACACCTTTAACGCCATCAATTGCCATCAACTCTTGAACTTCTTTTGGAGCGCCTTCTAACTTATTTTTATTGTAATTGTGGCTTTTGCCAAACGGTAATTCCTGGTCGATAATCACTTTCATCGTATTCGGGCTTGGTGTCGGTTCTATTGTTAAAATTTTCACAAAAATCCCTCCTGCAATTAGTTGATCATGCTTCTGCAATTTCTTGAAGATATGTCCATCGCTCAATCAATGCATCGTATTCTGCTGTTAATGTGTTTATTTCTTTTGTTAGCTTTTGTAATTTATCGTAATCTGTACCCGCTAAAGCCATTTCTTCTTCACGAGCTTCAATCGTTGTTTCTGCTTCTGCGATTTTTCCCAAGATGCCGTCGTATTCCAATTGTTCTTTATACGTCATTTTCTTTTTAGCTTTAACGGGTTCTACCACTTCAGTTTCAACAAGTTCTTGAGCAGCTAAAGCAACCGGGTTGTTTTTTTCTTTAATGAATTCAGAGTAAAGTCCTTGGTACTCTTCAATTTTACCCGTACCTGTTGTCCATAATTTTTGGGCAATGCGGTCAAGGAAAAAGCGATCATGCGAAATTGTAATAACAACACCTGGGAAGTTTTCTAAGAAATCTTCTAAGACCGAAAGTGTTTGAATATCCAAATCATTTGTCGGCTCATCCAAGAATAAAATGTTTGGTTGTTCCATTAACAGTTTCAACAAGTACAAACGCTTACGTTCGCCACCTGATAGTTTACCAATTTGCGTACCGTGACCGTTTGATGGGAATAAGAAACGTTCCAACATTTGCGTAGCTGATAAACGAACACCTTTTTCCGCTTCAAAATCACTAGACGTTTCTTGAATGTATTCGATCATGCGTTGCGACTCGTCCATTTCTGGCAAATGCTGTGTAAAGTGAGCGATTTTCACTGTACTGCCGTATTCCATTTTACCGGTAGTTGGTTCAAGTTCTCCTGCTAACATTTTCATCAAGGTAGATTTTCCTGCACCGTTTGGTCCAACGATTCCAATGCGATCTCCACCTTGCAACAAGAAATCGAATCCGCTAAAGATTTGTTTGTCGCTATAAGCCACACCCATACCTTTTCCTTCGATAATCTTTTTACCTAAACGTTGGCTTTGCATCGATAGTTCAAGTGATGTATTGTCATTTTCTTTTTGAACACTTTCTTTAATTTCATCAAAGCGCTGAATCCGCGCTTTTTGTTTGGTCGAACGTGCTTTAGCACCACGACGAATCCATTTCAGTTCTGAACGGAAACGGTTTTCAAGTTTTTCCTGAGACGAAGCGTTCATTTCATCACGAATCGCTTTGTTCTCCAAATAATCTCCGTAGTTCCCTTTATGTGTGTACATCGTTTGATCGGCAATTTCAAAAATATGCGTTGACACTGCATCTAAGAAATAACGGTCATGCGTCACGAACAGCATAGCTGAACCCATCCGCAATAGCGTTTCTTGTAGCCATTCTGTTGAAACAGCGTCTAAATGGTTTGTCGGCTCATCCAAAAGAATCAAATCTGCAGGTTCGATCAATGCTTTCGCAAGTGCAACGCGTTTACGCTGGCCACCAGACAATTCACGAATCACTTGATCGTACATATCGATGCCTAGTTTCGATAAAGCCGTTTTTGCTAAGGCGTTAATGTCCCAAGCGTTTTCTTGCTCCATTTTTTCTTGAATATCCATCAACTCATCTTGTAATTGAGTTGAACTCGAGTCAACCATCATGTTTTTCAAAGCATTTTCATATGCGCGGTTTAACATTAGTATTGGAGAGTCTCCTGAGAACACTGTTTCGAGTACAGTCAACGACTCATCAAACTCAGGCTCTTGCATCAAATACGTAATTTGATATTTTTTTGGATGATCCATTACAACGCTGTCTGCATCCATTGTTCCTGCTAATATTGACATCAATGTCGATTTACCTGTTCCATTTACACCGATTAATCCGGCGCGTTCTCCTGGATACAGAGAAAATTCGACGTCCTTGAATAATGTTTTAGCTCCTACTGTTTTTGTTAATTTCGTAATATTTAAGTGGCTCATTTATTCCCATCCGTTTCTGTGTGAAGTTGCTTTAAAAAGGATAGCATAAATTCGTGGCGTTCTTCAGCCATCTGCTTACCAGTTTCCGTAGTCATTTGATCTTTTAGCAATAATAATTTTTCGTGAAAATGTGTGACACTACTAGTCTGTGCTTCACGGTACTGTTGTTCAGTCATTTCTGTACGCGCTTTTTCGTTCCAGTCGTACAATTTACGTCCTTTGGCTCCACCAAATGCAAATGCGCGAGCGATACCAATTGCTCCGATAGCATCTAAGCGATCAGCGTCTTGAACGATTTTTGCTTCGGTACTTGTTGCCGGCTTGCCATTGCCGCCTTTAAAAGATACCGACGCGATGATATGTTGGATTTGTTGTCGCTGCGTGTCTGCCAGTTGTAGACGCACCAAAATATCTCGCTCTAAATTCTCACCTGTTTTTTTGTATTTAGGATCCGAAACATCATGCAACAATACAGCTAGTTCAACAATAAAAGCATCAGCGGTTTCGAACGCTAAAATGGTTTTCGCATTTTTCATGACGCGTTCAATATGCTGCCAGTCGTGGCTCGCATCAAACTGATCATAAATTTTCTTCACTTCGTTTTGGCATTGGCTAATTTTTTCCTGTTCCATTCTTCCGCTCCTATCGCTTGTTTCTTCTATTATAACCTGAAGTTACTGCAAATTGCCTGTATTCACAGCGATTATTGACGTTTCTGCAGGCTTCATGTATAGTATAGCCATCCATAACATGGAGTTTACAGGTCCATACATACTCAATATTAGGGGGAACTTGCATGAACCAAGGTACAGTGAAATGGTTTAACTCAGAAAAAGGTTACGGATTTATTGAGTATAATGATGGTGATGATGTATTTGTCCATTTTACAGGTATCCAAGGTGATGGGTTTCGCACATTGACTGAAGGCAAAGCTGTTTCTTTCGACATTATTGACGGCAACCGAGGACCACAGGCTGCCAACGTAATTGAAATCGATTCGGAATAAACGAATAGAAAAAAGCAGGGACGGAAATCCGTTCCTGCTTTTTGTATTTCAGAAGAAAAACAGTTATTGTTTTGAGCTTGTTCCAACCTTATTAAGTTCATGTCCTAAAAACTGCAATTGTGTACCGACTGTACAGTTACTAATGCAGAATCTGTGAGCAGCGGTCTTCCCTTCATCTTTGCGAAGTTGAGATTTTACAAAGCAACCTTCACAGTAGGTAGTCATCATTTCGTCAATTTCTTTGATAATGGCAATTTTTTTCACTCTGTCACCTCTTAGCAAAACTTCATTTTTTCATTCTACTACGCAATTGTTTTTTATACCAACAATAGTTATACTAATTGAGGACATTTTAAAGTTACTAAGCGGTTCGCAAATTCCCGCTTTACCAAAACTAAGGAGGAAATTTTTTGTTTAATGAATTTTGGGGACTCGGCTTTGCCTTGTTCAATTTCGTGCTTTTATTACTTATGTATAAGTTTTTCGGAAAAACCGGCTTGTTTGCATGGGTCGCAATTTCTACAGTACTTGCAAATATCCAAGTTACTAAAACCATTGAAATTATTGGGTTAACGGCAACACTTGGCAATAGTTTGTACGCTTCGACATTTTTAGCAACCGATATTTTAAATGAAAAATACGGCAAAAAAGAAGCAAAAAAAGCAGTATGGCTGGGATTTTCTTCTCTTCTCATCATGGTACTTGTTATGCAATTTGGGATTAAATTTATACCCGCTGAAAGTGATTTTGCTCAAGGCTCTTTAGAAACAATTTTCGGGTTAGTGCCGCAAATCGCCATTGGTAGCATGGTTGCATATCTAGTGAGTCAGCACGTGGATGTTGTTATTTTCGGTGCATTACGCAAAATATTTCCAAAAGATAGCCAATTTTGGATTCGTAATAATGGCTCTACACTATTAAGTCAATTGCTGGACACCTTAATTTTTGCCTCTATTGCATTTTGGGGTGTTTTTCCACTTGATATATGGCTTCAAATATTCTTTACAACTTATCTATTAAAATTTGTTGTTTCTGTAATGGATACGCCATTTGGTTATTTAGCAAAAATTATGAAACCCATTGACGAAAAGTAGGTGTTTAGATGCTAGAAGTTTTTGTGGATGCAGCAACTGCAGGTAGTCCTCAAGTGAGTGCTGTTGGTGTATTTATACGAGGTGAAGGTCATTTAATCCACTGGAGCGAATATGTTGGAGAAATGGACAACCATACGGCGGAATTTACAGCGCTTGTTAAAGGGCTTGAGCTCGCAAAAGAATTATCGTCCCAAATGGTTTCGATAAAATCTGATTCGCAAGTAACTGTGGATGCCTTTGAAAAAAGATCGATTAAAAACCCCAAGTTTAAAACGGTACTCGCCAAAGCGCTTGAACTTAGTGATCAATTCGATTTTTGTTTTATCAAATGGATACCAGATTCTCAAAATCGCGCAGCAGATGCACTAGCAAGAACTGAGCTTCGGTCACACAAATAAACGAATCTATAAACAGCTACTCAATTTTTGGGTAGCTGTTTGGTTTATATGCATACGCATAAGCAAAAGTCTGATAAGATTAACCTATCATCTTTTATTGGAGGAACCTCATGAGAACAAAACTTGGCACTGCGCTTGATATTTTCATTTTGCTTGTTGGACCGTGGATCGTCTATACACGAATTTTAGAAATGGGTAAAGATGGAGTTTCTATCTATCCGATGATTTCGGTTGTTATCGTTACCGTTGCAGTAGTTTTTTCTATCTATAATTTGTATTTACTAGTGATACGTAAACAACAAGATCGAATGAAAAAATAAATAGAAAAGAGGCTTTACCCGTGAAATCGCTATTGTTTTATTTTATCCCGCTCTTGGTTTTTGCGGTAGTCAATAATTTCGTTTCCGTTTTTTCGTGGCCACATTATTTGGTCCTGCTAATTGCTTTTCTCATATTCCAGTTAGCTCGCACACGCTATCCAAAAGACGCGATTCCTTTTATCGCTAAAATTACACAAGCTGTTTTTTACATATTGACTGTTGCAACGATTTTCCGCGATCAATTTTTAACTCCATTGCTGATTAATGTTTTGTTAGGTGTCACGCTTGGATTTGTTATCGTGGAAATTTTGCAAACGAGAAAAAAGCCAGTTTAACCAGACAAAGACCTTAGTCCACTCGAATTTATCGAGTGAGCTAAGGTCTTTTTATTATTTCGTAAAAAACCATATCAACACAAGTGCAATAGCGACAATAACCCATGTAAGGATTCGGACGAAGTTTCTTTTTTTGCGGATTTCTTCTTGTTCTTTGACGTCTTTTAGCAAAGGCATTTTAACAGCTCCTATTCTATTATTTCCTATCCATACATTATTCTATTAAAATGAAAAAAAGGAGGTTTTTCTCGTGAAAAAGATATTAGCTTCTTCCTTGTCTCTGTTTTTGCTTGCAGGTTGCAATAATGCGGCTCCTGATACTCAAAAAGCAACTGCGCCTTTTGAGGAACTTGCAACAGGACTTGACATACCTTGGGCAATCAATAAACTTGGAGAAGAATTCTACATTTCAGAACGGCCAGGTACTGTGGCTCATATAGATGAGGATGGTACTAAGACACGTCAACAAGTTAACTTTTCAAATAGTCTTTCAACTGCTTCAGAAGCTGGGTTTTTAGGCTTTGTATTAAAAAAAGATTTTGAACAAAGTCAGCAAGCTTATGGCTATTATGTTTACGAACAAGATGGCAAAAATTTCAATAAAATTGTTGTACTTGAGTTAGAAAAAGAACAATGGCAAGAAACCGCTATATTGCTTGAAGGCATTCCAACAGGAAATGTTCACCATGGTGGCCGCCTAGAGTTAGACGCAGATGGTACTCTTTTCGCAACGATTGGAGATGCTTCGACTCCAGAACTTGCTCAAGACTTGGCTTCTGTTAATGGTAAAATACTCAAGCTAAATAGTGCAAACGAATTTGAAATTTATTCGTATGGACATCGAAACCCACAAGGAATCGCTTGGGACGAAGACATCATGTACGCTTCTGAACATGGGCAATCTGCAAATGATGAAATCAACGTTATTGAAGAAGGCAATAACTACGGTTGGCCAACCATCGAAGGTGATGAATCTGAAGATGGACTGGAGACGCCTTGGTTCACTACCGGCTCTGAGAAAACATGGGCTCCTAGTGGCATCGCGATGTACGAGGGATCGCTTTATGTCGCGGCGCTTGGTGGAACAGCTATTAAAGTACTAGATCCAAAAAATGCCGAAGAAATCGATTCGATTGAAGGATTTGGTCGCATTCGAGATGTTTTTTCAGACGGAGAATCTGTTTATTTCATCACCAACAATACCGATGGTCGTGGCACGCCCGCTGATGGTGATGACAAGCTTTACAAATTGAACCAATGAGGAAAGGTGTATTGGTAAATGTCCAATACATCTTTTTATTTATAGAAATTTCACCATTAACTGTTCATCGATGTATTGATCATTTTCTTTCATAGCTTTCAAGTCTATTCCGTAAAGTTGAAACCCTAATTTTTCGTACAACGCAATCGCTGCTGTGTTTTTAATTGCGACACCTAAATCAAGACGTTCGATGCCTTGCCAATTACTAGCGAAATCGAAGAGCCGCTCCATCAATTGCATAGCGAGTCCTTTGCTTCTTTCGCTTGGTGTCACATAAACCGCTACGACAGCTGCCCGGTGGTTTAGTTTGGGTGTTAAATTGCGAACTAGGCTTACGTTCCCAAGTAAGTTGTCTCCGTCAAAAACTCCGAACGTTATGGCATTTTTTAATGAGAAATTTTGTTCCGTTTTTTTATGAGTCTAGCAAGTGCATCTTCTAATCTTGTCGCAAAGGCATCTGGATTATTTGTTAACGCTTCAATACGCAAATTGTAATAAGCTTGTGCGTCTATAACGCTAACTTGACGAATTTCCATATGCAGTCATCCTTGTCTTTTTAATTTTTTTAAAAGTAACTTTATTCAACTTGTACATTTTCTATTCGGCTATTACTTCTGATGCCAAAAGATAGGAAAAATCTTCTGGCATATCAAAAGGCACAACAATCACATCATTTCCTATTTCCAACTCTTCAAACGAAGTAATGGTTCCGCTAAAAGTTGTGAGATCTGTAAGGTAGATTTCATTGTTTACTTCTGTGTTATTTGTACTTACTTGTACAGTAAAACTAGAATCTGTCTTATCGATTACGACTCCTTCTATATTTCCACAAGCCGTTAAAAAAAGCATAGAACCGATGAGTAAAACGACTTTTAATTTCACCTTCGTCACTCCCATTCTTAAAACGGATCTATTTAAATTCTTGGACAACAATTCCTTGTCCGTTTGCTACTTGAACTTGTGCATATGCTCCGTTGATAAAACACACTTGTGGCGGAACATGTCCCAAATCAATATCATAAGCAATCGGCAAATCGAGTTCTTGCGCGAGATCTTCATACATTTTTTCTACTGTATACCCTTCGACCGCCTCATTAGCGGCACTTCGTCCAAATAAAATACCTGCACAGTTCTCAAACCATCCTGCATACTTCATTTGGGTTAACGATCTTTTGAGTTCTGTAACAGCCATACCGTAATTTTCAAGATACCAAACTATGGGTTCAGCTGGAATATGTTCGTTTCTAAAACTTCGAACATCACCAAAAGAAGTTCCAATTAAGTGACGAATAACGTCTATACAACCACCAAGCAAACGACCTGAAAAATATTCTTCTGTACCTGAAACCGTTTTCCATTTAGTTGGTTCAGTCAAATGAAAAACAGCAGAAGAAGGGTTTGTATGATTCCACTCTTTTTGATACTTTAAAGATGAATGTTGTGTAACAGAATCTCCGGCTTTCGTTTGTAAAACCGATAACCATCGTCCTGTTGTTACATCACTTTCTTTGCCACGCAAATCAATAACATTGGTACCGTGCGCTGTCGCAATTCCTGTTTTTAATGTTACAGCTAATAATAAGGTACTAATATCAGAGTAACCAAGAATCCATTTCGGCTGAATCTTCGAAAAATCCAGGTATTCCAATATCTCAATGAGCATTTCTCCACCCCAAGGAGGAAAGATAAAATCAATTGATGAATCTGTCATCATTTCCATGAATTCATCAGCTCGTATTTTCGCTGGTGCTGATTTAGCCAACTCTTGCCTCCAAGCTGTGTCTCCTGTCACTACAGCAAAGCCGTTATCTTCTTGCTTTACGATTGCCTGTTCTAACAGCTCACGCTGATCTAATTCCATTCCTGAAGAAGGTGCTGTAATGCCGATTGTTTTAAAGGTATTGGATGGATAACGAATCATTTACTAGTCCCCCTTTTCATTTTATACAAAATAAAATAACGAGAAAATCATAGCAACTAAAATACCTGCTCCAACACTAAAAAACAAAGCTTGTCGAATCATTTCTTCAAAGCGACTCGGCTCTTTATCAAGTCTTTCTCCTTTAAATTGTGAAAAATCAGGTGGTATTTCTATAATACGTGTCGTTTTGGATTTTGTAACCGGGTCCATTTTGTTCCTCCTAAAATCAGTAGCAATGAATAAAGTCTATGTGTATATTTCATTATACTAAAGTTCACTTAAGAATAAAGTCCCTTATTAGACTTATTGTCATTTTTCAGAACATACAAACAAAAGCTTGTCTTGAAATAGTTTAGAGAGCGTATATGATGAAAGAGAGTAGAAAATCACGAGGAGGTTATTTGGGTGAAAGTGCTAGTAGTAGGAGCTAACGGAAAAATCGAAAGACATTTCGTGAAAATGCTCACAAAGAGCAAACTTCATACACCTAAAGCGATGATTCGAAAAGAAGAACAAGTTAGTTTCTTTAATAGTTTGGACGTAGAAACCGTATTAACTAGTTTAGAAGGCAGTGTTGAGGAAATTACAGAAGCAATGGAAGGCTGTGATGCAGCCGTCTTCGCAGCTGGAAGTGGCGGAAAGACGGGTGCTGATAAGACCTTATTAATCGATTTAGATGGTGCAGCAAAAACAATAGAAGCTGCAGAACGCACGGGGACGAAACGCTTTCTTATGATCAGCGCCATTAATGCCGATAAACGAGAAATATGGAAAGAAGACATGGCACATTATTATGTAGCTAAGCACCATGCTGATAATATTTTGCGTGCTAGTGGATTGGTTTATACCATTGTCCGTCCTGGTCTTTTGACAAACGAACCGGCTACTGGAAAAATTTTAGCGGTTGCAGATTTGGATTCCGGAAAAATTTCTCGTGAAGATGTAGCGCGTGTTCTTTTGGAAGCTCTTGATAACGAACATGTCTTTAACAAAACCTTTGCTGTTGTTTCAGGAGATAGCGACATTAAATCAGCATTAAATCAACTTTAGTTAGCAGACTAAAAAAGGCTTTTGATCTAGGATCAAAAGCTTTTTCTTTAACCTTTATTCGATTGTTTTCAAACTTCTAATACCAATAACGAGTTGGAACACAAATGCAATCGAACAAATAACAATTGCCATGTAACCTAGTGTGCCAATTGGTGTCATTAAAAATGTTTGAACAACAATTAATGCCATTAAGATAGCGATACCAAAATTCACAATATAGGGCTTACTGTAAAACTTTTTTGATGAAATGCCAACAAATATCGCCACAACAATGATTAAAACTAATAAAAGATTTTCCATGTTTCTCTCTCACCCTTTTGCTTTGTCTGTCACAAGCTTAGCATTTATCTTCTGTATCCGATAGAGTGCCCGGAACTTTTTTATAAGCTAACTTTTTTATAATTTGTTCGTGTTCCGGATAAAGTTCAAGCAAGTCTGGCTGCAACAACAATTCAAAATCAGCAAAATCAAATCCAGGAGAAACCATACAACCTACAAGTGAAAATGCATCTTTAGCATCTACTGTCGAACCAAAAATACTGCCTTTTTCCACCAATACTTGTGGATGTTCTCCCGCAAGAACATCTAATCCCAGTTTTTCGGCACGGTACTCGCCTTTTGGATTAAGAATATGAACGGTCACGGCTTTTCCAGCATGAAAATACCAAAGTTCATCAGATTTTAAACGATGAAAATGCGATACATTGTGCGACTGCAATAAAAAGTAAATGCTGGTATACAGATTCCGCTCTTTTGGGTGGTCAGTTGTTGTAATTTTTTCGGGGGAAACAAATGATTGTTTATAATAACCGCCTTCAGGATGTGCCGTCATGTCCAAACGCGTAATCCAATCTTCTGCACGCATATTTTCCATCTCCCATGTTGTATTTTATATTGGCCAAACTATTGATGAAACTTTCCATCTTTCTAGACGTATTCATTATATAACACTATGCACTTTAAAAAGAGGAGGAATTCACATGAACAATCATGAAATCGATTATAAGTTACATGGTGACGATATGCAGTTTGTCGAAGTAGAATTAGATCCTTCAGAGACGGTAGTGGCCGAAGCGGGTGCTTTAATGATGATGGAAGACGGCATTGCGATGGAAACAATTTTTGGCGATGGCTCTAAAAGTTCAGGAGGTAGCGGCTTGATGGGCAAATTGATGGGCGCAGGTAAACGCATTATCACCGGTGAGAGTCTATTTATGACTGCTTTTACGAACAACGGGACAGGTAAACGTCACGTCTCTTTTGCTGCTCCTTACCCTGGAAAAATCATTCCCATGGATTTAAGTATATTAAACGGTAAAATTATTTGTCAAAAAGATGCTTTTTTAGCAGCAGCAAAAGGCGTTTCAATTGGCATCGAATTTCAACGGAAACTTGGCGCTGGCTTTTTTGGTGGCGAAGGATTTATTATGCAAAAATTAGAAGGCGATGGGTTAGCATTTGTACATGCAGGAGGTACGATTTACCGCAAAAACCTTCAAAAAGGCGAGGTGCTCCGTGTTGATACAGGTTGCTTAGTTGCCATGACGGGTGATGTTGACTACAATATTGAAGCTGTACCCGGTATCAAAACTGCTCTGTTCGGCGGTGAAGGTCTATTTTTCGCTACTTTACGTGGTCCTGGTAGCGTTTGGATTCAGTCGATGCCATTTAGCCGTTTAGCTAGTCGCGTATTTGCAGCTGCTCCGCAAAACCCTGCTGGACGCTCGAAAGGTGAAGGCAGTGCTGCTGGTGGGTTGTTCGATTTACTGGGCGGCAGGTAACAAACAACAGTAGAAAAGCCACTTGATGGAAATTCCATCAAGTGGCTTTTTTATATACCCTCGTTAACTGGTTCTAACGATTTGTTCGCTTGCTTTTTCTTCTTGTTAAAGCCGAGTAATCTCATTCCATTAAGAATGACGATCAATACACTCGCTTCATGAATAAACATCCCGGATGCTAAATGAATCGATCCCATAAGAACACCTGCTAACAAAACGCCAACAATTCCAACTGCAAAGAATGTATTTTGTTTCATGTTGCGAATTGTCGCTTTGGATAAAGAATAAGCGTGTGAGAACTGCATTAATTTGTCGGCCATCAATACAACATCGGCAGTTTCCATTGAAATGTCTGTACCGCCTTCACCCATAGCGAGTCCGATGTCCGCAGTGGCAATTGCAGGTGCATCATTAACACCGTCTCCTGCCATTGCTACCACATGACCTTGTTGTTTTAGTTTTTTTACATGTGCGACTTTGTCTTCTGGTAACAGTTCTGCGTGGAATTCATCCAAACCTAGAGCATTGGCGACCAACTCTGCTGTGTGCTGATTATCACCGGTCAACATGACAATTTTTTTGATGCCATTTGCACGCATCTGAGCGAGTGCCGGTACTGCATCTCCTCGAATTTGGTCAGCAATCGAGAAGATACCTGCTACTTTTCCATCGATTGCTGCAAATATAGCTGTATTCCCTGCTTTTTCGCGTTTGACTGCATAAGCTTCAGCTTCTGATGAAATGTCGATTTGTTCAGCATTCATTAATTTTCGGTTTCCAATGACTAATCGTTTTTCAGCTACTACTGCAGCTAGTCCATTCCCTTTAATGACTCTAACAGATTGTGGTTGTTCGCCTAAAAGAATATCACGGGACTTTGCTTCTTTGACAATGGTTTGACCAAGGTGATGTTCAGAAGCCGTTTCTGCTTGTGCGACTAATTGAAGAAGCTTTTGTTCTGGATATAAACCCAAAACTTTAATGGCTGTTACTTCTGGCTTGCCTTTTGTTAATGTGCCTGTTTTATCAAATACCAGAGTATCCACTTTCGAGAAGCGATCCATCACTTCCCCGCCTTTTATTAAGACCCCATTTTTTGCACCATTTCCAATTCCTGCAACGCTCGAAACTGGTGCACCTATAATTAATGCTCCTGGACATGCTATGACTAAGAATGTAATCGCTAGATGAAGGTCTCTTGTCAGTACGTAAACCACAACCGACAACGCGACCACTGTTGGTGTGTATATATTGGCAAACTTGTTTAAGAATTTTTCAGTTTTCGATTTTGATTCTTGTGCTTCTTCTACTAACTCAATAATTTTTGCAAACGTCGTATCGTCTCCAACTTTTTCAGCGATGATCTCGATATACCCTGAGTCAATGACGGTACTCCCAAATACTTTGTCACCTAGTTTTTTAGAAGCGGGTACTGACTCCCCGGTAATGGCTGCTTCGTTTAACGAGGCGTGTCCGTTAACAATTCTGCCATCTACCGGTACTTTTCCACCCGTCCGTATAATAACGCGATCTCCTTCAATCACTTCTTCTACAGGGACGGTGACTGTATGTTCTCCACGAATGAGAGTTGCTTCTTGCGGTGCCATATCCACCAAACCTTTTAAAGAAGATCTTGTTTTTTCCAAGGTACGCACTTCCAAGTAATCCCCGAACAGAAACAAGAACGTAACAACTGCTGATTCTACGTATTCCCCAATAAACAATGCACCAATCACCGCGATGGTTACAAGCATTTCAATACTAAACGCTCTCATTCTCAACGCTTGAAACGCTTTAATAGCAATTGGTATTCCCGCAATAACCGTTACAATTATTAAGATAGATTGACGAAGATCTTGATAGCCCATCATGTTGACTATGAGGGCAAGGATTAATAAGAACCCAGCGCCAAATGTAATTGTTTTTTTATTTTTGTGAATAAACGCAAACATCTTGTCATCTCCTCTTTTCGTTTTCTTGTTTCTATTCATCTTACTTTAAGCTTTTCTTTATACTTCTATCTTAACTGGCTTGTTGTATTAATAAATTGACCCCCATCAAGTAATTGGTCATTTATCAACAAAAATATCACTTCATAGATTAACAAGTTGATCGAGCGTCCGCTTTCTATGCTAAAAGTTGACGCAGGTCAAGGAAGCTCTCTAGTAGAAGCTTTATACTAAAAGTAGAAACAGAAAGGAGCATGATTCAAATGACTACAGTTAAATTCCAATTAGAGCCGTTGACTTGTCCTTCATGTATTAAAAAAATAGAAGGCAAAGTCGGAAAAATGAATGGTGTGGAACAAGTAAAAGTACTTTTTAACTCGAGTAAAGTAAAAGCCGTTTATGATGAAAATACAGTGTCATCAGACGAGTTAAAAACAGTGATTGAAAAGCTCGGTTATCCGGTTCTTGCATAACGTAACAATCAAAAGCAGCCCGGTAAAGAAAGGACTTACTTTCTTCACCGGGTTTTTATGTCGATATACTGAGTTTTAAAAATTATCTATTACTTGATGCTCGTCAAGTTTTTAGTTATCGTTTTCTATTAAACTAAAGTAAAAACAAGTCAGAATCAGGAGGAATTGTCATGATACAAGTGCTGATTCTTTATGCAAGTTCTACTGGAAACACAGAGGAAATAGCCGAATTGCTGGAAAAAGAACTAGATCAAAACGTTTTTAACATAACTTTAGAAGCGCTTGAAATGGGTGACATTGACTCCCAGTACTTGCTTGAGTATGATGGCATTCTTTTTGGTACTTACACGTACGATGATGGCGATTTGCCATTTGAAACCGATATTTTTTGTGATGTCTTGCGAACTGTTGACATGACTGGAAAAGTAGTTGGAGTTTTCGGTTCTGGAGATACCGCATACGACCAATTTTGTTCTGCAGTCGATTTAATGAAAATCGAATTTAAGCAACAGCATGCCGAAATTATCCAGCATACGGTCAAAATCGATTTGTATCCAGATGAAGAGGAGGATTTTCAGTCTATAAAAAAATTAGCAACCGAATTTCAGCAAACAGCTTTGAATGTATTCACTACAAAAAAAGTATAATAAGATAAAGAAAGGAGAACCAACTATGGAAAAGAAAAAAATAATTGATTCTGAAAGCATCCAAGAAATAGACCGTATGATTGATGAAGGATTAAGCGGTGGCACCATAAATCCCGCTTATACAGAAGCTCATTTAAAACTAAAAGCTAAATATCAAAATGTGCCATTAGATCGACCTGATAAATCAGAAGAAAAAGGAGGCCAGTAACATGACTGCCATTCAACTCATTTCACCTTTTTCTACCGATTTCTCTTTTAATACTTTATTGCATGACCATATTGCTATTTTCATTGTCGGGCTTTTGATTCTTTTTCTTTCTGTAGTTTTACGCGCAATCAGAATTAGTATCATTGAGTTGTCACTACTGTCGCTTTTCTTTGTTATTACTGAAACTTTTTTGAATCCACTTTATCTAGCACTGATTGTTTTGCAAGTATTGCTTGGCGTTTGGATGATTTGGAAAGTCAAAATCGCTGTCGATATAACATTTTACCGACAGTCTGAAAAAACACATAAAAGACCACGTGATATTACTAACGGCGGCAATGCTGGAACTGGCCATTTATTATATTGAAAACATATTAGTAGTATCAAAAAAACGTCTATCCTTTGCCTTAACTGGCTTTGAATAGACGTTTTTTTAGTCAACGCTGAATGGAGCAGCGATGGATATTTCATAAAAAGGCTGTTGCTGTGCTAAAAATGTTTTCACCAATCGATATTCCCCCGGGGCTAATTCAATTCCTAGATCTTCTATAGAAAAACGCATTTCAATCTTTTCTCCAGCTGCTAATACATGTCCAAAGTCATTTAACTGTGGATTATTAATAAAAACAGCATCTGAATGCGTTAAAATATACCATTTGCCTTCTTTATTTAATTCGATATAAAAATAGTCACCAAACCCATAGTCTTGCATGCTGTCATTTGTAATTGTGGTAGCGATAACTAGCGGTGATTCGACGTAGTTATCTTTTTCCAAAACGAGCGACAGTCCTTCTTTATTTGAAAGTAGTTGTTGCTCTGGCGATGGTTCGCTTAAAGACGACATCGGTGATGCAGTGTTACAAGAAGCTAGAACAAAAGCAAGTATTAATAATGCAATCATTTTCAACATACCTTTCACCTCCCCACTTCATCATAAATCATCAACAATCTTTCTACCTTGATGCTCGTCAATTTTTTCAATAGGTTCTTACTAGTTAGTTGGATAAGAATATACGATTGACAAATAAAATCGTACATGAGAATATAACCTAACGACCGTTAGGAAGGTGATTTACATGAAGGCTGATTTAATTTTACAAACAGCGATTAGCCATTTTGCCAAAGAAGGATTTGAAGGTGCTTCTCTCAGTAAAATTGCTGAAGAAGTAGGAATAAAGAAACCATCGATTTACGCACATTACAAATCGAAAGATGATTTGTTTCTATCTGCTCTTCACTATTCGCTCTATACGCAAAAAGCACAGTTAGCGAGTTATTTTAATTCCATGAGAAATGAACCATTGGAAAGTCTTCTTTTCGGTTACTTCGAATGGTTCGCAAAAGAAAGCCAAGACAATGAACGTATGAGGTTTATTTTACGCGTTGCTTATTTTCCACCACTTAAACTCGAAAAAGAAGTTGGAGGATTATTCAATCCTTTTTTTGATAGCATGCATCAACATTTAACTCGCTTACTACGAGAACGTCACCGACAAGAAAAAGTGTTGTATTCCGAGGATTTTTCAAGCGCAGCTTTAGGGTATTTGACGATTGCCGAAGGCACCATGACAGAACTTGTTTATACCGGTATCGAAAAATATCAAGAACGTCTTCAAGCGGTTTGGCCTATTTTTTGGCGCGGATTGACCAAATAAAATTTATTAAAAGAAAAATAGCGGACTTTATCGTCCGAGTTATTTCCTTTTATTCTTTGATAGTGAATTTTACTTGACAGGCACGATGACCAAAAGGAGATCGTTCTATGAAAACAAATAAATTAGTTCTATCAACTTTATTACTCAATCTATTTATCGCATTTTTAGGAATTGGACTTGTTATTCCCGTTACGCCTACCATCATGAATGAATTAAGCATTTCTGGAACCGTCGTCGGCTACATGGTTTCTGCTTTCGCATTAGCTCAGCTCATCGTTTCCCCAATAGCTGGACGATGGGTAGACAATATTGGACGTAAGCCAATGATTATTATCGGTCTGCTCATTTTCAGTATTTCGGAGTTTTTATTTGGCATCGGTCAAACAGTCGAAGTATTGTTTGCTTCACGTATACTTGGTGGTGTGAGTGCTGCATTTATTATGCCCGCAGTAACAGCTTACATTGCTGACATCACAACAAACAGTTCACGCCCGAAAGCGTTAGGTTATATGTCTGCTGCAATTTCGACTGGATTTATTATCGGTCCTGGAATCGGTGGATTTTTAGCCGACATTAGTACGCGACTTCCATTCTTCTTTGCCGCTGGCTTTGGTTTGTTTGCGACCATTTTATCGCTTATTACATTGACTGAGCCCAACCGTAGCTATGAAGTTGAGGAAAAACATCAACCATTACCTAAATCTGGTTTTAAACGCATTTTCTCTCCGATGTATTCGATCGCCTTTATGGTTATCTTTATTTCATCCTTTGGCCTCGCTGCTTTCGAGTCGCTATTTGCATTATTTGTAGATCACAAATTCGGCTTTACTGCAAAAGACATCGCTGTGATTATTTCACTCGGCGCTATCGTCGGTGTGATTTTCCAAGTGGGACTGTTTGATAAACTAACACGTTGGTTTGGCGAAATTCGATTGATTCGTTACAGTCTTTTAGTGTCAACGAGTCTTGTGATGGTGATGACGTTTGTTTCGAGCTATTGGTCCATTTTACTTGTGACCATGTTAGTATTTGTCGGTTTTGACTTAATGCGACCAGCTGTCACCACTTATCTTTCGCGAATTGCTGGAAACGAACAAGGTTTTGCCGGTGGCATGAACTCGATGTTTACGAGTCTCGGGAATATCTTTGGTCCAATTGTCGGAGGTATTTTGTTCGATATTGATTTAAATTATCCTTTCTATTTTGCTACAATCGTTTTAGGAGCCGGAATCGCGTTGACGTATTTATGGA
This sequence comes from Caryophanales bacterium, assembly GCA_038243515.1. Classification (GTDB taxonomy): domain Bacteria; phylum Bacillota; class Bacilli; order Bacillales_A; family Planococcaceae; genus Planococcus. The sequence continues at coordinate 61,663 of JBBSRA010000009.1, forward strand.
AACGCCCAGCTTTTTCGGAACCAGCAGGAATTAAAATGGTTTGACGGATTTCTTCTGTACGAAAACGTGTTTTTGCGTTTTCTTATAGGGGGTTTTTTTGATTGTTTGCGGCGTTACGGTGTTTGTTTGCGCGATAACAGCGTTTGTTTACGTACTACTAGAGTTTATTTGCAAATCAGTCTTTCTTGAGTAGGTATGCTATGATTTGTTTATAAAATTTCTTTAAACAGGAGTGAGTAAATGAAAATTAGAAAAGCGACCATACAAGATGCACCAGCTATCGCGAAAGTTCATGTGGATAGTTGGCGAACGACTTATAAAGCAATACTGCCGAATAGCTTTCTCTCTAATCTTTCCTATGAAAAACGAACAGTCCTGTGGGAAAATAACATCGCCGATCATGCCAATTACGTAATTGTTTCGGAAACCGACGAGGGCTCTATCACAGGCTTTGGCACAGCTTCGAAAAGAGAAACCAATACAGTAGATAACACAGGTGATTTAACTTCTATTTACCTGCTCGAAGAATTTCACGGACTAGGCATCGGAAAACAGCTGATGAAAGAATTGTTTCTACACTTTAAAGGATTGGGCTATGAAAAAGTATTCGTCGAAGTACTAGAAGACAATAAAACCAAATTTTTTTATCAATATTATGGAGCACAACTCATTCATACTGTGCAGCTAAAATTTGATGAAAAAATTGTAAACGAATTAGTCTATGAGTGGAATGACATCGACGAAGTTTTAAAAAAATTTGATCTCTAGACGGTTTTTGTAAGTTACGCTAACTCTTCTTTAAAGTCACTGGGTACTTCCTTGTACCAAATCAAATATTTTGGATTCGAAACTATTAGTGCATACATTATTGCTGATATCAACATGATTACGGCAAGAGTGCCGATCGTTAACTTCAAAGAGAAATAATCTGCTAGTAAGCCAATTGCCAAGATAAAGATGATTTGAAAGACACTTTGAATTAATTGAAAAATACTCGTTACTCTGCCCATTACAGCAACCGGAACATTATTTTGATAAAACGTAGCGATTCCTGCGTTTAAAAAGACGTTAAAAAATCCTAGGATGATAAAACCGATAGTAACCGATGCAAACGACCATGAAAATGCATAGATGACGTACCCCACTGTCATCATCAGCACACCAATGACAATCATCGAGCGGATAGAGATTTTATTCGCAATTAAAGACAGCAATAACGCACCACTCACCGAACCGATTCCTGTAATACTGATGAGTAGGCTATATTCAACTTCAGACAAGCCGATTACTTTTTGGGTAAAAACCACTTCTTGTACATCCATCGCAAAAGAAAACAGCATAACTGCCAAAAACCCAAAATAAATTAGAGATACATATTTTTTAGCTGTCATGAAATCCAGCACTACTTTAAAATCATTGATCACATGCGAAATCGTCAACGCTGGAATTGTTTCCTGCTGGATTTTTTCGGTTTCCGGCAATAAAAATAACAATACTGCTGCGATCAAGAAAAATACAGCAGTTAGCCACAAAGTTACCGCAATGTTTGTAAGCAAAATAAGCGATCCCCCAATAGCTGGTCCAATAATAAAAGCGCCAGAAGAAGTAAACGAGCGCAACGAATTAAACCGTTTTCTCTTTTCGGATGAAACCAGCATCGTCACATACGTCATCGACGCCGGACCAAAAAACGCTTTGGCAATACTAAGCAAAACAAGTATCGCATACACCATAAAAAGGTTCGAAGCAAAAGGAATTAGCGCAATAAAGGCGGCCCGTAACATATAAGTCACCAATACAATTTTTCTCTTACTTCGGTAATCGATAAAGCTACCAGTCCAAATCTTTGTCACAATATTGATCAATGGGCTAATCACCCATAATCCTGCAACAGCGACCGCAGAACCCGTCATTTGGTAAACAATGATATTGATTGCGACGAGATAGATAAAGTCCCCGATACTCGCGATTCCTAAAGAACTGAGCAACGTTATAGGTACTTTCCACGTCTTTAACCTTCTCTGCAAATTTTCTTCCTCCTCTGATTCAAAACTTCAGTGCGTTTTTAGCTTTATTTCGAGGAATTATTAGTAGATATTGAAAGATAGTTAAGTTTGTTTGTTTGCGCTATCTCGTCATTTGTTTGCGGAATACTAAAGTTTGTTTGCAAAAGCTGAAATTCTGTCACTAAAGACTCCTCTTATTTCTTTATCCTTTTATTCTCGGGTTGCTTTAGCCAATGACGCAACCCCTTACCTGCTAATGGCTCATCATTATAACGAGGAATAACGTGGAGGTGACTGTGCTGAATAGACTGATTCGAAGCTTTTCCAACATTCCATCCAAGTGTAAAACCATCAGGAGAATATGTTTGATCTAAGTAATCTTTAGCTTGTTGCAATAACTCATATGTATCGTTCCACTCTTCTTTAGTTAAATCAAAAGTTGTCGCACGGTGCTGTTTCGGGACAATTACTCCGCTGCCTTCTAGTACATCTTGTTGTTTATCGTGCTGGAGAAAATAACAAGTTTTATTTTCAATTACGATTTTTTGATTATGATCTTTTGTCGAATTACAAAATGGACACTCTACTTTATAAGACATGTTGTTCACCTCTATCTTTAAATTTAAAGCTCCAATAAATGACAACAGCATTTCTAAGCCTTTCGGATAATCATGTTCATGTATACTAAATATACCTGTCCTGCGGTTTCATAGCCGAATTACCCAAACTATTAAACAGTACATTTTACAATTTACCAGGTTCGGTATCTTTGCTTCTTTTCAAACTCCAACTTGCTCCTGCAATAAAACAAATCCCCACGACTAACAGAAAGGTATAGAGATTAAAAAATAGATCGTTAGAAAAAACATTGAGCAAAGGAAATTGCGCTGGATCGTCGTAAGCATCTTTGGTGTCTACGATATATATTCGAAATTCAGTTGCTGCGCGAAACGTCCAAATTGATATCACGACGGTATATAATAAGCTCAACCCAATTCCAATCCAAGTCTTTTTACAACTTAGCCAATTCTCAGCAACCCTCATTGACAATTCAACTGTTCCATAAATAAAACAAAAAAGAAATGGCATAAGAACTACAGGGAAAAACAGCGCGGGATTACCATTTCCTCCTCGGTAATCATCATTATTTACTGGCTCAGTAAAATAATTTACGCCGTAAAAAGCAGCGATTGTTAAAACAGCTGAAAATCCATATAAGGCTATCCAGATTTTATTCATAGCGAGTCGCTCCTGTCTAATTAACTTTTATTACTAAAGGATAGTATTCTCTATTTTACAAAAAAACCCTTTAAATAATTCCCAAAATAAAAAAGAAGCTTTAAAACCAGCTCCCTTCTGCTCGCATTTCTTATTTCAACCAACTATCCAAAAACTCACTTTGGTCTTCTTCGAAATATTCTTCAAAAAACGTTTTAAACTGTTCTGTGTTTACTTGCTTGAATTGAAACTCGGCGTAATAAGCCGATAAGAAAGCAAGCGCTCCTTCTCTTCCACCGTTTTCGTCAAAATATTCTTTTAGCACCATCGGAACTTTGCCATAAATCGTCGAATAGTACGTTTCATCGGTAAACTTAGAAAGAGGTAAATTCACATATTTTTTTGGACGGGAATACTGCTCTGCTGAAGAAGCTCCCCAAAATCCGAATTCATCGTCATCATAGCGATCGCTAATAAATAATGAACTACTAAATTCTGTTAATCCTTCGTCTAACCAAGATTCATAGTAGGGATCATTAGTGACCAGATAGTAAAACCATTGATGAGCAATTTCATGTATTAAAACAGATTCTTGAGATTCCTCATCCGCTGCCACTTCAATAATGTTTGGATACTCCATATAACCGTCGTTTCCAATAATATCGAGCTCGCTAAAAGGATTATCACCTATTTTTTCTTCAAAATAAATGTAAGCTTCCGCAGCGAGTGTTGAAGTTTCTTCAAGCATATTTTGCGAAGCGGGTGTAAATACACGTAGCGCCGTATCGTTGGCTTGTACAATTTCAGCTTCCCATTCATCAGGGTTCATAATGGCCATGTAAAAATCTTTAATGTTTTCACCTGTTACCTTACCTGTTGCTGCGGCTTTAATTTCACCATCATCTGCGGAAGTTGCGACCAGATAGTCTTTTGGTAACTCGTAGTTCACTGTATAGTCGCCATAATCCGTGTTATAGGATTCGCCGTTTGAATTATAATCTTCTATGTTCCAGCCGTTTCGGTACTGCCCAAGCATTGGGTACCAATGTGCCAAATAAAAATTATCATCTACTTGAGACAAACGCATGCCATATTCAGGTAAGGTCATTGAATACTCCACTATTACGTTTGCTAAATCGTCTGTTTCTAAAGCTTTTTCTAACTCGATCAATAACTCGTTATTATCAAGTGTATACGTGGCTCTTTTTCCGTTAACCATAACCGAGGAAATAGCAATGACCGAATCATCATCTTCATAAGCTTTTGTTTCTTCAGAGTTCATCGCATTTGGTATTAAATAAAATCCAATATCCGACCAAGAATCCTTCGAGTCGTTTGTAACATCAATTGAAGCCTCGATTTGAAAGTCGTTTTCAGGACTCAGATTCACTTTTAAGTCATAAACTGCATTAGTTGTATCCTCATAAGACTCAGTCACCACAGTATCGTCATCTTCACGAAAAACAATCGCCATTATTATACCGATAATTACAATGCCTATAAGTAAAGCTATACTCCATCCTTTTAACTTCATCATACATCTCTCATTTCTACTATTTTAATGTAGCTAGTCAAAAGTTCCAAGACGCAAAAATAACATATAGTCCACCAACAACAGGAATTGTAAAAGAAGTGTCAGTAAATAGAAAAGGCAGTACACATATTAATAAGAAAGTGCGAAAAACATCACCCACAAACTAAACAAACCTTCAGGACTATTTTGGTTTAGTCAGTTCGACATTTTTCTTCTTAAAACATACTCACATGACAGTAAAATAAGAATAGATAGGTACATAAAAGCCAGTACGTAGCCAATTAAAGCTTGAACTATCTAATACTCTTTTGTTATGATTCAAAATTTAACAACTAAATAAACAGAGATTTCTTTCATGTAATAGGATAATCTGATTGTACCTTATTTCAAGAATATAGTTGACATAAAATTTATTTGGCTTTATCCAATCATTAAAGAGATGAAGACATGAAAAATTAAAAGAGTTAAGAACTCGTTTAGGCATAAATCAAACAGAATTAGCAAAACGCGCGAGGATCTCGCGCCAAATCGTAAGCTTGATCGAATACGAAAAGTTTATGCCTTCACCACTCTTTACAACAAAAGTTGCTAGAAGTTTCAGATGATGGAGAAAAACATATCATGCTTGGTGGTTTATACAAAACCTACCTTACAATGAATTTTCTTTTAGTCGGAGCGGTAATCCTACTTTTGTTTTACTCGATTGTCTCAGATTCCTCACAATCCTCACAACTTTTCAGTATTTTTACGATTGTCATTATTTTAACGCTCACCAACACACAGTATCAAATCCATGTACGGAACAAATAAATTCTCTATCAAAAAGCACTGATTTCTGTTTAAAGAAATCAGTGCTTTTTTGGTTATTACTCGCTATGCGATACTTTTAATGGTTGGCATACTTCACATTTACGTTGGTTTTTCGTATTGAATTTTGTAAACGTTTTTTCAAAGTTATTGCCACATGCACATTTAAACAATAGTTTTTGTGAAAACCCATGATATTCTGTCGACAATAATTTGCTGTCTGAATTTTTTTCGACAAATGCTTTAATTTCTTTAATATTCCATCGTTTGTTCATTTTGTTACACCTCCATATTCTCTCGATAAGCGGAGGCTTTTTGGCATCCGTTCCATTGAGGCAAAAACCATATATGCCCTAAGTTCACCATTATAGCATGTGTCTTCTCTATTTATATATTAATCGTCTTTTTCTATCACTGGTACGTAACTGATGTAAAAAGGACTAAAGTGAGCCGCGTGGCAGAATTAGGAACAGCCATCAAATAAATCTCTCGACTGTTTGTTGCCACGTCTTACCATTTAAATAACTAAAATACTCATACTCTCTTCACCACTTACATAATTGGCGAAACTAGCTTTGCAATAACTTGTTTTGCATTTTCTATCCTCGACTGCTCATTAAACACCTGTTCTGTCATTTGAACAGATAGTTTTTTATCTTGAAGAAAAATATTCGTCATTTCCAGTGCTGACTGGGGATCATAGACAAAAGCATTCAATTCAAAATTCAAGGCGAAACTGCGGATATCCATATTAGCCGATCCTACAGAATAAGCTTCTCGATCAACAATTACTGTCTTTGCATGCAGAAACCCATTTGTATAACTGAAAATTTTGACACCATCTTGAAGCAATTCGCGAGCATACGATAACGTAGCTGAGTGGACAAATATATGATCTGCTTGATCAGGAATCATAATTTGAACGTCAACGCCCCCGAGTGCAGCTGTTTGTAAAGCATTCATAATGGATTTGTCAGGAATAAAATAAGGGGTCTGTATGTATATAGAGTGTCGGGCATGATGAATCATTTTCAAATAGCCATTCTTAATTTCTTCATGTCTTTCTAAAGGCCCACTCGCAACAATTTGCATCGAAGCACCTGTTTTATTAATTATCTCAGGAAAATAATGTTCAGCGTATTCCAGCTGATTACTTTTGGCTGCTTGGTTCCAGTCGATAAAGAAACGGTTTTGTAGAGAATGCACGGTCTCTCCTTCAATGCGGAGATGCGTATCACGCCAATAGCCGAATTTTATGTTCTTTCCTAAATATTCGTCACCCACATTAAAACCGCCAATGTAGCCAATCAACCCATCTACAATAACTAGTTTCCGGTGATTTCGGTGGTTAAACCGCGGATTGATACTAGACAATAGTGCCGGCAAAAATGCAGCAGTCTTTCCTCCAGCTGCCTCTAACTCTTTAAAAAAATTTTTCGGAAGACTTTTCGATCCCAAATCATCATACAGAAATACTATTTCTACGCCTTGCTGTGCTTTTTCAGTCAGTAATGTCACTAACCGTTGGCCCAAATCATCATTTTTTAAAATAAAATATTGCAGGTGGACATGGTCTGTAGCATGTCGTATATCGTTAAACAAAGCATCAAACTTTTTAGTGCCATCGTTGAGAATTTTTATGTCAGTAGCTTTCAATAATGGTGCCTCGGTTCTTGTCAAATTCATTTGGATGAGATCCCACCATTTTTCGGGAACCGTCGTAGTCGGCCAGAAGCGATTGTCTCTCATTTCATTTAGTTGACAATTCATAAGCTCTAAGAAATCCTGATTTTCATAAGCAACTGGCAGATCTAACCGCTCTCGTCTTAACGATTTTCCGAATAACAAGTAAAGAATAAATCCGACTATCGGTATAAAGAAAAGTATCATTATCCAAGCCCATGCAGAAGAAGCCGTTTTCCGTTCAAAAAACAAAATAAAAAATGCCAGTACTACGTTTAAGACGATAAATATATTGCTCAATGTGCTTAACCAGTCAAGTGAAATCTTAATCCCTCCTTACGCTCTTTTTACATCATTTTTCACTATTTATGTATACCCTAACTTCTTTGAGTATAACAGTCTCTCTAGCAATTTAAAAAGTAAACATAAAAGTAAAAAGCCATCGCATTTTTTCAGCGAATGGCTCTTTTATGCTTAATCTTCTTCTTTTTGGTGCTCTACCTAGAATGCTCTCTTTTTTGAATTCTTTCAGTGCTTCATCTGTATTTTCATCTACCACTCATCTTCTGCAGCTACACAGACTAATGACATCCCAATAGATAAAAACGTAGCCATTCCATGCTTTGTTTGTTTAAATTGTTTAACTATACTTCCTCTTTTTGTTTCGCAAAATATTCTTTACGAAAAAAGAATCATTCTATTCTTCTGCAAGTACGACATAAACGGTCATCGATTTTGTTCCAGTATTTTCTATACTAATTGTTTGATGGGGATTACAGTGTATGACGTCTCCTGAATGAATAGCAGAGTCTAAGTCATCTAAATAACATACACCTTCTCCTTCGATTACAAATACATAAGCGTTTTTGTGAGGGTGACCATGTTTGGGTAGTATTTGTCCTGGGAGAAAGTTAAAGACAATGGTTTTGCTTTTATCTTCGTTGAATAAAATATTTTTAGCCAACTTTTTTTCATCATATAGTTGAAGGTCTTTTAGTTTTTTTATTGTCATCATTTGGGCTCCATTCTTGTGCATTTTTTTCTCTTTTAAGTTTATTCAACCATCCGGTCACTACCGAAGAAGTTGCGGAACATTTGAACTGTCGTATCGCGATTCATCGCTGAAATGGAAGTCGTTAATGGAATTCCTTTTGGACAGCTTTCCACGCAGTTTTGGGCCATCCCGCAAAGTTGAATTCCGCCTGGTCCCATAAGTAAATTTAAACGGACATCTTTATTCATAGCACCAGTCGGATGGGCGTTCATCAAACGCACTTGTGATATAGGTGCTGCACCAATAAAGTCTGATTTGTCATTAACGTTCGGACAGGCTTCTAAACAAACACCACACGTCATACATTTCGATAATTCGTATGCCCATTGGCGCTTGCGTTCTGGCATACGTGGCCCTTCTCCTAAATCATGAGTTCCATCTATGGGAATCCAAGCTTTTAATTGTTTCAAAGTATCAAACATTGTGCTGCGATCGACGATTAAATCACGTACAACCGGAAACGTCTTCATTGGCTGCAGTTTTATCGGTTGTTCTAATTGATCAACCAATGCGGTACATGACTGACGTGCAGTGCCATTAATGACCATTGAACACGCTCCACATACTTCTTCTAGACAATTCATATCCCATGTAACAGGTGTTGTTTTTTGACCTTCTATATTAATAGGATTACGTCTAATTTCCATCAAAGCAGAAATCACATTCATGTTCATCACATAAGGCAATTCGAATTTTTCCCAATAGGAATCTTCGTCTGGAGAATTTCTTCGTTCGATTTCAAAAATTACTGTTTTTGTTGTTTCTCCCATGACATATCAATCCTTTCTCTATTCATTATGTGTTGTATACATAGGCAAGTTGCAAAAATAATAGAGTAACTAAGATGACTCAATCTAACCATATCACATTTTATCAGAAAATTCATAAAATATGTTATACTATAAGAAACAATAACAACTGCTACTCAAATTTTTTTAAATCATTGCTGTCCACTGGAATAAAAATAAAGGAGTGTTCAAAATGAAAAATCAACAATTAACAGCTCTTGAACGTTTTAATGCTATTGACCAAATGATTAATGAAGGTTTAGGAAGCGGCTCTATTAACCCTAGCTATACAGAAGCACATTTAAAATTAAAAGAAAAACAAGAAGAGCAATTACGTGCCGCTTTGCAGCAGCGACAACAGCCTCCAGAAGAAATGAATACGATGTAGTTTGTTAGTTGTAACTAGCAAAGGAGTGCTAATCCATTACGGATTAGCACTTTTTTTATTCACTGTTCAAAATCAGCTCTTTTCAGGATTTGAAGGAGACCCCCTTCTATACTTATTTGATTCGCTCTTATATACTAAATCCTCTTTACTGACACGAAAGGCTTTGGGAGCAATTGGTGGTTATTTTGTTGATAGAACAATGGCTATTGAACAAACTAAAGAAGTTGTCTGTCTCGTTAGTTTTACTGAAGTTTAATACATAGCGACTGAAAGAAATTCTTGGACTATCTCTTACGAAATCGAGCGCTTAAGAACTATTCTCTTCGAGCAAGAAGGCAATTTGCCTCCTTATGACGAATAACTTAATACAAGCGTGAGAAAGGGTGACGAGTTTGAAAATTATTAAAGGAAAATACAGTGATGCCAAAGTGTTTACGAACAATATTGATGAAGTGACTGTTTTACAAATCGAGGAACTTTTAAATGAAGAAGTAACAAAAGACGCGAATGTTCGCATCATGCCTGATTGTCATGCAGGAAAAGGAGCCGTCATTGGCACGACTATGAAAGTGATTGATCGTGTCGTACCAAATTTAGTCGGAGTGGATATTGGCTGTGGCATGTTGTGCGTGGAAGTGCAAAAGCAAGATATTGATTTTGCACAACTCGATGCAACAGTTCGAACGACTGTGCCTTCTGGTCAATCTACTCGCACGTCCGCTCATGATTTTATTAGCAACATTCAATTGGACCAGGTACTTGCTCACTTTTCTAAAGAAGTAGCTGTTCACTCGCTCGGTACACTTGGCGGGGGTAATCATTTTATCGAAATGAACCAAGCAGAAGATGGGCGTTTGTTTTTAGTCATTCATAGCGGAAGTCGTCACTTAGGGACCAAAGTGGCGAATTTTCACCAAAAGCAAGCGATCGCAAGCTTAAGCTCTGACAAAGACGCATTTGATGAGATGATTACTCAGCTAAAAATGGAATCGCGTCACCAAGAAATTCAACAAGCTATTACATCCTATAAGTCGATACAGCCAATGATTCCAAATGAACTTGCATACTTAACAGGTCCACTCATGCATGATTACTTGAATGACTTAAAAATTGCACAAGACTATGCAAGATGGAATCGTGCTGCAATGGTACAAGTGTTACTCGAAGCGATGAACTTTATTGAAGTTGGACGCATTGATACCGTTCATAATTATATTGATTTAGACCATATGATTTTACGCAAAGGTGCCATTTCGGCTCGAAAAGATGAACTGGTGTTAATACCGATTAATATGCGCGATGGTTCTATTCTTGCTAAAGGAAAAGGCAACGATGATTGGAACCAATCAGGTCCTCACGGAGCAGGACGCATTCTTTCACGAACAAAAGCAAAACAACTTCTCAACATGAAAGAATTCACAGATTCAATGAAAAACGTCTTCACGACAAGTGTTACGCAAGATACGATTGATGAATCTCCTTTTGCTTATAAAACCATGCAAGAAATTATCGATAATACAAAAGAGACAATTGATATACAGTCTATTTTAGAGCCGATTTATAATTTTAAGGCGGCAGAGTATCAATCTTGGAACAGAAAATAACAAAAAAGCTGTCACTAAAAGTCATGTTATATGACCTTTGAGACAGCTCTTTTATTGATAATTAGTCAGTTAACCCTTCTAAAATCGTATCAATATTCCACTCCATCATCTTGATATAGGTATCTCCATCTTCTCCTGGCTTACCAATCGAATCGGTAAAGACTTTTCCTTTGATTTCCATGCCTGTTTCTCTTGCTACTGTTTCCATGCTGCGAGCATCAATGCTCGTTTCTAAAAACAACCCTTGAATTTGTTGTTCTTTTATCGTATCTACAACTTGTGTAATTTGTGCTGGTGTTCCTTGATTTTCTTGGTTGATTTCCCAAATGTATTCTGCTTGGAAGTCATAAGCTTTGCTAAAGTACTTAAACGCACCTTCACTCGTTACAAAAACACGTTTTTCTTTTGGTATTTTGCTATATTGATCAATGGCTTCTTGGTGAAGAGTTTCTAGCTGATCAAGGTATTCTTTAGCATTTTTTTCGTATTCTTCTTTATGTTCTGGATCTACTTCAATTAACGCATCTCTTGCATTTTCTGCATACTTGATGCCATTTTGAACATCTAACCATGCGTGAGGATCTTCTTCCCCTTCTTTTCCTTCAGTTGTTAAAAACATTGGCTCAACACCTTCGCTCATCTTATAAACAGGTGCTGAATCACCACTTTTACCAGCAGTATTCAGGAGTTTTTCAAACCATGAGTTACCTGCTTCTAGATTTAAGCCGTTATAGAAAACCATATCCGCGTCGGTTGTTTTTTGAACGTCTAGTGGCAATGTTTCGTATTCATGGGGGTTAGATCCAATAGGAGCTAGACTGTGAAGTTCGATTTTGTCACCACCAACATTTTTGACGATATCATAAAGAATCGAGTATGTGGTTATAACTTGCAACTTATCTTTACCGGCGTCTTTTCCACTGCTTTCGGTGTTTGAACATCCTGCTAAAATGACAAACAAAACCAAGCTCATTATAAAAAATTTACTACTTTTACGCATATATACTCTCCCTTTTTGTTTAAAATTTAATTAGCTAATTGTCTTTTTCTCATCGTGTTTATTTTGCGCCACAAAATTCCTTGTTTTGGAGAGAAAAGAAAGGCTATCACGAACAAAGTCGTTGCAGCAAGCACAATCGTTGCACCTGATGCCAAATTATAAGTAAAGCTGAAATACAATCCGATTACAGCTGAACTAGCACCTATTGAAGCCGATAAGAAAATCATGGTTGATAGACGATCTGTCAGAAGATAGGCTGTTGCTGCAGGTGTAATCAGCATCGCCACTACTAGTATGATGCCCACTGTCTGGAGTGATGCGACTGTAACCATTGTCAGTAGCGTCATTAAAAAATAATGGATGAGTCTTACTGGGAGTCCGTAAACTTGTGCCATCGTTTCATCAAAAGAAGTCACGAGTAATTCTTTATAGAAAACATATACAGAAACCAATACTATTATCCCGATAGTTAACGTAATCCACATATCTGAAGGTCTTACAGCTAACACATTACCAAATAAAATATGATACAGATCTGTACTACTCTCAAGCACGGTTATGAGAATGACACCTAAGGCAAATGCTGCAGAAAACACAATACCAATCGATGTGTCTTGTTTAATGCGGCTGTTTTGACTAACAAAACCGATACCGATTGCTGTCAACACCCCTGTAAATACTGCTCCGAAGAAAAAATTGATACCAAGCGCATAAGAAATTGCTACTCCTGGTAATACCGCGTGTGAAATCGCGTCTCCCATAAGTGCCATTCCTCTTAAAATAATAAAACAACCAATGACTCCACAAACAACACCTACCATAACGGATGTCAGCAATGCTTTTTGTAAAAAGTCATATTCAATCAGTCCATCAATAAAAGCCATTACCCGTTCACCCCAACTTCAAATAAAAATGATAATTCACTTTCATAAGCTTGTCGCATAACTTCTGGACGTAATACTTGCTGAGGATTGCCAAACTGAATCACGTGCTTGTTCAGTAACAGCAACTCGTCAAAATATTCGTTTGCTTTGCTTAAATCATGATGCACAACTACCACTGTTTTGCCTTGATCGCGCAAGTCTTTTAAAAGTTTAACAATCATTTCTTCACTCGATACATCAATCCCGACAAATGGCTCGTCTAAAAAGAAAATATCTGCTTTCTGTGCAAGTGCTCTTGCAAGAAAGACACGTTGTTGTTGACCTCCTGATAGCTCGCCGATTTGACGATCTGCAAACTCTTCCATCCCTACTTTTTTCAAGCATTCATAGGCCCATTCTTTGTCTTTTTTCTTTGGACGCTTGAAGATGCCTAAATTCGGATAAGTACCGATCAATACCGCATCAAGAACATGAATTGGAAAATCCCAGTCATATTGATTTCTTTGTGGCACATAGGCGACTCGTTTCCGATTTTCTTTTAATGTTTTTCCGAATATTTCAATACTACCTTTATCAACTGATACAAGATTTAGCAATGCTTTTAATAGCGTCGATTTGCCAGCCCCGTTAGGTCCAATAATTCCCAATACTTTTCCTTGTTCGAGTGTTAAGTCAATTGCTTCGATTGCTGTTCTACCAAAATAAGAGACATGTATATTTTTTATTTTAAGTGCAGGAACCATTTTACTTCCCCTCCGCCAATTATTTTTTAATGTGAAATGTCTTTCCCCAAGGAAACTTTTCTTTAGTTTATACTGTTCATGTATGAATGTAAATAGAAAAAGTTTATTCAAGTATATTTTTTATTTTTTTAAAAATGCTACCTAAAAATAAATGAACAGATTACAGAAAAAAGTGCAGCTAACCCTTCTGCTCCGGCTCCACTTGGGATAGGCTCTAATGCTTCATAAAAATTTCAGTAACTAAAAGTTCTTAGCAATGTTTAAAAATTAGCACCTTAATAATTTGACAGAAACTACTTTAGTGTTAAAGTAGTTTCATGGAGTTGCTAGTTTTTAAAGAAAAAGACCATTTATTCATTTCTTTATACTTGCTTATACAAACTATATGTAGGTACTGTACTCTTTTTTAAAGCAGAAAAACTAGAATTGGAGCGTGAACTAATTGGAGACGGAAAACTTATTTAAACTCATTCATACAGTAGAGGCTATTACGAATAAAGCCATTATCACTTGGAATGATGATTTCCCTCACAATTTGAGCGTTTCTTCTATACTAGTTTTAAGTGAATTAGAGCGCAATGGCCCTCAAAACCTAATGAAACTAGCAGATCTACTCGGCTTTTCTGGCGGTGCACTAACAAATATTGCTACGAAATTAGTGAAACTTGACCTTGCAATCCGGACATTCAACGAGCGCGATCGCAGACAAGTACTATTAAAAATCACACCAACTGGAGTAAGTTTGCTCGAAGAAGCACAGGAATTAGGAAAACAGCAGCATATGAACATGTTCCAAGTATTAAATGAAGACGAAATTGCTCAATACTTATCTATTAACGAAAAGCTCTTAAGTAGCTTAAAAACAAAAAAATGAATCTATAGGAGAGGTACAGATGAAACGAGTTCATGGGAAAGTAGCATTAATAACAGGTGGAGCTTCTGGCATCGGCCTTTCAACAGCTAGCCTTTTAGCGAAAGAAGGGGCAAAAGTAGTTATTGCCGACTTTAATACGGAAGGCGCCAAAGATGCTGCAACCAAAATCCGAGATGAAGGCGGAGAAGCTTCAAGTATCTTTTTAGATGCAGCTAAAGAAGCTTCTATCAAAGAAGCTGTTGAATTTACTGTAAAACAATATGGAACACTCAACGTGCTATTCAACAATGTAGGTTTAACAAACCTTAAAAAAGACTTGGATATTGTCAATATGGATTTGGATGAATGGGATCGACTTATGAACGTAAACTTGAAAAGTGTGCTTTTAGGCAGCCGATTTGCTATTCCTCATATGATCAAAGCAGGTGGTGGGTCAATCATCAACACCGCTTCAATGGCAGGATTTACAGGAGACGTTGTCCGTTCTGCGTATGGAGCTTCAAAAGCAGCTGTTGTGAACTTAACCAGATACACTGCTACTCAGTATGGCAAAGACAAAATTCGTTGCAACGGTATTGCTCCAGGTTTAATCTTGACTCCGGCTGCTAAAAGTAACTTGTCACCTGAAGTATTAGCGATTTTTGAAAAGTATAATGCACTTCCTTACCACGGCGAAGCAGATGACATTGGTTATACTGCACTTTTCCTTGCTTCTGATGAATCTAAATTTATTACTGGGCAAACGATTCAAGTCGAAGGCGGACATTATATTGCAAATCCAACTGTGCCGGACTTTAAAACTTTGTCAGAACAAGTTTAATAGTGAATAGTAGAATCTAATCAAAAGACACCTCCATTTCGTTGTAGGCATTGCCTATACGTAAAATAGAGGTGTCTTTTATATAACTTTTTTTAGAATCGTTTACTTAATAAATAACACTAGATTTTTCTCAACTAGATTTAATTTATTCTTGTTCATTTATTAAATCAAGAAAAAAGCTAGCCTAACTGGCTAGCTTTTTCGGAATAGATCTAAAATTACTGTTTGCGTGTACGAACAGCAACGGCTGTTGTCAATGTTGCTAACATCAAGCCTGCAAGTACCCATAAGAATGGGAACGATCCCGTATCGGACATGCCGCCCATGCCTGTTTTCGGCATTTCAGATGGCATTTCTGTTGCGCTAAATTCTTCTGGGAATTGATCGACAATCGCTGCAGACAAGCCAGCTGCTGGCATTTGCATATGCGCATACGCCTCGCGAAGTGAACTATACGCTGCGTCATAATCGCCCGCTACATACGAATCAAATGACGCCAGTAGTTGTCCAACGTGTGCGGTTAAGCCTTCTTCAAGTGCTGCTGCAGGCACGCGTCCTTCAGTCGCTGCGTCTAAGAAT